>NZ_MUBK01000004.1 GCF_002127545.1 Xenorhabdus beddingii
ATGGCTGGGATGCCTTGGCATGACGCTGTGCTTCCCCTTGTATCTCAGTTTCAGATGGTTTGTCCCGTTTGAAACTTCGACGCCCTGAGCTTCCAGCCAGCACGTGACACATCTAAACTAACCTCATCATCCCTATGCAAGATGAATTCGAATGGTGCGATGAGTTCGATGGATTTTAATTCCAACCTGCAAACCATCGCTACAAGCTCAAATATCCGGTAATTCCGGTTAGTCTAAACTTACTCGTTATTACTTCGGTACTTTTTACGTAATCTGAACCCAAGAGTGACAAGATAAATGGCTAGTAAACTTTCAACTGAGTTATATAGCCAGTCCACTTCAATATCAGATGTCATCCACTTTAAAATTGATACTGCGAGTAAAAATATCCCACCAAAGATGAATATTAGAGGTGTTTTTTCTCCGAGTGGTAATTTTTCTAATTGTGACATATTAAATCCTTATAATATTTACCGATGGTTATTTGATGCGAGTTTCACATATTTGGTTATTCCGAACAACTGAATCCTAACTATTTGAGCTTCATTAGATATGGGGATTCCCATAGCGGCACTCTATTAACTCAACTCACAGGAGCGACCCTAGCTCACCCCACGGACGCCCATTGTTCAGATGGGGTGGATTATGAAGATGAAAGAAAATCCTGATTTGTGGGCCGACTTATTGAACGGCCTGAGAAACTCGTGGCCGCAGATATCCGGCTCCGCTTTGGCGATCGCCATTTGTTACGGACGCCTGATTTACGATGGTGTAGAACGGAAGAACCGATGGGTAGAGGCGCTATTGGTTTTATTGGTGTTGAGAAGATACGGGGATTTGCTATCCGCGCCATCAATAAGCGTTTGGGAGGTAAAGAATGAGCAGAGGCATTCGTAATAACAACCCCGGCAATATTGATCACAACCCGAAGAATAAGTGGCAGGGTCAGTTAAGGCATGACCCAAAGATTGAGAAGCGGTTCTGTCGGTTTGAATCCCCTGAGTATGGTATTCGAGCATTGATGAAGTTGTTGTCCAACTACCACAAGAACGGTTATCAGACCGTGTTACCCCGACGAAACATTCGAAAAAGCCTACAGCTTAATTTGAATTCCGAGCCTCGCCTTTGCGGGGCTTCTTTTTATCTGCGCACTGACATGCGCAAAATCCAACTGAGAGCTTATAGAAATAGAGCCTGAGAACTATCGCTGGGTGGCGACCTCTCTCAGGGCGGTATTTCTATGTCAGCAGGCTCTAATTTCTATAGGTGAAACAATGGAAAACCAACACCGTAAAATCAACGGCTATCGTGAATTAACCCAAGACGAAATTGATTGTATGAATAAAGTTAAGGCGCTAGGGGAAGAACTGGGTCGGCTTTATGATTATCTGGTAACCACGAACGCGCAAACGGGAAATCATCAAATTGATATGCGTTGGTTAAACGAAGGCCGCACTGATTTGCAAAAGGGAATTATGTGCTGGGTTCGTGCGGTGGCTCAACCAACGACATTCTGACATAGACCTGTCTGCAACCTCAGAGCAAATGATACTGGGGTTGCAGGAATATGTTAGGCATCAATGTAAGTGAGTGTTGATTTTCACACTATAAATGAGAATTATCGATTGCGTGTAATATCCAATGCATCTTGTAATAATTGTTCGTGTTCGTTAGAGAAAACAGGATTCCAAGAATGGGAGGGCTGAGAGATTAATGGACGGGCACCATTTTGTATGTTTCGTACGAGGAAAGCGAAGTTTAGACCATTAAAATTATCGCTGGATAAAGGAGTAATTATATTTTGCTCATAGCTCATTATATCTAGGTCAAAGGAGTGAGGGAGCAATTCACACGCAGAAGGGTTATAATATTTAAAACCCAGCTGGATAAGTAATATTTCAGCTGATCCACGAATAAAAGGAAAACGAGTATCAATTTTTTCTATAACAAACGCTCTTGGATGACATATTTCTAGTGATATGCACCCATTCGAACGTATACATTGAGAAATAAGGTTATTTTCTCTTCTTAGCACGTCATAACAATTTCTATGCAATCTGGACATAATTATTACCCCCACAGAAATGTAATTTTGCATTAACCAATAAACCCATCCGACCCCAATAACAAGCGAATAATACTGAACAATTAGTACCACTCTGAAACTAAAGGCAATATTTCTTTGCCCATTCCCTTGGGTGGCTAAAGGAATATCGATAACCCATGCTGCCACTCCGTTCCTGCTGCATATAGCAGAATCAAAATATTATGGCATAATGCCTGAATTCCAATGACAAGGCAGAGTAGTCGATGAGTTACAGTTTAGATTTCTGAAAGAAAATACTGGCACATAAGGACAAGCATACGTTGACTTTTGAACAAACGAGTGCCCACTTTGAGATCTCTATCTGCACCCTGTTTTGGTGGAGTCATCAAATAGAACCCTGTATCACTCGTGATAAACTGCCCACAGCAAAAGCGATAAGAAGACGAGAGAAATGTTCAATTTAAGAGCTATTTATGGCGCACTTAAACTAGCCTAATTCTATTAATTCGTCTATTTTTTTAATCACAGCACACTTTCCTTTGCGAAAAATTACTGTGAATGTCGTGAAATATTATTAAAAACCATAGGCTCACTCAGTTTCAATCAGGTTAATGTTATAGTCTTGCATTCGCCGTTAACACAAACAAGAACGGTTTTTTTTGATGATGCTTTATCGGCCACAATATTAAATGATGTCACGAAACCATTTTTCCATTCACAATTGACTCTGTACCCTCCTCTTGCTCTCAGGCCCGTGAATTTTCCTGTTAATTTCCATGCATCCGGGCAGGCAGGAAGCAGTACTATCTTTCCTTCATGACTTTGTAACAACATTTCTGTAACCGCCCCTGTAATACCAAAATTTCCATCAATCTGAAATGGTGGATGAGTACAGAACAGGTTTGGAAGAGTGTTGTAAGTCAGCAAACCCCGTAACATCACCAGTGCCCGCTTTGCGTCACCCAGTCGAGCAAAGAGTGCACAGCGCCATGGCCAGGTCCATGAACGGCGGCTATCGCCAGTCACTGTACCTGCGGTAAATTCGATATTGCTACCTGGTGGTTCCCCGCAACGAGCCTTAAGTGACACAAGTGCGGCGGCTGCGAATTCTGGTGTGCCGGATGGCGTTATTTGCTTGCCGGGATAAACGGCAAACAAATGTGATGTGTGCCGATGAACATCACTTGGCCTGTCACGATCGGTTTGCCATTCTTGCAGTTGACCCCATGCACCGATTTTATTTGGCGCCAGCTTTGATTGAAGGTTGGCCACCGTTTTTTGATATTCCAGATCAATACCAAGTACCGCTGCTGCATCTAAATAATTTTGAAACAAATCCCAAATGACCTGCTGATCATACATAACACCATCTTCACGAGGGCCGTGTTCTGGGGACCACCCATTTGGTGAAACTAATGTTCCATCAGGCCGCATTTTCAATTGATCTTCCCAGAACTGACATATTTCTTTGAGCTGTGGGTAAGCAGTGTTGCGTAGATATTCGGTGTCCTGTGTAAAAGCAAAATGCTCATAGATATGTTGGACATACCAGGCACTTGCTACTGTATTCCATTTCCAGGTATTACCACCGAAAATACTTTGACTCGTTCGAGCCGTCCATCCTCGTTTGTTACCCAAAGCATTCTTAGAGGCAACACGGCTAGGTCCGGCGACTTGTCCGATAAAATTGAGTAGGGGTTGATGGCAATCTGGAAGGTGAGTGCTCTCAACTCCCCAATAATTCATTTGTACGTTAATATTGGTATGATAGTCACAGCCCCACTCTGGTTGGTTGTCTTTATTCCATAAGCCTTGCAGATTGGCGGGTAAGCCATTCATACGTGATGAGCTAATGGATAAATAACGACCAAAATCGAACATGGTTTGTTCGAGAGAAGGATCTTCAGCGCCATTTGCATATCGTTTTAACCGTAGATTTGTAGGCAGGAGTGCTATATCTACATCCGTATCTCCCCAGTTGACTGATGCAGTTGAAATCATAGCACTAAAATCTGTTATATGAGTGGCACGCAGTGAGTCAAAAGTTTTTGCCGAGGCAGCCGATAATGCGGCCATAATTGCTGGCTCTGGATCGGGGCCACGCCAGTCGGCCACATAATTCATTTGGTAGTTCGTTCGTGCATCGACAATTATCAGGAGACTGCTGCACTGATTAAATACAAGCGTTTTGTGTACAACAGATAACTGGCCATCTGGCACAATAACTTTTATACCACATGCATATTTCAGGTTGTTATCCATTATGCCATTAAAAGTAAGAAGACCACGGTTGGCATCTACAGAAGTCGTCGCTCCCTGGCTTGATAGTAGCGTCAATTTCCCTGAAAATTTTCCTGTCTCATTTGCCGTGTAGCGGAAAGCCATTATATCGTCAGGCATGCTGGCAAAGGCCTCTCGTACTATCTGGTCATTATCAATACCAAAAGTAGTGGTGTGTATCCCCGAGTGAAGATCAAGTGTACGCTTATATTCAGAAATTGCCGTACAGGAGCTTGAGGAGAAATCTCCGCCACTTAAGGTTATTTCGGCCACCTGGAAATGGCTAACGCCTGTAATAGGCATGAATTCAATCTTGTAGTATCTGAAAGCAATAGTGTTTTGGAACGTAAAGGTTTTTGTGAGAAAGCGCTTTTCGAAGGGAGACTCGAGATTACGTATATCCAAGGAAGTCCAGATTAGTTCATCATTTGATCCATATAATGTCCATTTTTGTGGGTCACGCTCTGGCATATCATTAGCACTTGTCAGGCTATATGTCGTTATTTTTGCCTGATAGGGTAGCTTCGCCTGCCATACAACTAGGGTACCTGGATGTTTTATGCACCATTTTGTATTAAGGGATTGATCTGATGTTTTAATTATTCCTTCTCCCTCAGTAACACTACCGGCAGCCTGACTGCTTGGTGAAGATAGATAAAGTGGAACAAGAGCTTTCAGATCTACGCCTCCAAGTGCAATCTCTGCGACCTGAAAATAGCGGGTAGTTGCCATAATTTCGAAGCGTAAACGGTAAAAAAGATAAGCAACACTATTTGTGAAACTAAAAGATTTGGTCTGAAAACGTTTTTCGAAAGATGAGTTGAAGTGACGATTATCCAGAACGCTCCAGACTGAACCATCGTTTGATGCTTCCAAAATCCATTTCCGGGGGTCGCGTTGTGGTTTGTCATTTGCACTTGTAAGAGAATAATCAATTATCACTGTAGGTTTTTTCAATTTCGCTTGCCAGTAAACGAAACTGCCTGGGTCTTTAATACACCATTTAGTCGTATTTTTTCCATCCACACTCTGTTCAACGCCTTCAGTTGAACGACTGGTTCCTTGATCTGCATCACCAGTTATAACCGCATGTGAGTTAAAATTGAGGTAAATATCACCAAATGCTCTATAGCTACCAAATCCGGTTACGCTTCTATCGTGTTCCTCATCACCTTTACCATACAGAGCATTGTCGTAGTTATTTATCCCTCCCCATAAACTTTGCTCATTAAATTGGATGCGTTCATTCAGTGGATCGCTGAACAACATTGCACCCAATCGAGCATTCCCAATAGGGAGAGCTTCAGATTCCCAATCCAGGGCAGGACTGGTGTACCATAAATTTTGGTGTGAATGGGTTTCTGATAAGAGAGATTGTGGGGTAGAAGCTGTTGTTTGATCGGAATTCATGGTAACGATAGCGTTACCAACTCCTTCACCGAATATAGTATTTAACTTACGATCATTGTCACCATTCATGATTATGCCTCGAATAAGTTACCGTTGTTACGAGATGAATATGCAATAAACACACTTAAATAAAAAAACTCAAATCGGAATAAGCCTTATATCCATAGTCATTGAAGATACTTGATTTTTTATTCGTATCAGATCCGGTCAGGATCGCGCCCACGGAAATTAATCTGACAGATGCCCAGAAAGAAGCCCTCGACTTGATGCATAATACAACTATATGAACGCATCCCGTCTCGTTTGCAAGACAAAAACCACTCTGACATCGATTGTAGGTTGCAGCTCTATATTCATACATGGACTGCGGCTAGCGGACTGCGTGACCCCCAGACGTTTTGCTTTTTCCCATTGATAGTCATTCGGGTAATTTTGGACATCGGTGATAAGTGTCTCATCACGGATTTTAGTGGGCGGGTTTAGCTTGGATGGTACTGCATTGATTAATAAACTCTTCGCAATTACTGGGGTATATTCAATCAATACAGAATACAGTATCCCCCCTTTTACTTGCCGATAACGTGATATCACTGCAATACCAAAATCAATATCGAGTCGTTATGCAAGCATGACTTTACAAAAAAACAACCATACTTGTATTTGTGGATAAAAAATGCTTATAAAATCCATATCCACTTATTTTTAAAATGAACTTGTTTTTATTAATAGTTAAAAATGTGACCAATTAGGCATTTTTTGAGGGGTTGCGTGATGAATATAAGGAAAAAGCCACCGAGTGGTGGCTGGTAAGATTATTGTGCTTTTTTCCTAAAGTTATCGTCATTTTTAACGAACTCAAAAGCATCAAGGATAATGCCCGTTATCCTCAGTATATCTTCTGGAGCTTCGATGAAAATTCTTGAGTTATTGGCAGATAATCCCGCTCGATTAACTTCATTGGCTAATATGTCAGTGAGTTCAATAGGTATTTGAATGTAAGGCTTATTCTTCTTGTCAAAGTACCGTATTATCCATCTATTTGATTTTCCTTGATACAGAACACCAAAGTAAGATTCCGTATCTTTGTACTGCAAATCAACAGAATCCCCGACTATTGATTTGGCTTTTTCATATAGAGCCAATTCGTTTTTAGTAGTAACAATATTTGGGTTATCTGGATCGACTATCTCATCGGGTTCTTTCAGGTTCTCTTGAGGTTCTGTTTCTTCCTGGGCACCATCAATTGGAATATGTTTATTTGAAAGGCCAGAAACTACCATTGCGCTAACAGACTTTTCAACGGCCTGTTTTACCAATGGAGTAATTGATTCAATAAAACGCTGATTCAGTTGGCGCTCAACATTGGATCTACTAGCGACGTATCTTACAAATTCACTATCAACAAATAGAAAAAGCGGCTGGCGTACCAGCACCAGCCAGAATGTGAAGCATTAAGGATCAAGCGAGGTGTCAATGGATTTCAAACTTCGGGATATATAAATTTAAAAAGCCCCTGAATAAATCAGAGGCTTCTCATCACTGCGGGTTTATTTAGTCTTATAATGCGCTTCGGCTTCAACAAAACGTTGTTGTATCGCCTGACTTGGTGCTTTTCCTAATAAACTGACCACGACAATCGTGATCGTCGCAAAAATAAAGCCCGGTATGATTTCATACAGGGAGAACCAGTGGAATTCCATCCAAACCAGTACGGTGATCGCCCCCACCAGCATACCCGCCAATGCACCGTTACGGGTCATACGTTTCCAGAGTACTGAAATCAGAACCACAGGGCCGAATGCCGCACCAAATCCTGCCCAGGCATTACTGACCAATGCCAATACCTTATTGTTTGGGTTAGTTGCGATGACAATGGCAATGATTGCGACCAGTAAGACCATCATACGACCAACCCATACCAGTTCTTTCTGGCTGGCTTTGGGGCGTATAAATGCCTTATAGAAATCTTCAGTCAACGCACTAGAACACACCAGCAACTGGCAGCTCAACGTACTCATAACCGCAGCCAGCACCGCAGACAGTAATATTCCAGTAAGCCATGGATTAAATAAGAGTCTCCCCAGTTCAATAAAAATACGCTCACGGTTTTGCAATACTGGCTCTGCCTGCGCCGGATGTATTTCAAAATAGGCAATGCCAAAGAAACCCACCGCCACCGTACCCGCAAGGCACAGTAACATCCACGTCATACTAATGCGGCGGGCTTTATGAATAGTCTGGTGAGAATCTGCCGCCATAAAACGAGCCAGAATGTGGGGTTGACCAAAATAACCTAACCCCCAACCCAACAGAGAAACAATGGCAATAATATTCAGATTTTTAAACATATCTAAATAGGCTGGACTTTTTGCCTCAATAATATTGATGGCGGTATCGACGCCTCCAACGTTGAACAAGATAAGCACAGGTACCAGGATCAAAGCGAAAATCATCAAAGTTGCCTGCACCGTATCCGTCCAGCTAACAGCAAGAAAACCGCCGAGGAAGGTATAGGCAATGGTAGCCAATGCGCCCAACCAAATCGCTTTTTCATAGCTGATGCCAAACGTGTTTTCAAACAATAAGCCACCAGCGACAACACCCGATGCGCAGTAAATGGTAAAGAAAACCAAGATGACCAATGCGGAAATAATACGCAGGATTTTGCTTTTATCTTCAAAGCGATGAGTAAAATAATCGGGTAGCGTCAGTGCGTTATTACTGACTTCGGTATGTACACGTAATCTACCCGCAATCCAGCGCCAATTCAGGTATGCGCCCAGCAGTAGACCTAATGCGATCCAACCTTCTGAAATACCAGAGAAAAAAATAGCCCCCGGCAATCCCATCAATAACCAGCCACTCATATCAGAAGCGCCGGCAGATAATGCGGTTACCACACTACCTAATCTCCGACCACCCAATATGTAGTCATCAAAATTCTTGGTGGAACGATAAGCCATGAAGCCTATCAGCAACATCCCAGCAATGTAGATAATGAAAGTAATGAGCATGGGTGAATTTACTGTCATGCAGGTTCTTCTCCATAGTGTTTTTATAAATCATGTGTCTGCAAATAGGTTATTTGCGTAAGTAATGTCACTTGTACTTATCGTGTACTTTTAAGTGATACCCCACCCTTGTTATCAGGCTGTAATAAGTTGCATCTCCAAGATGACATTAGTTTTCATAAGTATTATTTAGGTTGGTAATTATTTTAAAATTACATTCTATCCTAATTTAGCCAAAGCATTTTTAACAACAAGTTAACTAAATTTTTATAAAAAACGCCTGCCAAATCACATTTATCACCCTAAAAGTTGTACCTTAGATTAAAAAACAGGTTGTACCATAAACTTACGAAAATAAAATAAAAACCATATATATCAATCATATAATTAAATAACAATCATAACATTCACCGGAAGGATAATAAAAACAAGATGAATTTCACAAAATTAGAATATCCGTTCTTAACGAAGTTGCACAAAGTTGCAACATGGAAGATATTGTTATGCAACTTGGTTTAGTCTTACCTATTAAGGAGTGAAAATGGGTAGTACCACTATGGGCGTGAAACTCGATGAAGCAACGCGCAATCGAATTAAAGCCGCTGCGCAACAAATTGAACGCACACCACACTGGCTAATTAAGCAAGCCATTTTTAATTATCTTGAACGTCTGGAAAATGAGGAAAAGATCCCAGAAATATCAGCGGGTCAGGATAACAAAGAAGAAAAGATTTCCGAAGTAGAATCACAGATTGAGGCGCCTTATCAACCATTTCTGGATTTTGCCGAGCATATTTTACCCCAATCGGTGAAACGTTCCGCGATTACTGCTGCCTACCGCCCCCCCGAAACACAGGCAGTTCCCATGCTGCTGCAACTTGCTCAGTTATCAGAAGAGCAATCCAAGGCAACGCACAAGCTGGCTTATTCCATCGCAGAAAAACTGCGTCAGCAAAAACAAGGGGTTGGTCGTGCCGGGCTGGTGCAGGGATTATTGCAAGAGTTTTCACTTTCTTCACAGGAAGGCGTCGCGCTGATGTGCCTTGCCGAAGCCCTGCTGCGCATTCCCGATAAAGCCACCCGCGATGCCTTGATCCGCGATAAAATCAGCAATGGCAATTGGCACTCTCATTTAGGCCAAAGCCCCTCCATGTTTGTCAATGCTGCGACATGGGGATTGTTGTTCACCGGTAAGCTGGTATCGACCCACAATGAAACCAAGTTATCCAACTCCCTGAACCGCATTATCAGTAAAAGTGGTGAGCCATTGGTACGCAAAGGCGTGGATATGGCGATGCGTCTGATGGGCGAACAATTTGTTACGGGAGAAACCATTGCCCAAGCCCTTGCCAATGCCCGTAAGCTGGAAGAGAGAGGCTTCCGTTATTCTTATGACATGCTCGGTGAAGCCGCGCTGACCGAAGAAGATGCCCAAGCCTACATGGTTTCCTACCAACAGGCGATCCACGCCATTGGCAAAGGCTCCAACGGTCGGGGCATTTATGAAGGGCCGGGAATTTCCATCAAACTTTCAGCCCTGCATCCACGTTATAGTCGTGCCCAGTATGAGCGTGTGATGGATGAACTTTATCCACGGCTGCTCGCCCTGACGTTACAGGCTCGCCAGTATGATATTGGGATTAATATCGATGCAGAAGAAGCTGATCGTCTGGAAATTTCCCTCGATTTGCTGGAAAAACTGTGTTTCGAACCGAAACTGGAAGGTTGGAACGGTATTGGTTTTGTGATCCAGGCTTATCAGAAACGTTGTCCTTTCGTCATTGATAGCATTATTGATTTGGCACAGCGCAGTCGTCACCGATTGATGATCCGTCTGGTGAAAGGGGCTTATTGGGATAGCGAAATCAAACGCGCCCAAATCGATGGACTGGAAGGCTATCCGGTCTATACCCGCAAGGTTTATACGGACGTCTCTTACCTCGCCTGTGCCCGTAAGCTGCTTTCGGTCCCGAATTTAATCTATCCACAATTTGCTACCCACAACGCCCATACGTTATCTGCCATTTATCATCTGGCCGGGCAAAATTATTATCCGGGGCAATATGAGTTCCAATGCCTGCATGGCATGGGCGAACCCCTTTATGAGCAGGTTGTCGGCAAAGTCGCTGATGGCAAGCTCAATCGCCCATGTCGCATTTATGCCCCCGTGGGAACGCATGAAACACTGTTGGCTTATCTGGTGCGCCGGCTGCTGGAAAATGGAGCCAATACGTCATTCGTTAATCGTATTGCCGATACGGCTCTGCCGATTGATGAACTGGTCGCTGATCCGGTGAAAAGCGTACAGGAATTAGCGCAGGTTGAAGGGCAAATCGGTCTGCCGCATCCGAAAATCCCCCTGCCACGCGATTTATACGGTAAAAGCCGGGTCAACTCCTCGGGGCTGGATCTCGCCAATGAACATCGTTTGGCTTCCCTTTCCAGTGCCTTACTGAATTCGTCAATGGAAACGTGGAGCGGCGAACCCCTGTTGGGGGGTGATTGCCCGCATACGGAAGCATTGCCTGCGGTTAAACCGGTCAACAATCCGGCCAGACCTTCAGATATCGTGGGTTATGTTCGTGAAACCACTGCGCAGGAAGTCGGCCATGCACTGGATATGGCCACTGATGCCGGTGCAATTTGGTTTGCCACTCCCCCTTCAGAGCGTGCGGCTATTTTGGTGCGGGCAGCCGAATTGATGGAAAATAACCTGCAATCCTTGCTCGGTATTTTAGTCCGCGAAGCCGGTAAGACGTTCAATAATGCGATTTCCGAAGTACGCGAGGCGGTCGATTTTCTCTATTATTATGCTGATCAAGTCCGTCAGGATTTCGCCAATGATACCCATCGTCCGCTAGGGCCTGTGGTTTGTATCAGCCCGTGGAACTTCCCCCTGGCCATTTTCACCGGTCAAGTTGCCGCTGCATTGGCAACAGGTAATAGTGTCTTGGCAAAACCTGCAGAACAAACGCCGTTGATTGCCGCTGTCGCCGTGAAAATACTGCATCAAGCGGGCATTCCCCGTGATGTATTGCAATTACTGCCCGGACAAGGGGAAACCGTAGGCGCATTGCTGGTCGGTGATGAACGAGTACGCGGTGTGATGTTTACCGGTTCTATCGAAGTCGCCAGCCTGTTGCAGCGCAATATTGCTGGTCGTCTCGATGCACAGGGTCGTCCAACACCGTTGATCGCAGAAACCGGTGGCCTGAATGCCATGATCGTGGATTCTTCCGCATTGACCGAACAGGTCGTCACCGATGTGATTGCTTCCGCCTTTGACAGTGCGGGTCAGCGTTGCTCTGCCCTGCGCATCCTGTGTGTGCAGGAAGATGCTGCCGAAAGAACGATTGCGATGCTGAAAGGGGCAATGGCTGAGTGCCGCATGGGTAATCCTGAGCGCTTATCAACAGATATCGGCCCGGTGATTGATGCAGACGCGAAAGCAGGCATCGAGCGCCATATCCAAACCATGCGCACTAAAGGCCGGACGATTTATCAGGCCGCGCATGAAAATGCCACGGACTGTCAGGAATGGACACAAGGGACTTTCGTTAAGCCCACGTTGATCGAGCTGGAAAGTTTTGATGAGCTGAAAAAAGAAATTTTCGGCCCGGTGCTGCATGTTGTCCGTTTCAAGCGCAATGAGTTGGATAAATTGCTGGATCAAATCAATGCCTCCGGTTATGGCTTGACCTTAGGGGTTCATACTCGTATTGATGAAACCATCGCTCAGGTCACCGGAAAAGCGAAAGTCGGTAACTTATATGTCAACCGCAATATGGTGGGTGCGGTCGTCGGCGTACAACCCTTTGGTGGCGAAGGCTTGTCAGGCACAGGGCCGAAAGCCGGCGGGCCGCTGTATTTGTATCGCTTGCTGTCACAACGCCCGGTTAATGCAGCCAGTCAAACACTGGGGCGTCAGGATACAGAGCACGAACCTGATGCCAGAGCGCGTGTCATTTTGCAAGCCCCTCTCTACAAACTGGCTGATTGGGCAACCACACAGAATAACGATGCCTTGGGTCAAGTGATTCAGGAATACAGTTTACTGGCGCAAAGTGGAACGATACGCTTACTGCCGGGGCCAACCGGGGAGCGCAATACCTATACGCTGTTGCCACGCGGTCATGTTCTGTGTCTGGCGGATAACGAACAGGATGCGCTGGTACAATTGGCGGCGGTACTTTCTGTCGGTTGTCAGGCCGTCTGGGAGAAAGACGAATTGCATCAGGCATTGCAACGTCAATTACCGGATGACGTTCGTCAGCATATCCATTGGGTCAACGACTGGCAAAATGAAGAGACAGAGATGGAAGCGGTGATTTATCACGGCGATTGTGATCAATTACGTCATGTTTGCAGCGTAATTGCACAGCGTAAAGGGCCAATCATCTCCGTACAGGGCTTTGCCCGGGGTGAAACTCATTTGCTATTGGAACGCTTGCTGCACGAACGTTCATTAAGTGTCAATACCGCAGCGGCAGGCGGTAATGCCAGTTTGATGACTATCGGTTAATGGTCAGTTGATTAAATAGTAGGTTAATTAATAGTAGGTTAATTAATAGTAGGTTAATTAATAATACGTTGATTCATAATATATGGAGTCATGATATCGGTTAAAGTGAATTGATTAACAGGATTTAATTAACATCCGTTTTATTGTAAAAATATAATCCGTTAAATATATAGCAGTAATAATATATACCAATAGAAATAACATGGAAATAGAGAGGGGAAAGCGCAATAATCGCCTTCCCCTCTGAAATCGTTCTAACCAACTCGCGTTATATATCGGCGTAATTAATCAATGATCGTTTTGTTGCCAGCTCAGATACTGTTCATATTTACGCAGCGCAATATTGTAATTGCTGAAAGCAGATTGAGACAATTTTTCGCTGAGTTGTTCCTGAATTTTTTCTGGCGTAAATTCATTAGCCGAATAATTACTTGAAGTCAGTAATTCATCCAAACGCCTTAAACGAACCACATACTCACGCACCGTACTATGGCTCATCTCCGTTTGTTCAAACAAATACTGTTTAAATGACATAATGTCGAAATAATCAGTCTGGCTATTGCAATAAATTTCACTACAAAAGCGGCACAACGCGACAAATTTACCCTGTAACTCATTCCAGGTTCTGTCATCAACCAATTCAGTCATCTCAGAAATCGCTTCTTTATTGATGACCTGACCGTTAAAAACAAGAGAAATACGGTCAAGTGATTTATGGCAGTGCAAACAATGAGTCTGACTATGTTTATAGTCCTTGATATAACGGCTAAGAGGCCGTTTCTTTTGTGTTGTAACAGACATAAGAGATAAAGCCCTGTGTATAGTCTTAACAAAAAAACAAATAAGCAAAAAGTTACTTCTCTGGATTCAAACGCGCCCTCAGCCTTTTTATCGCCTGGCTGTGAAGCTGACTTACGCGGGATTCCCCCACATTAAGCACTGCGCCGATCTCTTTAAGATTGAGTTCTTCCTGATAGTACAACGTAAGAACCATCTTTTCCCGTTCAGGCAATGACTCAATGATGCCAATTACCCGCTGACGAAGGTCACCTTCCAGTATTTGTTGGAGAGGATTTGTCTCATGCTCTTCCTCAATCACTGGCTCACAACTTTCGCCATGAATTTCGCGCCATTCGTCATAAGAAAACAGTTGACTGTTATTCGTGTCTAACAGTATTTGCCGATATTCTATCAGATTAATCTTTAATTCTTTAGCAACTTCCTGCTCACTGGCTGGACGGCCTAACTCCTGCTCAAGTTTACGGATGGTCTGCGTGACTTCACGTGCACTACGCCGCACACTACGCGGAGCCCAATCACGGCTCCTCAGCTCATCCAACATTGCACCTCTGATGCGCTGCACCGCATAGGTGGTAAACGCCGTTCCCTGCAAGGAATCAAAACGCTCCACCGCATTCAGCAAGCCTATGCCACCGGCCTGAAGCAAGTCATCGAGTTCTACGCTGGCAGGCAATCTTACCTGCAGCCTCAAGGCCTCATGGCGAACCAGGGGTACATAGCGCTTCCAGAGGCTATTTTTGTCCATCACGCCTTCGGCGGTATACAAATCGCTCACAACAACAGACACCTTTGGATAAGAGACTGGATACCATTATCCAGTCCCCTAACCGGTACAATCGTTTGAACAATGAAGTAAAAGCGCTTCTTTTTCACCTATGCGAAATTTTTTGCCAAATTTTTGGTTGTCCGCCCGAATGCATTGCCCGTTTCAGGCTGTCCCTGACCGTCTTGATAAAAACGATAACCAAAAAAATAAGGATCGGCGAACCGATCCTTATTTTATCAACGTTGTTTATGCAGGTTACCCTGCATAACAGCTCAACCGGAAAATAATAATTAACGCAGCAGAGACAGAACGGCTTGTGGGATCTGGTTGGCCTGCGCCAGTACCGCGTTGCCTGCCTGTTGCAGGATCTGGCCACGGCCCATGTTAGTCACTTCCGTTGCGTAGTCAGCGTCTTCGATACGGCTTCTTGCCGCACTCAGGTTGGTCACGGTGTTGTTCAGGTTGTTAACCGTGGATTCCAGGCGGTTTTGAACTGCACCCAGAGAACTGCGCAGATCGTCAACTTGTGACAGAGCCGTGTCGAGGGTTTTCAGAGGATCTTTAGATTGTTCAGATTCTTTAGTTTCGCTACCAATCGTTACCGTGCCATCTTTAGCCACTGTTGCGTTGAAGAGTTTAGTTACAGCACCAGCACCAGTACCATCTGTAGCTTCTATTACATATTGACCTTCAACTGGGCCCTTGTCATCATTAACTTTATGTAATTTCGCGCCAGTTAATTTTGCTACACCTGCGGCAGCTTTAATTTTGGCATCAATATCTACGCCTTTGTCACCACCTGGGATATCTACTTTTGTACCGTTAAGTTCATCCCCTTTTTTCTGGGCAGGAGCCACACTAAACTTATCCAGACCCAATGTTCCTTTATCAATTTTTTTCAGTTCTACATTGATGATTTCACCATCGTTTGCACCAACCTGAATTTTCATTGTGTCATTTTTGCTCAGCACCTTGGTGCCATTGAACTGAGTTTCTTTAGAGATACGGTCGATTTCTTCCAGACGCTGGTCTATTTCTTTCTGGATAGATGCTAAATCGCTCTTAGAGTTGCTGCCATTTTGTGACTGAACAGCCAGTTCACGAACGCGTTGCAGGTTGTTATTGATTTCGTTCAGAGCACCTTCGGTGGTCTGAGCAATGGAGATACCGTCATTGGCGTTACGGGAAGCCTGATTCAGACCCTTAATGTTAGCGGAAAAACGGTTGGCGATCGCTTGACCCGCAGCGTCATCCTTCGCGCTGTTAATGCGTAAACCAGAGGACAGACGCTCAATAGCAGAACCCAAAACGCCCTGAGAACGGGTCATGTTGTTCTGAGCCACCAGTGAAGAAAAGTTAGTATTGATGCCAAGTGCCATAGTAGAGTTCCTTTTAAAATCAAGTCGATGTAATTAGTCTGGGCTTATTTGCCCACGGTGTGCATCACCGCCAACAGTTTTATCGGCGTTTCAAAAAGAACCTTTAATATTTCTTGCAAAAACTTTTTTATTTTTTTCGTGTTTTTTCCCGATAAGCCAAACAGCGCCTGTTCTTATCAATTATTCCCGCCATCAAAAAAAACATTTTTTCAGTAAACTTTTCGCAAATGAATCCGATAACAAGTCCAGTGATGCTTTACTTATAAAGGAGTCAACATGGCTAGCATTTCCTCATTAGGGGCCGGATCCGGGATGGGTTCTATACTGGAAAAACTTCAGGCAACAGAAAATAAGCGCTTAGAACCATTACAACAACAGCAAACCAGTTATAAAGCAAAGCTGACCGGTTTTGGTTCACTTAAAGGCAGTTTGGAAAAACTCAAGAGTGCTTCTGAAGAACTGAAAAAATTCGATAAACTTAACACCACAAAAGTCAGTGAAGATCATAAAACATTTACCCCAAGTACGGATTCCAAAGCCAGTCCGGGTAATTATGTGATTGAAGTTCAGCAGCTTGCAAAGGCGCAGTCCCTGCAATCCCCGGTCGTCGCCGATATAAAATCCCCGCAAGGTGAGCCATTGGGTGGAGGGAAAACCCGCACCATTATCATCACACAACCGGGTGAACCGGGTAAATCAGATGAAAATAAGCCAATGCGCATTTCACTGAAAGATGATGAAACGTCTCTAGTTGAAATCCGTGATGCCATCAATAAACAAGAAGGCAACGTCAATGCCAGCATTATCAAAGCGGAAGATGATAGAAACTATCTGGTCCTGACGGCAAAAAAAGCGGGCACCCAGTCCGTGATGACCATTAAGGTTGAAGGTGATGATAAGCTCGGTGATTTGCTGAACTTTACGTCTGACGACAAAGGCGGCGGCACGGGTAAAATGACACAATCCGTGCAGGCGGCCAATGCGGAATTAACCGTCAATGGCCTCAAGATTGTTCGTCAGACCAATGAGATAAAAGATGCACCGGAAGGCGTTATCCTGAATCTGAAAAAGGTTTCAGAAAAAGAAGAAAGTGCACCCCACGCACTGAAATCAGAAACTTTGGTCGTTTCCCGTGATATCGAACCCATGAAAGAGGCAATCAAAAAGTGGGTGGATGCTTATAATGAATCACAGAGCACATTCGATTCACTGACCAAATTTAAATCGGTCGGGAAAGGTGAAGCGGCGTCAAAAGATAATGGTGCCCTGCTCGGTGACGGAACCTTAAAGGGTATTCAGAATCAATTAAGACAGCAATTATTTGCCGCCCAGAATGTAGCTGATATCGCCACGCTGAATAAACTGGGGATTAAGCAGAAACTGGATGGCACACTGGAAATCAATAATGAAAAACTGGAAAAGAACCTGAAAGAAAAACCGGCTAACGTTAAGGCTTTCTTTATGGGCGATGGTGAAAAAACCGGTTTCGCGACCCAGACTTATAATTTATTGAAGAAAACATTGGATAGTCACGAAGGGACTCTCGCCACAGTAACGGAAGGTCTTAACAAGAGTCTGAAAGCCGTTGAAAAACAAGTGGAGCAGACAAAGAAAGACACTGACGCCAAGGTGGAACGCTATAAGCGTCAATTTGCCCAACTGGATAAACTGAGTAACTCTCTGAATAACGCAAATACATCCCTATTTCAGCTTTTAAGATAATTAAAGGACATTATGTATCAACGTTCGGCAAGCCAGTTATACGCTCAAGTAGACCTTGAGAGTGAAATTATGAATGCCTCTCCTTACCAGTTGATTCAGATATTGTTCAATGGGGCGCTCAGCGCCCTACGTCGTTCAATCATTCTGATGCAACAAGGTAATATTCCGGAAAAAGGTTTAGCTATTTCAAAGGCGATCAATATCATTGATAATGGTCTTAAAGAAGGATTAGATTTCGAGAAAGGCGGCGAAATCGCGCTTAATCTGTTTGATTTATATGATTATATGAGTCGCCGTTTACTCCATGCCAATTTACGCAATGATGAGAAGGCTATTAGCGAAGTGATTGATTTACTTACCGAGATTTCAGATTCTTGGCGGCAAATAGGTCCTCATTACAACGCCAGTCAGGATATTGTTTAATGAAAAATGATATGGATCTTTTGTCAGCTTACCAGCAGATCCTTAGTTTAAGTGAGCAAATGATTGATTTAGCCAGAAATGAAAAATGGGATGCACTTGTTGATATGGAAATCACTTATCTGAAGGCCGTCGAAGTGGTAACGTTAATATCAGAAAATTCAGATGCCCCCTTTTCATTACAGCAGCAATTGACCCAAATTTTGCAAACTGTCTTGAATAATGAAAAAGAAACGAGGAGATTGTTGCAAAAAAGATTGAATGAACTCAGCGACCTGATTAAACAGGAAAGCTGTAAACAACTCTTACATGATACTTATGGGCAGTTTCCTGTCAGCAACTATGAAATGGAGTTGACGACAACGGAACAAAAATAAATATAACAGCGGTATCAGTGATTCTCATTTAATAATAACGCTGATTAATGGTGTCATTCATTTGTTTTCATTTAGGTGGTGTCTACTCGTCACCATCATTTTTTTGGTTAATCTAATTTGGCACTTTATTTTATTTATAATTTGAAAACAATCAAGATAGATCACCTCTTTTTTTAACAAAAAATTAACCAACAAACAATGATGGCGAGTTTTTTAAGCAATGAGATGATATTTCAAAATGGCAGGACACATCCTTACTTCCCGTGAAGCGGGGAGTAAGGAATATTCAGGAATTTCAGTGTATCTCGATTATGAATAAGGTATTGATATTATCAGCACACATGATGTTTAACTAACAGGATGAGTGATGTTAAAAAATAAGATAAGCGCTATCGCTACCATTGCGATAGCGCTTATTTCTAAGATAGGGTTTTCTTCAGTCAATGGCGATTTGAATGATTGTGCGGCCACGGAATAGATAACCACCCAAAGGTGGTTATCTAATTTGATAGGCTTAAACCTGCATATTCATGATCTCGTGATAGGCACTGACCAGCTTATTTCTCACCTGAATGCCCATTTGCAGTGAAATACTCGCTTTTTGCATATTGACCATCACATCATTTAGCTCCACAGCCGGAACGCCCAGCGTAAAATCTTTTGCCTGCTTCTCCGCGCCTAAACGGTTTTGATTTATTTTTTCTACTGCGGCAGTCAGTTGGCTGGCAAAACCGCCCTGCACTGACATGGGTTTGGCAATGTTTGCTGCTTGTAATGCCTGAGTCTGCATTTGTTGCAGTACACCTTCAATTGCCTGAATTGACATAAAAACCTCGCGTTAAATCACCCTATTGATTATGTGATTAAGTGCCATATTAACCGTGGGCTGGTTGACAGTTTTCCACGCTGCCACCGTAACATAGCCCTTCCAAACTAAAGCGGGTAATTGAAGTCAAAATTCAAGGCTTATTGTGCCATTAAAAGAGGTGTGAACAGCGAATAATGATGGGATTAATAATAGGAAGAATCTTTTCGCTTGCGTATGGGGAGTCTGTTTTGTTACGCCACGCTTTTAGTATTCATGTTGACCAGCAAGGCAAGGATCGTCTATGAGTGCAGCAACAACTGACGTTGAAAACCAAAATAAAGGTTTCAACGCGATTATCAGCAGGATAAAAGCTGATCCAAAAGTTCCGTTATTAGTTGCTGGCTCGGCTGCCATCGCTATTGTCATCGCCCTGTTTCTCTGGTTGCGCAGTCCCGATTATCGGGTGCTTTACAGTAACTTGAGCGATAAGGATGGCGGCGAAATCGTTACGCAATTAACCCAAATGAATGTCCCTTACCGTTTTGCCGAAAATGGCTCGGCGCTCATGATACCTACCGAAAAGGTGCATGAGACACGCCTGAAACTGGCACAACAAGGGCTACCCAAAGGGGGAGCGGCCGGTTTCGAACTGTTGGATAAAGAGAAATTCGGGATCAGCCAGTTCAGTGAGCAGGTTAATTACCAGCGTGCACTGGAAGGTGAGCTGGCTCGCACGGTTGAATCGCTCGGCCCCGTCCAGAGCGCGCGCGTCCATTTGGCCCTGCCGAAACCTTCGCTATTCGTTCGTGAACAAAAATCACCCTCAGCTTCCGTTACCGTCGGATTGCTGCAAGGTCGTGTTCTGGATGAAGGGCAAATCAATGCCATCGTGCATATGATTTCCAGCAGTGTTGCCGGTTTACCGGCAGGCAAAGTGACGATTGTGGATCAATCAGGACGCCTGTTGACACAAGCCGATGCCACGGGTCGTGATTTGAACACCACTCAGTTGAAGTATACCCAGGAAGTGGAAAGTCGTTTCCAGCACCGCATTGAGACGATTCTGGCCCCCGTGGTAGGTCGTGGCAATGTTCATGCTCAGGTCACGGCACAGATTGATTTCTCCCAGCGTGAAGAAACGGCGGAAGAGTATAAACCTAACCAGCCACCGAATCAGGCGGCCATTCGCTCCAAACAAACCAGCGCCAGCGAGCAAAGTGGCGGGCCGTTGCTGGGTGGTGTACCGGGTGCATTGTCGAATCAGCCAAACGCCGCGCCAAATGCCCCGATTGAAAAGCCGAACGCCAAAGGCAACAGTGACGAAAAACCGGATCAGAACCGCAACAGCAATAACAAAAATAACAGCTATGAGCGCATGGTCAGTAACAATCGTAACAACCGCCATGACGAAACCACCAACTATGAGGTGGATCGCACCATTCGCCATATTCAATTGCAAGCGGGTGCGGTGGAACGTCTTTCAGTGGCTGTCGTCGTCAACTATGCCACTGTTCAGGGAGAGAATGGCCCTGAGGCCAAGGCGCTGACAGCCGAACAGTTATCACAGATCGAAGCACTGACCCGTGAGGCAATGGGCTTCTCTGCTGACCGGGGCGATAGTCTGAACGTGGTCAATACCCAGTTCAATGAGACATCCGAAGTGATAGAAACCCTGCCATTCTGGCAGCATCCTGTCCTGCTGGAAAAACTATTGGACGTTGGCCGTTGGTTACTGTTGGTGCTGGTTGCATGGCTGCTGTGGCGTAAGATGGTTGTGCCGCAAATCGCCAAAAAACGGGCGGCGGAAAAAGCCGCACGGGAAACGCAGAAAAGCCAACAGAAAAAGCCACCCGAAACCCATGCTGAAATGGATGAAAAAATGCGCCGTCAGATGACTCGCCAGCGGGTCAATGCAGAGCTGCAAAGCCAGCGCATCCGTGAACTTGCAGAAAAAGATCCTCGCGTCGTCGCGCTGGTGATCCGTCAATGGATGAGTAACGAACAATGAGCCTGAGCGGAACAGAAAAAAGTGCCGTCATGTTAATGACCCTGGGAGAAGATCAGGCGGCCGAGGTGTTCAAGCACCTGAATTCCAGGGAAGTACAACAACTGAGTATTGTGATGGCGGGAATGCGACAAGTTTCCAATCAACAACTGGTTGAAGTCCTGGCGGAGTTTGAAGAAGATGCGGGGCAGTATACGGCCCTCAGCATTAACGCCAACGATTATCTGCGCAGTGTGCTGATCAAAGCCTTGGGTGAAGAGCGGGCGTCCAGTCTGCTTGAGGATATCCTTGAGTCCCGCGATACCACCACCGGCATCGAAACGCTCAACTTTATGGAGCCGCAGATGGCGGCCGATGTGATCCGCGACGAACATCCGCAAATCATCGCCACGATCCTGGTTCACCTAAACCGTGGTCAGGCAGCCGATATCCTGGCCCTGTTTGATGATCGCCTGCGCAATGACGTGATGCTGCGCATCGCCACCTTTGGGGGTGTACAGCCGTCCGCACTGGCGGAGTTGACAGAAGTATTGAATAACCTGCTGGACGGTCAGAACCTGAAACGCAGCAAGATGGGTGGGGTGCGTACTGCGGCAGAAATCATCAACCTGATGAAAAGTCAACAGGAAGAAGGCGTCATTGATGCCGTTCGTACCTACGATAATGAGCTGGCACAAAAAATCATTGATGAAATGTTCCTGTTCGAAAACCTTATCGGCGTGGACGATCGCAGTATCCAGCGCCTGTTGCAGGAGGTTCCGACCGATTCCCTGCTGGTGGCATTGAAAGGTTGCGATCAGGCATTGCGCGATCACTTCCTCAACAATATGTCGCAACGGGCGGCTGAAATCATGCGTGATGATTTGGCAAACCGTGGCCCGGTTCGTATGTCTCAAGTGGAGGCAGAACAGAAATCCATCCTGCTGGTGGTTCGTCGGTTGGCAGAAAGCGGCGAAATGCTCCTGAATGGGGGTGACGATACTTATGTCTGATAAGCCGAATAATGGGAGCTGGCAGCCGTGGCAGCCAGGAGAATTGAATCTGTGGGAAACCCTGCGGGCGAAACTGGAACCGATAGAGGCAGTACAACAATCCAGCGAACAAGATCCCAGCGAACAGGATCGGCGACTGGAACAGGCAAGAATGCTGGACGAGCTGAAAGAGCAGGCGCGTCAGGCAGGTTTGGCGCAGGGTTTTGCAGAAGGTCAGGCTCAAGGTTATGAACAAGGTATCCAGGAAGGCCGGCAGGCCGGACTGGAGCAAGGCTTGCAGGAATCCAGACAACAACAGCAAGGGGTTATCGACCAATGGAAAGCATTGCTGACGGATTTCAGCCATTCCCTTGATGGGCTGGATACGGTGATTGCTTCACGCTTGATGCAACTTTCACTGACGGCTGCTCATCATATTTTGGGGCAACCGGCGGTTTGTGACGGTACTGCCCTTCTGAATCAGATCCGTGAATTTATCCAGCAAGAACCTATGTTCAGCGGAAAACCGCAATTACGTGTTCATCCACAAGACGTTCCTCTGGTTGAGCAACAACTGGGGGAAATTTTGGCCCTGCATGGCTGGCGCTTAATTGCAGATAACAAACTGCATCCGGGCGGTTGTAAAGTCAGTGCAGATGAGGGGGATATGGACGCCAGTTTAGCCACCCGCTGGCACGAAATGTGCCGTCTGGCAGCACCGGGAGAATTGTGATGACGGCAAGACTGGGACGCTGGCTGGCAACATTGGATTCATTGGAAAAGCGTCTGGAAAAAACCCCGAAAGTACGCCGTTACGGGCGCCTGACCCGGGCGACGGGTTTGGTGCTGGAAGCCACTGGCTTACACATGCCCCTCGGTGCCACCTGCCTGATCGAGCGTCAGAATGGCAACATCATTGAAGAAGTCGAAAGTGAAGTGGTCGGCTTCAACGGTGACAAATTATTATTGATGCCACTGGAAGAGCTGGAAGGCATTGTACCGGGCGCCCGCGTCTATGCCCGCTCTTATGGTGAAGATCTCGGTGGCGGACGCCGCCTGCCTCTGGGTCCGGAATTACTTGGCCGGGTTCTGGATGGTGCCGGTCGCCCCCTTGATGGCTTGCCAACCCCCGATACCGGCTATCGGGCCTCCCTGACAACGACCCCCTTCAATCCCCTACAACGAACCCCGATCAGCAATGTGCTGGATGTAGGCGTTCGGGCCATTAACGCCCTGCTGACCGTCGGCCGTGGGCAACGCATGGGACTTTTTGCCGGTTCAGGGGTTGGTAAGAGTGTGCTGCTCGGCATGATGGCACGGTATACCCAAGCTGATGTCATTGTCGTGGGTTTGATTGGCGAACGTGGCCGGGAAGTCAAAGATTTTATTGAAAATATTTTGGGGGTGGAGGGGCTGTCCCGCTCAGTGGTGGTTGCCGCTCCCGCCGATGTGTCACCCCTACTGCGAATGCAGGGCGCCTCTTATGCGACCCGCATCGCCGAAGATTTTCGTGATCGCGGTAAACATGTTCTCCTGATTATGGACTCCCTGACCCGTTACAGCATGGCGCAGCGTGAAATTGCACTGGCTATCGGCGAGCCTCCGGCAACCAAGGGATATCCGCCTTCTGTGTTTGCCAAATTACCCGCGCTGGTGGAAAGAGCCGGCAATGGTGTCAGTGATGGCGGTTCAATTACCGCATTTTATACCGTACTGACAGAAGGTGATGACCAACAAGACCCGATTGCGGATGCGGCTCGCGCCATTCTCGATGGCCATATCGTGCTGTCGCGCTCACTGGCAGAATCGGGACACTATCCTGCCATTGATATCGAGGCTTCCATCAGCCGTGCCATGACCGCACTGATTGACAATACCCATTATCGACGAGTGCAACTTTTCAAACAGTTGCTTTCCAGCTACCAGCGCAACCGGGATTTGATCAACGTGGGTGCCTATGCGGCGGGCAGTGATCCCTTACTGGACAAAGCCATTGAGCTTTATCCCCACATGGCTCAGTTCCTGCAACAAAGTATTGATGAACGCAGTGAGTACGATGTGGCCTGTACCCAGTTTCAACAGCTATTGCCAACATAAACAATTATTGCCGACATAACATTTTGCCTATCGGGGTGTCGCAGAAGAATATTTTGCCAACGGGTATAACGTTTGTCGGTACGCTGCCGATATAACTTAGCTATTAATGCAATTCAGTAACGTAATGTTTCAGTAACGCTTAGGTCTGTTTGGTGACTAAAACGAGGAAATACATGCAACAACACTCCCCTCTCGTGACTTTGCGTGAACTTGCCCAAGATGCGGCTGAAAAAGCGGCCTCACAACTTGCACAGATTCGGCAAGGTCACCAACAAATGGAGCAACAACTCACAGCGTTAATGAATTATCAGGATGAATATCGTACCCGTTTGAACGACACTCTCAGCAGCGGCATGTCCTGCTCAACCTGGCAGAATTACCAGCAATTTATGAAAACGCTGGAAATGGCCATTGAACAGCACAGATTACAGCTCAATCAGTGGAAGAAACGACTTGAGCAGGCCATATCACAATGGCAGGAAAAACAGCAGCGTCTGAACGCCTTCGACACTCTGCAACAGCGGGCAGAGCATAATTTGAAGTTACACCAGAATCGCATGGAGCAAAAACAAATGGATGAGTACGCACAACGTGGTGCACAACGGAGAATGAAACAATGAATCTCACTCTTTTGCCTACTGATTTGAAATTCACGGATAAAAGCTCGGGGAAAAATCAGTCCACCCTGAATGGCTCCGTGAACGGTAACCCCTCTTCTCAATTTGGGCAACTGCTCAATGCAGAAACCGCCTCAATGCGCAAACCCACGACTCAGGCGGATAAACATAGTCAGAATAACCTGAAAGAAGGAAAATCTGTGGCTGACAAAACCGCGCAAGGCGAACGGTCACCCTTGCAGATGGCGTCAGATAAGACGGTGAGCAGGGATGCGTTGCAGACGGACACGTCCTTACAGGAAAGCCGTGCCGAATTTGCGGTATTGAAAGAAGAAGATCTTTTGTCAGCCGAAGCGTTAAGTGCGGTTATTCCGATCCAGATCGCGGATCTGGTCAATCCTCCTGCACATTCTGCAGTCTTTCAGGAAAATGCAGAGGGTTTGATGGAGAATGCTTTACCGGAGAATTCTTTACCGGAAAATGCCTTATCTGAAAATAAATGGTCGGGTGATGAAAACAACGCTGTTCAGGCGTTACTGGGTAAAAATGCCAAAGATATCCGATTGGCAGCGACAGATCTCACTGAATCATCCCAAAAAGGGGCACCAGACAAAGACATCCCACTTTCTGCTGTTCAGGATATGGCGCTGAATAATAAGACAGAGACTCGTCATAAAACAGAGAACCCGGCCTACGTTCCTGGATTGGCTTCGCTCGCCGGTCAAGTAAAACTGGCCGCCAACAATAAAGCCGAGTATGGCAGCGTTTTCCCAAAGGATCTGGCCCTGAACAATAACAAAGCGCTTAATCTGCTTCAGGCTGCGCCTGAGCTGACAACCGTTACGGCAGAAACGGCTTTTATCGACTCACCGACCGTACCGGCAGCTTCTCCCCTGCTCTCAGGCGGACAGCCGGCAACCGGCCAATTTCAGCTAACTGGCACAACGGCACCTTTATTGAATGCCCATCTAGGTAGCGAGGAGTGGCAGCAACAGCTCAATCAGCATGTGCTGTTCTTTAACCGCAATGGGCTGCAACAGGCTGAACTTCGCTTGCATCCACAGGAACTGGGCGCGCTGCATATCCGCATGAGTGTTGAAGACAATCAGGCTCAATTGCACTTTGTTTCTGCCCATCAAAATGTCCGTGCGGCTCTGGAAGCGGCTTTGCCGGGGCTGCGCCATTCACTGGCTGAAAGTGGTATCCAATTGGCTCAGAGCAGTGTAGGCAGTGATGCCCAAGGAAACTGGCAGCAGGAACATCATGCCAGTAATCAGGCTAATAACCAGAACCGTAGCCAAAATAATGGTCATTCCAATTCCCATGCTGACAGCCAGAGTCATGGCTTGGTGGCCGCAACCGGCATCACCGCCTCGCACACGACCATCAGCCTGACACCTCAACAACTCGCTTCAACGCGTGGAGGGGTTGATACATTTGCCTGATTATCCACCTAATTTCATCATGCACTGTACTAAAACAAAACAGGGCCGATAACAAACGTGTGAGTTAATGGTTTTTTCCCCGTCTTTTCCTGCCATTGCCGGAACAAAGACGCGGGATAATTGATATCGATTTTGATGGATAAGGAGATCCGCCACGGAATGCGCGGGGGACTTATCCGCAACGGAAAACAGGAATTTATCTGTCCATGTCTGATTATAGCTACGAGCATAAACGCAAAAATCCAATTTGGATGATACTGTTAATACTGATTGCTGTTCTTGGTGCCGCCATTGGAGGGTATAGCTGGTGGACAATGAGCCAGTCAACCAATAACCGCCCAGAAAAAACCAACGTCATCAATACCCCCGTATTTATGACGCTGGAGCCTTTTACCGTCAATTTGATCGACAATGAAAATCATTTCGATCGTGTTTTGTATGTTGGCGTAACATTGCGCCTGCCTGACGAAAAAACCCGTCAGCGACTCCATGATTATCTGCCGGAAATTCGTAGCCGCATGTTGCTGTTGTTATCGCGTCAAAATGCCACCGAACTGGTAAAAGATGACGGCAAGATGCACTTGGTGGCAGAAATCAAACAGACATTAAACCCAACACTCATACCCGGTGAGCCTGATCAGGAAATCACCGATGTGTTGTTTACCACGTTTATTCTGCGATAATCACAATGAGTGACAATATTCTTTCACAGGCAGAGATCGATGCTCTGCTCAATGGTGACAGTGCCTCTGCTGATGACGTAGAACAAACTGCGTCTGGAGAAAATGAGGTTCGACCTTACGATCCCAACACCCAACGCCGTGTTGTCCGCGAACGTTTGCAGTCGCTGGAAATCATCAATGAACGTTTTGCCCGCCAATTCAGGATGGGGTTGTTTAACATGCTGCGCCGTAGTCCGGATATTACGGTCGGCGCCATCAAAGTGCAGCCTTATCACGAATTTGCCCGCAACCTGTCCGTACCCACCAACCTCAATCTGGTTCATCTAAAGCCATTGAGGGGAACCGCGCTCTTCGCTTTCGAGCCTAGCTTGGTTTACATCGCCGTTGATAACCTGTTTGGGGGTGATGGCCGTTTTCCAACCAAAGTGGAAGGCCGTGAATTTACCAATACCGAGCAGCGGATCATCAACCGCATGCTGAAACTGGCGCTGGATGCCTATCGTGACGCATGGGATTCTATCTTTAAACTTGAAGTGGAATACGTTCGTTCCGAAACACAGATAAAATTCACCAACATTACCACCTCACCGAACGACATCGTGGTTACTACCCCGTTTCAGGTTGAGATCGGGGCATTGACGGGAGAATTCAACATCTGCATTCCCTTCGCCATGATCGAACCCTTGCGTGAACGCCTGACGAATCCCCCCGTGGAGAATGTTCGTCAGGAAGAGGGATTGTGGCGTGAAAGTCTGGTGAAACAAGTTCAGCATTCAGAATTAGAGCTGGTGGCGAATTTTGTTGATATTCCCCTGCGACTGTCAAGGATCCTCGAACTGAAAAGCGGCGATGTTTTGCCGATTGAAAAACCTGAACGCCTAATCGTTCACGTTGATGGTGTGCCGGTGCTCACCAGTCAATATGGAACACTAAACGGGCAATATGCCCTGCGTGTTGAACACCTGATTAACCCTGTTTTAACTGCTCTGGATGAGGAGAAGCCCAATGAGTGATGCTAAACAACCCGCAGAGAACAGATCGACTGACGATATGTGGGCAGAAGCGCTGGAACAACAGGCCGCACAGCAAACCTCTGACGGCGGCGCGTCAATATTTGAGAATCTGGAACCCCATGATGCGCTCGCCCAGCTCTCCGACATTGACCTGATCATGGATATTCCGGTTAAACTTTCTGTTGAGCTGGGACGGACCAAAATGACCATCAAACAGCTACTGAAACTGTCACAAGGTTCAGTGGTTCCCCTTGACGGGCTGGCAGGCGAACCGCTGGATATCTTGATCAACGGCTATTTGATCGCACAGGGAGAAGTGGTGGTTGTCTCTGATAAATACGGTATCCGTATCACGGATATCATCACACCTTCTGAGCGCATGCGTCGTTTGAGTCGTTAACCATGATGGCGAACCAGCCTTCCTTTCATGCTTCTCTTCAGCGGGGTACGGCATCTGATGCCGTACCCGTCAGCACGACAGGCAGTACCGTTATCGAAAGTACGATTATAGCAAATACAAAACCTCTCCCCGCCGATCAGACACTGATGCAGGTCAGCAGCGCGTTGGGTGGCATTTTATTGCTGATTTTTTTCATCACCTGGCTCATCCGTCGTTTGGGTCTTGCTCCCGGCAAAAACAAAAATCATCGACGGTTAAATGTGAAAGCGAGTTGTTCCCTTGGGCCGAAAGAACGGGTCGTTGTCGTAGAAATCGAAAACAATTGGCTGGTACTGGGTGTCACATCCCAGCAAATCAATATGCTGCATCAGATGCCTGCCCCCCCTGATAACGCGGAACAGGATGCCACATTCAAGTCATTGACATTCGGCCAGATGTTGAAAAATACGCTCCAGAAAAACAGCAAAAACGACAAGGACGATGATGAAAAATAGCGTTTTCTTTATGACCGGCAAATTCTTTACGACTGGCAAACAATGTGTCTCATCGCTTAATGTCCTTTCTTTAAGTTTGAAACGGTTAAGTTCGGGATATCTCAGTTCGAGGCATTGGGCAACCCTATTTATGGCACTCTTGCTGCCACTGTTCCCCATGAACGCCGTGGCCGCATTACCCGGCATCATCAGCCAACCGTTAGCCAATGGCGGACAAAGTTGGTCATTGCCGGTCCAAACCCTGATTTTCATCACCGCACTGGGATTCATTCCTGCCGCCCTGCTGATGATGACCAGTTTTACCCGCATCATCATTGTACTGGGTTTGCTGCGTAATGCGCTGGGAACACCGTCCGCGCCCCCTAACCAAGTGATGTTGGGCCTGGCTCTGTTCATGACTTTTTTCATCATGGCACCGGTATTTGACAAGGTGTACCAAGATGCTTACCTGCCTTACAGTGAGGATAAAATCACACTGGAAGCCGCACTGGACAGCGGCGCCAAGCCCCTGCGCCAATTCATGCTGCGCCAGACCCGGGAAAACGATCTGGCACTGTTTGCCCGTCTGGCAAACCAAGAGGCATTTGAAACGGCGGATTCTGTTCCAATGCGCGTACTCGTCCCCGCGTTTATTACCAGCGAATTAAAAACCGCATTTCAGATTGGTTTTACCCTCTTCATTCCGTTCCTGATCATCGATCTGGTTGTGGCCAGTGTCCTGATGGCCTTGGGGATGATGATGGTTCCACCCGCCACCATATCACTGCCGTTCAAACTGATGTTATTTGTCTTGGTGGATGGCTGGCAATTGTTGCTTGGCTCGCTGGCGCAAAGTTTTTATGTCTAGCGTGGGTGCTTATTGGAAAAAGATTAAAAAAAGCGGTTTGAGAAAATTATGACCCCAGAATCGGTAATGGCCCTTGGTGTTGAAGCCATGAAAGTGGCATTGGCATTGGCCGCTCCACTCCTTTTAGCTGCCTTGATTTGTGGTTTGATCATCAGCTTATTGCAAGCGGCAACTCAGATAAACGAAATGACGTTATCGTTTATTCCGAAAATTTTGGCCGTTGTCGTGACTATCGTCGCCGCCGGGCCGTGGATGCTTAATTTGCTGCTGGATTACATGCGCACCCTGTTCAGCAGTATTCCGGCGATTATCGGTTAATGATGATCCCGTTTGATAGCGAAACACTCTCCCGCCTTGTCAGTGATTTTTTCTGGCCACTGGCGCGTCTCTTGGCGTTGTTCAGCATAGCGCCGATTTTCAGTGAAAAGCAGATGCCGATAAAAGTCAGAATAGGTTTGGCGTTAGTCATCACGGCCTTATTAGTGCCGATTATCCCTTCTGCCCAAATTCCTATCTTCTCCGTTCCCGGTATTTGGGTCTTGATCCAACAAATATTGATCGGTATGGCTCTGGGATTGACCATACAAATCGCTTTTGCGGTGGTACGCCATGCCGGTGAAGTGCTCGGCTTGCAAATGGGGCTTTCATTCGCTACCTTCTTTGATCCTACCGGCGGCCCGAATATGCCGATTTTAGCCCGTATCCTGAACATGCTGATGATGCTGCTATTCCTGGCTTTCGACGGGCATTTATGGTTACTGTCCATTCTGGTGGATACATTTTATTCCATTCCCATTCAATCAACCCAATTGAATCCGAAAGGTTTTTTATTGTTGGCACAAAGTGCCAGCCTGATCTTCGTCAATGGCATGATGCTGGCAATGCCAATGATTACGCTACTGCTGATCCTGAATTTTTCTTTGGGAATGTTAAACCGCATGACGCCCCAATTATCCGTATTTGTGGTTGGCTTTCCGCTAACCCTGACGGTGGGAATTTTCACCCTTTCGCTGTTGTTCCCCATGCTGGTGCCATTTACTGAACGGCTATTCGGCGAAATGTTCGATCGTTTGGCGGTGATTATTAATGAAATGGTGTTGTGATGGTGATTTGACTGGTACAAGCCAGTGAATGTTTTCATTCATGGTCATGGTGAAAGGACATTGATTTCCCCAGAAATAAGTTGCAGCCATATCGTATGCAGTTTTTGGAGACACGGATTAGGGCGATATTTCTATCTGGGAAGCGCCTGGAAGAGGGTGAAGTAAAATAACACGCTCCAGAGCGGGGCGTATCATCAGCGGGATAATGCAGACGTTTAAAGGCTTTTCGGATAAGGAGCATCAGTGAATCATTCAATAAAAAAAACAATATGTTATCCGAACATCGCTACTTAATGCGACAGAAGCGGAATGCTGGATTAACGCAATAAGTGCAACTTGCGACCGATATAGGCTTCCATGGGTGTCAGCCCATTTAAAATCGTTCTTTACGGAATCTCGCCCTGATTTGAACCCCTGAATTTCACATTTCTTATTTTTCACCTGACGGTATTTTTCTTGATGTTCTGAACTTGACATTACTGAGATAATGGCAATGAGTACGACGATGAGAGGGTCATCCATCACGTGACTTATAGTCATAATTATGAACACGATTACCGTTACAGTGCCCAGATTGACAACCAACCTCCCACCAACAAAAAACATCGACATCACCCATTAACTCAGTTAATTTAACCAGCCTAACTCGCTATCATCTGTTTTTTTAGCATAAAAATCTTAATCATTAATCCACAGCGCGTTTATTTTTTGCTAAAGAGCAGATGAACAAGAGGTCATAGCTTCCTTATTTTCAAATAGATGGATCAAATCAAAACCAAACTATTAAAAAGGAAATGAGTATGTCACACAGTCATAACCACTCATCAGAAACTTCCCTAGCCATTGATAATAACGATTCTTCCGTCTCTCATGTATACCCCCTGAGTTCACCTCAACAAACCATCTGGTTTGATCAGGCGATTCACCCCCATTCTTCCAACTACAATACCGGCCTTTTTATCTGCATCGAAGGAGAGTTGAATGAAGAAGTATTTACCCGTGCCTTTGAAGCCGTTGTTCATTGTCATGACACTCTACGTTTGCAACTGATCAATATCCATGCTTTACCCGCCCAAAAGATTGTGCATTCTCTCCCTATTGCCTTGGATATCCATGATTTTTCATCGTATTCAGATGCGGAAACCAGAGTAAAACAGTACATGGATGCTGAATTTATGCGGCCATTTCACTTGGATGGGGCACTGTGGCATGCCAAGTTATTGCGCGTCAGCAAGACTTGTCGGTACTGGCAATTTTGTTGTCATCATTTGATTATGGATGGCACTGGCCTGTTTATGCTTATGGACAAGGTGATTGATGCCTATAATCGTCTGATGAAAGGCGAAGCACTGAACAACTCCGCTCACGCTTATCTGGATTTTATTGCGGATAACCTCGATTACCTTGCTTCTGAGCAGTATTCACACGATAGGCAATTTTGGCTGAAACGTTATGAAAACCTGCCTCCTCCCTTGCTCCAGCCCGTCAATGTCAATAACACGATCCATGGCACTACAGGCCATAAGCACACTGAATCTGTTGCTTCTCAGTCTGTTATTTGGCCGGTTAACCAGACACTGTTTAAACGTATCGAAGAAGCGGTTGGCGAACAGGGATTTTCCTCCCAGCATTTCATCTATGCCATTTTAGCCTGCTATTTCGCACGAACCGCAGATGTCGATGAAATTGTTATCGGTACTCCCCTGCGCAACCGCAGGAATACACAACAAAAAAATACGATGGGTATGTTCGTCTCCGTGATCCCCATTGGCATCACCCTTTCTCCAGAAGATACGTTTTGTGATGTCATGCGCAAAGCCGCAACCGAAATACGCCTTTGCAATGAGCACCAAAGTTTTTCCGGCGCAGAACTCAACCGACAAATGCACACCCGGCAAAAGGTCGGGAATAACCGATTATTTGATGTCGTTTTGTCTTTCGAACCCTTTAAAGCTCATCTGCACATGGAAGGAAAAGACACCCGCGTCAAACTTTTCGACCTGCATGCGAGTTCCCCCTATCCTCTTTCTATCAAAATCAAGCAATACACCGATACCAGCCGTCCTAAAGATACCCACGCCCCGGTTTTCATTGAGTTTATGTTTTCTCCTGATTACCTGAGTACCACGGAGGTTATGACGCTCCAGTCCCGGCTTGCCGTCTTGTTTGAGGCCGCACTCACCTCGCTGGAAACCCCCTCCCTGACGAAGACAAAAATCGTCAATCTGCCTATCCTGCCCGACATTGAACGCCAGCAGGTCTTGGTGGATTTCAACGCCACCCAAGCCGGATTTCCGCAGGATGCGTTGATCCATCAACTGTTCGAGGCACAAGTGCAACGCACACCGGATGCAATTGCGGTGGTGTTTGAAGGGCAATCGTTGAGCTACGGTGAACTGAACAAACGCGCCAATCGTCTGGCTCACCATTTAATGGCTCTCGGCGTGCGTCCTGACGATCGCGTGGCGATTTGTATTGAACGCAGTCTGGAAATGGTGGTCGGTTTGTTGGGCATCCTCAAGGCCGGAGGCGCTTTTGTGCCACTCGATCCCACTTATCCGGCCGAGCGGTTGAGTTATATGCTCAATGATTCAACCCCTGTGGCGCTGATAACTCAGACTACGGTTATTCAGGCAAAAATGGCAGAAACGTGGAGCAGTAATCTGCCAACCGTTCTGCTTGATACGCCCGAATATTCTGTTTTGGGTGAAAGGTCGGAAGAAAACCCATCGATTCAGGCTCTGGGGCTGACCTCCCGCCATCTGGCTTATGTTATTTATACCTCTGGCTCCACCGGTCAACCCAAAGGCGTCATGATCGAACATCGCGGTTTGTGTAATTTGATTACCACTCAGCAAGACACATTAGCCATCACCCCAGACAGCCGGATCTTGCAGTTTGCCTCAAACAGTTTTGATGCCTGTATTTGGGAATGTTATATGGCACTCTTGGCGGGAGCCAGCCTTTACCTTGCCAAACGGGACAATCTTCTGCCGGGAAGCGTGCTGTCCGACTATTTAGAAACTCATGCCATTACTCACGCCCTCTTGTCTCCCACCGTGCTGGCAACTCTGGATGCCCTTCCGGCAACACTACAAACCTTACTCGTGGGAGGGGAAGCCTGTCCCCCTACGCTGGTTAACCGCTGGGCGCAAGGACGGCAGATGATCAATGCGTATGGCCCGACGGAAGCCACCGTTTGTGCCACTTGCTACTCATGTGAGAGTCAGGGTGATTATGATCAGGCACCGCCGATTGGTCATCCCATCGCCAATACTCAGATCTATATTCTTGATATTTACGGTCAACCGGTTCCGCCGGAGGTTGTGGGAGAAATTTATATCGCGGGTGTCGGCCTTGCCCGTGGCTACCTGAATCGTCCTGAACTCACTGCCGAACGTTTTATCTCCAATCCGTTCTCCTCTGCACCCCACTCACGAATGTATAAAACCGGCGATCTGGGGCGTTGGCGACCCGATGGCGAGATTGAATATCTTGGCCGCAATGATTTTCAAGTCAAACTGCGCGGTTTTCGCATTGAGCTGGGGGAAATTGAGGCGAAACTGCGACAATGCCACGGCGTGCGTGAAGCGGTGGTGGTGCTGGGCGAAAGCCTGTCCGATGAAAATGGGTCCGATGAAAACCGGACAGCACCAAAACATCTGGTCGCCTACTTATTACCTGAGTCGGTATTACCTGAAGCGGAGGTTGAACCGGAGCCAATGGCACTGCGGCAACAGCTAGCACAACATCTTGCAGAATACATGATACCCAGTGCCTTTGTGACACTCGACGCTTTCCCCCTGACACCCAACGGCAAACTCGACCGTCAGGCTCTCCCCAAACCCGATCATTCTGCCATCGTCACGCGCAGCTATCAGGCGCCCATCGGCGAAATAGAAACCCTCCTGAGCCAAATTTGGCAAACGTTGCTTGGCGTGAAATATGTCAGCCGTTACGACCACTTTTTCGAGCTTGGCGGGCACTCGCTGATCGCCGTTAGCCTGATCGAACAACTGCGCGCGCTGGGATGGGTTCTTGACATTCGGAGAGTATTCACCAAACCCGTACTGAATGAGATGGCAGCCGCGATACTATCATTTAAAAAGAATTCAGGTAAAAAGAATTCGGTTAAACATGATCCCACTCGGGTTAATACGGAGCAGGAAAGTACGGCGGTGTTCACTGTGCCGCCCAATCTGATCCCTGACGGTTGTACGGCCATTACCCCCGACATGCTGACCCTGATTTCCCTGTCGCAGCACGAGATTGATGCCATTGCTGCCACAATCCCGGGAGGTGCGGCCAATATTCAGGATATCTACCCGCTCGCGCCACTACAGGAAGGCATGTTGTTCCATTATCTGTTGCAGAAACAGGAAGATACTTACCTGTTACGCAATTTACTGGCTTTCGATAGCCGCGAACGGCTCGAGACCTTTCTGGCAACTTTACAGCAGGTCATTAACCGGCACGATATTCTGCACACTTCAATCTACTGGCAGGGATTGGCGCAGCCGGTACAAGTCGTCTGGCGGCAGGCATTGTTGAATGTGAATACGTTTTTACCGGATGGCGAACAGGATATCCTGACTCAATTACTGGCACACACCGATCCCCATCAGTACCGTCTGGATGTCAGTCAGGCACCGCTCTTCTCTGCCGACATAGCCTATGATCCGCATCAGGATGAGTGGTTACTGGCTTTGTGCATCCATCATTTAGTCTGTGATCATGTCACACTGGAACGTATCATTGATGAAATCGGGATATTATTGCGTAGCCATACCAAAAGCGGGGATCTTGGCAATCATTATTCTGAAAACAAGTGTTATCCTGAAAACAAGCGTTATCCCGAAAAATTACCCCCTGTATTGCCTTACCGTGACTTTATCGCCCAATCCCGACATGTGCCGGATTCAGTTCACGAAGCCTATTTCCGTAACATGCTCTCTGATGTCGATGCACCAACGGCGGCTTTCGGAATACTGGAGAGTCACCGTGGGGATCGGCAGATAGCCGAGAGCAAACAGCCACTGGATGCCGCACTGTCCAACGCCATCCGCACACAAGCCCGGCGTCAGGGGGTCAGCCCCAGTATCTTGTTTCATGTCGCTTTGGCGCTGGTGCTGGCAAAAACCAGTGGCCGTGATGATGTGGTTTTCGGTACGGTATTGCTGGGTCGTATGCAGGGCAGTACCGGCATTGATCAAGTGATGGGGCTGCTGATTAACACCTTACCCATGCGGATCAGGCTGGCGGGTAACGCGGATAATACGGGTCATAGCGCACAGGCCACTGTTCAAGAGGCCAACCTCAGCCTGATGAAATTGCTGGAGCACGAACAGGCCACCCTGACGCAGGCCCAGCATTGCAGCAGCGTGATCCCTCCTTTGCCGCTCTTCAACACGCTACTCAACTATCGTCACAGTCAATCGGATGCCACTTTTGCTAAATGGGAAGGTATCCGTCTGCTGATGCAAGAAGAGAGAAGTCATTATCCCATTGGTTTGTTTGTCGATGATTGGGGAAATGGCTTTAGCTTGGTTGCCCAAACCGTACCGGACATCGAACCGATCCGTTTGATTGACTATATGACCACGGCCCTGACAGGGCTGGTTGAAGCGCTGGAAACCTCCCCCCACCAGCCCATTTTGGCTATTTCGATTTTGCCTGTCAGGGAGCGTCAACTGGTGCTGGTGGATTTCAACACGGCTCACTCCTCCCAACATCCTGTACCTGCTCAAAATACTGTTGCCGATTTCCCGCAACACGCCTTTATTCACTCACAGTTTGAAAAGCAAGTGCAGCACGATCCCGATGCGGTTGCCGTCGTCTTTGAAGCGCAATCGTTGAGTTATGCTGAACTGAACCAGCGGGCCAATCGTCTGGCGCATCATCTGATTGCCTTAGGGGTTCGCCCGGATGATCGGGTGGCGATTTGCGCTGAACGCAGCCCTGACATGGTGGTGGGATTGCTCGCTATCCTTAAGGCCGGCGGTGCCTATGTTCCGCTCGATCCCGGCTATCCTGCCGAACGACTGGCCTATATCGTTGAGGATGCGGCACCGGTTGTTTTACTTAGCCAAATAACGTTACTTAGCCAAACAGCCTTGCTCAGTCGGCTGGCCGGCACCGTACCCGTTGTGGATCTCAACAATCTGGCATCCCTGATGGCGGATATGCCCGCCAGCAACCCCGATCCCCGGACGCTGGGCCTGACTCCACGCCATCTGGCTTATGTGATGTATACCTCGGGTTCGACGGGCTTGCCTAAAGGGGTGATGAATGAGCATCGCAGTGTCGTGAATTGCTTACTCTGGGCACAGAAGACTTATCAGATAACCCCGCAGGATCGTGTCTTGCAGAAAACCCCGTTCAGTTTTGATGTTTCCGTTTGGGAGCTATTCCCGCCCCTGATGTTTGGTGCCCAATTAATTCTGGCTCGCCCCGATGACCATAAAGACCCGCACTATTTACTGTCTGAGATAGAAAGACGCGGGATTACGCTCATCCATTTTGTGCCTGCCATGCTGCAACAATTTATCCATGCAATCCCTGCCGGACGCTGCCCTTCCCTGCGTCACATTTTTTGCAGTGGTGAAGCGTTTCCTTATGTCTTGCAGCAAAAATGTCTGCCCCATTTTGCCCACTGTCAATTACATAACTTATATGGCCCGACTGAAGCCGCAATCCATGTCACCGCCCGGCAATGCGTACCGGATCGTGATATCGGACGGGTGCCGATCGGGAAACCCATCACCAATATCCGGATTTATCTTCTCGATAGCCACGGAGAACCGGTTCCCATCGGTGTGACAGGTGAGCTTTACATTGGCGGGATCGGTGTCGCCCGTGGTTATCTGAACCTGCCAGAGTTAACCGCAGAACACTTCCTCCCTGATCCGTTTTCTTCAGAACCGGATGCCCGCCTGTACAAAAGCGGCGATCTGGCTCGCTGGCTGCCTGACGGAAATATTGAGTACCTTGGCCGTAACGATTTTCAGGTCAAGATACGCGGCTTTCGTATCGAACTGGGCGAGATTGAATCCCGGCTGGCGCAATGCCACGGTGTGCGCGAAGCGGTGGTGGTTGCCCAGAAAGAGACCTCCGGCGAAAAGCGGCTGATTGCCTATCTCCTCGCTGAACCCAATGCGACACTGGTGCCCGCAGAACTGCGCCGGCAACTGGCCCAATATCTGGCCGACTATATGCTGCCCAGCGCCTTTGTGACACTGGATGCCTTTCCATTGACCCCCAATGGCAAGCTCCACCGTCAGGCCCTGCCCATGCCGGATCAGACGGCGCTCGTGACCCGACATTATGAAGCGCCCATCGGAGACATGGAAACGGCGCTGGCCGGGATTTGGCAAGAACTGCTGAAACTGGAACACGTGGGTCGTCATGATCATTTCTTTGAACTCGGTGGTCATTCCCTGCTCACCCTCCAGCTTGCCGCCCGAATACGCCAGAAACTGGCGCGGGATTTACATTTGCAACAACTTTTTTCTCACCCGGTTCTGGCCGACTTAGCGACCTTGCTGATCGACACACCGGTGACCACCCAAATCGTGATCCCTGCGGCCGATCGCCGCCAGCCACTGCCACTTTCTTTCTCCCAACAACGTTTGTGGTTTCTCACCCGCCTCAATACCGAAGTCAATCTGGCCTATCATATCCCGATCATCCTGCATCTTTGCGGACCTCTCGATCAGGCGGCGTTGACGGCGGCACTTGATGGTCTCGTCAGCCGGCATGAAAGTTTGCGCACTCGTTTTGTCCTCGTTGATGAGCAGCCTTACCAACATATTGACAGCGCAGATACGGGCTTTCCCCTGACCTATCAGGATCTGCGCGGATTAGACGAAACCTCTCGTCTGACCCGTATTAACGAACTGACAGAACGCGAAATACAAACCCCATTTAATTTTGCTCATGAGCCGATGGTTCGGGGCCAATTGCTGCAACTGGCTGATGAGGAACATGTGCTGATCCTTATCCAGCATCACATCATCACCGATGGCTGGTCGGTGGGGATATTGCTCCGCGAACTGGGTGCTCTCTACCGCACCGCACTGGGAAAACATGACGAACCGTTACCTCATCTCCCCATCCAGTACGCAGACTATGCCGTCTGGCAACAGCAATGGCTACAAGGTGAAGTGCTCACCGCACAACGGAATTTCTGGCAAAAGCAGCTACAAAACGCACCGGCACTGCTGGCTCTCCCCCTTGATCACCCACGCCCAGCCGAACAAAGTTACACCGGCGATCAGGTCCCCATTCATCTGAATGCGGATTTTTTGGCTGCTCTCAAAGCACTCGGCCAGCGTCACGACACCACGTTGTTTATGACTCTGCTTGCAGCCTGGAGCATCGTGCTTGCCCGTTTGAGCGGACAGGACGATATTGTCATTGGCTCCCCCATTGCCAACCGTTCACAGAGTGAACTTGAGGGATTGATCGGCTTTTTTGTTAATACCCTACCTTTACGCATCGAACTGGAGCAGAGCTACTCGGTGGCCGATCTGCTCGCGCATGTCCGTGAACAGGCGCTGGCCGTTTATGCTCATCCAGACCTGCCTTTTGAGCAATTGGTGGAAATCCTCCAGCCTGAACGCAGCCTGAGCTATAACCCCCTCTTTCAGGTTATGCTGGCCCTCAACAATACATTTACACAGAATACGTTTACACAGAATACGTTTACACAGAACACCTCGACACAGAACACCGCTATACCGCCCCTCGAATTGCCCGGTTTATCGGTCTCGTTGATGGAGCCACCACACCACAGCGCGTACTTTGACCTGACGCTATCACTGTTCGAAACCCAAGACAGCCTCAGTGGTTATCTGGAATATGCATCAAGTCTATTCGACCGGACGACGGTTGAACGCATGGTGGGTTATCTCACCCATGTGCTGACGGCGATGGTCACCGACGATACGCAGGTCATTGCCCGTCTGCCGATATTATCCGCTGCGGAACAACAGCAATTGTTGGTGGAGTTCAACACGGCGCAAAACACGAAGACCCACTTCCCGCCGGATGCGCTGATCCATCCACTGTTCATCCATCAACTGTTCGAGGCGCAAGTACAACGCACGCCAGACACCATTGCGCTGGTCTTCGGGGAGCAATCCCTGAGTTATCACGAGCTGAATTATCGCGCCAATCAACTGGCACACAGCCTGATAGCACTGGGTATACGCCCGGAAGATCGGGTGGCCATTTATGTTGAACGGGGTTTGGACATGATCATCGGCCTGTTTGGGATCTTAAAAGCCGGTGCCGCTTATATTCCGCTCGATCCCGAATACCCCACCGAACGGCTGGGTTATCAGTTATCAGATGGCAAACCTGCACTACTGCTGACCCAGAAACACCTGCAGGCACGCTTAGCCATACAAGGCATACCCCTCTGGTTGTTGGACGATGAAACTCAGCAAAATCAGATGAAAAAACAGCCGGCACATAATCCGGACAGCCAGCAAATCGGGCTACAACCCCACCATTTGGCCTATATCATCTATACTTCCGGCTCAACCGGACATCCCAAAGGCGTCATGCTGGAGCATCGTAATGTTGTCAGTCTGATCCATGCCCATGGTCAGGTCAGTGAACCTCAGTTGGGTGATCGAGTTCTGCAATTTGTCACCATCGCATTTGATATTTCGGTATCAGATATTTTCCCGACGCTGGCATCGGGTGCCACACTGGTTCTGCGTCCACCCCATATCAAGATACCGAACAACACTTTTATCGATTTCTTGCGCGAACAGGCCGTGACTATCATCAATATACCGACCGCTTTCTGGCACCACTGGGTACAAGAGATGATGGCAGGACACATGGGTTTCAGCCCCACTCTGCGCACCGTGATTGTTGGGGGTGATAAGGTGGAACAGCGCTATTTAATGGACTGGCTGTCGTGCCCGGAAACCCATGCCTGCTGCTGGATCAACGGCTATGGTCCCACCGAAGTGACCGTCACCGCCACGATGATGGTGATAGATAAGGAAATGATGAGAGAGAACAAACCTATTCCCGCCATCACCCATAACATTCCCATTGGGCGCCCGATCGCCAATACGTGTATCTATATTTTGGATAAACTCGGTCAGCCGGTGCCTATCGGCGTAAGCGGCGAAATCTATATTGGTGGTATGGGCATTGCCCGTGGTTATTCGAATCAACCGGAATTGACCGCAGAGCGGTTTGTTGTCGATCCCTTCAGCAAACACCCTAATGCCCGCCTGTATAAGACCGGCGATTTGGCGCGTTGGCGGCCTGACGGCAATATTGAGTATCTTGGCCGCAATGATTTTCAGATCAAGCTACGCGGCTTCCGTATTGAACCGGGGGAAATTGAAACCCGACTGATGCAATGCCACGGCGTGCGTGAAGCGATCGTCCTTGCCCGCGAAGATAAAGTGGGCGACAAACGTCTTGTTGCCTACCTGATTGCCGAACCCAATACCAAACCCGCACCCGCAGACTTGCGTCGGCAACTCGCGCAGCACCTTGCTGAGTATATGCTGCCCAGCGCATTTGTGACATTGGATGCGTTCCCACTGGCACCGAATGGTAAGCTCAACCGTCAGGCGCTGCCCATGCCGGATCAGGCATCCATTGTGACCCGTGCTTATGAAATTCCGCTCGGTGACCGAGAAAGAGCGCTGGCTGGGGTTTGGCAAACATTATTAACACTGGAAAAGGTGGGGCGTTATGATCACTTCTTTGAGCTGGGTGGTCATTCACTGATGGTCATCAGCCTGATTGAACGACTGCGCAATCAGGGTTGGCACCTTGATATTCGCACGGTATTTTCCACCCCCGTGCTGGCTGAGATGGCAAAATTAATGCGGGTCGCCGAAGATAATACCGCCACATCCCCTGTTCCCCCCAATCTCATCCCCGATGGCTGCTCCGCCATCACGCCTGATATGTTGCCGCTGGTATCCCTGACGCAACACGAAATTGAGGCTATCGCCGCCACACTTCCCGATGGCATGGCCAATATTCAGGATATCTACCCGCTAGCTCCTTTACAGGCGGGGATGTTGTTCCACCATCTGGTGCAAACCCAGGGAGACGTTTATCTGTTACATACCTTGTTTGCTTTCGACACCCGCGAGCGCCTTGATGATTTTCTGGCCGCCTTGCAACAACTCATTAACCGTCACGATATCCTGCGCACAGCCATCTGCTGGGAGGGTTTAACGCAGCCCGTACAAGTTGTCTGGCGTCAGGCTATCCTGCGCATCAACATGTTTGTGCCGGATGATTTTGTGCCAAACAGTGATAGCGATAAGGATGTTCCGTCTCAGTTGCTGGCGCATACCGATCCACGCCGGCACCGTCTTGATATCCGTCAGGCTCCGCTATTCTCCGCCGATATCGCTTATGATCCACAGCGAGGTGAATGGCTGCTGGCTTTCTGCTGCCACCATATACTGAATGACCATCTGTCGCTGGACATTATCATCGCTGAAATCAACGAACTTCTGCACCATCGCAGTGAACACTTATCCCCCGCATTGCCTTACCGTCACTTTATCGCCCAATTACTGCGGGTGCCAATGTCAGACCACGAAGCCTATTTCCGTGGGATACTCGCCGATGTAGATACACCGACCGCGCCTTTCGGAATACTCGACGTCTACAGTGGAGATAGACAGGTCACCGAAATCATCAAGCCACTGAATGCCGCACTTGCCAGAGCTATCCGTAAACAGGCACGCCACCAAGGGGTCAGCCCCGGCGTACTGTTCCATGTCGCATGGGCGCAAGTTCTGGCAAAATTAACCGGGCAGGATGATGTCGTCTTCGGAACCGTTTTACTGGGACGTATGCAGGGGGGAAGTGACATTGAGCAGATCCTGGGACTGTTCATCAATACCCTGCCGGTGCGGGTTCGGCTTGCAGGAAACAGCGTACAGGCAACGGTGCAAGCAACTTACCGCCGCCTGACCCAATTACTTGAGCACGAGCAGGCTTCTCTGGCGCTGGCTCAACGCTGTAGCGGCATCGTGCCTCCTCTGCCGCTTTTCAATTCACTGCTTAACTATCGCCACAGCCCATCGGATGTCACCGATACCCTATGGGAAGGCATACGTCTGGTAGCCGGAAAAGAAAGAACTAACTACCCTCTCTATTTGGCCGTGGATGATTTGGGTAAGGGTTTCTTGTTGACGATCCAAACGGTATCGGGCATCGATCCCGCGCATCTGATCAGCGCTCTGACCACCGCGTTAGCTGAGCTGACAAAAGCATTGGAAGACGAGCCTCAACGGCCGGTCATGAGCATTGCCACGATGATTACGCCACAACAACCCGAAACCCCGGATACGTTGATGCCCGTTTTCAATGGCAAGCCCGATCATCAGAAATTACCTGCCTCTGGGCAAACAACGCTTGTTACTTCCGGCTATGAAGCTCCCATTGGTGATGTGGAAATAGCCTTGGCCCAGATATGGCAAAAATTGCTGGGACAGGAACCGGTGGGTCGCCATGATAATTTCTTCGCGCTGGGGGGACATTCTCTGCTAGCAATCCAATTGCTGGCGCGTATGCGTGAGCAAAACATGAAACTTCCATTGGTCACATTGTTCACACACCCCACACTCTGTGAATTGGCTAAGGCTGTCAGCCAAAACCACTCAACCGTATCGGGTCGCTCAAACAGTCACCGTTAACCGGGAAAAATCAAAGAGCTCCACAATTTGTGGAGCTCTTTTTCAGTGCGTTATCCCAGAGACAATGCCGTCAATTAAAATTGGGTTGACCATTGGATGCGGTTGTCCCGCCATCGATTGGCAAGTTCACACCATTAATGAAACTGGCATCTTCACTCGCCAGAAAAGCAATGGCAGCCGCGACTTCGGAAGGTTTGCCGGCTCTTTTCAGCGGGATCCGGCTATTGAAATGTTGTAGGGTTTCATCATCAAAACGAGCGGTCATCGGCGTCAAAACTAAACTTGGGCAGACACTATTGACGCGAATACCCTGTGCGCCATAATCCAGTGCCATGGCACGGGTTAAATTAACCACAGCACCTTTTGCTGCACAATAGTGCGCACCACCCCAATCCCCTCCCAATCCTGACACAGAGGCATTATTGACAATACATCCCTTGCTTTTCAGCAAATATGGCAGCGCAAAATAGCTACCATTGAGTACGCCATTAAGATTTGTCGCCAGTACGGCTTCACCTTCTTCTTGTGAAAGACTCAATAAATCACCCACGGCATACAAACCGGCATTATTCACCAGAACATCTATCCTGCCAAAGACCCTGACCGTTTCATCCACCATGTTCTTGACCGATTCCCGATCTGCAACATCGGTCTGGATCACCCGTGCCTTGTTTGATGGCAATTCGCTGAATACCCGATTAAGTTTATCTGTATCCCGGCCAGCCAATACAACAATGGCTCCCTCTTGTGAAAAGCGTTTTGCTGTTGCCTCCCCAATACCACTTCCTGCACCCGTAATAATGACAACCTTATCCTCAAATCGAATCATGTTATTGCCCTCATTGACCTACTTTCAAAATTCGCTATATTTTATCCAATCTCCATCGGATAGACGGTTCATTACCTCCCAGAATATTCTTTGTTAATTATCTTGCTATGTCTTTTTTTATGCCGGATTAACTTTAAATAGTTGATGATCGACTCATGTGTTTTATATTTTTTATCTATGATATTTCAACATGGTGGGACACTTCCTGACTCCCTGTAGTGCAGGAAGTCAGGGATCTTCAATAATTTCAACGTGTCACCATTATGAAAAAGTATTTATATAAAAAAGAAAGCCACTACAACCATCATCTTTAATATTTTATTGACAACCAAAAAATATCATTGATTGTTCAGCATGAATTAATGAGAATTAATTTTAGCCACAAAATCCATTGTATAAAAACAGGAGTTAAATCATGTCAGAAAAAAAGAGTTTAGAAAGAACTGAAGACATTATTCTACTCTCAGAGAGAGAACTAAAGACCCCGAGAGAGGAATATACTTGGCATGCTGAAACATTCAGCATTTCTGAGTTCGACGACGGTCACGGTCATGGTGGCATTGTGCTTCCCGACAATCGTCATTACTTTGCTGTACATGTGATTATTAAAAGTATGGAAGGAAGACATACTGGCGTATCGACAACCTTGTATGTCAATGGAGAAATAAGAAAACCTTATGGCTCAAGCATCCCAGAAAAACCATCTACTTGGGCTGATCTGGACGGTGCGCATAACATATTTTATCCGTACATGGCTAGCCATTCCACAACAGTGAAACTGACAGGATATATCTCTTCCCTGGATAAACGTAAGGGAGGCGAAGCTAAAATAACTATTCTTGGTTTTTACGACGGTTAAAAGTAGTCATGGAAACTTAAGAAAATTGATAGAATATCCACTTCATTAAAGGTGGCTGTTTAAGCGGTCACCTCACTCAATAATAAACCCGTATTTCTCTCCATCTAATCTGACATTAACAAGCCTGACTCATCCTTAATGACTGATTCATTTTCAATGACAGGCCCATATGACCATGACCGCAAAAAACTCAATTAAAAAATTACAAATCAATAAGTTAATAAAAAAATAAATATGACTTGTTTAATGTAAAAAAAGAGCGTATTAATTTACATAGTTTACTGTTAATTTTAGTTGTCAACCCACTTAAACATTTTCTATAGTGACACCCTATCCACATCGTTAAATAAAATTAATAAGTTTATTTGAGGATATCAATATGGCAAATACAATTGAAGACATTCTGCATGATACCCTGCAAGCCGCTCAATCGACATTCAAAGGGAAATCGCATAATATCAGTTATTATGACCCTAATATATTACCAGAAAGAAAGAAGGCGTTTTATACTGAAGAAGGTATGGCGTGCAGAGACCTTATTTTTGACAGATTACACGAAAGATTATTCGAAAAACAATTATCCAGCAGGGAAATATATCATTATTTACATAGAAACAAAAATTACTTTTTGGTTGGGAATTGTATCTTATTATCTATTTTCGCTTTATATTATTTGAAGAAAAAACATAAAAATTCACTCCGTGCTTTATTTTATAACCCAAATGTAAATTATACCCGATTCCGCTCTTTGTTAAATTTACAAATTATTTGTCTTCAAGCCCCCTATAGTCATGCTTTTGTTATGGTCAGCCCTCCCAGTAATGCTGACACAAAACCCTATCTTGGCATGATATCTGAACCTAATGTATTCCCACAAAACGCATGGATATGTGATCCATGGGCAAACATTATTTGCCCTGCTATGGATTATGATAAAAGATGGAAAGCCAGAATGTCAGAATGGAATATGCAAGGGAAAATAATTCATGCCGCTCATTTTAGTCTTAAAAATGATCCCCATATGAATGGGTCTCCATTGGGAAAATATGCTTATACTGCAACCCAAAGGGGAGTAAAAATGACGACGGGTATTATTACGATATATCCAGATGGTAGCACGGTAATACATGATGAGCCTTCATCTGGAAGATGCACAATATTGTAAAAAGAAAGAAGTGAATTTTAAAATTTAAAAATAACGGGTATATATCATAACGTAATTGAGGATTTTAATATGTCAATTGAAGAGATTTTACGTAATGCTGCACAAAGAGCACAAAATATATTTAAAGGAAAATCGCATAATATAAAATATTATGATGTAAGTATTTTACCAGAAGAAAAAAAATCATTTTACACCGATGAGGGATTGGATCGTAGATATACCGCCTTCGAAGAATTACGTGGCGAGTTATTAACCACAAGGGTGCCCAGCAATAGAATCTATCATAAATTGATATCAAAACAAAATTCATTTTTAGTTGGTAACTGCATGCTCTTGGCTATTTTTGCCTTGCAGTATTTAAAAAATGAACATAACCAAACACTTTGTCAGTTATTTTATCCGACAGACATTAATTTATCTGCTCTGAAATCACTATTAACGCTACAATTAATTGTTACTCTCAGGCCCTATAACCATGCTTTTTCACTGATTTGCCCTCCGAGCTATACCAATCCCAAGCCCAAAATTGGGGAGACATACAGGCCAAATCAATTCCCAGATGGATCTTGGATTTGTGATCCTTGGGCTAATATTGTCTGTCCGGCAAAAAATTATGATGATAAGTGGAAACTTAAAATGGCAGAATGGAACCATTCAGGCAAGGCTCTTTATCTAAATCGTTCTAATGTCCAACAAGATAATGATTTAAACCAATCCCCATTAGGAAAGTATGCTTATACAATGGTACAAATGAGTCATAAAACTATTGATGAATTGATTACCATATTCCCCAATGGAGATAGCAAAATAAAAACCCATCATTCATTCAGAGGATGTTCCCTATTTTAATTTCCACACCAAACTGCTGCTTAACCCCGCGCTTTCCTGATTCGGTTAATACCAGTTCCCGACTGTCTAACCGCCTGATTGCCCATTTTTTCTTTAAAAAAGCATCAAGCAACGAGGCGCCTAAAAAACCACCAAGATGAAAATGCCGTTCGCTCCAATCAAGGCAGGAGCAGGCAAATTTTCGCCGGGAATGGGGTTTTTCATCACAACATACGCCAAGAGAAAGCAGGAGTTCTTTGCCCATTGGCGTTAACTCATAACTCTCCGTTATCCAATGATTCGCCAGCAAACTGTCATGAATTTTTACCGCGATTTCCCCTGCCATATGGTCATAACAGGTACGGAAAAAACGCAGAGGTTTAGGTGTGGAGATTTTGATGGCATCCTGATGCCCCGCATTGGCAAAACACATCATATTTTCCAGCAATTGAGCCACTTCTGCGCTGTAGATTTTAAAATAACGATGCCGTCCCTGTTTAATGCAACTGATTAAAGTTTTTGCTACCAGACGATTTAAATGTGCACTGGTTGTTGACGGAGCAACATCGGTAGCGGCACTTAATTCAGTCGCTGTATAGGCACGCCCATCCATCATCAGAAACAGCATACGGGCGCGGGTGCGATCAGCCAGTACCGCCGCAATGGCAGAAACTCTTTCCTCAAGGTCGAATTCATTCATATTTTGATGATCATCGAAGTGATAGCCGTTCCAGAACGATAACCTAGGGTTTCTTATCCTACAAGGGGACGATAATGCTAGCCGTCATATTTGAAGTCGAACTCGCAAAAAATCAAAGTGAACGCTATTTTGATAGCGCCGCTGCAATCAGACCATTATTGGACACCATTCCAGGATTTATTTCGGTAGAACGTTTTCAAAGCCTCAACCATAACAATAAATATCTTTCACTCTCCTATTGGCGTGATGAAGAATCCATAAAGCAATGGCGAAATACTTACCAACACCAGGAGGCTCAAGTGCTGGGACGCAATGGCGTGTTTGCAGATTATCGTCTGAAAGTCGCTGCGATTATCCGAGATTATGGAATGTCTACACGGGAGGAAGCACCAACAGAAAGATAACATTATTAAGTCTCTTTCCTGTATCGGATTATTGGGAGATAAGGATCAACACCTTGATCTTCCAATAACCCTCGTTTGAATACATAAAAAATTAATGCGTGACAGATGTGACAAATCGCCGCAACAAGATAAATTGCAGTAACAAGATCAATAATAGATGCATAAAATCAATGTGTAGGAAGTGGACAGGCCATAAACCGACCGAAAAACATCCAATACCAATAACCCATGGAAAACATAACCGTCAATAGATAGGCTATCGATTGTAATTTATTTTCCGAAAATCCTTTCATTCCCTTCATCACAAAAAAAACCATAAAAGGTAACAAAAAAACCAAACACAAAGGGGCGGTTAATGTTCTGTCGTCATTAACGACAAAATTATTGACCACATCACAAACCGTATTAATACCTTTCTCCCCAATCATCCAGTCATGATCGATTGTCGAAAAACATCCAATCAATATCGTGCTGAACAAGATAAATCCAATACAAAAGAGTAGGTTTATAATTTTCATATTCATTTATTCTAATCATCTATAGTAAGGCAAGATTTATCCCTAAACAAAAATCATCAGACACATCCAATGTGTTTATATCAAAAAAATTAATATAACATTCCTCTTTCCTACTCAAGATCAGATCTTGATCACAAGATAAAATAATATAATAAATAGAAAAATTGGAATTAATCAGGGATAAGGACGATTTTGCTTCTTATATAGCCAACCCTCTTTCCCCAGTGAAACTATAGGCGAAAAAATAATTCTGACTGTGTTTAGTACGACAAATTTCCAATATCATTCACCGGAATGATGAATAAAGATAAAACCATTCACGAAATCTTAAATTTCAAAATTTTTATTCTCTGCATTTGTTATTTGTCAGCCTTTCTTTTCAGAGTATTATTAATACAAATATTGTTTAACAATTGCACTTTGCGATTTTAAGAAATGAGATTTTAAGAAAATAGGATTTTTCCAAATAAGGCTGGAAGAAATAGAACTGAATTATTGCCAATAAGTACAAAGCGAGAAGATGAAAGGAGTCAATAAGCCCTTGGCTTCTTTTCTTGTAACGTGGGAGAAAGAAGCCAAGGGCTTAAAATTACAGCGTTATACCCGTCTTAATCAGCGACGCATCTCAAACAGAGACATCCCTTTTAAGTCAGTAAACGCCTTGTAAGAAGCCTGTAGTGTAACCTCTTGCTGAAAGTATTTGGAGATAGTGGAGAGCCAGTCAACCCCGACTAATTCTCCTTTCTGTACTTGATTCGCGGCACTGCGGTCACGGCCCAGATCATCCAGACTATCCAGTTCCTTAAGTTGCAAGCCCAATACGGTTTCTGCCGAAGAAAAGTTGTTCTGGCTGTTGCGGGCACTACGGTTAGCTTTATCTATCAATGCCATCGCGGCGTTCTTTTCTTCCTCACTCGCCGTGCTATACGGCGTTTTTAACGCTGAGATCGCCATATCAAGGGTAGCAAAAATATCGGGTTCACTGTCTTTGATTGGATTGCTGGGATGAGATAAAAATACCTGTCGCCCGGTATGGGCGATAATCATTGAGCGGTTATCATCCACTTTCTGGGTAATTTTTTCATCACCACCGACGTAACTGACTTTTCCACTGTCATCTTTCACAAAAGGAGGTGTATCCGTTTTATAGCCAGCAAAAATATAACGTCCATTGCCATCGGTTTTGTTACCCAAGTTCAGCAATTGTTCTTTAAGGCCGTTCAATTGCTGTGCATAAGATTCCCGATCCTTATCGCTCTGCGCAGATGCCGCAGCCACCAACGTTTCAGAAACAGAGCTCGTCACTTTCACGGCATCGGCAATAATGCTCAACTGGGTTGACATGGCGTTTTTGGCAAAGGTGCGGGCAGTGGCAAACTGCTGGTTTTTCGACTCAGATTGGGAAATCATAATGCTCTGCGAAGCCGCCAGAGGATCATCAGAGGGATTAATCACTCGACGCTCGCTGGAGAGTTGCTCACTCAATTTCATCTTTGTCGATTGGGCATCATAAATCCCATTAATGCTTTGAGTGTATAATTGATTCGTACTGACTCGCACAATCTCATTTCCTTTTTATTTTCAACCAAGTGGTGATTAGCGAATAGCCAGAATCGCATCAAACATTGTTGTCGCAGTCTGGATCACACGGGCATTTGCCAGATAATACTGTTGAAAACGTTGCAATTCGATGTATTCATCATCCAGATTGACACCCGAAATCGATTGATGCGTTGATTTCAGTTGCTTAACAATCTCTCCCTGCGTTTCGGCACTTGTCTGGATTTTATGCGTATTACTCCCCACACGGCTGACCAACGAGGCGTAAGCACTGGCAAAGGATGATTTACCCTCAACCAAACGCTCATCCTGTAATTTAAGGAATTTCTCCATATTACGGTTATCACTTGGGCCGGCACCTTTGACAGTGCCGGTCGCCAGTTGGGAAGAATCTTTCAGATTCACTTCCAGAGTCGCCACAACGTTGCTGACTGTTTTCAACGTATAGCTGTCGTGCTCTTTTGCCTCAGCCGCATTGATGTTGACTTTCAGACCATCAAACGCCAGCGTATCACCCTCTTTTTTCACCGGGATCATGGCCTTGTCAGAAACGCGCTGGACTGCCCAATTCCCACTTTCAAATTTGAGGGTATAGTCACTGGCTTTCACTTGAGTGGTATCCGCATATCCCACTTCAATTTTAGCCGTACCTTTATTGTTGCTGCTGGAAATAACCTCAGGTTGGTTGAAGGTAAAGAAATCAGCGCCCTTGTCGCCGTTCAGATCAATACCGCCACGCTGCACCTGATTGAATTGATCCGCCATCACCAGTGCCAGTTGGTTCAGCTCATTGCGGGTTGAATCCACCGCTTCCCTGCGCACTTGCAATGCACCACCCAATGCCCCCTGAGAAATAAAGCGTTCGTCGATTTCTCTGGTACCGACTGTGCCATTGTTATAACCCAGTGTGATACGGCTACTGTCAGCGCTGGAAGGGATTGCTTCCACTTGATAGGCTTTATTGCCCGATACCAGCGTCAGGCCGCCACCAAATGAGACGTTATAAGTGCTGCCATCCTGCTGAACGACGTTCACTTCGACCAACTGATTTAATTGATTAACCGCTTCATCACGCTTATCCAGCAACGCCAGGGGTTCGCCATTACCCATACCGCGCATCCGCGTAATTTCATTGTTCAGACTGGCAATTTCTTCTGCGTATTTGTTGATATCCTGAATATTTTGTCCAATGCGGGCATTGACGCCTCTGTCTATCTGACGCAGAGTTTCATCGGCTTTTTTGAATCGGTTAACCAGACCCTCTGCGGTGCCCAATACCGTGGTTCTGGCCGCGCTGTCTTCCGCATTGCTCTCAAGCACTCCCAGCCTGTCGAAAAAATCTGAGATGAAGTTGGACAGATTGGTATTTGTTTCTGCCAATGACTTATCGATTTTGCCGATCTCTTGGCTATAAACATTCAGTGCAGAATGTTTAGTTTGTGCGGCATTCTTTTGTTGAGTGATGAATTCACTGTATTCACGGTTGATGGTACCGACAACCACACCGTTGCCAATAAAACCCACTGGCGATTGGGTGCCATTATTTGATGTCATCACGGTAGTCTGTCGGTGATAATCCGTTTTTGTAGAGTTAGTGACGTTATTAGCCACAACATCCATTGCCACCTGCGCGGCGTTAATACCACTCATGGCAGTATTCAGAAGACTATTGGACATATGTAGATCCTTTTACGTTTTCTTTAATCCTCCATCGATGGGAGGTCATTCACTGTTACAGTTATCGGCATGTCTCTCTGTTCCTTGAGCAGAAATGCGCTTGATTTTGTGACCCGGCGTTTAAAACAGGTTGTCGAAATCAGAGACATAGGCTTTTGCCATTTGATGGCCGGTATTCTTTAACTGCTGGATCAGGGTCACTAATTTTTTGGCATAACCGGGATCGGTGGCATATCCCGCATCCTGCAAGGAGTACGCGCCTTGTTCAGCCGTCGTGGACTGCACGACTTTGGTATAGCGGGGATTTTCCGTCAGCAATTTGGCATAATCCGTTATCGCTTCCACATAAGAGCCATATACCCGGAAGCTGTCCTGCATTTTTCTCGGTTCACCCTCAATGTATTCCGTCGTCGTGATATGGGTGACCGGCCCTTTCCAGTGTTTCCCGGCCTTGATACCAAACAGGTTATGACTCGGCTTGCCTTCTGCGGTCAGAATTTCCCGTTGTCCCCAACCGGATTCCAGGGCGGCCTGAGCAATAATCAATAAATGAGGGATACCGCTTTGCTGGCTTGCCAATTGTGCCGGCAGGGAAAGCATGGAAACAAAACTGGCACTGTTCATGGGCAATGATTTTGACTGCCCTGAACCACGGGTGAAAGCCGAAGATGAAGGATCAGGCATAGCCCGGCGCATAAACGGTTCCAGAGCCTGTTTCGGTAATGTGTGCAGGATTTCATTATCCAGTGGCATCGGCATAGTTCCCGCCAATTCACTCGGCCTATTATTTTCATTCGGTATAGTATTTGCATTTGGTATAGTATTTGCATTTGGTATAGTATTTGCATTTGGTATAGTATTTGCATTGGAAAATTGCTTCACGATCATGTCAGCAAATCCCAGTCCCTTTTGGGAAAGGTCTTGGGCAATTTGCTGATCGTACATCGAAGTGTAAAAACGGGTCTGCTCACTGCTCAGAATGCCATCCTGCGGCAGCGAAGAACGCATACTTTTCAGCATCATCTGAACGAAGACGCCTTCCAGTTGTTGGGCTACTTGCCGTAGCCCTTGTTGTGGTTCCTGTGCCAGTTTCGCTTTTAGTGAATGCAGCGAATTCACATCGTAAGCCGCATTGGGCGTCGTCAGAAAATCATTCATCAGATAATCTCCAATTTCGCACGCAGACAGCCTGCGCTCTCCATCGCCTGCAAAATCGACATTAAATCCGTTGGTGATGCCCCCAAGGCATTCAACGCACGTATCACTTGAGTCAGATTCGCACTGGCATTGACCTTCTGCAATGCGCCACCTTGCTCCTGAATGCCAATCCCCGTATTGCGGGTCACGACAGTACTTCCTCCCGCCAATGGTGTGTCAGGCTGATTGACCACCGTTTGACGCTCAACGGTGACAGACAGGCTACCGTGAGCAATCGCACAGCTATCCAATGTGACATTGCGGTTCATCACCACCGACCCGGTACGGGAGTTGAAAATCACTTTGGCATCGCCCGCATCAACACGAATATTTAAGTTCTGCACTTGAGACAGAAACTTAACCTGCTCGCTGTTTTCTATTGGCAGACGTAACTGAATGGTACGGGAATCCAACGGTGTGGCCGTCCCGGTTCCTTTCAGGCGGTTGATCGCGTCGCTAATCTGTTGGGCCAAACTGAAATCATCATCATTCAATTGCAGGTTCAGCGTGCCTTTCTGGCCGAATTGCGTGGGTAATTCCCGCTCAATCACTGCACCGTTAGAGATACGTCCTCCGGCCAGTTGATTGATTTTAATGCTGTTACCCCCGGCACTCGCCCCCGCGCCCCCCACCAGAATATTTCCCTGAGCCAATGCGTAGACCTGATTATCCACCCCTTTCAGGGGCGTCATCAGCAATGTCCCCCCACGTAAGCTCTTGGCATTACCTAACGAGGACACCACAATGTCAATATTTTGCCCTGAACGCGCAAAAGGTGGCAGCTTGGCTGTCACCATCACGGCAGCCACATTTTTAAGCTGCATATTGGTACCGGGTGGCACAGTAATACCCAACTGCGACAACATATTGCTCAGGCTTTGCGTGGTGAAAGGCGTCTGCATGGTCTGGTCACCCGTTCCATCCAATCCGACCACCAAACCATAACCAATCAGCGCGTTATCCCTCACACCTTCAAGGGTCGTCAGATCACGAATGCGTTCTGCAAAAGCGCTGGTTGGCGCGAGCGAACTGAACCATACCAGCGAAAAGGTAAAAAGGCTGGCGACTAATTTTTTCATCCTGACCCTCCTCTTTTAAAACGGTGAGATATTCATAAAGAAACGTTGCAACCACCCCATATTCTGGGCTTCGTTAATATAACCATCCCCCACATATTCAATGCGGGCATCAGCAACCTGATTGGAGCTTACTGTATTGTTGCCCGTGATAGTGCGCGGGTTCACGACACCAGAGAAACGAATGAATTCCGTTCCCTGATTGATGGCGATCTGTTTTTCCCCCACCACATGCAGGTTGCCGTTTGCCAGCAATTGATTCACCGTCACAGTAATCGTACCCTTGAATGTATTGTTGGCATTCGCTCCACCCTTACCGCCAAACTCGTTATTGCCTTCCATGCCCAAATCGGTTTTGTCACTGCCGATTAATCCCTGCAAGAAACGCGGAGTCAACGCCGCAGCAAAACCGGTTTTGCCATTGCGACTGGCATTGGCTGAGGAGTTTTTGCTCGCACTGACATTTTCTTGCAGGATGATGGTCAACGTATCACCAATATTGCGGGGACGACGGTCTTCAAACAGCGGTTGATAACCGTAATAGACGGGCTGGACGACCTGAAAAATAGAACCTGTTGGTGCTGGAGCGGGTGATTCGGCGGGTTTTGCGGTCGTTTGCCCTTTCACCAGCGGTTTGTGCGGCATATAGGCACATCCCCCCAGTGTCAGCGCTGACAGGGTTAATGCCGCCACAGAGAGGCCGATACGCCACTTATTTCCCTGATTTTTCCGTAAACCCGTGGGATCATAAGCGACTGGGTTGTTAGCATGGCTTCCGGAAGGGTTCTTGGCAACGGGCATTGTATCCATCTTCTATGCTCTTAAGTTTATCGCAGAATAAGTTTATCGCAGAAATCGTGGAGGAAGATGTCCCTCCACGATTAACGATGAGATTATAACTGGGTCAGTTTTTGCAGCATCTGATCAGACGTTGATACCGCTTTGCTGTTGATTTCGTAAGCACGCTGAACCTGAATCATATTGACCAGCTCTTCCGCGACATTGACATTCGAGGTTTCAACATAGCCTTGGTAGAGCAACCCAGCGCCATTGATGCCCGGTGCGTTTTCCACTGGCACACCTGAACTGTTGGTTTCCAGATACAGGTTCTCACCCACGCTTTCCAAACCGCTCTCGTTGATGAACGTGGTCAGCGTCAATTGCCCAACCTGTTGAGGTGCGTTTTGCCCCTGCACGTTCACACTGATGATCCCGTCACGGGCGATACTGATTTTGGTGGCATTGTCCGGAATGATGATGGCAGGGACGACCTGAAAACCACCGGCTGTCACTAACTGACCATTTTGATCCACCTGAAATGAACCATCACGGGTATAGCCGGTTGTGCCATCCGGCATCTGGATCTGGAAAAGGCCCTGTCCCTTGATGGCCACATCTTTGCTGTTGTTGGTCTGCGCCAGATTGCCCTGACTGTGCAGACGCTCAGTGGCGACCGGGCGTACCCCCGTACCAATCTGCAACCCCGATGGTAAGTTCGTCTGTTCAGACGACATCGCGCCCGGCTGACGTTCAGTTTGATAGAGTAAATCTTCAAATACCGCCCGTTGGCGTTTAAAACCATTGGTGCTGACGTTTGCCAGGTTGTTGGCAATCACATCCATATTGGTTTGCTGGGCATCCAGCCCAGTCTTGGCAATCCATAAAGATCGGATCATGAATTTATCCCTCCCGATTAGCTCATAGCGAGAATTTGATTAGCCCGCTGTGCATTTTCATCGGAACTGTGAATGACTTTCATCTGCATCTCAAAGCGACGCGCGTTGGCGATCATGTTCACCATACTTTCCACTGGATTGACATTACTGCCTTCCAGTACCCCCGGCATGATTTTCACTTCCGTACTGGCTGCCAGTTCATTGCCTTGCTGCTCCTGCGCCTGTGGCGTCAAGTGGAACAAACCATCATCGCCCCGCACCACTTGTCCGGCTTCCGGTTTGACGATTTTCAGTTTGCCAATCTGTCCCAACAAGGTGGGTGGATCGCTGGCAATCAAGGCAGAGATGGCACCATCAGCAGCAATAGTCAGTTCGGCCTGTGGCGGAACATCAATCGGCCCGTTTTCACCCATCAACATACGCCCCTGCACCATCAGTTGCCCTTCGGGTGAAATCTGGATGTTGCCGTTGCGGGTATAGGCTTCTGTCCCATCTTCAAGCTGGACAGCCAAGTAGCCGCCTTGTCCGACCGCCACATCCAACGGGCGGGAGGTGTAATTCATGGGTCCCTGGCGGCTATCCATGCCGGGAGTGGAAGCCACGGTCAGTGTGCGGGTCGGCAGGGTTTCACCTTCAATCGGTACGGCGCGCAGGGCAGCAAGCTGGGCCTTGAAGCCCGGTGTTGAAGCGTTGGCCAGATTGTTGGCTGTGACAGCCTGATGCTCCAGTGTCTGGCGCGCAGCTCCCATAGCGGTATATATAACGTGATCCATAAAGCTATCCGCCTGAGATTATTAACGCATACTGACCAGAGTTTGCAGAATTTGATCCTGCGTCTTGATGGTCTGGGCGTTGGATTGATAGTTACGCTGGGCGACGATCATATTGACCAGTTCCTGGCTCATGTCTACGTTAGAGGCTTCCAGCGCACCGCTGATCAGCTTACCGAAGTTGCCTGAACCGGCTGTACCCACGATTGGACTACCGGATGAACCCGTCTCTACCCAAACGTTGTCTCCCTGCGCGGCCAAACCTTCCGGGTTAGAAAAATTCGCCAGCACAACCTGACCCAGAACCTGAGTCTGTTGGTTTGAATACAGGCCATAAATTTTTCCATCGTTATCAACACGATAGTTAGTAAAATGACCTGCCGCATAACCGTTTTGCTGCTGGTTGGAAATCGAGTCTTGCTGGATGCTCTGCTGTCTGCTGCTGTTAAAGTCAATATTGATTGGCCCAGCGATAGAACCATTCAAAGATGGCATAGCAAAATCAAATGCGTTTTCATTACCGACAATGCGGCCGTTACCATCAAAGGCTACATCACCCAATTTTTGAGGAGCAGAACCCGCTACTGAAGTATCCTGAGCATGAATTTCCCACTTGTTGTTTTCTGTTTTAACAAAAAACACATTGATATTATGTTCATTGCCCAAGCTATCGTACACAGAGATACCGGAGCTGTAGTTAAGGCTATCTTTTTTCGCTGGATCAAATGGATTGGCAACGGTATCGATCTTTGGGTTCATCGAATTCAGGTTAGCCGTCATCGTCACTTTAGTGGTTGCTTTCGCCCCCAGCATATTGGTTGGAATTGAAATCGGACCGGGTGCCGCGCCTTTTTGAATCTCCGGCCCATTCGCCCCTTCTACCGCCGGATAGCCGGTCAGTTTCATGCCCTGCTTATTGATCAGATTACGGCCTGAATCCATTTCGAACTGGCCGTTACGGGAATAGGAAATATTACCGTTGGAATCCTGCATGCGGAAAAAACCGCCCTGTGTCACTGCCATATCCAGTTGACGGTTAGTCGTGGTGGTTGAACCATCCTTAAAGTTCTGAACCATGCCAGAAACCTTAACACCCAATCCTACATTTGAGCCGCTGAAAACGTCCGCAAAAGCAGCAGAACTGGATTTAAAGCCGAATGTCGCCGAGTTTGCGATGTTATTACCAATAACGTCCAAATTACCCGCTGCGGCATTCAAGCCACTGACCGCTTGTGAAAAAGACATATGTCCTCCGTTTAATTAAAGAATCTGACGAACTTTATCCATGGTTACCGTACCCGCCAGCCCTAAATCTAATTTAGTGCCATCCTCACTCCGCGTGACGCCATTAACTACGGCATAATTCAGCGGAAGTGCCACTAACGCTTGATCTTGATAGCTTGCAGAAACCGTGAAACTATACGCACCGTTTACCACTTCCTTGCCATCTGCGTCTTTGCCATTCCATTCAAAACTATGGACACCCGCATTCAATTTACCGATGTCCAACTCCCGAACTACCGCCCCATTCTTATCTTTGATGGTGAGTTTTACGTTATCGGCAGGTCGGGTCAGCTCAAGGCCCAATGGCGTTGTGCTGATGCCTTCTTCTTCACTGGAGCCGACTAAAATTCTATCGCCGGGCACCATAACACCCCGATTAATCAGCAATGTTGTTTGCATTGCCTGATTGTTGTCCATCTGTCCGACAATGGTTCCCAGTGTTTTATTGAGTTTTTCTATGCCCTCAACGGTACTGATCTGTGCAATCTGAGAGGTTAGCTCATTGTTTTGCATTGGATTGGTGGGATCTTGGTGCTTGAGCTGTGTCACCAATATATTCAGAAAGTTATCTTTGATATCGCCGCTGCTTTGTGGCTTTGTTTTGGCCACAGAAGCCAGCTCACCTACCGTGGTATTATCCAACGATTCATTGATTGACGTGGTTACTGCCATAATGGAATTCCTGTTACTGGCCTAAAGTCAGCGTTTTCAACATAATGGACTTAGTGGTATTAAGCACTTCAACGTTCGCCTGATAGCTGCGGGAAGCGGAGATGGTATTGACCATTTCCCCGACCACATCCACATTCGGCATACGGACATAACCTTTTTCATCGGCCAACGGGTTACCCGGCTGATATTCGAGACGGAAAGGGCTGGGATCATCCACCACTTCACTGACACGAACACCGCCTATTTCCTGCCCTGCCGGTGCCGCAACGCGGAATACCACCTGCTTGGCACGATAGGGTTCACCATCCGGCCCGACAATGCTATCGGCATTCGCCATATTACTGGCGCTGACGTTCAGTCGCTGGGACTGAGCGGACAACGCAGAGCTGGCAATATCAAAAATACTGAGTAGAGACATTCCCATTATCCTTGTGACTGTAGAACTGACATCATGCTTTTGAGCTGCGCATTCGTCATCGTAAGTTCCGCCTGATATTTCAGACTGTTATCCGCGAAATTGCTCCGTTCCATATCCATGTCAACGGTATTTCCATCCATGGCCGTCTGGTATGGCACCCGATACAGCAGATCCATCTCCAGACGTTTTTGAGGCTGAACGGGAATATGTCGCTCGGAAGTCAGAGTTAGCCCAATTCCACTTCCCGTTACACGACCCTGTGCCATGACCTTTTTCAGTTGAGCAGCAAAATCGATATCACGCGCCTGATAGCCAGGGGTATCCGCATTGGCGATGTTGGCAGACAAAATTTCCTGCCGCTGGTTGCGGAGTGCCAGCGCTTCTTGTCGAAATTGAAAGGCGGCATCTAATTTATCGAGCATATTCCTCCCTCAGGGCTGTTCTGTCGGGGCGAACCCCAATAACGCATCAAGCGCTCATGCCCCTTTTCATCACGTCTGTTGCGGTGCTGTTTAAGGCTCCGCATGTGAAAACCAAGCCGGGGATAAGCGCTAAGCAACTAACAGAATAAACTCAGAAGAAAAAGGTGATTCGAAGAATAGAAACAAATTGGATTGCTATTTATCCCATTAACGAATAATCAATCGCGTTACACTATTGATATCCAACAGGTACTGTAACATCCAACAGGTACTGAATATTTTTTGAAAACATGGTTCGCTAATGGGGTTAAGGTGATGACATGCCTGCATTAAAATTTATCGGCTCCCTTGCCATTTTCCTTAATTTATTTTTTTGCTCTTTTTTGGCTTGGGGGAACAACCTACCGCAATCGATAAGTGATTATTTCAGGCAGATTCATCACACATCAGGTCATAAAGTCTCTGTGGACATCAAAACGCCGAAGCAACATTGGCCGACTTGTGAATTTCCTGAGATACAGCCCCCACCAGGCAACAAAAATCGGGGAAGCCTTTCCGTTCCGGTGACTTGTGGTCAGCAGCGCCGTTTTATTCAGGTCTACGTCAACGTCATGGGTTCATATTGGGTTGCTAAGAGAGCCATTAACCGCAATGCCGCACTGACGGAAAAAGATTTTCAAATAAAAACGGGGTCCTTAGATAAACTGCCAAACGACATAATCCATAACAGAAAGTCCATACAAAATGGTATTGCTATTCGCAACATATCTGCCGGACAATTCATCACACGCAATATGATTCGGCGTCCATGGGCGATTAAAGCTGGACAAAATGTGGTCGTCACCGTAGATGGACACCATTTTCAGGTGCGTTACGAAGGAAAAGCGATTAACAATGCCGCAAGTTTTGATAATATCCGTGTCCGCTTAGGCTCTGGACAGGTTATTACTGGTGAAGCCCAAGAGAATGGCAGTGTAAAAATGATGTTATAAATGGCTAAAGTTTTATTTCTTCCAGCCGATATAACCAACAGACCATGATTTACAGGCATGCCAGCGGTATATCGCCTGCTACCTAAGACAAATAAATAATGCCTGATTAAAGGATTACGATTATGAGTATTGAACGCACTCAACCTCTACTGGCTATGGCTGCTTTACAGCAACGAAATGCCAATGAAGGTGCCCAGAGCACTCGCAGAACTGTGGCTGTCGCAGAAAAAAGCGCCGATACGCAAGTCAAACTGAGCGAAGCGCAAAAAAAACTCGTCCAGCCAAGCAGCCAGGATATTAATATCCAGAAAGTCCAACAATTGAAAGAAGCCATTGCACGGGGAACACTGACGATGGACAGCGGTAAGATTGCTGATGCCCTATTCAGAGAAGCCCTTGAAAATATGGAATATGATAAATAAACCATCAAATTCATAAAGAGCCATAAATGGAAGAACTTCAACTCTTACTTGAACAGCAAAGTGCGCACTTAAATTCGCTTTCACAAACTATGGCAGAAGAACAGCGCATATTAAGCGAAGGCTTTATTGAGGCAAATCATTTACATCGGGTGACCGAGCAAAAGACATTTTTGCTTTCAGCGCTTGATCATGCGGAACGTAAGCGCCAGCAATTAAGCGAAACGCTGAGAATAAACGCGCCTTATGCTGACCATGAAAGACTGGCGATGTTATGGGAACAAATTAGCCAGACGGCTGAACGTATCCGTGATTTAAATACACATAATGGATTTTTGCTGGATCAGCATATTGAGTTGAATAGCCAAGCCATTGCTTTTCTGAAAAGTCACCACAGCCCTTCTTTTTATGGTGCGGATGGACAAGCCCGTCATAATTCAGCGCTGTCAGGTCACAAGATTAGCGTCTGATTTTTATCATACTGCGATTTTTATCATACTGCTTTAAGCAGTAACATCTACAGACCTCTTGAGTTATCGCTAGTAAGGGGTCTGTTTCTGTGTGCTTGTATTTTCCTTCCATAAAAACAAATAACAAACAAAAATATAAATTTATTTACGTATTGTTTGATTGACTTACAATCTATTTTCACATCACTGCTATAATTATGTTTATAAATGACATGTCAAAATTGTAGGACACTTTATTACTACAGGGCGGCATCCCACTTTGCTCAAATATTATCCTGAATGGTTGTTGATAACTAATAGTTGTTGATAATTAGAAATGTGATATCCGGCCCTGTTCCTGATTATGCAAGAAGTGAGTAGATGATTTGATATTTTTAATGCTTATTTATAATAATAAAATTTATCATATTAAACGAGGTTATTTATGAAACACAGCAAAAAAAACATAGCAAAAACTTATTTGCTATCAGCTATAATATTATTTTCCACAAGCACCTTTGCAGACACTATCAATATGTTCTGGAAAATTAACAACAACAATAAAAAAATAAACAACCTAACATTCAGAATTAAAATAAATGAAAGCGCTCCACACGATCAATTCTTTTTTTCCAACCAGTTTTCATTTACTGGTAACGGAGGGGATGGATATATAGGTATCCAACCGAGAGAAAATTTATCTAACGGAAAGCGAGTATATCGGGTCTTATTTTCCAGTTTTAGAGCGGACTCAAAACCACGGCATAAAAATTGCTATCAAGGAGCTGATGGTTCTCCCAACGGAACGACATGTAGTCAACTTATCATTCCCGGTGAGTTAGGGGAAATTTACTCCTTTAGAGTTGATAAGTTTAATAATGAAGTTACAGGAACTGTAACAAATGAAACCACAGGAAGAAAAGATATTATTGGAAAATGGACTGTTAGTGATAGTGTGGATTCTCTCAAAAATAATAACGTATCGTGGGTAGAAGGTTATACCGGAAAACCCAAATGCGATTATAATGGCTGGCCTTACTATGAAGTTGAATTTTTTAATCCCAGTGCTAATGATGAAAAATTAAACGGCACTATGTCTGGCATACAAAAAAATTATGACTCTAAATGGTGTCCGAACATGAGAGCAGTAAAATCAATACATGATAATACGGGAACATTAATCAAAGGTGGTTTTAAAAAACCCAGTAATAAATAATTATATATTAATATAATAAATGCATCATAATTACTATGAAATTAAATTACATTTCAGTGAGTCACTATGAAGAAAAGGTACTTATAAATTATCTGAAAGAATGAATATCTTTCAACGCATTATTTAATATGTCTTTATTTTTATGCCTAACATCAAAATTCGGCTTAAATATAGTTACCAGCCTAACTCTTTGAGGATTTCTCGACTCTACACACATAAGATTAATGTTACCCTCAATAAGATATGGAGTAATAGTAATGTCTTTGTTACTAAACCGGATCAATTTTCCACCAACATTAGGGTCAAAAATAAATAAATGATTATCTTTCCAAACAATAAACCCCATATGATTAGAGGCAATATATCTGTTATTATTTATTGCATCCTGCCTCTCATTAGCATTCTTTAAAAATAAACTGTTAGATGGCAAATTATTTATTGAATCACAGGCATAAACTTCAATTAAAGCAAATCCTGAATGACCAAGAGAATAGATAAAATCACCAAAGGGATATTTTTGGTATGTCTGATATCTCATTTGAAGAATTCTAATAGATTGTTCCAGATGACTAAATTTACCCATTTCCGTCGGCTCTAACGTAAAAGGATTTCTCGTCATTTTAAGCATTTTGGTATACATTTCCGTTAACTCAAATGCCTTTTCGGGTGACAAATTTTCTGATTCGCATTCATATAAATTTGTCAAAATATATAAAGAAATGCCTGCACACATGCCACATCCGCAAGGAACTTTTGGATTACATTCCGTCAGCCCATGCAGACTACGCCTGCAAGAAAGTTGATTAAATTCGAAATAATTCTCATTCATAGGAAACCTCCTACAATAGCATGTTGAGCTGCAAGTGATAAAAACCTACTTACGCAGCAAATTGTTATAGCTGGATTTTAAATCAAAAGGGCTTTCGGCAGCATAATCACGGTGATCTCGTTTTTTTTGTCGCACTTTATTCCACTGTGCCCTGCCATCAACTGAGTTAAAAATGACCTCTCCTCTTCTTCCTATCCTCATATTTTCAGGCGGGAGGAGCTCACTACTTGGGATATTACTATTGGGTTGATTATCTACACGGGGTCTTTTCGCATCACTGGGACAACCCTTTTCTTGGTTCATCTTAAACCAACCACAATAGAGTCTGGGTCCTGTCGCCCACATTGTGCCTCCCATGCGAAGTCTTGGCTCTGCCCGCCATTTCACCCATCCATTATCTTCACATTCTGATTTTTCTTTCTCATCATGCATCACCTGTATCCTTTTATCTATTATCATTAAAAGGATTGCTATTTCTCTTGATTGAGGCGGTGCAGCAATGATGGCATTGCCAAACTTATTCTCTGTCCATCCAGAACCGGTGGTATCACCAAAAGCAATCCCTTGGGTCACCTCAATATTTCCCAATATTGCTTTCCTTTTCAATAGGTTGTCTGTCTTATGAGGTAAACTATTCAGTGAAAATTTTGGAACTGCATAGGCAAGCTCTACATCGACATCAAGATAAATGCCTCCTTGGGTATAAAGGATCACTAAGCGCATGATATCACTCGCTGATGCGTAATTATGATAGAACCCGTTTATTTGTCGATGATATATTGCATTCAGACGCCAAATGATTTTTTCATATTCATTTTGTCTTTTTAAGTATGGGCTTTGCTTTAAGGAAAGAAAGGCTTTTTCAATATCTTCAGAATCATGAAAGAAAAATCCTGTTTTCAATGGAGATTTTGTTTCCGATAATGGGTTAATCTCTATATCCAGAGAAGTCATGGTATTAAAAAACAACTGTTTTTTAACTCCCCATAAATGAATTTCAAAGCCGGGGTTTTCAACTTTAACATTAATAATATTTCTAATGCCATCTTGAGATATGTTATTCCCTGCCCAAAAATAATGTATCTTTTTAGGAATATTCATTTTTCATTCTCCCAATTTTACTTGCTTTGTAAATTCTTATCTCATACTACTTGCTTTCAGGCAAATAATTGTTCAATCCATGTCCATAATGAGTGACAATAATATGTAATATCCATCTGAAAAATAAATGAAAATGAATTAATAAAAAGAGATTTTGTGGTACAAAGAGGGAAATGTGAAGTCATCACTGGCAAACCTTACCAGCATGATAAGGTTTGCCATGACGTAAGTAGAGTTTACCGGGCACCACCAAGGGTCGCCGTCATTCTGATCTGACGATTATCAGTGATTTCAAGGTTAGACAAAACAACCAAGCGGGGTAGTACACGTCGCAGGAAACGAGACAGCAGCGGACGCAGTGCATGGTTAACCAATAGTACTGGCGGCGCTCCCAACATTTCCTGACGCTCCAACGCCTCTGCCGCCTGACGTTCCAAACTTTCCGCCAAACCAGGTTCCAATCCGCCACCATTTTGCAGTGCTTGCAGCAGCAACCTTTCCAATCCGGCATCCAAACCAATGACTTTGATTTCATCTGCCCCAGGGAACCATTGTTGAGCAATCGCCCTGCCAAGTGCAATTCGAATCATGGCCGTCAGTTCATAAGGATCTTTCTGTACCGGAGCATGTTCTGCCAGTGTTTCAATAATGGTGCGCATGTCGCGGATCGGCACTTGTTCCGCCAGCAAGTTTTGCAGGACTTTGTGCAACGTAGTCAGGCTCACGACATCAGGAATGAAATCTTCCGTCAGTTTTGGCATTTCTTGACTGACACGCTCAAACAATTGCTGCGCTTCCTGTCTGCCAAATAGTTCACTGGAGTGCTGGGATAGCAAATGGTTAAGGTGGGTCGCAACAACGGTGCTGGCCGCCACAACGGTATAGCCCTGCACCTGTGCCTGCTCTCTTAGGCTGTCATCAATCCAGACAGCGGCCAGCCCAAAGGCGGGATCTGTCGTCATGTCACCTTGCAGCTCACCCACGGCTCCCCCCGGATTAATCGCCAGCCAGCGCCCCGGATGCGCTTCCCCACGACCAATTTCTACCCCTTTCATCATGATACGGTAACTGGCGGGTGCCAATTCAAGGTTGTCACGAATATGGACTACCGGTGGCAGATATCCCACCTCTTGCGCGAATTTTTTGCGAATGCCACTGATTCGGCCAAGCAATTCACCATTTTGACGAAAGTCCACCATCGGGATCAAACGATAGCCGACTTCCATGCCCAGCGGATCTTCCAATTGCACATCAGACCATGATGCCTCTGCGGTTTGTTGCTGTTCTTCCACCGCTTTCATTTCTTCATGTTGGGCTACAAACGGATTTTTGTCCTTACGTAACAGGAAATAACCCAAGCCTGCCAACGCTGCCGTAAATAACAAAAAGACGAAATTAGGCATTCCCGGCACTAAACCAAGCAGGCCGAGTACACCGGCACTCAACATCATGACTTTTGGATTGTTGAAAAGCTGGGTCACCATTTGTTGACCCACATCTTCATCCGTCGCTACACGAGTGACGATGACACCCGACGCCGTGGAGATGATTAATGCAGGCAACTGAGCAACCAACCCGTCACCGATAGTCAACAAGGTATAGGCTTCCGCCGCATTCCCCAAAGTCAAACCGTGTTGAGCAACCCCCACAATCAAACCACCGATGATATTGATCACCAGTATCATCAAGCCGGCAATCGCATCGCCGCGCACGAATTTACTCGCACCGTCCATTGAGCCGTAAAAATCCGCTTCCTGTGTCACCTCGGCACGGCGCTTTTTGGCTTCATCTTCGCCAATCAATCCGGCATTCAAATCAGCATCAATCGCCATTTGTTTACCGGGCATACCATCCAGCACAAAGCGCGCCCCGACTTCGGCGATACGCCCCGCACCTTTGGTAATGACCATAAAGTTAATCAGGATCAAGATAACGAAAACCACGATACCGATCGCAAAATTACCACCGACCAGAAAGTGACCAAAGGCTTCCACGACTTGCCCTGCGGCCGCTGAACCGGTATGCCCTTCCATCAGGATAATTCGCGTGGACGCAACGTTAAGTGACAAACGCAATAAAGTTGAGAACAGCAGGATAGTCGGGAATGCGGCAAAATCCAGAGTCCGGCGGGTGAACATCGCCACCAGCAACACCATGATGGAAAGTGCAATATTGAACGTAAATAGCAGATCGAGCAAAAATGCTGGCAACGGCAGCACCATCATTGACAAGATCATGAGGATGAGAACAGGCCCCGCAAGCATTTGCCACTCGGAGCCTTTTATATTCCCCGGCAGCCGTTTTCCCGATAAATTTAGTAATGAGGCCAGATTAGCCATGACGATTATTTTCTCCAGCAAAATCCAGTGCTGGCGGCACTGGCAGATTTTCAGGTTTTTTCGGTTTCAGGCCACCTTCCTGTTTCCAACGTTTCAATTGGTAAACCCAGGCAAGCACTTCTGCGACAGCAGCATAGAGCGCGGCCGGAATAAAGCCTCCCACTTCAGCATGGCGAAACAACGCCCTTGCCAAAGGTGGAGCTTCCAGTAACGGAATGCGATTTTCCGCCCCGATCTCTTTAATGCGCAATGCAATGAGACCCGCCCCTTTCGCCAATACTTTGGGGGCAGCCATTTTTTTACTGTCATATTGCAAGGCAACCGCGTAATGGGTTGGGTTGGTGACAATAACATCCGCTTTTGGCACATCCGCCATCATGCGCTTACGCGCAGCCGCTCGCTGTTGTTGACGGATTTTTGCCTTTACTTGTGGATCTCCTTCTTGTTCCTTAAATTCATCCTTGATCTCCTGACGGGTCATTCTCAATTTTTTCAGGTGGCTGCGAATTTGATAAAGCACGTCAAATGCCACCATCGGTATCAACATAAATAAGACAATAAAGCTGGCAAAAATCAGCATCATCATGGCGTCACTCAACGCCATCAGCGGATGCTGGGCTGTCAGATTGAGCATGGTAGGCCAGTTTAACCAGATAAACAGTGCCGTACCGCTTCCCACTAATGACGCCTTCAAAATGGCTTTGAACAGTTCCGCCAACGCATTCATGGAGAAAATTTTCTTCAAGCCGGAAATGGGGTTCAGCTTCGTCAAGTCAAATTTGATGGATTTTGAGCTGAATATCAGCCCCCCCATTAAGGTGGGTGCGCCGAGTGCAATCAAAACCAATCCGACAAACACCGGCAGTAATGCCCAAACCGCCTGTTTCAGTAATCGACCGACCTGTTGCACCATCTGTTTGTCATTGCTGACCATATTATGGTCGAAATTGAATCCTTCAAACACCATGAGGGAAAGTTCATGGGTAACTGATTGTCCGCTCATCCAGAGCAGACTTACCCCTCCCGCTAACATCAGGATGGACGTGAGTTCTTTGGAACGCGCAATTTGTCCCTCTTTACGGGCTTTTTCCCGTTTATGGGGCGTGGGTTCTTCGGTTTTTTCGAGATCGCTATCTTCAGCCACAGCTTTCCTTGGTGAACATTCGTTATTACTGACTACTTATGACTATGCAGAAAAATGACATGCAGAAAATTTGCCTTTGGCAAGGGACAGATAAAATTGGGTTAAGCATGACAAAAGCCCAGAAATTCAATGGCTGGAACACTGCAAATTTTGCGGGGGTATTTGGGGCATTATGATAACAGCCCTGAAAAACGCCGGAGGTTAGGTGGCTCCGGCATGGGTGGGAGGGGTGGGTGTTATTTATAGCTCATTGGTGTCTTTCCAATATCCTGTTTAAGTAAAAATCTCTCGTTAATAAAACAATCCTCTGCCTGTTACTCTGCCAACATTAGTCCCCCTTCATCACGGGTTTAATCTCAATACTATCGGCATTAACGTCACGGATATGGTCTTTCGTCAAACGGTAGACCACCGGACTGAGCATAGCAACCGCTATCAAATTGGGGATCGCCATCATGGCATTGAGGGTATCCGCCAGCAACCAGACAAACGTCAACGACTGGGTAGCACCAATCGGCAACGCGATAATCCAAACAATACGGAAAGGGATTACGGCCTTTGGTCCCAATAAATATTGGATGCATTTCTCACCGTAAAAGCTCCAACCCAAAATGGTTGTAAAGGCAAAAATAGCCAGGGCGACGGCAACGATGTAGTTACCTCCCGGGATCACGGATGAGAAGGAAGCGGCGGTCAATGTTGCCCCAGTTTGCCCTGTCAGCCAGCCACCAGTGATAACAATGGTCAAACCCGTCACGGAACAAACGATGATTGTGTCAATAAAGGTGCCCAGCATGGCAATCAAGCCCTGACGAATCGGGTTTTGGGTTTTTGCCGCTGCGTGGGCGATAGGTGCACTGCCCATTCCCGCTTCGTTGGAGAATACCCCACGGGCAATACCAAAACGGATCGCCGCCCAAACGGCGGCACCCGCAAATCCGCCCTGTGCCGCAACGGGAGTGAATGCGGATTTGATGATTAAAGCAAACGCATCGGGGATCGCGGTAACATTGAGTGCCAGAACAACAACCCCCGCACCAAAGTAACCCACTGTCATAACCGGCACTAATTTACCTGCGACATCAGAAATGCGTTTGATGCCGCCAATCAGCACTGCACCGACCAAAACGACCAGAATTCCGGCGGTGATTGTTTTTTCAATGCCAAAGTTACTTTGCAGTACATCAGCAACGGAGTTGGCTTGCACTGTATTGCCAATGCCAAAACCTGCAATACTGCCAAAGAAGGCAAAGAGAGTTCCCAGCCAAACCCATTTTTTGCCCAAACCATTTTTGATGTAATACATCGGGCCGCCAACGTAATTACCATTCTTATCGGTTTCACGGAAACGAACGGCCAGTACTGCTTCTGAATATTTCGTCGCCATACCCACCAATGCGGTCATCCACATCCAGAACAGTGCACCCGGCCCGCCCATCACAATGGCGGTTGCTACACCCGCGATATTTCCTGTCCCGATTGTCGCTGATAGCGCAGTCATTAAGGCATTAAAAGGTGAGATTTGGCCTTCACCCCGTTGTTCATTTTTTTGGAAGAGTAATTTGAACCCCGTGCCCAATTTACGGATCGGTAAAAAGGACAGGCGAATTTGCATGAAGATACCAATACCCAGAAGCCCAATTAGCATGGGGATGCCCCATACTACCCCGTTTATTGTACCTAACCATTGTGTAATCAGTTCCATATACACCCTCGGTAATTAAAATAACAAGTTAGCAACAAAATTGTTTCAATTAAATAAAGAGCATTTTGGAAAAATAAGCGAGGAATAATTGAGTATTGTGAGTAAGAAAAGATTGATACTGTGAGTTGAGTCACTCGTTTTGATTACTCTTTATCAGTTTTGTTGATAATACCCCCTCTTATATCACTGATTCTGATACATCCCGCCATAATTGAATTTTTATCGCGTCATTGAGCAAATTAAAGGTTTTTTATATCGAATAAGGGGGTATTATTTTACTCAGTAAATAATTTTCAAAGTAACTAAAGGATTCCCAGTGACAAGAGTGGGTTACATCAGAGTATCAACAAATGACCAAAATAGTGATTTGCAAAGAAATGCGTTGGTCAATATCAATTGTGAGTTGATTTTTGAAGATAAAATCAGTGGGAAAACCGCCAATCGTCCGGGGTTAAAACGCGCCTTAAAACATCTTAAATCCGGTGATACGCTAGTAGTTTGGAAGTTAGATCGACTGGGGCGAAGTGTGAAAAATCTGGTGACGCTCATTTCAGAACTGCATGAACGCGGCATTCATTTTCAAAGCCTGACGGATAGCATCGATACCAGCACGGCCATGGGGCGGTTCTTTTTTCATGTGATGAGTGCATTGGCAGAAATGGAACGCGAATTAATTGTGGAAAGAACTAATGCAGGTCTGGCAGCGGCACGGGAACAGGGGCGAATTGGAGGGCGACCAGTGGTATTGACTGAGCAAGATCGACAACAAGCTGCCAGATTGCTGACTAAAGGGCATAGCCGGAAGCAATTGTCGATTATTTACAATGTGTCGTTATCAACGATTTATAAATATTTACCGGTAGGAAACGTGGTTAGCTTCCCATTCCAAGATCCACCTGATTAGCACACCGTGATGGTGAAGAAATGAAATCTTTTATTAAGCCAATCCATTCTGTTGGCTGTTCAATGTGTACGGCATGGCCACTATCAATTTCTTTATATGTACTGTTTTTCACATGTTGATAAACTTCACGTACCAAATAAGGTGGAATTAACGTATCTTTGCTTAATCCAATAATTAGCGTGTCTTTATCTATTTGATTAAGATAGTTTTTTATATTTATGGTTAATCCCAATGCAATGCGTCTTTCTATCTCTTTATCTGCCGGGTGAGAACAGATTCGCTGGATGGTTTCATGCCCTAGCGAAGACATAAACGCTGGACTCAAGGCATGTGATAAACCAAAAGCCATTGCTGATGCCTTATCATTTAACGCCAGATGCAACCAAGTATTAAATATCAGTTGATGGCGAGGATCGTCATTGGTTGCCCACGGTGCGGCCAATATCAATTTATTGACTAAGTGTGGATACCTCGCCGCGACTACCGCAGCCACGACAGCCCCCAAAGAGACCCCCACCAAATCGGCAGGCGTCTTGCTACTCTCTGCTATCACTGCCGCAATTTGTTCCGCAAGGTGCTCAATAGTCAACATTTCCGGCGGTAATCCTGAATGACCACAACCGGCATAATCTGGAATGATCACCGTTCGCTCACCGATAAATGCTTTTTTTATTTCCCCAAAACTACTGTTGCCGCCACTATTTGTACCATGCAGAAAGACAACGGCATTTTTGTCGTTTTCCTGATCTTCTTCAAATTCTTTACGGTAAGACACAAATGAGTCTTTCAGGTTAATGATCTTATCAATCGATTTCACAATGTTTTCCTTGGTATGATCCGGATTAGTGTCTATTTATACACTAGATAAATAGAACAACACTGTGAACTCAGTTTCATTCTGATATATCGAAGATCAAGGGCAGTGAGAATATCGCCAATCAGTTAGGACGAACGTTTGGGCAAGCCATCAGGCTCACCCAAACGCGATCAAAAGAGGTTATTTCTATTGAAGATTCTATTCGTTAAATCACTATCACTCGTTATCAAAAACCTAAACTATCCAACAAATCATCAACCTGTTCTTGATTGGCAATAACACCAGTGCCATTTTGGTTAACTTGAGGGCCGTTAAGAAGACTATCGTTCTCTTTTTTCGCTTTAGCCATCTGGTCAGAGGGCATATTCTCCATTAACACCATAACCAATTGTTTTTCCAGCTCCTGAATGACTTCCATCATCCGCTTGATGACTTGCCCCGTCAGATCTTGAAAGTCTTGCGCCATCATGATCTCAAGCAATTGAGCATTAGTAAATGAGGCATAATCAGGCACGAGATTCAGATAACTTCTGGTGTCCGTGACTAATGTGCGAGCGTCGATCAGATCTAAATTCTTTGGGTTTGCAAACCACTCATCCCAACGTTGGGACAAATCTTTTGCAGATGCCTCCAATTCGTTCTGACGGGGCTGTGCGACTTCAACGCAGTTCAGCACCCTTTCAGCCGCTTGTGCCGTCATTTGGACAACGTAATTCAGCCGTTCCCTCGCGTCTGGGATCGCCTCAGCCGCCTGAGCGATAGTTTGATCCAATCCCAGTTCACGTAGACTATCGCGCAGCATCCTTGTTAACTGCCCAATACGACTGATTATCTCGCTGGTCGGGATCGCCTCATCTCTCGGCATGACTGGATTTACACTCATTTTGTCTCCTTAGAGCCCCAATTTTTCAAATATTTTATTGAGTTTCTCTTCCAAAATAGCCGCAGTAAACGGTTTTACGACATAACCGCTGGCGCCGGCCTGTGCTGCTGCAATAATGTTTTCTTTTTTCGCCTCTGCCGTCACCATCAAGACAGGTAAGGCAGCTAGTTTTTCCTCACTGCGAATTGTTTTTAGCAATTCGAGGCCATCAATATTTGGCATGTTCCAGTCAGAAATAACGAAATCAAATTCGGAAGTACGAAGTTTAGTCAATGCCTCCGCCCCATCCTGCGCTTCATCAACATTGTTGAAGCCCAATTCTTTCAGTAGATTACGCACAATTCGACGCATAGTTGAAAAATCATCGACCACCAGAAACTTTAAATCCTTACTTGCCATACAAACTCCTTCGAATCTTACTTACCCAACAACACAGCACAGTGCTGCAAAAATGAATATCAAATAACAACGACTAAATACGAATCGATTGCCCTACGCTGATTTTGGCCAGCATGGCTTTACTGATTTTTTGAATGTCCATAACATCATCCACCGCGCCCAGTTGGATTGCAGCCCGTGGCATACCAAATACCACACAGCTTGCTTCACTCTGGGCAAGGGTATAGGCGCCCGCCTGTTTCATTGCCAACAAACCTGCGGCACCATCACTGCCCATACCTGTCAGAATGACGCCTACGGCATTGCGCCCGGCATATTTGGCGACGGAACGAAACAAAACATCGACAGAAGGACGATGGCGATTAACCGGTGGGGCATGGGTTACCATGATTTGGTAATTGGCTCCACTGCGGCAGAGTTCCATATGGCAATCTCCCGGTGCGATGTACGCATGTCCCGGCAGAACCCGTTCACCATCTTCTGCTTCTTTGACATTGATCAGACTCAGTTTATTGAGCCTTTCCGCAAATGAACGTGTGAAGCCCGGGGGCATGTGTTGTGTGATCAACAACGCCGGGCTGGTCACGGGCAGGAATTGCAACAAGTTTTTGATTGCCTCAGTTCCCCCCGTCGAAGCCCCAACTGCGATCAATTTTTCACTGGACAATAAGGGCTTGAAATGCAACGGCGCTTCATTCACCGGTTCTGATGTCATCGTACTGACGTTTGCCTGTGCCGCAGCACGGATTTTCTCGGCAATCATCTCACTATAGGCCAACATGCCTTCACGGATGCCCAGTTGTGGCTTGGTGACAAAGTCCACCGCCCCCAGTTCCAGAGCCTTCAAGGTAATTTCCGAACCTTTTGCTGTCAGGGAAGACACCATCACGACAGGCATAGGACGCAATCGCATTAATTTTTCAAGAAAATCAATGCCATCCATGCGAGGCATCTCAACATCCAATGTTAATACCTGAGGATTGTGTTTTTTGATTAAATCACGGGCAACAAAGGGATCCGGAGCGCAATCCACCACTTCCATATCAGGGTGGCTATTGATAATTTCCCGCATGATTTGACGCATCAGCGCCGAATCATCCACACAAAGAACAGTTATTTTATTCATGACCCCTCCTTGCCCGACTGACACCATAAACGGTTTGTCCTTGCAAGTAGAACTCTCGGCTGATTTGAGTGACATTTTCGGAATGCCCTGCGAAGAGCAAACCATCCGGTTTTAAGAAAGTGACAAAACGGCGCAAGATCCTTTCTTGTGTCTTTTTGTCAAAATAAATCATGACATTACGGCAGAATATTGCATCGAACTTACCTTCGAGTGCCCACTCGGAATCCAACAGGTTCAAGTGCTGAAAACTCACCATTTCAGCCAGTAAAGGGCGCACTCTGGCATAGCCTTCAAAGAGACCAACACCTTTGAAAAAGTATTTTTTCTTTTGGCTCTCACTCAGATACTGTAATTCTTCCAAGCGATAAACACCCTGCCGGGCTTTTTCCAGCACACTGGTATCAATATCGCTGCCAATGATTTTTATCCGATTTGACCGATGCCCCAGTGCATCGCACAAGGTCATAGCAATAGAATATGGCTCCTCCCCCGTTGAAGCGGCTGCACTCCAAACGCGGTATGTCCCTCCATTTTTCTTGCTGGCATGTGTCGCCAGAATGGGAAAATGGTGGACTTCCCTGAAAAATGCCGTGAGATTGGTCGTTAATGCATTGATGAAGAGTTCCCATTCATGGCTGTGGCTATCCTGTTCCAGAATCGACAGGTATTCACCAAAATGATTGAGTCCCAATACACGAAGCCGCCTGACTAAGCGGTTGTAAACCATCTCACGTTTATTTTTTGCCAGTACAATGCCAGCCCGTTGATAGATAAACTGGCAGATACGCTCAAATTGCGCATCCGACAAAGCATGCCGCTGAAACATAAAGTTCAGCGGTGCAGTAGCATCAGTCTCTGAAGCTATTAAATTGGCTTTCATCTGACCTCAGCGTATTTGATTTACAACATACTCATCGGTCTCGTTTGATGCAGAAGGGGCCTGATGATCATATTCATTTTCCAAGCTCCTGGGCAGTTCAAATTGGGCAACGGTTTTGACCAATATGTCTGCTTTATCTTCAAGAGCTGCCGCGGCTGCCGCAGATTGTTCCACCAATGCTGCATTTTGTTGTGTGACTTGATCCATCTGACTAACGGCTTGGGCAACCTGATGAATACCACGGCTTTGCTCATCGGAGGCCGCAGCAATTTCAGCCATTAAATCAGTAACCTGATTGACAGCCTTAACCAACTCATCCATAGTCAGCCCCGCATTATTCACCAGTTCCGACCCTTGGTTAACGCGATGAACAGATTCATCAATTAAGGTCTTGATCTCTTTCGCTGCCTCAGCACTTCGTTGTGCCAAGTCACGGACTTCACCGGCAACGACAGAGAATCCACGTCCCTGTTCACCCGCCCGCGCAGCCTCAACAGCGGCATTCAATGCCAGAATATTGGTTTGGAAGGCAATGCCATCAATGACACTGATAATGGCACTGATTTTTTTCGAACTGTTGGCAATTTCATCCATGGTTGCCACAACACTCGTGGTCAATTTTCCACCTTTCGACGCGGTCTGGGAGGCTGATACCGCCAGTTCACTCGCCTGACGCGCATTTTCAGCGTTCTGCTTGACGGTGACGGTCAGTTCTTCCATGCTGGCAGCCGTTTCTTCCAATGAGGCGGCCTGTTGTTCTGTACGTGATGATAAATCTGTATTGCCCTGAGTGATTTCCTGAATACCCGAATACATTTGGTTGGTATTTTCACGCACAGATGCAATAGATTTGATTAATGATTTCTGCATGTCACGCAGTTTTCTGAAGATATCGCCTATTTCATCCTGAGTCGTGACAGCAACTTCTTTATCCAAACGCCCTTCTGCCACATCCTGGAAACAAGCCCTCATGTTCGAAAATGGTCTGAGCAGGTTGCGCCGTAGCCACCAATGCGCCGCTGCCGAAACCACAAACACCATCAGGATAGCGCCAAAGAACATGGCTATGGAGACTTTGTAGTAAAACTCGCCATCAGAAACCGCTGAATTAATGTTTGCACCGAGGTACTGCATATAATTTTTATAGGCGATTTCCATCTTACGCTGGTAATCTTCTGTAGGTTGATCAAGAAAAGCCTGAAAATTGTCTTCATAGAGATACGTTTTCAGCTCTTTCAAGGCGTTGATATATTCTTGATAAGCATGTTCAACTGAAGCCAATAACGTTGCACTCGTGTCCGTTTGCTCTATCCGGGGTAATGAGCTGAATTTAGCAAAACTCCTGTCGGCTTCATTCAGTGAGCTTTTAAGTAACGCCTCCATTGCCTCTATCTGTGTTTGTGGCTGGCCCACTTTATGAGCAATTGCGATTTTGTTCAGAGTGTTACGCGTTTGCAACATTGCTGCCCAACTCAAGCCCAGGGTATCTCTCCGTTGAGTTCCCAAATCAATTCTTTCGATATATGACTGGTCCGTATGAATTATTCCCAGAGACAAACCACTTGAAATAATTTGCATAACACAAAACATCATCAATAACAGATACAAACTGGTTGATATGCGAAGCCTGCCTAACATGTAATCACCTCGTTTAACGGCTGCATAATGCAGCCGTGGTTATCGCTATTATTTTTTTAGAATGTTTCCCAATTAGATGGGTCTTCCACATTACTGCCTTTCTTCAGTGCGGGAGAATTCGTTTTATTAGCTGGAGGAGTTGACGATTTACTCGTCAATGAAACTTCATGTTTTCTTTTTTCAGGCGGCATCCTTTCTGCCTGCTCCGGTAGCTGGAACAACGCAACGGCTTTGGTCAATATCATGGCCTGCTCTTCCAATGCCGCAGCAGCGGCAGCAGACTGTTCAACCAATGACGCGTTCTGCTGTGTCACTCGATCCATTTCGGAAATGGCAACACCCACTTGCGTGATCCCTCTGCTTTGTTCATCAGAAGCCGATGCGATTTCCCCCATAATGTCAGTCACGCGGGTAACAGAATCGACAATTTTGTTCATGGTTTCGCCGGCACTTTCCACCAGCACGGAACCGGTGTCAGTACGGTTTACCGAATCTTCAATCAGTGCTTTGATCTCTTTGGCTGCTTCCGCACTGCGCTGGGCCAGATTGCGAACTTCCCCGGCAACCACGGCAAAACCACGTCCATGCTCACCGGCACGGGCAGCTTCCACCGCAGCGTTAAGGGCAAGAATATTGGTCTGGAAAGCAATGGCATCAATCACACCGGTGATATCAGAGATTTTGCGGGAGCTGTCTGAAATTTCGTGCATGGTTTGTACGACATTCGCCACGACTTTGCCGCCCTGACGAGCGATATCGGAGGCATTGTCAGCCAGATTGCTGGCCTGACGAGCGTTATCAGCATTCTGTTTTACCGTTGCAGTCAACTGTTCCATGCTGGCAGCGGTTTCTTCCAGAGAAGCGACCTGTTGTTCGGTGCGGGCAGAAAGATCGTTGTTACCTGCAGCTATTTCGCTGGTCCCGGTATAAATGGTTTCGGTACTTTGATGGACGCTCTTGACGGTTTGGATCAGTTCTTCCTGCATATGTCGCAGACCAACTGCCAGCATCCCCATTTCATTCGTGCCAGACACACTGATAGCCTGGGTCAAATCACCTTTTGAAAACGCTTTGATACTATCCAGCAGTTTGTGCAGCGGATCGATCAATGCCTTGCGCAACCCAATCCAGCTTATCACCATAACCACAGCCAGCAGAACCATCACAAAGATCAATGAAACAATGATATTGTCGTAAGCTTTGTCAGCTTCCTGTGATACCTGATCATAGAATTTTGCGCTCTGGGATAGATAAAAGTTAAATTCCACATTAAACGCATCCTGATAATCCGTTGTTTTATGGAGAAAAAATTCTTCAAACTTGCTATGCGCTAGCATGTTATCTAACTCTTTAAGCGCATTAAGGTAATCATTATGGGTCTGTTTCAAGCGTTGCAGATGTTCTTGATCATAAAAAGACAATTTTTCAGTCTGTTCATATTTTTCGAAGAGTCGCTCAGCACGGGCAATATTGGCCCTGGCTTCTGATAAAGCATCATCAACTTTATAGCTACCTTCAACACCGCGATTTTTCATCACATAGATGACGGCAACACGGTTCAGGTTATTACGGGCCTGCAGCAGGTTAACCCAGCTTTCATCCAGATAGATTTGCTGTTCTCGCATTTTATCTATTAATTCAAAGGCTTCTATATCATTCTTCAACCCTTTGAAGAACAATCCCCCGGAGATAAGTTGCAGAACACCAAATAATATGATGACTGAGATAAGTCCCGTCACTATCTTCATTCGGTTAAACATAACTTCCCTTTTGTAATAAATTTCTATGCCAGTGTTATCGGCACACTTAAAGGGAACTTTATGCGTAATTCTAAAAATTGATTTTTTACGGCATTTTTTTGATCTAGAACAAAAGGGCTGCTGTTTTTTATTGCAACAGCCCTAAAGCATTAGTTCTAAAACATTAGCCCTAAAACATTAGTCCTAAAACATAGACCTAAGACATCAGACTCAAAACATCAACCTTTAGCGACTGAATCCACCAATGCCATTTCTTCGCTGTTGAGAAGTTTTTCGATATCAACCAGAATCAACATTCGTTCATCAAGCGAGCCAAGTCCGGTCAGATACTCTGTTGATAATGTAACCGCAAATTCGGGTGCAGGGCAGATTTGGTCTTCTTTCAGAGATAGCACGTCAGACACGCCATCAACGACAATCCCGACGACACGGTTAAGTAAATTCAGGACAATAACAACGGTATTATCGTTATAAGTCACATCTTCCTGTGAAAATTTGATCCTCAGGTCGATGATAGGAACAATCACTCCACGCAGGTTGGTGATCCCTTTGATAAAGGCAGGAGTATTTGCAATACGGGTGACATGGTCATAACCACGGATTTCCTGTACTTTCAGTATTTCAATTCCATATTCTTCGTCACCCAAGGTGAAAACCAGATATTCCCTTCCGGTCGTTTCCCCCGATAATTTATTGAATTCTTCTATGGCTGACATGATGTTACCTTTTACTGTGTTATTTGTTATTCACCAGTTCTACTTTGCGTTCAGCCAGTTGTTCATGGTTGAGTCTCTGCAAAGCAGGAATATCAATGATGAGTGCCACGCTACCATCCCCCATGATGGTAGCCGCCGAAATTCCCGGCACTTTGCGGTAATTGCTTTCAATATTTTTAACCACAACCTGATGCTGCCCCACCAGTTTATCCACCAATAGTGCATAACGGCGCCCGGCGCTCTGCACTATGACAGCAATGCCTTTCGTTGGATCGGTTTCCCCATTCGGGATATCGAATATGCGGTACAGTTCAAGTAACGGTAAATATTCACCGCGTACTTGCAACAACTTTTCATCCCCCGCCAATGGGTAAATATCTTCTTCTTGTGGTTGCAATGAGCTGACCACTGCGCTCAATGGCAGAATGAAAACTTCTTCATTAACTCTGACCGACATGCCATCCAATATTGCCAATGTCAGTGGCAACAAAATACGAATGACGGTTCCCTTCCCTTCCTGGAAGTTGATCTGAATTTGTCCGCCCATATCTTGAATATTGCGTTTCACGACATCCATGCCGACACCACGGCCAGAAACATCCGTGACGACTTCCGCAGTAGAGAACCCTGGAGCAAAAATCAGCATGGCCACTTCTTCATTGCTCATGTTTTCACTGACATTCAACCCTTGAGATTGTGCTTTTGCCAAGATCTTCTCACGGTTTAGGCCCGCGCCGTCATCAATGACTTCAATACAGATGTTTCCACCCTGATGTTCAGCCGCTAAGGTCAAATTGCCTGTTTCCGATTTTCCGGCTGCGAGGCGTTTTTCCGGACTTTCTATGCCGTGGTCAAGACTGTTGCGTACCAAGTGGGTAAGAGGATCGATAATCCGCTCAATCAGGCTCTTATCCAATTCGGTTGAACTCCCGATCAGCGTCAGTTCCACTTTTTTATTGAGTTTTCCGGCCAAGTCGCGCACTAAACGTGGATAACGGCTGAAAACGTATTCCATCGGCATCATGCGGATAGACATAACGGATTCTTGCAAATCGCGGGAATTTCGCTGCAATTGAGCCATACAACTCAGCAATTCGCTGTGTTTTGTCGGTTCCAAACCATTACAGTGCTGTGCCAGCATCGATTGGGTAATGACCAATTCACCCACTAAGTTGATGAGTTGATCAACCTTTTCAACTGCAACACGAATACTGGAGGATTCTGCGCGTTGACGTGGTGAACCCGCTGCCGGGCGTGGTGCTGGCCGCCCAACTTCACGTACATCTGTTTTTTTCGGGGCATGGGTCGGCGGTGGATTAGGGGTCGTTATCGCATTTGCTGCTGCGGTAGTCTCTGCCGTTGTATTTTTTTCCGTGGTGTTTTCTACCGTATTTTCTGCTACTTCCGGCTTTATTGCAGCATTTTGTTCTTTCCCAGTCTCTGAATCTTCTGGCTCTATTTCATTCGTGGGTAAAAAAGTTATTTGCTCGGGCTCGATCACAAAACAGAGTACGGCTGTAATATCATCTTCTGTCGCAGAGGTGATCAATGACGCTTCAAGACTATTTGAAGTTTGTTCGACATCATAAATATCACCAAGATGCCCCAATTCATCCTTCATTAAACTGACTTCGCGCTCTTTCAGTCCAGATAAATGAACACGGATCCCCCCATGGTTAGATTTATCTGCCGCAGAAGGGGACTTTTCTACCTGACTCTCTTTTACCTGAACTTCTGCTGTTGTCTGTTTTTCCCCGACTTCGTTTACCACTTCTTCTATAACGGGTTCAGCCTGACTTGCAGAAGCTGTTGCAAAAAGTTCCTCTTCCTGCCGCTCTTCCTGTAGTTCTAATGCAAGCTGACGCAATGTCTCGCAAATATAATTGAATGTATCTTCATCCGGCTCCTGAGAACTTTTATAGGCATCCAATTGTTGCTGCATAATGTCTTTCGCTTCTAAAAACAGGTTGATAATATCAATGGTCAGGCGTATTTCATCACGTCTGGCACTGTCGAGCAGATTCTCCAAAACATGCGTGGTTTGTTGCAGTTTGGTAAAGCCAAAAGTCGCAGCGCCTCCCTTAATCGAGTGGGCGCTCCGAAATATGGCATTCAACTGTTCATGATCGGGTTCATCGGCGTTGAGCAGCAGTAAATGCTGTTCCATATCGGCCAATAATTCATCTGCTTCATCAAAGAAAGTCTGATAAAACGCGGTAATATCCATCGTCGTTTACTCTGCCATCTTAGTATCACTGGGCGGTTCAGCCGATGGCTGTTCCGATATTGTGATTTCATGTTTTATGATCACATGGGATTGTTCGGTGGGCTGCTGAACAGGCGTTCCCTCATTCGAATCCATTCTGATGACTTCTTGCATATCCATACTATCGTTGGCTGTCATGGCGTTACCGCCACTGTTTTCCTGCTCAATTCTTTTTTCTGTATCTTTATTCAGTACAATGATACTGATACGACGGTTAACCGGTGCATTCGGATCAATTCCCTTTTGCATGCTCACCGTGGATGCCATACCTACCACCCGCAGGATTTTGACTTCATCCAAACCACCCATCAGCAATTCCCGCCTTGACGCATTGGCACGATCAGCAGAAAGTTCCCAGTTACTGTAACCTCGCTGACCATTGACATACTGCAAATTATCGGTATGACCAGAAAGGCTGACTTTGTTGGGAATATCATTCAAGATCGGCGCAATTGCCCGCAAGATATCACTCATATAATTCTCAACCTTTGCACTGCCAACCATGAACATCGGACGGTTTTCCCGATCGATAATCTGAATGCGTAATCCCTCATCCATCATGTCAATCAATAAATGCGGGCGCAGTTCTTTAAGACGAGGATCGGTGATAATCAGTTGATCAAGTTGCTGGTGCAACCGATTCAGGCGGCGATTTTCCTCATTGGTTTCAACCAGTTTGGATTGACGGAAAACTTCACCCTCCTGCTGGAAAACATCATCCCCTCCCCCTGGGATTGGATTAGAGCTATCACTGCTTCGTTCACCCTTGTTGATTGCAACTTGTAAGGGGGTACGGAAATATTCTGCAATACTGGTCAATTCCTGTGGGCTGGCGATCGATATCAGCCACATAACCAAAAAGAATGCCATCATTGCAGTCATGAAATCGGCATACGCAATTTTCCATGACCCTCCAGAATGGCTCGAATCATGTTTTTTATGTTTTTTACGCTTTTTTATTCTGACGACAGAAACATTATTCGCACTCATAATTATTCTTCAACTTCTTGCTGTACTGGGGCTTTAACCCGACGAACGTGCTCTTCAAGTTCTGTAAATGAAGGGCGATCGGTGAGGAATAACGTTTTGCGACCGAATTCAACCGCAATTTGTGGTGCATAACCATTCAAACTGGAAAGCAGTGTCACCTTGATGCATTGCAACATTTTGACCTGCTCACTGCTGCGTTGACGAAGTAATGTCGCCAGCGGAGAAACGAAACCGTAAGCCAATAAAATACCAAGGAATGTTCCCACCATGGCATGCGCGATCAGGGCACCCAATTCTCCTGCCGGGCGATCTGCAGATCCCAGGGCGTGAACAACCCCCATGACGGCAGCAACAATCCCGAATGCAGGCAGGGAATCCCCGACCATCGCCAAACTGGTGGCTGGAATTTCACTCTCTTGTTCGTAAGTCTCGATTTCTTCATCCATCAAGGCTTCGATTTCATGGGAATTCATGTTACCGCTGATGATTAAGCGCATGTAATCAGTAATGAAATCCATCAAATACCGATCTTTCAACAAACGAGGATACTGTGTAAAAATGTCGCTTTGTTGTGGGTTTTCAATATCCCGTTCCAAAGCAAGAAACCCGTGCTGGCGAGATTTGGACAACAAGCGGAATTGCAATGCCATCAGATCCATGTACATTGCCTTGTTGTATTTTGATCTGCGCAATACTTTTGGTAAGACACGCAGTGTTGCCTTTATCGCCTTGCCATTATTGCCCACGATAAAAGCGCCGATCCCCGCACCTGCAATAATCAAAAATTCCGCTGGCTGATAAAGTGCGCCCATGTGACCACCGACAAGCAGATAGCCACCAATTACCGCACCAAAAACCACGATATATCCTAAAAGTACTAACACGCGATATCCTTTAGCTAAGTTGGTGAGCAGATGGGATTTGCACAGGGCGAACAGATAAATGAAGAAGGATGTGAAAGCAGGTTACAAGTTTTATATCAAAACTTGTAACCTGAGTTTTACTTTCTCATTTAAATTCACATAGCTTGCTGAGCAAATCCATCCAGCAGTTGTGAATTAGTATCGGCAGGTTGAGGGGAAAGTTTACGTTTTTTTACTGCCCGTGAAGGTGGCTGGCAAAGACTGCAAACAAAGCTATTTACCGGTTGATGGGCATGTGTGATGAAAGTTCCACCACAGCAACGACATTCTGTTGGCTGCAACATACCACTGTCAACAAAACGAACCAGTGTCCAGGCTCTGGTTAATGCCAAAACCGGCCCACTCTCACTACTTGGAGGACATTGCTCAAGGTATAGCCGATAGGCTTTTACAACCGCCTCGACCCCCCCGCAATGCCTACTTTTCAACAGAAAACGGTAAGCATTGTAGAACATTGACGAATGAATATTCTGTTCCCAAGTCATAAACCAATCCGTCGAAAAGGGGAGCATCCCTTTAGGCGGAGGGCTTCCCCGCAACTCCTTATACAACCTGATCAACCGGCCTCTGCTTAGTTGCGTTTCACTTTCAAGCATCTGTAACCGCGCGCCTAAAGTGATGAGTTCCATTGCCAGCTGAATATCTTTCGCTTCCTGAACAATACTTTTTTCAACCATCTTTACGCTCTTTTCTTGATTGAAGTGTCATCCTGAGCGGATAACTGCTGAAAAAGATGAGTAGACAGCAAGATACCTGTATGAATTTGTTGCAGATCGTCCACCCGCGATTCCTTCGTTAACTGCTGTACGGTTTCGTGGTCTTCAAACCGAAAATGGCAAATCAGTTGGTTTGTTTCAGCTAATTTTACTAACTGAGGCAATGTCAGCTCGGCCAACGTATCAGCCATCGATTCACTAATACCTAAACGGAACATCGCAGATGCTTTCTCATGGTTAATTAGCCGTTGTGCTAAAAGCAAATACGATAAATTTATGTCATAAATATGTTTGAGCAATTCAACCGTACTCATTTCTATATATCCCGTCCGATTACATGAAAAAATTAAATTAAGTGATCAAAGAATCACTCACGACAAAATTACCAGTAGCATGAGATTCAATAATCTCCGACATAACTGAAATATACATCTTTAGCCAGAGCAGTAACTGTCCTTTGTATTACTCTTGGGATCGCCCAATTTCTAAAATATTTCGGTAATGGGTTGTGAAAGTATTATTGCGTCATCTGGGTAATGCACTTGCCACAATTGATTAAGAATATTCTTAATGCTAATTAACTTTACTCCTGAATCATCAACTTATACAACGGACAATATATGTCATTTTAAATACTATGTGATCCAGATCACAAAACTACCTCTTTTTATTATGATTCTAGCTCATTAACTATTCAAGCAACAAAAAACGAGAAATAGTCTACAATTAATAAGTTAAATTATTTAAATAAAAATATTAGGGATTGTTTTTTGTTTTGTGCGATCTATTAAACTTATAAATTCAAAATAACGATAAAAAATCTTTCCTTGAGTAAAATTACCAATATCTTAATAAAATTTGCCTCTTGATAATGCAGGTAGGTACTCATCTTCCACTATAACTTGATTTAGATCATACTTATGCCAAATTTATTAATTTTATGTGAATACTAGTTATTAAAAAGCTACCAGTCTGATCATTTTTAGTTTACGATCGTATCATTTTCAAACAGAAGAAAGGGGGCATTTCCCCTACTTTGAAGTCAAATATCACACAGATCACAAAAATAAGATAAAATACAGTATGATATTGAAATAAAAAAACATCTCTATCCTTCCCTCTCCGTAAACACAACCAGCAATGCTTTGCTAATTCAACAAAATGCACGTCTCTCAAGAGCTACCAAGGCTTTTTCCAGTCACGCTCACTAATAAATTTATCTAATCTAAAAAAGCCCCAAAATAGCCTGCCTGTGACATAAATTTAACTAAATGCCCTCTGGTGATTATTTCTTCTCATTGGCTAGCTTATACACACATAATATAAGTAAAATTAATCAATTTATTTCCCTTATGGCTCACAAATGATAAGAATAACAAATGATTTTGTTCCCATGCCAAAACGGACAAACTGATAACCCAATTCAAAAGCAAGGTGGCCTATTGACTAAAAATTAATTTACTTAAATAACAAAAAATTTAGATACAAAATCATTCCCAAATGCAAATTTAGCAATAATTTATTTTGGCATAAAACCCAATTAAAAGAATAATGGGTATTTTGAATAAAAAGAAATTAATGCAGATATAAAAGCAAATATTAAAAAGAAATTTAACCCATTTAATTTTAAATTAAAACCACAATAAGTCATTTAAATTGGCGTTTCAAATAAAAAAAATAACAGGTAAAAATAACTCTATTACTTCATTAAGTTCATTTATATTGTGATAGGAGGTTCATATTTAAAGAATAACATCAATACCTATTCTAAATATCTGCAAAAAATTCGTTATGATGAGGCTTTTTAATACGCACTTTTTATGTGGGTTTTTCTTTAATCCACACAGAATAAGATAGTAATTAATGAGAATTATTTGCAACCATCCACCAAATCGATGAATGTGAAATCACTCAATCATTTGAGCAATGACACTGTCATGTATTCGTGATCCAATTAGCCATAAAGAATATTTTCATGGCAATAACGGTAACCCCATTAGGGTAGCAAAAGGAAAAAATGAACTGTAAATACCTAGTCCCATTATTAGTGTCATTAATAAAACAGGTAACGCATCATACCTTGTAATCTTGTATGAAAAGAATTTTTCGTGCGCGCAATATATGTACAATCAAGACCGGTGACGATACTTTCCCACAATTCATTCAGATTGAAACAAGGCTTGAAATTTCACACTATTCGCTGCAAATACAGACTAAATCACCACGTATACAGTGATGTCGAGAGGAATGGAAGATGTAGATCAGCCTCAGAACATAAAGTTCCCAATGTTCTGTGCATCCATTTATGGCGTCTTTATTAGAAAATCTTTATCCGTTTTGTTCTACGACAAAGATGCCGTTAAATATCGTACATTAGGTTTTGTACAAGAAAATGAATGGCTAACACTGGTAAAAATGGAATAAATGCACTGGCAATCAATATAAAAAATACGTTTCTGACATTTGAACTAATCATCATATTTTAATACCTAATGATATTCCCAAACGTTTACCTTTCCTTAATGAGTTTTCTTCTAATACCATCAGATTTTTCTTAAACAGAATGATATCTGCTGATTCTTTTGTGATACTCATGCCTGTATCAACTAAAATTCCGACGTCAGTATCCTCTAATGCCAGTGCATCATTTATTCCATCACCCGGCAAAACAATCCTATGAACATTATTTTGTAATGATTTTAAATGCGTGATTTTTGCAGGGGGTTAACGACAAAAGATTGTTCCCAATTCCACTTCTTTTGAAAGGTTTTTATCTCTCATTGGTTTAATATCAGGGCCGATAAGAATATTTCCAGAATCTAAATCCACATTGTGACAAACTTTAGCCATAATGGCAGGATTATCTCCGGTAAGCATCTTAACCTAAATGCTATTTTTTCTTAATACCACAATAGCCATTGCAGTACTCTCTTTGGATGGATTGAAAAATGTTAATAAACCCTGCGGTGTCATTTTTTTTCTCTCAACAACAGAAAGCCACTGTTTCACTTCACCAGTACTTAACTCCCGTTCCGCTAAGATTAACACCCTGAAACCTTGTTCGTTATAGTCACTAACCCGTTCTATTAGATTGTTGCAACTTTCTTCAGTGAGAGGAATAATTTTCTCTTTTATCCTTATATGGGAGCAAACTGATAGCATTTCTTCAACGGCATATTTACAGGATAATTGATGATTTTCATACAAATTATGTACAAAAATTAACACATTGCAGTCGACAAAACCAAACAGTAACTCATCAATTTTTCTGTAGCTGCGGAGAAAATTGATGCCTGAATTTCCGCTCTCATACCTAAAAATCGCTTGCCCCATTAGGTTTCTGATACCATTTTAGTCAACACTGCCTAGCCAATTCCAATAGAGTATAGAGGTATCTTCCCTGCCCTCTATATCTAAATAATGTTGGAGAATAATTTTGTTTTGAGTCAGTGTGTTCGTTAGCCGTTAGCCCTTTCTGCAAAAATAATCTCCATATAACAATATTGAATTGGTCATGAAAAATTATTCTAAGCGGGCAACTCAGCAGCAATTCTCCAATTCACTGCAGTGACACTTTTTTCCAGGCTGACTCGACACACAATCGACTCAATTTCTTTTTGCTCTGCCGGAGTCGCTAATATTTCCGCACAAACTTCAAGTCTGCCGGACTGAATTGCATCTGCGCTGCTCAATGACTGCAATCTAACCGCTAATCCATTCAGGGCCTGTAAAATCAAAGTCCTGACCAAAATTTCATCATCTATGGCGCAAATAATATGGATCTTATAACGTTGTTCTAAATCCAACGCTTGCTGAGAAGGCTGAGTATTGATTCGCTGTGCGGCTTCTCTCAATAAAATATTCGCGCAAAGAATAATGGCAGTTGCTATGCAGGCTGACCAATATTGCCCCAGTCCACACAATACCCCAATGCCTGCCGAACACCATAATGTTGCGGCTGTATTTAAACCACGAATACTCATTCCTTGGCGCATAATAACACCAGCACCAAGAAAACCAATTCCAGAGACAATTTGTGCCGCAATACGTCCGGGGCTATCCGCAGAAGCCGTCATTGAACAAATAATAAAAACCGCCGCGCCCGTTGACACCAAAGCATTGGTTCTCAATCCTGCCATACGCTGACGCCATTGACGTTCAGCTCCAATCAAAGCCCCAAGGCACAGTGCAGATAGCAAATGGATGCCAATAGATGTTAAAAACATAGTATTCTCCATTACATCAAATGGATAAATAAACCCTTAATTATTCAAGCTATTGATTGATCATATCGGCGTGATTGATCATACGTAACTTAAAATCTACTGGGTATAGAAAATCATGTACATTGATTGAAGCAGGCTTGGTTCGATTATTAGTTTTTCAACTAACGCACGATAGAAAGCCTAAAGAGACAATCTCTTTATCGCACATGAAATAGAGTAACAAAATAGTTAATTTGACTTGATTACTTGTTTGTTCCCGGAGGGAATAAGGAATGAATATATGACCACATCATGTATGCCCCGATATATCTTCAAATAATATTTTATCAAGAATCCAATTCAGTAGATCCCAGTATCAAATAATTTTTCTTCGGGTGGGTACAGCTCATGAAGTTAAAGTAGTACCGCCACCATTTCTGGTAAGCAGCAAATCGGGATGAGATGAACAGCTTACCGGGTTACTTTGTATCTAATCTAAAACTTTGACTGTCCAATTGTTGGCTCCCTAGTGGAATTTGCGGGGAAGTATAAACAGGTAAACTTAATAAGTAAAGACATTGGTCGAGAGAGCGTTTTACAAAAATCTATGCGTGCTCTGATTCATTAAAACACAACGCACTACAAATATTCGTCGTTTTATTGGCGCCGATCTTAACCAATAGTAACCAAGCTATTATTTTCACAAGGTTATTCTTGTAATATAAATAAATTAGCCTAGAAACTTACAGAAATAATTTCATAAAATATAAAAAACAAAAAGCCCGCCACGGCATTTTTACCTGGCGAGCTTAAATAAGGCATAAAGGCTAAATTAGATAGCAGATACGTTAGCTGCTGCTGGGCCTTTGGCACCATTTTCAATGGTGAATTCTACGTTCTGGCCTTCTGCCAGAGTTTTGAAACCGTTACCTTGAATGGCAGAGAAATGTACGAATACGTCTTTGCTACCATCAGCTGGAGTGATGAAACCAAAGCCTTTAGACTCGTTGAACCACTTCACTTGACCTTTCATTTTGTCAGTCATTTGACTTTCCTATATATCAAAAAAAACTCGCCACCTCGGGCATGTATGTGTTGGCCAGTATCAGTATTACTTATGGAGGCACTAAGAAGGAAACGGTCAACAAAGGCTACCGGAGATAGCACTTACACATAACTCATTAACTCAAGATGTCGTACATAAAGTAGGTCTGTTAATCAGGCCAAACGCATTAACGCATTAACGAACGCGAATAGCAACCTTTTTATGTATTATCGATTTAAAAAAGCTGCATACGCTCAATATTAGAACAGAATAACATAATAAAAAGGTGTACTTATAACTTTATTTGATTTATTCAACTTTTAGCTTAGCGAAAATACTGATATTTCTCGCCGACAATAACAATTTTTCAAATAAATTAAAGCAATTGCTATACAGATGTGTGTTGCGGACATGCTAACCTTGAAAATGGTAAAATTTTCAATTCGATCTCGCTTTTTACAACACTTTTCTACAAATAAGTGGGTTAGCATTATGAACATCATCAAACAGATATTGATTCAAGATCTTGAGCGGATCAATCTTAAAGAGCATCGTGATGGTAAAGTGCACTTCAACAGCATTTTTATTCACCATCACCCCTACCTATGTCTGGCGATGCTTATCGCTTATGCTTTTCTTGCTATGCTCATGTGGTATGCGCCCTATTTTGGCGCTTGGTCAATTTTTGCATTTACCGTGGCTTTTATCGCCATGGCAACCGTTCTATTATTTGATATCAAGCCTGTCTATCATTTCGAAGACATTGACGTACTCGATTTACGTGTATGTTATAACGGCGAATGGTTTGTCAACGAACAGGTTTCCAAAAAAGCCATTAACAAAATACTCACTCATCCTCGAGTACCTAATGAAATCAAAGATGACATCAAACACGTTATGAAGAAAAAACACAGTATCTGTTTTTATGATGTGTTTCTCATCGCCTGTTCGGATCAATCACCTTATGCCCGGCCTACTAATATGGTAAATAAAAGTGCATAGGTTCAATGAAATAGTACAATCATGACACAATGCGCTCACATGATGAGCGAGCGGTAAGAAAAAAGAATTTTTGCGTTGACACTATTCTGGTTCATCGCTAATATTCGCCCCGTTCTCAGGAACGAAGAAATTCCTCCATAGTTCAGTCGGTAGAACGGCGGACTGTTAATCCGTATGTCGCTGGTTCGAGTCCAGCTGGAGGAGCCAAATTCAGGAAAGCCCGGTTAGCTCTGCTAGTCGGGCTTTCTGCTGTTTATTTCCCGCTTGTTATTTTTTCTTACTGCCTATATTTCCTGCCAACTGTGCGTTCTCTACTAACGGTGACTTTCCTGCCAACGATTGATCTTATAACTGACTATCCTCTCATTAACTCTTTTTTCCTCTTTACTCTCGATGTTTGAATAGTAATTGTAAAATAAATCAACTTTTCCTAGGGGAAACCGCATGTCATGACTCACGATAAAATCAATTAAAGCACACTGAACCAGTTATAATTTCATCAGAAAACAACAAAAAAACACCATTTAGAGCATATATCATTCACTTGAGCTTATTTTTCTTTTTTTTACTTTACAACCTCAAGGTATTCTCTGTAATATTCGCCCCGTTCTCAGGAACGAAGTAATTCCTCCATAGTTCAGTCGGTAGAACGGCGGACTGTTAATCCGTATGTCGCTGGTTCGAGTCCAGCTGGAGGAGCCAAATTCAGGAAAGCCCGGTTAGCTCTGCTAGTCGGGCTTTCTGCTATTTATTTCCTGTAGTTATTTCCTGCCAACGGTTGATTTTACAACTGACTGTCTTCTCACTAGTTCTTTTTCTTTATTCCCAATATTTGGGCACTTTAACATCCTCATTCATTCCCAAAAATGCAATAAAGAGCAAAAAGGGGCCAATAAGCACACATTACAAGCAATCAAATAGTTAATGTTATTTTCTGCTTTGACAAACGTAAAAAGTACCGTTATTATTCGCCCCGTCTTGAAGGAGTTCCTCCATAGTTCAGTCGGTAGAACGGCGGACTGTTAATCCGTATGTCGCTGGTTCGAGTCCAGCTGGAGGAGCCAGATATTCTGAAGAGCCTGATTAGTTTTGCTAATCAGGCTTTTTGCTATTTACGCTTCTATTTCTACTCTTCTATTTTCTGCTGTTGAACATTTCCATTTTTCGAAATATTTTCCCTGCTCCCCTTCTTACCCTCTGGCACTACTGATGAGTTATCACGATCGAATTCCTCCCGGAGCAGATGATGGAAGTCTAAAAAAACCACATCCAGTACACATTACCATCAAACAAACAGTTATTGTTATTTTCTGCTTTGACAAACGTAAAAAGTGCCGTTAATATTCACCCCGTCTTGAAGGAGTTCCTCCATAGTTCAGTCGGTAGAACGGCGGACTGTTAATCCGTATGTCGCTGGTTCGAGTCCAGCTGGAGGAGCCAATTTCAATTCACCCTCGTGTTGTTACTTCTCGTTTTCCTTTTTTCGATACGATAATTTCCTCTGAATACCCTCATTAAAATAAATTTAAAAACTTAATAATTCAAAATTAACAGGATTTTATCATTCAACAATAGCTATTTAGCTATTTTCGTTTTATCATCCTCCTCCGGCTTAAGGAGTGCTGAATCAGCATCCACCATTTTCCACCTATATTCTGGAGCCGGTTTCATGACCACCGAATCATATACAATTAAAATCCGCCGCCCTGACGACTGGCATGTCCATTTCCGCGATGGTGATATGCTAAAAACTATTGTCCCCCATACCAGCCGTTTCTTTGGCCGAGCTATCGTCATGCCCAACCTTGCCTCTCCGGTGACAGATGTTGCCAGTGCCAAAGCCTATAAGGATCGGATCCTCGCCGCTATTCCATCAGATCACCATTTCGAACCTCTTATGACCTGTTACCTGACCGATTCAACAGACGGCAGTCAAATTGAAGCAGGTCATAAGGAAGGCATTTTCACTGCCTGTAAACTCTATCCCGCCAACGCAACAACGAATTCCAGCCACGGTGTTTCTGATATCAAAAAGATCTATCCATTATTGGAAACTATGGAAAAAATAGGCATGCCTCTGTTGATCCATGGCGAAGTTACGGCCTCCCATATCGATATTTTTGACCGTGAAGCACGATTCATCGAACAAGTGATGGAACCATTACGCAAACAGTTTCCTGAACTCAAAGTGGTTTTTGAGCATATTACAACCAAAGAAGCCGCAGAATACGTTCTTGCAGGTAACGATAAATTAGGTGCCACACTGACGCCACAGCATTTGATGTTCAACCGCAACCATATGCTGGTTGGCGGTATTCGTCCCCATCTTTACTGCTTACCCGTCCTAAAACGCAATATTCATCAAGAAGCCTTAAGAGCCGCAGTGGCCAGTGGCTGTAATCGCTTCTTTCTGGGTACAGATTCAGCTCCTCATGTACTACACCGCAAAGAGTCTTCTTGTGGTTGTGCCGGTGTCTTCAACGCACCTACCGCTCTGGCTGCCTATGCGACAGTTTTTGAAGAAATCGGGGCAATGGAACATTTTGAATCTTTCTGCTCCTTAAATGGCCCAGCATTCTACAATTTGCCAATTAATGATGGTCTTATACAACTGACACGTAAACCGACACCCGTAGTTGAATATGTTGAGTGCGGTGATGAAAGGTTAATTCCGTTCCTTGCCGGGGAAGATGCCGGATGGGATGTCAAATTATGTGAGTAATTTTTTCACCGCTGACCGTGCGGAAATTATGCTTTATTTCCGCACACTTGGCTGAACGATAAAAAGCAGGAACACGTTACAATGATTTCTGTCTGTGATAATGAAAAAAATCCACTCTTTTCACTTCTTAGATTGGCAAAAAGGTTTATACTGCTATTGGTTCACCCTAAATGAGTTGTTTTGCTCTTAGTCAATTATATCAATAATGATGCAGTAGTATGATTAGGAGGTTTTATGGGAAAAAAAAATGAAATAATTCAAACTCATCCTGTTGTCGGCTGGGATATCAGCACTGTCGATGCCTATGACGCCATGATGATACGTCTTCATTATTCATCCTCCCAAGACCAAGCCTCAGAGAATGTCAATGTTGACAAAACTTTGTGGTTAACAACAGGAGTAGCCAAACAGCTTATCCTCATTTTACAAGCCGGAATTGAAAAGATAGAAGCATCAGAATACAGTCAGCTTGACCACATTAAACATTAACGATGAATTTCGATACTTTCAAAACATTTGGACACTCATGTATTGAGTGTCCAAGGTAGGTATTCGAACAAACAATGACCATCCAAATTATCCATCTAGTTCACTATTTTTTATAATACTGTATCATATGATTGTATTTATCCTCCAAGCGCTTAATTATTAAGCTAATCATTTATATAGCCATAGTAGAACAAGGATGTTCAAGTAATGAAACTTTTAATCATTGATGAATGCCATTATACACGCTTAGGAATCATTGAATTTCTAAAAGAAAATACCCATATTTTTCCTAAAGAAGCTGCATCAATTCACGACGCTATAAATATCCTGCCTGTCTTTTCTCCAGATATCATTTTGGCTAATTTAACTCATTATGGTTACCACATTGAATATTGCGAACAACTTAACTTATTAATTTCATTAGTCAATGAAGCGCGTATTTATACTTATATCAATAAACCATACCCCTTTGGAAAAACACCTATCCAATTGACAAATAATGATTTTTTCCTATCAAAGAAAAACCTGATGGCATTACTTGATCGCCTAAAAGAAATGGCATTATTTGATATTCAACATTATTTTTCTCATTTCAATGCCCACAACTCTATTTTTAGCCATCAGGAAAACCGTGTCATCTATTATTGGATGTTAGAAACAAGTACCCATAAGATTGCCAAAATATTAAAAATCAGCAATAGCACCGTCTACTCCCACAAAAGGCATATTATCGAAAAAATAGGGGTTTCCAACAAAATAGAGTTACTTTTTATTTACAATATCTTTAAATATTTCTGTTAAGGAATTTAAACAACCCTCTTTAGCGTAAATAATACTGAATTATTTACGCTAATTGATCGATATTGATGAGGTAACCAGTTAAAGAATATTTATGCCCTATCGACTTCAAGTTGCAACCGACAAGCTGCAACTTGAAAGACAACGGGCCTATGTCACTTGATGGATTGCAGTGATGTAATATTCAAACCATCATTTAACCGGTAGCGGGATTTATTGAAAATCTTAGCCCCATTTTCTCTCCCGGCACGACGAGCTCGCTGTTCATCTTCAGGCAACCTCATCTCTTCGCGACAGTTATCGCTGCAGCAGCCTTCGAAACGCTCCGCACAAGATGGGCACTGGATAAATAACAGATGACAGCCGTCATTTTTACAATTGGTATGACTATCACATGCTGCACCGCACTGATGACAATGAGCAATAATTGTCTCAGAAATACGCTCACCCATACGCTCATCAAAGACAAAGTTTTTGCCAATAAAACGAACTGGCAACCCTTGTTCTTTCGCTTTACGGGCATATTCAATAATGCCACCCTCTACATGATAGACTTTGTTAAAACCATTATGCAGCATATATGCACTCGCTTTTTCGCAACGAATTCCGCCAGTACAGTACATAACGATATTTTTATCTTTATTGTCTTTCAGCATGTCCACTGCCATTGGCAGTTGTTCACGAAACGTATCAGAAGGGACTTCAATTGCGTTTTCGAAGTGCCCTACTTCATATTCGTAGTGATTGCGCATATCCACAAAAACGGTGTCAGGATCATCCAGCATTTGGTTAACCTGTTCCGCTTTGAGATATTCACCTGTTTTTGCTGGATCAAAAGTTTGATCTTCAATACCATCAGCAACAATGAGTTCACGCACTTTCATGCGCAATACCCAAAAGGACTTACCGTCATCTTCCAGGGCAATATTAAGGCGCAGATTACGTAAAGCAGGGTCAGTTTCATCCAATAATGCTTTCAAAGCATCAACATGACCAGAAGGCACACTGATTTGCGCATTGATACCTTCTTTGGCGATATAAACCCGCCCAAAGACAGAGAGCTCAGTAAATTTTTGATACAGGCTATCGCGAAAAGCCTGTGGTTCGGAAATGGTAAAATATTTATAAAAAGAGATGGTAGTGCGCGGTTCAGTTTCAGCCAACATACGCTCTTTCAGCTCTTTATTAGAAATACGGTTATGTAACACTGGCATGGTGTACTTTCCTGAATTTCGATGACAAAAGAATGAAAATTTCAATGGTTACCCCATTGAGAGCCGGATATCATAGCGAAAATGCTCTTTAGCGGATAGTGATTTATGTTCCCGTGTTCAATCAATGTAAAGCAAGCATTTGAATGTTATGCACGGGAATATCATAATCATGCCACTACCTTGTAAAGGATGACCATAACGCGCCATAACGTAGTAAAATACCATCAGGCAGAATCGGCTGATCGAATAATTTATCGCCCAATTAAGTATTTAGTGCCCCAATATTTCGATATTCCATTAAAAAATGTCACAATGCACCAAAATTACGCTTAGGGTCTACTCAAATAACACACTGAAAACACATGATACAAGCACCTCCTTTTTGTCGTTCATTATTACATCCCCGTTACTGGCTGACCTGGCTAGGTATCGGCATACTGTATTTATTGGTTTTACTCCCTTATCCCGCGATTTATTGGATGGGAACCCGGCTCGGTCGGCTATCACAACGTTTTTTGAAAAAGCGGGCTAAAGTGGCTGAACGCAACCTGACGCTCTGTTTCCCTGACATGTCACCAGAGAAACGACACGAATGGCTGGTTAAAAATTTTGAATCTGTTGGCATGGGTTTGTTTGAAACTGGCATGGCCTGGTTCTGGCCCGATTGGAGAGTCCGGCGCTGGTTCAAAGTCACTGGCCGGGAGAATATTCAAACGGTGCAATCCAAAGGCCAAGGGATTATCGTTATTGGGGTTCACTTCCTGACATTGGAATTAGGTGCCCGGATCTTTGGGATATTGAATCCGGGGATCGGTGTTTATCGCCCAAATGACAATCCGGTGATGGATTGGCTGCAAACATGGGGCCGGCTCCGTTCCAATAAATCTATGCTGGATAGAAAAGATGTGAAGGGTATGATCCGCTGCCTGAAAAACGGTGAGATTGTCTGGTATGCACCTGATCATGATTATGGCCCGCGTAATAGCGTATTTGCCCCACTGTTTGCCGTTGAACACGCGGCAACTACAACTGGAACCTCAATTCTCGTTCGTCTGTCCAGACCAGCATTGATCCCTTTTACTCCCCGCCGGTTACCGGATGGAAAAGGTTATGAATTAATGATTCAACCCGCTGTGGAAAATTTTCCTCTAAAGGATGAACTGGAAGCCGCGACATTCATGAATAAGGTGATTGAAAAAGAGATTATGCAGGCACCGGATCAATACATGTGGCTACACCGCCGTTTCAAAACCCGTCCCAAAGGCATGCCATCTTTGTATGGTGATAATGATAATATTCATAATTAGCAAATAGTTGGCTGCTATATAGCAGCCAATATCTGAGTATCCACATCCCCTTTACGTCACTGCCTTTATGTAATCTCTACCCACTTAAAATCCATATTTGTATGGTAACGTAACAAAATATCAAGATATGTATTATTTTAAAAATTAATCTCTTGTTTTATAACATATTTGACAGAAAATATTTTACAGAATAAAAAAATATTTAAGTCAATATCTCCCGTCACATACCCACTATTAAATTCTGAAAATGAGATTCTCATCGACTTTCATTCTAAAAAATGGAGTATAAAGTAGAAAACGTGCTTCTCGCAGATGAAAAGAACGAAGAACATGTTAAAAATACACCAATAATTAAGTAAAGAGTTTTATAACGATATGTTAATGGTTTTGACCAATATGGTTATAAGGCAACTTTTTCATTTTGGCTTGTAAAACACCCCCATCATGAAGATGGTTTTTTAGGAAGAATTATTAGATGCAATCTTCAATCAACAACGGAAAAAACAGGACCTTTTTTGGGCATCCTTATCCACTTAGTTCCCTTTTCATGACAGAAATGTGGGAACGATTTTCGTTCTATGGTATTCGTCCCCTTCTGATTTTGTTTATGTCTGCCGCTATCTTTGACGGTGGTATGGGCATTCCCCGTGAACAGGCATCAGCGATTGTCGGGATCTTTGCTGGCAGTATTTACCTGACATCCCTGCCCGGTGGGTGGCTTGCCGACAACTGGCTGGGTCAACGCCTTGCTGTTTGGTATGGTTCAATTATTATCGCCTTAGGGCACCTATCAATCGCCTTATCCGCAATTTGGAGTCACCTATTCTTTATTGGATTGCTGCTCATTACACTCGGCACTGGCCTGTTCAAGACCTGTGTCACGGTCATGGTCGGCACCTTATATAAGAAAAACGATCCCCGTCGTGATGGTGGATTTTCCCTATTTTACATGGGGATTAATTTAGGTTCCCTGATCGCAGCATTAATCACTGGCTGGCTGGTGAAAAATTATGGCTGGCACTGGGGTTTTGGGGTCGGTGGATTGGGTATGTTGGTCGCCCTGCTGATTTTTCGCTTTTATACTGTTCCTCTGATGCGTAGCTACGATAAAGAGGCGGGATTAGATTCCAGCTGGGATCGTCCAATGATAGAACGCAAAAATGTTGGCAAATGGGTCAGCGCAATCGCCATGATAACCTGTATGGTTGTTGCATTAGTGACTATGGGCGTTATTCCATTTAATCCAGTTAAAGTGGCCAACGTTTTGGTCTATGTAATTTCTTCCAGTGTTATTCTCTATTTTGCCTATTTATTCCTGTTTGCCGGGTTAGACCGCAATGAGAAAATACGCTTGTTCGTCTGTTTTATTCTGCTGGTTTCAGCCGCTTTATTCTGGTCAGCATTCGAGCAAAAACCGACATCATTTAACTTATTTGCCAATGACTATACTGACCGGGTGGTGCTGGGGTATGAGATCCCGGCGGTTTGGTTCCAGTCAATCAATCCACTGTATATTATTCTGTTGGCTCCACTCTTTAGCTGGCTATGGCCTGCACTGGCAAAACGCAATATGAACCCTAACAGTATCGGTAAGTTTGTGATTGGTATGCTGTTTGCTGCCGGTGGCTTTGCCATCATGATGTTCGCTGCCCAAAATGTGTTGGTGACGGGTGGTACAGTTTCACCGCTATGGATCGTTTTCAGCGTTCTCTTTCTCACTCTTGGGGAACTTTGCCTCAGCCCAATCGGGCTGGCAACGATGACGGTATTAGCGCCTTCCCGCATGCGTGGGCAAGTTATGGGATTATGGTTCTGTGCCAGTGCTCTCGGTAATCTGGCTGCGGGTCTCATTGGGGGTAATGTGCGGGCGGATAAGCTGGATAGCCTGCCTCAACTATTCTCCAACGTTTCACTGTCGTTGGTCATTTGCTCTGTTATCTTGCTGGCTTTAATCATCCCAATCCGTCGTTTAATGAGCAGCCTGCATGAAACAGAAGTAAAATCCTGACGGTGGCAATGATACCAATAAGCGATGCCAACAGTGAATTTAAACGGAGTTAAGGTAAAATCGTTAAGCCGTCACGGCTTCTCCAGTTCTGAGTCGGGGATATGCCGTGGCGGTAACAAAAATCATTAGATGCTTTACAGACGGAAAGTGCATTTTGAATAATTACAAATTACTGCCAGCTTTAGTATCAATACTGCAAACGCTTAATCTAACTGAATCCTCAAAACAGTTAGGTGTTACACAGTCTGCAATGAGTAAAACATTAAATCAGCTTCGTGAAGATTTTCATGACAAAATTATTGTGAGAGAAGCGAATCAATTCATCCTTACCCCAAAAGGGGAAAGGCTGAAAGAACAACTTCCAGTATTAATGCAGCAACTCAATAATCTATATGCACCAGAATTAATGGAACCCAGCCGCTGCAACAGGAAATTCACCTTAGCTTCCAGCGATTATGTCGCCCAAGCTGTCTTACCGTCTATATTTTATAATATTGAGCGAGAAGCGCCTCATGTGAGCATTGAATATAAGTTGTGGCACAAAGACAACCTCCATAAGCAAGGACTATCGAACATGGCATGAATTTAATTCATACCCATCAGTAGGTTTCCGACCTTCTACATGTCATTTACTTGCTTGGATTAATATTTATTGTTATCGCTTTTATTTTATTTTCTCTCATCGCCTATTTATCCGGTTTTTTAAATAATGCGATATCTAACAAACCATCAATACAAATAATTTTAAATAAAATTACGAGCTTAATATTTATCGCATTAGCGATAAACCTACTTATCAGCCAGTTTTAAAGCGGAGTGCATCATACAATCCAATCGGTTTCAAGATACAACGAGACGGCAAAGGAGCGAATCCTTTCGCTCTTCTCCAGCATCCTTGCAGACTACGGTATTGTTTCTGTGTGTACTTTCAGGGACAAATTTAGCCCTGTTCTCATTGATGCCTAATAATGACCACAGGCATCGGCAATATCGGCATTGGAATACCCATTCCCTTGCTCTTTTTCTAGTTTCTGCCTGGTTTCTCGATAACATTTACGGTTAAGAGATCTATTGAGATGCTTCATAGCGTCATAGGCAAAAGGTTTAAATGCCTTATTGTCCCAGTCATAAGCAAGCCCCAGGCTGTTTTTTTGTTGGTATTTATTATTGTACTCCCTACGTTCATCTTCACGTTTCTCGGCCAGGGTATTGTCCTCAGCTAATTTTTTCGTATTCCAATTTCCGCTTTCCAACTCATTTCTTTTTTTCAGATACTCTTCTGAAGGTTTGTTATCAGCGGGTATATCGCTTTTGTAGCTTAGATCCAATGCCAGAGCCTGAGAAAAACACACTGACAAAACAAAAAATAGGCAATAAGATCCTTTGATTTTCATATCTTCCCTTGGTGAAACTATAACAAAGAGCATTATTTAATAACCATTGTCTCCTAAGGTCAATACTACAATTTTTGTATATTTCGCAATCAACTTAGATAACTCTTTACAAAATAGCGTCTTTTCAACATCCTGTATTCGATTTTTCATTATAAAAAATAAGTGAGTTCCTGATGTATTCATACCCTATTTACCATGTTGATGCTTTCACGGAAACTGCGTTTTCTGGCAATCCTGCCGCTGTTGTTTTGTTGGATAAGTGGCCATCAGATGAAACTTTGGTTTCCATTGCCGCTGAAATTGGCCTGCCAGAAACGGCTTTTCTGGTCGAAAACCATCTACGCTGGTTTACACCTAAAGTTGAAGTAAATTTATGTGGACATGCAACATTGGCAACCGCATTTGTGCTCATCAAATATCGCAACAGTCAAGATAACTCGCTCACTTTCAAGAGCCTTTCCGGTGAGCTGCGTGTTTTTCATCAAGATGGGGTTTTTACCCTGGATTTCCCTGCCGCCGATTGTCATGAAGAAAAAGCCCTCATTCCTATCATGCAAGATGCTCTGGGGCAGAATGTTTCCGAAGTGTTCGTTTCGCGTGATCGCTATATCTGTGTTTTGAGCTCCGTCGAGCAAATCATTAATGCTCAGCCTGATTTTGACAAAATTGCAGCTCTTCCTTTACCTGGTCTTGCTATCACTGCCCTTGGTGAGTCACACACAGATTTTGTTTCACGTTTTTTTGCGCCGGCCAAAGGCGTCAATGAAGATCCTGTCACCGGTTCCAGTCATTGTGTGCTCGCTCCCTTCTGGGGGAAACGCATCAATAAAAGTGAACTGCGTGCCCGTCAATTGTCTGAACGAGGCGGTGAGATATTATGCAGGATAGATGGCGATCGCGTTTATTTAACGGGTAAAGCGAAACTTTTTTCCCGTGGGGAAATATTACTCGACACCCTATAATTTTTTATTGAGTTACGCTATGCGGTCAGCAGGATCACCTCTGCTGACCAATAATGGCCGCCATTTGCCATTAATCTAATCTTGATGAGGAACCAATAAATCTGCATTAATCTCAGAGATTGATTTCGCCCCTGTCAAAGTCATCGCCACTCGCATTTCTTTATCAATCAGATCCAACAAATTGGAAACACCGGCTTCACCTGCCGCTGCCAACGCATAAGCAAAAGCGCGCCCCAACAGAACACTATCAGCCCCCAGAGCAATCATTCTCACTACATCCAAGCCAGTTCGGATACCGGAATCAGCAAGAATTGTGAGGTCATTTTTGACTGCATCCGCAATCGCAGGCAAAGCACGCGACGTTGACAAAACACCGTCAAGCTGACGTCCCCCGTGGTTGGAAACCACAATACCATCTGCACCAAAACGCACGGCGTCTTTAGCATCTTCTGGATCGAGAATGCCTTTAATAATCATTGGCCCCTGCCAGAAATCACGGATCCATTCCAAATCTTTCCACGAAATTGACGGATCAAAATTACTTCCCAACCAACCAATGTAATCCTCTAATTTCGTCGGCTTGCCGCGATACACGGTGATATTACCAAGATCATGTGGCTTACCCCATAGCCCTACATCCCATGCCCACTGAGGATGGGTCATTGCCTGAAAGACACGTCGCATGGCGGCATTTGTGCCACTCATCCCGGAATGGGCATCACGATAACGTGCGCCAGGAACAGGCATATCCACAGTAAACACCAAATTCTTGACGCCCGCAGCCTGCGCCCTTTCCAACACATTGCGCATAAAACCACGATCTTTCAGAACATAAAGCTGAAACCACATTGGACGATCAATCGCAGGAGCAACTTCTTCAATGGGACATACTGATACCGTTGATAAGGTAAATGGAATGCCTTTTTTTGCCGCAGCACGCGCCGCCTGTACTTCACCACGGCGGGCATACATTCCCGTTAACCCTACGGGACCCAGTGCCACCGGCATTGACATTTTTTCTCCGAATAAGCAGGTTTCCAGACTTAATTCAGACATGTCTTTCAATACGCGCTGACGTAATTCAATATCGGATAAATCTGCGGTATTACGTTTAAGGGTATGCTCTGCATAGGCTCCGCCATCAATATAATGGAACAGAAAAGGCGGTAATTTAGCCTGTGCTGCGGCCCGATAGTCCGTTGAAGCGGAAATAATCATAATATGTACCTTAAGGTTGAAAAGTTATTCGCACATTTTTTAAGATGCCAGAATCACCGCCATGACAGCCGCAATTCCTCCATAGACCAGCATGGGTAAAATCGTTTTCTTCATAATCTGGCCTTCTGCATTAGCGATCCCCAAAATAGAGCAAACCGCAATGATGTTGTTTAAACAAACCATGTTGCCCATAGCACCACCCACAGATTGCAGCGCCAACATCAAATTGACATTCATTCCATTGCTCAAGGCGATAGCATGCTGGATCCCGCCGAATGTCAGGTTAGAAACCGTATTAGAGCCAGAGAAAAATGAACCCAATGCTCCCAGGAATGAAGAAAACAGCAACCAACTATCCCCCGTCATGGTAGCCAGTGCCTTACCAATAATGATGACAGGCGCATTTTCACCTCCTAACATCATCATGTTGACCATCACTAACGCACCAAACAACGCGATAAATGGCTTAAGAATACGTGAACCTGTTTCACTGAACATTTGCTTGACCTGATGGCGGTTCAGTCGAAACAGTGGGATACAGATCAACACCACTAACAAAAAAGGAATTATCGCCGGGACATATAACGTCTTATAGCTGGCGGCAGCAGAGGTTCCCAATACCTGTTGCAGGCTGATAATAAGAGACTTACTGATACTCAAATCCCCCAGCCATCCTAAATTCAATTGCCAATGGATCTCAGCATTATTCAGCAGCGCCTTAATACCCAATTGGTGAATACGGGTAATAATCAGGATCACAATCAATAACAAAGTCGGTATCATGGCTTTGATGACTGTGCTGAAAGGCACTGCTTGCCCAGAATTTTTTCTTTCATAGCGTTTCATGCCGATACCCATGCGAGCCAGTAATACCGACAAAGCCAACCCAATAGCTCCGCCTATCAGGGCTGGAAATTCATAATTAATCTGAGCCAATAACAGATAAGGCAGGGTACAACTTAGGATACTCAAAAAGATAAACAGGAGGTTTTGGCGAATTTCTTGCCACGATACAATAAATCTCAGAGCCAATAACGGGATGATAAAACCTGCAACAAAGTGGATTAACGCGCTCAATTTACCGATTTCAAATAAATTTTCTTCAGACAACCCAAGATTGGCAAACCCAAACCAAGTCGGCGTTCCTACTGCCCCGAAAGAAACCGGGACAGAGTTCATCACCAAGGCCAGCAAGGCAACCCGCAATGGATTAAACCCCAAACCGACCAATATGGGGGCAGCAATCGCCGCCGGAGTGCCAAAACCGCTGGCTCCCTCAATCATAAAAGCAAAAGCCCAGCCAATAATCATTAACTGAGCTACGGGGTTAGCACTGATATTTTCCAGCCAATTGCGCACAACCTCTTCAGCGCCACTGATCTGCATCAATTTATTCAGCAATATTGCGCCTAAGATAATCGTAATGGGAGTAAAAACAGAAATCAGGGCCGTAATAATATTGGCGTGTAATAATATAGGCTGGGCTTCTAACCAGAATAATTGTATGAAGTAAACAAGGATCGCGGTCAATGGTAAAGCAATATAGGATGGAATACCTTTACGTTTGGTCATCATCCAAATCAGCAGGACAATCGGAGCAATGCTGAAAAATAAGGGCATAGGGTCCTCAGGTAACTGTTTTTATAAGAGAAGAAATGTAGCTGAAAGGTTAAATCTTCATAACAATGCCATTATAATCACAACCCTTCCCAAGCTCCTACGCTGTGATTTTTTAACAATTAGAATTAATACACATTATCAATGCCTTGATGACATGGAAGATAAAAAATTAAACCAATAAAAATCAGTTAGATATAAAATAATTTAAGATAAAAACCGCGAAGGGATCACACTAATTAGGTATAAATTTTCAATAGACTATATCTAAAAATGACATAATCTCTGCTGGTCATTAACCCCCCAGCAGAGAAAAACCTTAAAAATAATGCTGAATATTTTTATAAGAGACTGTGATGTGTTCAATCAACATTCGGATTTTCAGGGGTAAATTTCGGGTATAAGGATAAACAGCATAAACACCCAATACTTTCCCACTATGCCCTTTCAGTATTTCCACCAATTTTCCGGCCTGTAAATCTTCATACACCATGACACGCGGAACCATCGCAATGCCAAATCCCCCCAGTACCACCTTACGAATTGCCAGGGCATTATTTGAAGAAAAATTTCCATTCACCTGTAATTCATAAATATCACGGCTGGCAGGGTGTTTCATCAACCAGTTGGCAGTCCCACTTTCTTGGTGGGTGTAAGTCAGGCAATTGTGATCAAGAAGATCCTGCGCTGATTGTGGTTGGGGATGTTTTTCCAGATAAGCAGGAGAACAGACAATAACCCAACGCGAATTCAAGATAGGTCTGGCAATCAAACTGGAATCCGGCATCGTGCCAGTACGAATTGCCAAATCAATGCCTTCATTAACCAAGTCAACAAAATGATTCTCTAACCGCATTTCCACCTTTAATTTCGGATGTCGGCTACAGAACTCAGCGACTTTCTCACTCAAGAGTAGTTCACCTGAGATAGTTGGCACTGACATCCGGATCACTCCCGTTAATTCATCACTTTTTTCACTGACGACATGTAACGCATCTTGAATTCGGGTACTGATTTCCTTGGCATGTTGATACAGTCCGCGCCCATTTTCAGTTAAGGTGAGACTGCGTGTAGTACGATATAACAGCCGGGCACCGAGGTATTTTTCCAAACGCCCAATCCGCTTACTAATGACTGAACTGGTGATGCCTGCGCTCTCTGCCGCTTTACTGAAAGACCCACAGTCAACAATCAAGGCAAACAAGATCAAATCGTTTGCATATTCATGGGTAGATAACATAATTTATGTCTACTTCTTCTGATACCATCATTTTCAGAGCATGATAAACAGGTAACAGGCGAGTAAAACCGTCCTTATCAAGAAAATGTCCGCCATTATCAACATTAATCACTTTAGACTGCAACGAATGAGCCAAAGCATCGGAAGAGTGTGGAGGAACAATTTCATCATTAGATGAAATAATCGAAATACGATGTTCTGTCACCCCACGCAAGAAAGCATAATCCAACGGTTCGACAGCAAAAGCATCTAACTCAGGTAAGGTGGCTTGAGGAGAGCCATATCCCGAAACCAATATGTAGCCGCCAATATGAAGGGATGTAGAGCTTATTGCCTCCAGATGCCGCAACACCGTGATACAACCCAGACTGTGACCAATAAAAATCGTATCTTTGTCTGCCCTTGGTGTGATGTCCATCAGCATATTCGTCCATACTTCCGGTTCAGGCGCTGATGATTCAGGCATTGCAGGTACGATCACCTCTGCTCCCTGTTCAGTCAGGGTATCTTTTAACCAAGGAAACCAATTTGATGAAGGTGAGGCAGTATACCCATGAACAATAATAATTTTTTTGCCAGAAAACAGGCCGGGACTACTTGTCGTTGCTAATGTCATTGACGTTATCCTACTCAAAAATTCATCCAACCAACGCTCCGGCTTGTTTCTCAAGCCACGGGATCACTGAATCATTATTGAACAAATAAAAGTGTCCACCCGTGAAAATTTGCTGCTTCACGGGTGCAGGCAGTTCCTTTCGCCATTCGGCTAATCGAGCAACAGGCACTCGCTTATCCTGATCACCTCCTATCACGTAAATTTGCGCATTTAGCTTTACTTTCGGTAATCGGGACAAAGCATCCAGTAAAATCAGATCATTTCTCATTATTTCAATCACGTAGTTACGTAATTCGGCGTTAATTAAAACATTCGCAGGCGTTCCTTCACATTGTTCAAGAATGTTCAATACGTCATTATCAGAATATTCCTCATGCGGCTTACTTTTCAGATCTTCGGGATCAACGAAACCACGGGCTGAAATAATCAGGGTCAACTTCTTTTCCGGCGCTTCATATTCAAGCCGTTGAGCAACCTGATAGGCAAGCTCAGCCCCCATACTGTGTCCAAATAACAGTAATGGTTTATCCTCACCTAATCTCAAACGCTTTATCGAAACCAGGATATCAGCCAGTACAGTTTCCGCCTCTGTTTGAAAAGGGGCAGACATACGTGTCCCCCTACCTGCAAGTTCGAGACAGTAGACTTCCATAAACGCCGACAATTTGTTGGCCAATGCCATATAAGAAAGACAAGAACCTCCGGCATGATGTAAAAACACCAACTGCACCTTGGCTTCAGGTCTTTCAATCACCGGAAATAAAACTGAATTAGACAAAATCAAGTTCCTTTGGTCGTATAAATGGGCGTTTTTGTGTTAATAGGAAATGGATGGTGTTGATCAACAGGTATCTATTCCCTGACGGTATTGCTTTCCAAAGAGAAAATAAAATGGAAGATATTCATTACACATAGAGTAATAACTATTGATTTATTTTTCTATAACAGAAAAAGTTGATTAGTTTATAGTTATTAATTAGATACAGGAGCCAGAACCTATCCAATCAGGCTCTGACTCTATCATTTAGTTTATGCCTTTAGTTTCTCACGTACAATCATCAACGCAAAACCTAACAAATTCAAACCATCCCACATCAACGGGTTCTGAATTTTAGGGAAATCTTCTGCCAGACCGATCCCCCAGATACGGTCAACGGGACTAGCCTCAACTAATATTTTTTCCCCAGTATTTAATAAGAACTCTGCCAAGGGTTTATTCTGAGAAAATTTAGCCAAGTTACCTTCAATCACGATTTTCAATCGATGTTCATCCCAAACCGATTGGTCAAAGTCACGTATCTCTCTGCCATATGCTTTTGCAGCACCTGGATTTTTAGCATTGATAATTTTTTCCAGTACTTCGAGATCATTAAACAAGCGAGCCTTCCCTGCCATCATATAGTGTTCTGCACTCGCGTATTTTATATCATCAACAGTAAATTGAACTGGATACCACTGGCTTAAACAAGATTTAGTTATGTGGTTGTTATAATTAGTTTTATGACCCCAGAAAAAAAGATATTTCAGTTTTTTCCCCGATTGGTATAAATCACATAATGTTTTAATATCCATATTAACTCTCTATAACTCACGAATTTAGCTTAAATACATAAATGCACTCCCATCATACAATTTTTCTTATATTTGTCGATAATTATCAAAGCCGCTTTATTGATAGTGAATAAGAACCACAAACATAGGCTACAATAAAAATAATCACATGCTTGTTAAATAACTCATCATATTATTTTGTGAATCACTTAATGTTTGCCCTACGTCCGATGACAAAAACGGCGACCAACCCAACTAAATCAACAGTGATTAACGTACCAGCAAACAACACTTCTCCTTTCAGGGCAAAAACAGTCGCAATAATCAGGATAAACATCGCGATGGAAAATCCCATCCATTGCCCTCTTTTGTCTCTGTTTATCAAACCATCCAATGCTCTTTTCTGTTTTTCATGTTGAAAAACCTGCTCTTTTTCTCTAAAAGAGAATATTCTTTCTGCACAACCCGGTAAAATTGATTCATAGCTTTTTAATGCCTCTGGAGATGGAAAGGAATCTGAGCAACAAGTAACCACCTGATTTTCAATTAAATCTCCACTTGCCGAGTCAATATTTAAAGTATTGCGATAATCGGTTGCGGGCATGATGTCAAGAATACTCCCTATCACTCTGAAATAATGACGAATGTTAGAATTCATGTTCTCTCCTGAGTAATATACACAAAAAACATCTTAATAAAATCAGTAGAATAACTAAGTTCAACCTATAATTTACATGAATTAATTACACTTCTGCTATTTTCTTTCCCCGTAATGCAACTGGGTTTTGACTTGGAAATGGGCGGCATTCCTCCGCTTTATAAGTTCCATCTTCCTGACGAATCAAAAAGATTTTACGACCAGATCGCAATGCCTTACTGATCGCAGTTTGATGAACACCAACCAAAAGCGCGGCTTTGGCTTGACCATTTAACTTTACATATTCTGATAACGGAATTTTTTCCATACGTTTCCTCCTGTCTGCTCAAAATAATATCTAAAGTACTAAATATTTCAATACTTTTAGTATTTATCATTTTAATAGCATTGGTATTAAAATGAGTGCATGAAAAAGAAACTCACAGCAGAACAGCTTGCCGATGCCGCACGCTTAAAAGCACTATTTGAAGCCAAGAAAAAACAGCTCGGCATTTCTCAAGAAACGCTTGCAGAAGACAAGGGCAAGACACAAAGTGCAATTTCACACTATCTCAATGGCATCAATGCCCTTAATTTGGAGATGGCAGTTTACTTTGCCAAAAAATTGGGCGTTCAGATTGCCGATTTCAGCCCGTCACTGGATCAACAGGCCAGGGAGCTGGTCGCGGTTCTCGATGGTCGTCATACGATGTTTTCAGATAATCCAAATCCTCAAAAACAATATCCACTACTCAAATGGGTGGATGCAGGTCACTGGTGTGAAGATCTCACATCAAAATATGATACAGGCGGTATAGAAAAGCGATATGAAGCCCCTGTCGAGTGCTCGCAACGTGCTTTTTGGCTGGAAGTCAAGGGGGATTCGATGGTGTCAGCCAATGGATTAAGTATACCGCAAGGTATGATTATTTTAGTTGACCCGGAAGTCAGGCCCACAGCCAATAAGCTGGTCGTCGCAAAACTTGATGGCGAAAAAGAACCCACGTTCAGGCAACTGATCACTGAGGGGTATGATACATTTTTAAAACCACTGAACGCCCAATACAACATGATCCCCCTTGGCAATCATGTGCAGATTATCGGCGTGGTTGTAGAGGCAAAAGTTAGGAAACTGCCTTGAGTAACAATATATCCCCGTCGTCTTTCAAGTTACGGCTTTGTTGGCTATGTTCACATCCCCAAAAATATAGCGAGTTATGTTTCTGGGGAAGGTTAATTCATTTCCTGTTTACTCAATCAAAGCGATAAAGAAACTTGGTTATATTATATAACATTAGAAATGCACAATTACATTATAATATAGTGGAAAGGTGTTTCACCTATTTTCTTTAATTGAATATGTTTATTTTTACTTTTAGTCTGGTAAATATCATCCCCCAAATATTTTTCCACAAGCTCATCCAACTTAATAGCGTCTATATCTTTAGTCACACCGACCGACCAAACACTCCTTAAGTTAACTTCGGATTTTCTGATTTTGCTAATTTTATTCAAATCAGAAGTCATTTTTTTATACATGATTTTGGGTTAGCATGTTGCTTAAATTCAACAATCATATATGTATCTAAGGCCCAACCTTTTTTTCTTAATAAAAAATCAGGTCTTAAATATTTTTTACCCTTTATTTTCCTATTATCGTATTTAAATGCAAACTCTCTCCACCATTCATGTTCAGTTTGAGAAAGCATATAAGAGAATTCAACTTGTAGCCAAATCTCCCAGCCAGTGATATTACCTTGTTCAATAAGATGAAATCTGTTGCAAATTTCATCACTAGAGAAAAAGTTATCAAGCAATACATTTAAGTGCTCAAAATCCCGGTTTATCATAATAAAATCCCTTATCTTCAATCCAACTGAATCGTTATAATTTAGCTTTAGTCGCACAGGATACTGATGAAATATAATAGGCAGCGATTTGGAACATCATGCTTTTAAAAACATTTATTATTTAATCAGATAATATAAAAAATTATTCTACCTCTTTTTTCTGTTATTAAACAGAGGAAATTATTTCACAATGAAATCAAAACTCACCAATCTCGCAATAAGTGAAATTTAGATGATAAAAAATGGCTGTTACATCAATAAAGTAAAATATTGTTAAGTCAAAAAATTCATCCAGCCCTAAACAGTTAAAATAACCTTAACTTTATCATCTGATTTAGTTCGTAAACGGTGTATCCGGACAACTAACCCAAAGCACTTCATCTTCAGCCTTTGTTTAAGGTTGGTTTATTGCATATTTTGCTATTTTGGTCTACTTTATTTATGTGTACCAAATCTCCTACTTGTTTAGTACACCCTCATTTGCTTCTTATTTCGCTCTTTCCCTCCCTAATATAGGGAGGGGTTTTCTTTTCCAGACCAGCAACAAAAATAGGATAAATCCTATCCGCACCATCCCATCACCCAACAACCTGATATCTCTCAAAAATATATTTCTAGCATACCCCTATCATAAATTAAGCATTTATCATTGACTCACTTTGTTATAAACCTTCCTATGCCTTTTCATTAAAGTGATTTTTATCTCATAGAAACTTATTAATATTACAACAATAAGTAAAATTACTTATTTTACAGTCAAGTATGGAAAAAATAGGAATTTCATCATGAACATTAAAAAATCATTACTTTTAGTGGGATTGACAGCCTTCAGTACAATCCCATTCTTTAGTTCTGCTGAATCAGGTTCTCGTCATGGTTATATCGATTCCCCCCCCAGCAGGGCACTGTTATGTTCTAAGAATATCAACAAGAACTGTGGGCCTGTCATGTATGAGCCACAATCGGTTGAAGGACCCAAAGGCTTCCCTCAAGGAGGGCCACCAGACGGACAAATTGCAAGTGGTGGTGTTGGTCAGTTCAAGCAACTCAACGAACAAAGTGCTGATCGCTGGCATCATGTCAACATCAATAAGGGGATGAATGAGTTTACATGGACGCTAACAGCCCGGCATAGTACTGCTTCATGGCAATTTTTCATGACTAAACCTGACTGGAATCCAAATCAGCCGCTTACTCGTGCACAATTTGATTTAAAACCCTTCTGCGAGCGTTTTGATGGTGGGAAAATACCTACCCAAAAAGTCGCGCTAAAATGTGATGTTCCAGAGCGGTCAGGATATCATGTCATTCTTGGTGTATGGACGATTGCAGACACTAACAATGCTTTCTATCAAGTTATTGATGTTGACATTAAATAATATTTTTTAATTATATTGGCATACATGATATTTCAAATATCATAGGGTACTTCCTTACTCTCCGCACTGCGGAGAGTAAGGAATATTCTAAATTTCAGTGTATCACTATTATGAAAATTTCTTTATTATCTATAACAGCTTAGTTCCTATAAAAAATAGGAAACCTAATAGAGTGCTGGTGACCTAATCAGCACTTTTTTCTAAAAAAACCAAAAAAAATTCAGGTAATATCTGTTGTTAACTCAACCCTAGACATTAAAAAAATATGAAAAAATCGACGACACTCAGAATTGCCAGACCCACAGATAACCTGATCGAAATTGCAGATATGTATTATAAAGGCTTAAATTTGATCATGTTGGGTGAATTCAAAGATCACGATGGTTTTGATGGTATTATGCTAGGACATCCCGATCATTCTTGGCACCTCGAATTTACTCATCATCACAATACTCATGTTGGAAAAGCCCCAACAAAAGATAATCTATTGGTCTTTTATATTGAAGATGAATTTGAGTGGCAAGAGCAAATAAAATCAATGCAAAATGCCGGATTTATTCCCGTCCCTTCTTATAATCCTTATTGGGATAAGAGTGGAAAAACCTTTGAAGATATTGATGGTTACCGTGTTGTATTACAATATGGCCCATCAGCGATATAATTTTTTTATAGTTAATTTCTCAGTCATGGGTATTGATATCCAATAGATGTAAAGTAAAAAATATATTTTGTTAGGCTATTAGTGATATTGGGTTAAACGGTTTTTTATTGTTTATCTCTAATAGCCTAAAATTCAATACGTTCATGCGACTCATCAGGTAACCGCTGAGTAAATCCGCATCGCTGCTCAGGTTTTCCTGAAAACAGTTATCACTAAAGATCCTGTATATGTACTTATGATAAAAATGTTTGTTGCTCTGATGCTCTTCTGATACGTAAGCCCGGTAGCTCATGCCCATCAGCACGATCCCATTTCAAAAATTCTCCTGCTGCTCCTTGATAATCTCCTGCATTTAACTTTTTTAACAGGGTGGAATGGGTAAAATTACCGATTCCCAGATTGAAAATAAACGAACATAAAGCATCAAATTGACCTTGTGTCAGAGGTACTTTAACTAATCGATAAAGGGCACCATAAATGGGAACAAGATCTTGACGCAAAAAGGCTTCTGCCTGTTGTGCTGTAATCACTTGCCCAGGTTTTACCCCCTTTGTATGACCATATCCGATTGTCCACGGCTCTGCTCCAGTGGCAGGGTCAGGATACGCTTTCAATCTCAATGCTTCATAACTTTTAATTTTGTCAATACCACTTTCACTGATTTCCATCCATTTTCTCCACTGACAGTATTGAATCCAGACTCAATCCTGTTCGAAAAACAAGCTAAACATAAAGTATAGACGAATAAAAAATCAGTAAAGCGGTTATAGTAGCCAAGCTACAGAATCTCCATAAAGACCATGGCACAAAAAAACCATTCAATTTCAAAAAGATAATTAATTTTGCAAATTTTTTTTAAATTTTAAAAAAATTATTTAATAAAAATCTTGACTCTTTTTGTTTTGAGCATAAAATCCTCCTCAGAATTTAGATTTTCGTGAAGTAAATCACAATTTATAACCCTCAAAGGAAATCATCATGAAATCTGTAAAATCTTTCCTCTCAAATGTACATGGCGTTGTTATTCGGTTATCCGCAACTCGCTTTATGTAAGCATTGTACAGCCCAGAGATAAGCCAGTTCACTATCCCCTTCGTCTTTCAAGTTGCCGCTTTGTTAGCTGCGCTACATCTTGGGTTCCATTGGGTATAAAACTGGCTTTTTTATCATCGATACAAATCTAATGTCATGTTTTCTATCCCATACCATTATTCATTTTCTTTTAGTTGAACGATTATTTCGAAAATCTGTCTTACAGATAGCATAATCATCATTTCTATCGCCATCAGCTTTCAGAACACATCTGAATACCGAGAAAACTGTATGAATTCAATGGATTTTCGTAGTTTTAAGTTAAAATCAGAATTAGGAATACTTGAGATTATTTTACATCTTATCGTCTGGCTTCTGATTATATTATTTACATTTGGGCTAGGTGCCTTTGTATTTCCCTACTATATGACCCGTTTTATCATTAACAGAACACAGGTTATCGACCGGAATAGCGGGAGAACTATCGGTAGGTTAACTTGTGATATAAATTTAGTTCAAATAATGGGTTACGTCATCATCTGGGCGATTCTCTCTTTTATTACACTGGGTCTTTTATACTTTGTGTATCTTTACAAAATCACAATGTCCTGCATTAACCATACACGAATAGTTTCTGAATAGACCATATTCATAAAGAATTGTTAATGCATAAACTGCATATAACAAAAAGCCCGAACCTTATGAAACTAAGAGTTCGGGCAAAAATGTTGACTAATAGACAAATTAACTCAAAAAAGAAACGCTATATAAAGAAAAACAACAAATAAGTGAACGAAGTTTAGAAACGGTAACCTACACCCAGCACCCAAGTCCCAAGTTTGACGTCTTTGAAACGCGTGTATGAATATGAGGCATCAACAGCCCAACTTGGCGTTGGGTTAAATTGTAAACCTGCGCCGTAAGATAGTGAGGTTTCTTTTTTATTTTCTTTATATTCGTCCCCGGAAAAGCTCACTTCAGAACGAGTCCCACCAATCAGCCCATATGCACTAATATAATCGTTAAAACGGTAGGATGGACCAGCCATCAGAGATGTATTTTGCCATCTAAACTTTGAAATTGAACCAAAATAGTTATATTCATGGGTATATTGAGTATAAGTTAATGAACTAATAATCCCCATTTTTTCATTAAATTCATAACGATATTTCAGATTCAATCCATACTGTTTTGTATCTAATTCCATATTATTATGTTCGATTTTTAGACCATTATCTGATGATGCCTTACTCTGGGCATATCCCAGAGAAATAGTATTTTTACCACTATTGCTGGCGCTGGCATTAAAAGTAAGTATAGATAATCCCACAGCCACAGAAGCTGTTAATAATATTTTTTTCATAAGTAGAAATTCTCTGTCATTTAATTTTGGTGTATTCTTTCCATCAGGAAGCGCTTTCGGAATATACAATTCTAATATTGAGAATTCAACTATAAATAAAAAAGCATCAATGATAGGCCCAAAATCACATGACGATAAATTCACTTTAAATTCAGTGTATTAAGTAAAATCCACTTAAAGGGGCCAATGGGTTAAATCCTATCAATCAAGACATTTACTCGATAAATAGATATATTTATCAAATAATTAGATACCAGAAGTTGATTCCCTTATTTTAGGATATATCCTAAAAATAAAATTAACAATAAAACATCGACAGCCGGGTGGAATTTTATATTTCATAATCCATCATTATAAATTCCAAATAAATCATCACTCAAACAAATAAGTAAACTGAGTATTTATTTGGCTTACTCTATACATTGAAAATCCGTAACCTGAAAGCAAAAGTATATCCGTCGTCTTTCAAGATGCAGCTTTGTTAGCTGCATCTTGAAATCCATTGGTGATATATTTAATTAACATGCAATTCTTCATAAGAGATCATCACATGCTCTCTAAATGCGGGTCTTTCTTTTAATCTATCATAATAATTGAGAAGTTCAGGATGATATGGACGACTCATTTTTATATCAAAATACCGATAAAGTATATGACCAAACTGTATGTCTGCGAGAGTAAAATAGTCACCAGCAATGAAATTATGTTGTTGTAACTGTGTTTCAGCAATATTTAACATATTACCTAATTTATCAATGGCTTTGGCTATTTCGTCCTGATTTTGATGTTGGGGTGCAGTACGGACAATCCGCCAGAATATGGGCGCAGTAAAATTAAGGGCAATATTTATTTTCGACCACTCAGCCCATTTATCTATATGTGTACGAACATCAAGATCCTCTGGCCAAAAAGAAGCGCCGGCATATCTATTGGCAAGATAACGTAGAATAGCCCCTGTCTCCCAAATTGGTGTTCCATCACCATCTTTAATTACCGGCACTGTTCCATTCGGATTCAGGGATAAAAATTCAGGTGTGTCGTTGCCGCCGTATTTATGCCCAATATCATAGCGGGTAAAAGCAAGCCCCAATTCTCCAAGGCACCACATCAATGCCTGTACATTCGATGATGTTTTCCGCCCCCAAACCGTTATCACAGCGTTATCCCCTTTATGATATATTTTCTATCGTCCAAGTTGCGACTTTATTGTCCGTGCCACAACTCAAAATTTATTTGATCCGCTTTATAACACATTAATTAGAAAAATATTTCTCGACCAACGCATATAAAATAGCAATAGTCTCTATATCGGCCACGCCATCATAATGTGCCGGCCGAAAATGCATTTGAAATGCCCTGATTAAAGACTGAAAGTTCTCGTTTTCTTCTACACCTGAAACACCATAACCATAGCGCTTAAACTTTGCTAAAATTTCGGCGGTATCCGGTAAACAATCAACAAACTGTTCGCTATATTTTTGTTTAGTTTCTTCGTCATACCATGCCCCAACTCCTGCATCATATAATTTTTTCCATGGGAATGACGGGCCTGGATCTGTTTTTCTCTGCCAGGCAATATCTGAGTGTCCCACGACATAAGTCGGATGAATATCGGGATAACGCTGTAAAATATTAATCGCTAATTCTTTAACTGCCTCAATTTGAGCGGGATGATAAGCAGGAAAAGTCAGAACACCACCAACATCACTTGCCTCATTCACAATCTCAATACCCATGGAAGTATCATTGATCTCTTCCCTTCCAGCCCAATAACTCATGCCAGCATGCCAGGCTCTTTCAAGTTCATCCACCAGATTGAAAATATGAATGTCGCTAAATCCAGCCGCCTGATAGGTCGGATCATCCGGATTTGGAACTAAGTAGTGAGCACTGACGAGATCTCCTGTCAATGCCTGGATGGATTTTTCAAAATTAAAAACAGTGTAATGCATAACTAAAAAACGGCAACGGCGGTTAAAACTTTTGGTTGAACGATATGAATGATAATCAATTTTATACATTATTGTTCTACTCCATTGGTTCTGCGAGGTAACACAGTAAATATCAAATCGCTGAAAAAAGCATTCGATATGGTTGCATGATAAATCAACAGGCGGGTTTGTGCACGCGGTAAACTCGCTTAACCATGGGGTATACATCTGTTCAGGTTCAGAGGGATTTTATAGGAAACGTGCCGGAAAATAATTTTATAAAATTATTATTTCTGATTTTATATCATCTTGAGATGATATAAATTGATTGAATGATAATAACAACTTCATCTAATTATTTTCTGTGGGATATTCAAAAATGGTAACCAACCCCAATATTAAGACCATTAATATAATAGTTTTCATTTTCAGGTTGAAGCCGTGTCTCTGTATATAATATATAAAAAGCCAGATTTTCCAACGGATTAATTAAAGCACCCGTTCCCCATGTAAAGACTGTATTTTTGTCAGAATAGGAATACCTATCAGAGTCACTTCCTCTTTCAGCCCCGTTGCCCCAATTCAAATCTGTCATGCCCATGACGCCATACAGGCTGAAATAATGGTTAACCCGATAAGTTGGGCCTGCCAATAGTGAATGACTATAATTCCAGTTCTTATCACCTTTTAACCAGGCAAATGATCCTGCCACTCCCCAATCAGGACTGATTTGGTAATGGTGATTAAAATTCATACCATTGGACTTTACTTTTCGGGCTTCCCCCACCCCTCCGATTTTATCAAAATGACCAGAAGCATACCCCATTGATGCCGTTTGTCCTCCAACAGCGTTGACTTGTGTGACGAGCAGAATAAAAGGGACAAACAGAGCAATAAGGATTTTGTTCATTCATGACTATTTCCATGGCAAGGATAGGTCATTTAAATATAGCTCACATATTCTCATCTGATGAAAATCATCTGAAAATAAACGATAAAATCGGGGGAGACTGATGCTAAGACAAAGATATCGGGTTACGAAGCGGGAGATTACGGTTCAATTTCAATATCGGTCAGTGGATAACAGCTACAGGGCAAAATTTCCCCTTCATTAACAAATGCCAAGGGTTTACAAGGGTATCCAACTTTCCCTTTAACCAAACGAACACGACAAGAGCCGCAATACCCCTGACGGCACTGGTATTCAAGCTGTACTTTGCCGTGTTCCAGTGCTTCCAGCAAGTTATTGTGGCAGCCTGAAGAATAGTGGATGTATAAACCCTGCCTTGACGGCAGGGTAACTTTATAATCAGCCATATCAGAGTTCGAAACCGCTGAGATCTTCAGTATTGACTTCCGAATCAATCTGACCAACCAAATAAGAGCTGACTTCAACTTCCTGTGGAGCCACTTGAACGTTATCGGAAACCAGCCACGCATTAATCCACGGGATTGGATTGGAGCGAGTTTCAAACGGCAATTTCAAGCCAACGGCCTGCATACGAATATTGGTAATATATTCAACATACTGGCACAGAATATCTTTGTTCAGACCAATCATGGAGCCGTCTTTAAACAGATAATCAGCCCACTCTTTTTCTTGTTCTGCTGCCTGTACGAACAGGTCATAACACGCCTGTTCACACTCTTTGGCGATTTCTGCCATTTCAGGATCATCCTGACCAGAACGCAACAGGTTCAACATGTGCTGAGTCCCCGTTAGATGCAGAGCCTCATCACGGGCAATCAGTTTGATTATTTTGGCGTTACCTTCCATCAACTCCCGTTCTGCAAAGGCAAAGGAACAGGCAAAGCTGACGTAGAAACGAATGGCTTCCAATGCATTAACGCTCATCAGGCACAGGTAAAGCTGCTTTTTCAAAGCGCGCAGCTCAACAGTGACTGTCTTGCCAGCAACATCGTGTACTCCTTCCCCCAACAGATGGTAATAGTTGGTCATTTTGATCAGATCATCGTAGTACGCAGAAATATCTTTCGCACGTTTCAAAATCTGTTCGTTTTCCACAATGTCATCAAACACGATGGAAGGATCGTTAACAATATTACGGATAATATGCGTGTAAGAACGCGAGTGAATCGTCTCAGAAAACGACCAAGTTTCAACCCAGGTTTCCAATTCCGGAATCGAAATCAGCGGCAGGAAAGCCACATTCGGGCTACGGCCCTGAATGGAATCCAGCAGCGTCTGGTATTTCAGGTTGCTGATGAAAATATGTTTTTCATGATCCGGCAACGCATTATAGTCAATGCGATCACGGGCAACGTCCACTTCTTCTGGACGCCAGAAGAAGGAGAGTTGTTTTTCAATCAGCTTCTCAAAAATAGGGTATTTCTGCTGATCAAAACGCGCCACGTTAACAGACTGACCGAAAAACATCGGCTCCTGCAATTGGTCATTTTTTACTTGCGAAAAAGTGGTATAGAACATAGCTTCCTCAAATTAAATCTTACACGCGCCGCCTTCACAATCGGAATCAGCAGACTCAACGACCTCTTCCAAATCACCCTGCACATCTTCGGCACCGTCACGGGTGTTGTGGTAATACAATGTTTTCACACCATATTTGTAAGCAAGCAATAAATCTTTCAGCAATTGGTTCATCGGAACTTTGCCATTAGGGAAACGTGCTGGATCATAATTGGTATTAGCAGAAATCGATTGATCGATGAATTTCTGCATGATCCCTACCAACTGTAGGTAGCCGTCGTTGCTCGGCATTTGCCACAACAATTCATAAACACCTTTCAGCAGATCATAATCCGGGACAACTTGACGCAGGATGCCGTCTTTTGATGCCTTAACACTGACGTAACCGCGCGGTGGCTCAATGCCATTAGTCGCATTAGAGATTTGCGAAGATGTTTCTGATGGCATCAATGCAGACAATGTTGAGTTACGCAGGCCATGCTGTTGAATATCACGGCGCAGAGCTTCCCAATCCATGTGCAGGGGTTCGCTGGTCAGTGTATCCAAGGTCTTTTTATACGTATCAATCGGCAGGATACCTTGCGAATAAGTGGTTTCACTAAACCACGGGCAAGCCCCCTTTTCTTTCGCCAGCGTATTTGACGCTTTCAGCAGGTAATACTGAATGGCCTCAAACGTTTTGTGAGTCAAATTATTCGCGCTGCCATCAGAATAACGCACGCCATTCCTTGCCAGATAATAAGCGAAGTTAATCACACCGATACCCAGGGTACGACGCCCCATTGAGCCTTGTTTAGCCGCGATAATGGGGTAATCCTGATAATCCAGCAACGAATCCAAAGCACGCACGGCCAATTCCGCCAGCTCTTCCAGTTCCGCCAGATTTTCGATGGCTCCCAAGTTGAAAGCAGACAGCGTACACAGTGCAATTTCGCCATCTTGATCATTAATATCGTTCAATGGCTTAGTTGGCAGTGCAATTTCCAAACACAGATTCGATTGGCGAACAGGCGCAATAGCCGGATCAAATGGGCTGTGGGTATTGCAGTGGTCAACGTTCTGGATGTAAATACGCCCCGTTGACGCCCGCTCCTGCATCATCAGTGAGAACAGCTCAACGGCTTTAATGCGTTCTTTGCGGATAGTGCTGTCATTTTCATATTGAGTATACAGGCGTTCAAATTCATTCTGATCGGCAAAAAAGGCATCATACAATCCCGGCACATCAGATGGGCTGAACAGAGAAATGTCTCCCCCTTTGATCAAACGCTCATACATCAGTTTATTAACTTGTACACCGTAGTCCATGTGGCGAACGCGGTTGCCTTCAACACCACGGTTGTTTTTCAGTACCAGCAGGCTTTCTACTTCCAGGTGCCACAGCGGATAGAACAGTGTCGCAGCCCCACCACGAACCCCACCCTGAGAGCAGGATTTCACCGCAGTCTGGAAATGTTTGTAGAATGGGATACAGCCCGTGTGGAACGCTTCACCGCCACGGATCGGGCTGCCCAACGCACGGATGCGACCCGCATTTACACCAATGCCGGCACGCTGGGAAACATATTTTACAATCGCACTGGATGTCGCATTGATGGAATCCAGACTGTCACCGCACTCAATCAGTACACAAGAACTGAACTGACGGGTTGGTGTACGAACCCCCGCCATGATTGGCGTTGGCAGTGAAATTTTAAAGGTGGAAACCGCATCATAGAAACGACGGATATAATCCAGCCGCGTTTCTTTTGGATAAGAGGAAAACAGGCACGCAGCAACCAGCATGTAGAGGAACTGGGCACTTTCGTAAATTTTACCGGTAACCCGGTTTTGTACCAAATATTTCCCTTCCAGTTGTTTGACCGCCGCATAGGAAAAATCCATATCACGCAAGTGGTTAATAAAACTGTCCATCTGCTCGAATTCTTCTTTGGAATAGTCCTCCAGCAAATGTTTGTCGTATTTGCCCAAATTCACCATATTTGTAACATGGTCATACAGCGCAGGAGGTTCAAACTGTCCATAAGCCTTTTTACGCAGATTAAAGATCGCCAGACGTGCCGCCAGATACTGATAATCAGGTGCATCGCCAGAGATCAAATCAGCCGCAGCTTTAATCATGGTTTCATGGATATCGGATGTTTTGATACCATCGTAAAATTGAATCTGGGAACGCAGTTCTACTTGTGACACTGAGACATTTTTCAGACCTTCGGCAGCCCAGGCAACAACCCGGTGAATTTTATCAAGATCAATTTTTTCTTTATGTCCATCACGTTTGGTAACTAGCAGACTCTGGTTCATGGGGAAATACACCTTCTCTCTTTTCGTATCCCACCTGTATTATTTTTCTTGGACTGACCTATTGACAGCACGATACACCCAGAATGGCTCAGGGCCAGCTCGGGTACTTTGCTGTGATATCGCGACTGTCTTGTTACTGTCAAATGGCAAGAAACACAATATATAGGGGGTAATTAAAACGGTAATAACAAGATAATGTAAAATTTGCGTTTTATCAAGTGCACAACATTGCGAAGTTTTGTGGATAACTTGAGGATTAATTTTGCCAAAAAGCCGATAACCTGCGTAGTTACTTGATGTTACTTTCATAAGGCTATCGGCGAAACAGGGAAAATAAAATCGTAAAAATAATATTTAATTGGCGCTTTATTAATCCCTTAGTGACTTAAGTCAGACTGATTGGGTATGCAGCATATAGTTCACGTCTACATTATGTCCAAGCCGAAATTTATCTGTTAACGGGTTGTAATGTAAACCGATAATATGTTGATCTCTCAACGGGGTCTTATCAATCCAATCAATCAATTCAGAAGGACGGATGAACTTTTTCGCATCATGCGTTCCCTTGGGCACCATGTTCAGAATATATTCAGCACCCACAACCGCCACTAACCAGGCTTTTCGATTGCGGTTAATGGTTGAAAAGAAAACATGGCCTCCGGGTTTAACTAATTCGGCACAGGCGCGAACCACAGACTCAGGATCAGGGACATGTTCAAGCATTTCCATGCATGTCACGACATCATAAGCGTGCGGATGCTGCTCCGCATGGCTTTCCACAGTTTCCTGAACATAAGAGACGGAAATGCCGGATTCTAGGGCATGCAGGCGAGCAACTTCAAGGGGCTCAAAACCCATATCCAGCCCTGTGACTTCCGCACCTTCACGCGCCATGCTTTCCGACAAAATGCCACCACCACAGCCAACATCCAGCACTTTTTTACCAAAAAGACCCTCTGCATGTTGCAGGATGTAGCTCAAACGCAATGGGTTGATACGGTGCAATGGCTTGAACTCACCTTCAAGATCCCACCAACGGGAAGCAACGGCTTCAAATTTTTCGATCTCCTGTTGATCCACATTGGCATGGGTCGGAATGTGTGAATCGGGGGTTTTGATGTTCATCAGCAATATCGCTCCTAGGAACTGTTTCACAGAAAACTGGCTCACAGCAAACTGATTCACAGAAAATATAACAGTATTATGGGGATGTGTGACAGAAAGCTATTATACATGCCTTAATCTTGAAATACTCGCATCTGGTTTTTATAAAACTGTCAATTTGTGGTATAATTCTAAGCCTTTGAATTCGGAGTATGAGGGACAGTGGCTCCATGAGCGACATTGCCAGAGAAATCACACCGGTCAATATCGAAGAAGAGCTGAAAAGCTCGTATCTGGATTATGCGATGTCCGTTATTGTTGGACGCGCACTGCCAGATGTTCGTGATGGACTGAAGCCAGTACACCGCCGCGTACTTTTCGCGATGAATGTATTGGGAAATGATTGGAATAAACCCTATAAAAAATCTGCCCGCGTTGTTGGGGATGTTATCGGTAAATACCATCCACATGGTGACAGCGCGGTTTATGACACGATTGTTCGTCTGGCACAACCATTCTCCATGCGTTACATGCTGGTTGACGGTCAGGGGAACTTTGGGTCAGTAGATGGCGATTCAGCGGCAGCGATGCGTTATACCGAAGTACGCATGGCAAAAATTGCCCACGAATTGCTGGCAGACTTGGAAAAAGAAACTGTCGACTTTGTGCCTAACTATGATGGCACAGAGCAAATCCCCGAGGTAATGCCAACCCGTATTCCCAATCTGTTGGTGAATGGTTCATCAGGGATTGCGGTAGGTATGGCAACCAACATTCCACCCCATAATTTATCTGAGGTGATTGACGGCTGTCTGGCTTATATTGATGATGAAAACATCAGTATCGAAGGGCTGATGGAATATATTCCCGGCCCTGATTTCCCGACTGCCGCCATTATCAATGGACGTCGTGGTATTCAGGAAGCCTACCGTACCGGTCGCGGTAAGATTTATATCCGCGCCCGTGCAGAAATTGAAACTGATGAAAAGAATGGCCGCGAAACCATTATCGTCAATGAGATCCCTTATCAGGTCAATAAAGCCCGACTGATCGAAAAAATGGCTGAACTGGTAAAAGATAAGCGTATTGAAGGGATCAGCGCATTACGTGACGAATCCGATAAAGATGGGATGCGCATCGTTATCGAAGTCAAACGGGATGCCGTTGGTGAAGTTGTTCTGAATAACCTGTATTCACTGACCCAGTTACAAGTTTCATTTGGTATCAACATGGTTGCCCTGCATCAGGGACAGCCTAAGTTACTCAACCTGAAAGATATCCTGTCTGCGTTTGTTTGCCATCGTCGCGAAGTTGTCACGCGCCGGACTATCTTTGAACTACGGAAAGCCCGCGAACGTGCCCATCTCCTGGAAGCATTGGCAGTTGCACTGGCAAACATCGACCCTGTCATCGAATTGATCCGCCGCGCTTCTACGCCTGCGGAAGCCAAAGCCAGTCTGATCGCCCAACCGTGGGAATTGGGCAATGTTGCTGCGATGTTGGAACAGGCAGGTGATGATGCCGCCCGTCCTGAATGGCTGGAACCACAGTATGGAATTCATGACGGTAAATATTACCTGACTGAACAGCAAGCACAGGCCATTTTGGATTTGCGCCTGCAAAAACTGACCGGGTTAGAGCATGAAAAACTGCTTGAAGAATATCGTGAACTACTGAACGTCATCGCAGAGCTGCTGTTTATTTTGGAAAATCCTGAACGTTTGATGGAAGTCATTCGTGAAGAGTTACTGGCCATCAAAGCACAGTATAATGATGCCCGCCGGACTGAGCTGACTGAAAACTCAGCAGATATCAATATTGAAGATCTGATCAATCAAGAAGATGTGGTGGTAACACTATCCCATCAGGGATACGTTAAGTACCAGCCATTGTCCGACTACGAAGCGCAGCGTCGTGGCGGCAAAGGTAAATCGGCCGCACGCACCAAAGAAGAAGACTTCATTGAGCGTCTGCTGGTGGCTAATACCCACGATACTATCCTCTGCTTCTCAAATAAGGGCAAGATGTACTGGATGAAAGTATATCAATTGCCGGAAGCGAGCCGTGGTGCCCGTGGTCGTCCGATTGTCAACCTGTTGCCATTGGATCAGAGCGAACGTATTACCGCCATTTTGCCAGTGCGTGAATATGAAGATGGGCTGAATATCTTCATGGCTACCGCAAGCGGTATCGTTAAGAAGACTAAACTCAGTGAATTCAGCCGCCCACGCAGTGCCGGCATCATCGCAGTGAACCTGAATGAAGGTGATGAGCTGATCGGGGTTGACCTGACGGATGGCAGCAATGAAGTCATGCTATTCTCTGCACAGGGCAAAGTCGTTCGTTTCCTCGAAGAAGAGGAAGAGACGCTGGAAGATGGTACGGTTCGTGTGAAAGGTGTTCGCGCGATGGGACGTACCGCAACAGGGGTTCGTGGCATCAAACTCGGTGCAGGCGATAAAGTCGTTTCTCTGATTATTCCGCGTGGAGAAGGAGAAATCCTGACTGTCACCGAGAATGGTTACGGCAAACGTACTGCTGAGAGCGAATATCCGACGAAATCCCGTGCTACACAGGGTGTTATTTCCATCAAGGTCAGTGAACGCAACGGCAATGTGATCGGCGCCATTCAAGTCGTCGCGACGGATCAGATCATGATGATTACCGATGCAGGTACCTTGGTACGAACCCGTGTATCTGAAGTCAGCATTGTTGGTCGTAATACACAGGGCGTTACCCTGATCCGTACATCAGAAGACGAAAAAGTCGTTGGCTTGCAGCGTGTGGCTGAACCGGACGAAGACGACGATGAGGAAGATAACAATACAGCAGCTCCTTCTGCTGAAGGACATGGTGAGTCAGAAGATCAAGAGTGATCCACTGTTCCTGCTGTATACCATCAACTGTATACCATCAACAAAGCAGACACTTCGGTGTCTGCTTTTTTTGCACAATTTTTTGACGAAGAATTGGCAAGAACCAAATGTGACTTTGTATTCCCTGCTACACTAGTATATGCTGTGAACAGTTAATATTAATCATGTTTTTCGTCGGGCGATCTCTTGAGATATCTATCTTCTTTTCGGACGTCATTAAAGATATCCCGTTATCTTTTTCGGGTGCTTGGATGTATGTTATGGGCACTCGGCGCCTTATTAACCAGCTTTTATTTGGTCAATCTTTATAATGAAGTCAAATCAGATATTCGTCAGGAATATAACGCCAACTACGATATAGCATTTTCTCAATTACGGCATCTTTCCAATATCCTGCGGGATGTTCAATATATGGCAGAGAGAGACTTATCTCAAGAAAATGATAAAGGTCTAACAGTTACTCTGCTTCATAATAACGCTATTCTTCCATACATTACCCTGAATTCTCATTCCGATTGTGACCTTTTGCGCAACCGCGCACATAATGACTTAGCGACTTTGGATCAGATGATATCCCTTTGGAGTAATAATGTTTCAATTATACGTAAGGTAAACCAGATTTTTTTCGTTGATGCACAAAGCATGTGCATGGTGAAATTTGCCTCTCGTGGCAATACCGTAGAATCTGACATAATAAAAAAAATAATCTATGAGAATAGCCGAAAGCTAGTCAACCTGAAAGATCAGGGGAAAGAGCGGATCGTCTTTGGAATAGAACCTAACTCAAGGGCAGATGGCGGTAGCCTTTATATTTTTACACCCATTTATGCTGATGGAGAGATGAAAGGAATACTGGGCATTGAGAAAGCCATCAGTATGGAAAACCTTCAACAATCATATAATAAATCGATGACTATCACGTTATTAAACGAATTCAAACAGCCTGAGTTACAATATCCGCCCAGAAACCTCAGTAAACAGGCCACTATCAATTTCAACATGACACCGACTTACTTTGGTTACGATGAAGATTTTACCAGCTTGTTATTGTTTAGGCGATTGTCCCCCTCTACATTACACATTGCTTATTCATTACCGATAAAACATATTTACAATGAACTCAAGATCAATCTAATCAATAGTGTCATATTGAATATTATTTCTGCAATCGCGATTGTCTTTTTTGTCTGGTTGTTTGAACGTAGAATGTTTGCTCCAGCAGAAGAGAACGCAATACGCCTTGAAGAGCATGAACAGTTTAACCATAAAATTGTCGCTTCCGCTCCCGTGGGAATTAGTATTTTGAGAGTCGGGGATGGTGTTAATATTCTAAGTAATGAACTGGCACATAATTACACCAAAATGCTGACGTACGAAGACCAAAAACGCATTGTCGATATCATTTGCGATAAAACCAGCAGTTATATTGATGTCGTGACCAGTAACAATAATCATCTGCAAATTAGCTTCGTACACTCACGCTATCGTAATGAAGAAGTTGCAATCTGTGTGCTGATAGATGTCAGCACCCGCGTAAAAATGGAAAAATCATTGCAAGAGATGGCTTCAGCCGCAGAACAGGCTAATCAGGCAAAATCGATGTTTCTCGCAACGGTCAGTCATGAATTAAGAACCCCACTCTATGGCATTATTGGTAACCTGGAACTTATCCAGTCCCATCCATTACCGACAGAATCTGCCCGATTGCTGGCAACAATGGATAATTCATCATCACTCTTGCTGAAGATCATTAGTGATATTCTCGACTTCTCTAAAATAGAATCCAAACAGTTAAAAATTGAACCCAAAGATTTCAGTTGTCGAGAAATAATATCACATGTGATTTCAAACTATCTTCCCCTCATTACGAAAAAAGAGTTGGGGCTATACTGCTATATTGAACCCGATGTTCCCGACATCATCCGTAATGATCCGGTAAGGTTACAACAAATTATTTCTAATTTACTGAATAATGCTATCAAATTCACGGAATCTGGCTGTATTGTCATTGAAATTACATCAAGGCATGATTATTTGTATGTCAGTATCAGAGATACAGGGTTTGGTATTGAGGACAAATTACAGTTTCAATTATTTGAGCCGTTTTTCCAGATTAGTGCCAATAAAGAAAGTGCCTCACAAGGCACAGGTCTGGGGCTGGCCATTTGTGAAAAACTCATCAATTTAATGGATGGGGATATTGAATTCGTCTCACAAAAACATGTCGGCAGTCTCTTTTCAATACGTCTGCCCTTTTATGGTGTGAAATTCAATCCCAAACCATTATCCAAACAGCGTTCTCAGCAAAAGATATTGCTGGCTGTTTGCAATGATTTTCTAGAAAAATATTTACAGAACCTTCTCATACAGGATCATTTTCAAGTTAGTCTATATGATGAAAAAAACGTAGACGGCACAGAACTGTTAATTAGCGATCAACCTAACGAACCCGACATTCCTGTCCGATATCATATAGAAATAGCAGAAAAACATATTGGTCCACCGGAACAAGTTCGAAAAAATTATTGGTTGCATAACACTTATGAACTGAGTGAGTTGAATAGCATACTGGATATTCTGCTGGCAGAGCATGATCTTGCACCCGCCCTGCCGATTTCGATGTCAATATCCTCTAAAGCGGTAACAAAAGTCATACAAACTGATGGCTATATCAATGAGGTGAACGTTTTGGTTGTTGATGATCACCCTATCAATCGGCATTTATTGGTCGATCAATTAAATTCTATAGGATTTAATGTATCAATGGCGAATGATGGTATTGATGCCATTAACCATCTGAAAGAAAATTCAACAGATATTATTCTGACAGACGTTAATATGCCTAATATGGATGGATACGAGCTTACAAAACATTTAAGAAACAAAGGCTATACCAAGCCCATTATCGGCATTACTGCCAATGCCTTGGCAGAAGAAAAACAACGTTGTGCTGATGTGGGTATGGATGACTGTTTATCAAAACCGGTATCACTGGCAATACTAAAAGAAGCATTAATAAAATATATGAATATTCAATCCGGCATACATTAATCTGGCAAATAACAGAAAATCGGTAACGTCAGCCACCGATTTTCTGCCAGACAAGATAATCAATGGGTTATTTACCCATATCTTTGTCGATAGTGACAGAGGATAAATAGTTAAGTAACGCAATATCGTTATCAACTCCCAGCTTTAACATCGCTGTTTTCTTCTGGCTACTGATAGTTTTAATACTACGATTAAGTTTTTTGGCAATATCAGTAACAAGAAAACCATCAGCAAATAAACGCAGAACTTCACTTTCTTTCGGAGACAGGCGTTTATCCCTGTAACCATTGGCATTGACTTTTTCCAGTAATTTGGAAACGCTCTCAGGTGTAAATTGTTTTCCCTTCTGCAACGCAGAAAGAGCCTTGGGCAAATCAGTCGGTGCTCCTTGCTTTAACACGATCCCCTCAATATCAAGCTCAAGTATGGCGCTTAAAATAGCCGGATTATTGTTCATTGTAAGCACAATAACTGCCAATGTTGGGTAATGGCGTTTAATATATTTTATCAGGGTGATGCCATCACCATATTTATCTCCGGGCATTGACAAATCTGTTATCAAAACATCTGCTTCTATCTGTGGCAAACTATTAATGAGCGTGGTTGAATCTTCAAATTCACCCACCACATTAATCCACTCAATTTGTTCAAGAGACTTGCGGATGCCAAACAAAACGATGGGATGGTCATCGGCAATAATGACATTAAGGTTATTCATATTATTGGTTACCTTGCTGCAACAGCTTTGTGATAAAGGAATCAATGAGGCTGATGCTATTTTTGATTTCTACTTCATTATTGTCTGCTATGTGTTCTTCCAACGCCTCACATGATGACCTAAGAAACTTTAAATCTAACATAGCAAACGCACCTTTAAGGCGGTGTACCGTTTGCGAAAGTGATATCAAATCATGTCGTTCCATATCAGTATACAGTTTAATAATATCCATAGGTATTGTCTCTATAAATAATTTCCTGTATTCACTATTTTCCAACTGAATCTGATAGCTTTTAAGAATATTGTAGATATCACTATCGATATCCTCGCATGGTTCAACACCTTCAGTGGGTTTGTATGCTGGTTCGGAGATTTCCGGCGGTTCTCCTACTTCATCCAAACTGAAGTTTTCTTCAATCAGAAATGATATTGCATTGATTACTGCATCAACAAAATTATAATTGCACTGAACCAGCCCTGGTTTCAGTTGCTTAAACCCTGCCAAACTGCCCACTAATAATATAGTTGGTTTTTCCCCTTTGTACTCTCTATCCGTGAGGATAATATCATATTCTCCTGTCAGGTTATCTTTACCCTTATCGAGATATGCCGCACCATAATGATTGAGATAAGTATGGATGATTCGACTGATCTCAGGGTTATGGATATCAATTAAAGCGGTAATCCCTTCCAAAAGTTGGGGCGTTTTACCATTTTCATCACCATTCTGCAATAAAGGCAGATTGATGACATAATGAGTACCTAAACCCAACTTACTTTTAATATCAAGCCTTCCCCCCATTCTTTTGCATAACTGGTTACACAAATAAAAAACCATGCCAGAATTCGTAGAATATTTATCCTCTGCTGATTTGTTAAGAAAAGGATAATGCAAGCTGTTCAAATCTTTTTCACTCAAACCAGAACCACTATCCATCAGTTCAATTTGAATATGGTTGTCATATTTACCAGAACTATTCACAGTCAACGATATTTTGCCATAACTGGTCGTGGTCATTGCATAGTTAAATAACAAAGTGATGACTTTATTCAGCGCCGCACTATCTCCGATAAATAAAGATTCACGAGATATATTAAAATGATAATAAACCCTCAATCCTTTCGCATTCAAAGTAGGTAAAGACGCTTGCAAAATATGCTCTAAATTTAAAGACAAAGAGAAGACTTCACTCGCTGGCTGCCAATCATTTAACTCCAACCCATTGAGTAATGAAATGTTTTCAACCCATTCTGTGATATATTTGGATTTAGCCAATAATTTATCCAACAGCTTTTGTTCATTGTCATCTTGTGATAGCAGTTTCAGTTGATCAGCAATATCATTTAGGCACTTAACTGGGTATTTTATTTCATTGTTAATATTATCAAGCATTGAGCGCCTGGCCTGAATACTTCTCTCATATTCCCAATGAGCAAGTTGTAATCGTTTGTTCGTCATGACTTCCTTATCTTTGTCTTGCAGTAAGAAGAGATAAGTCTCTGGCAATAAGTTATTGTTATACATTCTCACTTCATAAATCGCCTCATCAATGGATGTTTGAATGACACCATGATGTTGTTGGGCCATCATTTTCACTTTATTCAGATCCAGGTGAGGTATTAACTGTTCTGCGATTTTATTAATCATCGTTATTTGGTTTGACTCAAAATCGTAGATCACCAATCCAACAGGAATATTGGAGATAACATCATTACTCAGAGAATCCTTAATTTTCAACTCATTATCCATAGAAGCATTTGGTGCAATATATCGCAAACGGATATAAAATAACCCAATTAACGAAAATAGAAAGAAAAACAATATTGAAAGTAGAAACCAAGAATTCTTGATCAATAAATCCACAATCAATGTTTTCAATGGAACCTGATAAATGAGTTTGTACGGTACAACATCAAGAGGTTGAGAGAACTCCAACCAAAAACCATTTAATGAAACCTCAACTTTATTCGGGTCATTGTTATCGCGTGAATTAATGGCATTCAGTCGAAAATTTGCCGGCGACATATCAGCCGACAAAAGACGGTCCATGGGCAAATCAAAAGCAACAATGGTGGTTAATTGACCTGTTACATTAAATGCAGCTTTATACGTATAAAAATAAATATTCTCATTACGGATTAAATTTATAGGGGATAAATTTTCTTTCTCCTCCAACGTGATGAATTGATCCAACATCTCAGTACGTCGGGTGTCAGGATTAAGAGTCAGATAACTCTCTTTGAACCTTATTTTTGGTTTTAAGAATGGATGGTTTGTTATCAATAATAGATTATTATCCTGTCCATTGAGATAATACATCGACAAGTATTCATTACGTGGCCCCCATAAAATCTCCAGATAGTGAGACAACCGCTGGGCGAGTTGAATATTGGAATCATGGTATTGGCCAAAAATAATTGTATCAACGGCCTGATAACGATTTTCTAACCAATAGACATCGGGACGTATTTTTAGCAATGGTATCTGCTCCTGAGAGGAGATTGGCAGAGTATTAGACTGCGCAAAGATATGGTTTGCGTGATAACGATAATCTTTAATCTGCAACCTCATCTTCGCTGTTACGCTACTGATAGCATATTTTTTCTCCATCAGCCAAATATCAAAATAGTTATACCCGAATAAAAATAGAGACGTAAAAAGCAAAGTAACAAATAGCGTGTAAAAACGAGGAATAGATGAAGGCTTGAGCGGTGGTTGTTTATACATTCTTTGAATAATTGCCTTTAGTGTGAATATATCTTGGTCAATTCGACATCAACCCGTAGATAAATAAGCCAGTGCGCTTAGTTTAATACTAGCAGGTTAGCGAATCAAAAGGTCATTGCAGTTCGAAGATTGAGCAAACAGTAAGAAAAACGCAATTTTTTCCCTTTAGGGGCTAGACACATCAAACCGATATAGGCATAATCCTGCGCCATGGAAGGATGGCCGAGCGGTCGAAGGCAGCGGTCTTGAAAACCGCCGATGGGAAACCATCCTAGAGTTCGAATCTCTATCCTTCCGCCAAATTTCGCCGGCTTAGCTCAGTTGGTAGAGCAACTGACTTGTAATCAGTAGGTCACCAGTTCGACTCCGGTAGCCGGCACCACACAAAATCAACATGTTATGATGTTGAACCGAAAGCCCTGATAGTTGGTTATGTTATAACTAATTATCGGGGCTTCGGTCTTTTTGCGTCTTTTTAAAATCGTTGGAATAAACGATAGTCAGCATTATCACCAACCCAAATCTTTAGCCAGCTCATTAATTGCCTGTAGGGTTTCTTGGTTTGGTTGAATTAATCCATCAGGAATTTGGCCGTCGGCTGTTTTTTCCTCAAGACATGCTTTCCATGCTTAAATAATCGCCTCTTTTATCTTTTAGATAGCAAGTGATGTTCCGAGGCATTCATTTGCTTTCACGCTGCAATTTGAAATCCATGAGCTATCGTGGTGTCATTCAGAAAAACAAAATTGCGACATGAAGTTTTTTATCCTCACCCAATACTATCAAGAGTGTAATTATTTATTTACACAACGTGTATCATTGATTTGACAGTCATAAATCAATCATTTAACCTGCAAGCCTTATAACTATTTTTTCAACATATTCATAAACGAGGGTCGCGTGAGAAATCGCACTGTTGGCAGTATTTTTATCGTTGCAGGAACGACGATTGGAGCAGGGATGCTGGCAATGCCATTGGCAGCGGCAGGTGTGGGATTCGGAACCACGCTTGCCATGTTGGTCGCCCTTTGGGCATTAATGAGTTATACCGCGCTCCTGCTCGTGGAAGTGTATCAATACAATAAGTCTAATACTGGATTGGGCACCATTGCGAAACGCTATCTCGGCGTTGGCGGGAAGATGTTAACGGGTTTCAGTATGCTTTTCCTGATGTATGCCCTGACAACCGCTTATATTAGTGGTGCAGGCGAATTATTGGCAGCCAGCCTGACGTCATGGTTAGATAAACCCATTTCTGTTTCCACCGGAATTATCACTTTTACGCTTATTGCCGGCGGGGTCGTTTGTATCGGAACCCAATCCGTCGATTTGATTAACCGACTGTTGTTTACCGCCAAAATCATTTTTCTGGTCGTCGTACTCGGTGTCATGATGCCTCATGTTGATAAAATCAACTTGATCTCCATGCCTATCGGGCAAGGGTTGGTATTATCTGCCATTCCGGTCATTTTTACTTCATTCGGTTTTCACGGAAGTGTGCCAAGTATCGTTGCCTATATGGGGGGAGATACCAACAAGCTGCGGAAAATCTTTATCATCGGCAGTGCCATTCCGCTGTGTGCCTATATTCTGTGGCAATTGGTGACTCTCGGCGCCATTTCTTCAAATACCTTTGTTGGCATTCTTGCACAACAATCGGGTCTGAATGGTTTATTGACAGCGGTCAGAGAAATTGTCGTTTCACCCAAAATAGTGCTTGCTGTCCATCTGTTTGCTGATCTCGCACTCGCCACCTCATTTCTTGGGGTTTCTTTAGGTCTGTTTGATTACCTTGCCGACCTTCTGAAACGCGGCAACCATGCCAAAGGGCGTTTGCAGACAGGGTTGATCACCTTTGTTCCGCCATTGCTTTGTGCACTGTATTACCCTGATTTTGTTATGGCACTGACTTTTGCGGCGGTTGCCCTTTCCATTCTGGCGCTGTTATTGCCTTGCCTACTGGTTTGGCGCTGCCGTGAAGAAAACCAGCAAGGGGAATATCGCGTCAAAGGGGGGAAACCCGCCTTAGTATTTATCTTCCTATGCGGGATTGCGGTCATTGCGATCCAAATTGGTATTGTGGCAGGAATACTGCCACAGGTAGGATAATTCCTATACCCAAAATAATTCGAGTTGCATCACGGCGGTAAATATGCTGTTTAAGATCATCCGCTTCAATTTCAATATTGAGGCGGATAATCTTGATGAATGAATTAGAAACTCAGACCCGCACCAGCGTAAAAGCCATCAGAGACTTTATTACTGCGGTTACCATTCTTTCCTTTCAGATCAATGACACGATAACCTGCATCTAACGTCAGTGGCTTAAAAAACGTATAGCGTACTCCCCCGGAAGCCTCGGTATAAGAGTCTATTCCTGACGTTAAACCTGATGGAGCACCATAAGCCTCACCATACAGGGACAGAGACGAGGTGAGCGCCCAACTGAGTCCGGCACCCGCAGCCAATGCGGCCCCAAATTCCCCGTCTTTTGGGGACAGATAGAGCGCTTTGCCACCAATACTTGCCGTTAATGGCCCAATGGGTAAACCGAAAGCGGCACCCAAACTGCCAAGTTGACCATTATGGTCACTGCGCGTCCAGTTTCCATTAACCGATAACCCCGAACTTTTATCACCAATCCCCACCGATGTACTGGTGTTGTGTTTGCCTACTTGTACATCCATGGAAATAGCGTGTGCTGCACCAGTCAAAAAGAGCAAACTGGCGGCGCTGGTAGCAATAAAACCTTTCATATTCTTTTTCTCTCTTCTTAATTGATGAATGCCAATACCGCTTAAAAATATATTACTGGAATCAGAGAGACGCCTATAGACAGCGGAAGCAATGAAACCTCTATATTTATCAAGATATGTAAACACTGTGACTATTTACCTGCGGTAGTCATTTTTTCCTCTATCCACTGCTTGATCTGCTGGCGTGAAATTTTTATCCCGCCCTGTTTTTTCAGCCGTTGCGGTAACAGATAATAGGCCACAGGGAGCTGGAAAGCGGCGAGTTTATTTGAGAGCCAATCATTCAGTGTTTCCAACAAGTCAGGATATTGCGTTTCGATAACGGCGACAGGTCGATGACCGAATTCAACATCAGGTACGGGAACAATAAAACTTTGTTCTATTTTGGGGTGCTGATTAATGACCCGTTCAATATCTTCTGGCTGGACACCTTCACCCCCACTGAAAAACTGGTTGTCGAGACGCCCCAAGATCCGTAATTCTCCCTGTTCAAATCTCCCTCTGTCACGCGTGGAAAACCATCCATCTTTATCTGTCAGTGGCTTCAATTTCCCCTCCAACCAATAACCACTCGCAATACTGTCAGCGCGGATTTGGATTTCTTCATCCAGCAAACGAATGGATTTCCCCGGAAGCGGATTCCCTACGCCGGGTAATCCATCAGCCCGTTTGACGCAGACCGTTGACGCCATTTCAGTCAGTCCATAACCACACCAACAACGCATACCCGACTGTTCAGCCCGTTGAGTCAGTGCCGTGGGTATCATGGCCCCGCCCAATAGGACTTCTTTCAACGTCAATGAGTGTTCAAGAGGTTGTTCCAATAAACGCCAAAGTTGAGTCGGTACAAGTGAAGCATGGGTGCAGCCAGACAGCGCCCGATCCAGTGGGCGTAAATCCCGCAACACCAGTTTCGCCCCTTTATGCAGCCAACGCCAAAGAATGCCCTGACCGGAAACATGAAACAAGGGCAGTGAGAGCAGCCAGCTATCATCCGGCTGAAAATCCATGCAGGAAAGAATGCTCTGGGCACTGGCAAGGTGGGCGCCGATGGAATGTACTGCGGCCTTGGGTAGCCCAGACGAACCTGAGGTCAAAATCATGCTGGCAGGGCGTCCACTGTCCCACGATACCGGCTGTTCAAGTTTGACTGGCAATTTTTGTTGCCACTCAAGTGCCTTAACCTGAATAATCGGCGACGGGGAAGCGGTAAAATCCACCCCATAAGACAGATTGAGATGAGGCAACAATTCCTCCAACAACCGATCAGGGAGTTGAGGATTTAGAGGCAATACCCTTGCCCCACACTGCAAGGCGGCAAGATAACACAAAAGCAGCCCACGACTGTTTTTACCCCTGAGGAGTACGCCACTGCCTTCAGAAAGTCCCTGTTGCTGGAAATGGGCAGCAATGGCATTGATTTTTTGGGCTAATTGCTGCCAGTCCAATGGTTCATCATATAACTGAATGGCCTGTTTTCGGGGATGGTCAGCAGCCCAGTGTTGCCACGGCCATCGGCGCCATGCTATTTGCGGCATCCATGACTCCACACCGTTTCCAGTTTATCCAGCGTGACGCAGGGAATTACACTGCCCGGCCAACAACGAATGAGCTGTGATTGGATAAGATCCAGTGTATCCAACCCCGGAAGCGTGTCGGGTGTCAGCCAGTGGGCAATACGAGCCAACTGTGTCAGACCGAAACTGGTTTCAAGGCCAGAACTAATCACGGCTTCCAGCCCAAGTCGATGGGCTTCTGAGATCAACTGACGGCAACGGGCAATACTCCCGACCAATGTCGGTTTAATAATGATGGCGGAAACACCTTCTTGTGCTTCCACGATAAAATTCGTTTCCCGCACACTTTCATCCCATGCAATGGCGATACCGGTTTCGCGGGCAAACGCCAAAGAGGCTTCACGGGTTTGACAAGGCTCTTCAATGAATGCAATTCTGCGACGATAATCAGGATTGACATATTTCGCAAACCCCTCTGCTTTCAGCCGTGTCCAACTGCGATTCGCATCCAATCGTAACCGGAGGTCGGGAACCGCTTCCAACATCACATTCACGACCATGCCATCACGTACCGCTTCATATAAGCCAACTTTGACTTTAGCAACCTTCTGGCCGTTCATCTTTTCCAGACGCAGGATCACCTCATCGGGATCGCCCGTACACAATGGCACCTTACGATAATCAGCTTCTTCGGGCAGTTCCCCCCGCAATTCAGCCAGTGCACAACTGAGGCCAAAAGCGACAGAAGGGAGAAGGTCTTCGGGCTGAAGATCCAGATTCTGATTCAGACACCAGCGTTGCAACCACGCTACAGCCGCCGTTTTAGCCTGTTCGGGCGTTTCATGGCTCCATTCGGGCAACGGGGATATTTCTCCCCACCCTTCCCGTCCGTTTTCCTGTACATGAACCAAAAATCCATCACGGGTTTTCAGGCGTTGATAACGTAAGATAATGCCTGCCTCCATTGGCAGGCTGAATTGATATAAAGTCGCCTTACGCATTATGGGTTACGCTTGAATTTGCTGAAATCAGGGTGACGTTTTTCATTGAACGCATTGCGTCCTTCCTGCCCTTCTTCCGTCATGTAGAACAGCATGGTGGCATTCCCCGCCAATTCCTGCAAACCCGCCTGACCATCACAATCCGCATTCAGTGCCGCTTTCAGGCAACGCAACGCCATTGGGCTGTTTTCAAGCATCTCACGGCACCAACGCACTGTTTCTTTTTCCAACTCAGCATACGGTACAACCGTGTTGACCAGCCCCATAGCCAAGGCTTCTTCGGCAGGGTATTGACGGCACAGGAACCAAATTTCGCGAGCCTTTTTCTGCCCGACGATCCGGGCCATATAAGATGCCCCCCAACCACCATCAAAGGAGCCGACTTTAGGGCCGGTTTGACCGAAAATAGCATTATCCGCCGCAATCGTCAGGTCACACATCAAATGCAGCACATGCCCGCCACCGATGGCATATCCGGCAACCATGGCAACAACCGGTTTTGGACAGGTGCGGATCTGGCGCTGAAAATCCAATACGTTCAGGTGATGTATTCCGTTGTCATCTTTATAGCCACCGTAATCACCCCGGATTTTTTGATCCCCACCGGCACAAAAAGCCTTTTCTCCCATTCCCGTCAGAATGATCGTGCCAATGTCATCATCATAGCGCGCATCTGCCAGCGCCTGAATCATCTCCTTGACCGTCAGGGGACGGAACGCATTGCGTACCTGTGGGCGATTAATCGTAATCTTGGCAATTCCATCGGCGGATTTATGATAGAGAATATCTTCAAATCCTTGGGAACAATCTCGCCATTCAATCGGAGCGTACAATTTTTCTTCGCTTGGATAACGCATTATTGAGTTTCCTTAACCAAAAAATGATAAAAAATGGTTCACTGCGGCAGAAAAAGCCGCAGGATTGCCATAATGGGCATTATGTCCAACCTGGGGGATGATGTTTAATGGCAGTGTATACTGTCTGGCTATGCTCTGGAATTTATGATCATTTTCGCCACACAGATAGGAGAATGGTATTGTCATTTGCTGTAAATCAGGAAGCAAGCAAGGCTGAACGCCCAACGAGGTATTTTCCAACATGTCGGCAATATTTTTTCCGCTGTTCTGACTGCGGCGCTGAATAAGCCGCTCTCGTTGCGCCAGCGTTAAATCAGCAAATACGGGCTGCTGATACCAATCCGTTAAGACAGACGCGACAGGTTCTTGACGAAAACGCTGTGCCCAATGCCGATCATGCTGTAATCTCACGTCACGCTCCTTTTGGGAACATAATCCGGGGTTCCCGCCTTCCACCAGCAATCCCTTTAATCCTTTATGGTGACCCTGAGTTGCTTGATACATCGCAATTCGTCCCCCCAATGAGTAACCAATCAGGCAGTAATTCTCGATCTGATGCTCAGATAACGTTGCACTCAGCAATTCACTCATTTCAGTAAACCCCCCGGTCAGCGTAATATCGGCAGAATGACCGTGACCGGGCAAATCAACGAGCAAAGAAGCGTACTGATCAAAAACATTGACCAAAGGCAACCAATCATCGCCCCTGCCCAATAGACCATGCAGCCAAACCAGCCATGTTCCCTGATTATTGGCATGAAACGTCTGGCAATGGAGTTTCACAGCTCAGACACCTGTTTCAACAGCGCCTGCAAACTCTGCACCCCGGCATTGCCCTCGACTTTTAGTTCAATCAATGTTGCCTGTTCACTCTTCCATGCTTGTTCTGTGCACTGTTTTAATTCCGGCCAATTGACGGGAGCAGCATAATTCAGGCCAAACATGGCGGCGGCATGGTCAAAATTAACGTCTTGCGGCATACAGTAGAAACGCTGACGCTTTTCCTCCGGTGTCGGTAACAATGAGAAAATCTGTCCACCATTATTATTCACCACCATCAATAGCATGGGAATAGAAAGATCGCGCAATAAAGCCAGACTATTCAGGTCATAGAGGGCAGAAATATCCCCGACAATAGCCAGTGTTGGTTTGTTGGTTGCCCGCTGTACTCCTGCTGCGGTTGCGATCAATCCATCGATGCCACTCGCCCCCCGGTTACTGTAAACCGGATAACCCACCGGCAACTGACCCAAGGCATCAATCAGACGCACAATCAGGCTATTGCCAACGAACAACTGCCCCTGCTCCGGCAACAATTGATGCAGTTGATGTGCCACTGCCGCCTCACTGAATTTCCCCGCTAGCTGAGTTTTAACACACTGAAACGCTTTTTTTGACCATCGACTTAATTCATCAGCCCAAGGCGCTTGGTCATGGGCGGGATGTTCCCGTAACCAATCCGCCACATGGCAAGTAAACTTACGCCCTTGGTGATTGGCGGGATCAAGCCGGCCTGCAATCGGATCAACAATCCAGTACTGCTCCGGCTGGCATTTGCCCTGCCATTGCAACAGCCGTTTTCCTGTCAGGCTACTGCCAAATTGAATCACCAACTGCCCCTGTGCCAAAATCGCCTGTGTCCGGGGATGATTCAACCACAAATCGGCACCCGGTAAAGGCTGGCCGGTTTGGGACAGCACATCCCCCACCAGAGGCCAGCCCATTTTTTTTGCCCACTGCGCGACGAGTGCGCCCTCTTCGGTACTCATTCTTCCCGCCAGTACAATGCCCTGTTTTTTCCGCCAGTGATCCCAATCCGCGACCGGTGTTGTCGTCTTGATTTCTGTCTGGATCAGCCATGGCTGATTTCCCTGCCACCAGCCCCCCAATGTTTGCAGCCAATCTTGATGCGCGGTGACATCATTGCCATACAGGGGTTCAGCAAACGGACAATTAATATGCAATACACCTTGTTTCAGGTTCGACATCCCATCATCAATGGTGGAAACCAGCCAACTGGCGGGAATTGCTGTGGTTGGCGTCGGCAATGCCAGGGCTTGTGCCGAATGGGAAGCGAAAATGCCTCTCTGACGAATAGCCTGATTCGCTCCACAATCAATTAATTCTGGTGGCCTGTCTGCGGTGAGAAACACCAATCGCTCTCCCGTCAAGCCAGCTTCAATCAAGGAAGGATACAAATTCGCCACCGCAGTTCCCGATGTCACGATAACGGCCACCGGCTCTTTACCTGGTTTTGCCAGCCCCAGAGCCAAGTGTCCTAAGCCACGCTCATCAAAATGAGTATGGCAGAGCAGTTTAGGATTTTCTGCTGCGGCCAGTGTCAATGGTGTCGAACGGGAACCGGGGGCAATACAGACATGACGTAATCCATGGCGGGTCAATGCTTCCAATAAAAGTTCCGCCCAACGGCGGTTCAGTGCGCTGTTTGACATATGATGCTCAAGAACGTTTTTTCAAAGAAACGTCTTTTCAAAGAATAGTGCCGATAAATTAAGAAGTATTATATAAGTATTTTTTCATCATAATGCCTGTAAAAACAATTTCCTTATCTTAGTTCAAGGAATTGCCATTTAATGGGCAACAAAACGGGGGAATTTTTACGCCCAAAAATCCCCAAAGGTGAAATGACGTGATAGAAAAATAAACCAGCCACAAAAAATAGATTATGGCTGATCATAGGATTGAAGGGATTTAAGGATAAACGATATTCAATGTTGCCGTGGCATTAGCCTTGCCAGCCGTAATGTGAGCAGCGGTCTGGATATAACGCGCTTTGAACGGAACAGAATATATTCCATTCATACTACTGCCGGGTTTGACTGATGAATTGAAGATAACCGGCTGATCTTGATACAGAACCTGAAGGCCAATTCCATCCGCTGAATGGCTATCCTGATCAAGCCCCAGTACATCATCCGCCTTGCCCGGAATAATCGGATTCAACACTAACTCAATGGGGACATGGGTATTGCAGGCCAAATCGATCTCGAAATGACGCTCTCCCGCCGTGCTATTCACCCCAGAAAACTGTGAGCTTCCTATTTTGCCCATTGGAATACGAATATTCTTTTCTTGTAGGGAACAAGTGGGGGTAATAAAGTGTATTTCACTGAGAGAATAAGAATATAGGGTCGTTCCTGCCAGACGCGCCGTTATCACACCCTGTTTTATCCTACCCGAACCCGTTGCAGATTTTGTTTTCACAAACTCAATCTTCATCTCATTATTCTGGTCATTGATCCGAATGCCTATACCGGATATCCCGGAGTCATAAATTTTCCCACTGGCATTCATTGCACTAAGGGAATACCCCGTGAATTCCCATTCTATCCGTTGCGAACCATCACAGTGGAATTTATCCATGTTCATTTGCTTGATGGGATAAGCGTCAATGACTTCACCCACTTTAATGTCTCGATTCACTAAAAATCGACCGGCATTAACGGAGAATTTCTGCGTGATATGCCTATTGTCGAAACGACAAGGATCGGCATGACCGTAAGCGCTCATTGATAGAAGAATCAGCATACAGCCAGCCAATAATAATCGATATTTTTTATGCGTGCTAAACATATGGGTAATAAACATATGAACCTGATCCTATTTGCAATTCATATCCAAGGTATAGACACCGGACTGAGGTTTCTCTTTCGGCAAGGTGTAATTGACCGTACAGCTTTTGGCCTCTAAGGATCCCCATTTGACCCGCAACCTGCCACTATCGGGCAATGCCGTGAGATAAACCTGCCCTTCATTACTGACAATCGCACGGTTATTTTGATCAAACCCGTTTTTATCCGGCGCATTTGATTGATCCCGTGTGACCTTCGCCCCGAAAGGGACTGGCTTGCCACGATGCATCAAATACATCAATACCCTATTTCCCATTCGAGCCTGAAAGTTAGCCAGAACGAGGGCACCTTTTGTTGGTACAACGGATTGTGTATTCACATCAATATCAACATCATCGGCAAATGATTGGGGTTCCAGTGCCACTCGGTTTTTACGATAACTGCTGACATGCGGCACAATCGCATAGCCGTTCCAATCTGTGGCAACCGCCGTATTGTTGGCAATTTTGATGCCTTTTGCGCCTTCGGCCCGAACCAATACCGCAGTTTCACCCAACTCTTGTGATAAGGTCAGGCCATAGGGATGAACGGCAACACCCCCACTCACTCCGTAATTTAGCTGTTTGCTATGGCGTTGCTGTTTGCTATGGTGTTGATAGTTATAGCCAGCATTAATTCGGCCATAAGTTCCTTTATACTCCCCATGAATATTCCCACTCCCGCCTTCTCCTTGATTGGCGTAGCTCTGCTGCAAACTGTAGAACAGGTTATGATCTTCAAGTGCTGTACCGTTCAGGCTGACTTGATGGGACATTCTGTCGTTCCTATTGAGATTGGCACTATAACTGGCCCAGCTATTTTTCAGCCAACGATCAAGAGGAACATGAATACTGAATGCGAGGATTTGATCATGCACATCGGAATGTGGACGCAAGTGATAGGAATAATTCAGTCCATAATTGATCCCCCAATGACTAAGGTCATAAGACGCATTGAGAGAGCGTTCTCGCCCCTTTTCTTTCCAATAATCCTGCTGCAATGCTGTTATATAGAAGCCACCAAAATCCCCCAATGTTTGATGAAGTTGCAACTGCAACTTACTTTTGGGATTAAAATGCGCAAATAATCGGTGGGTATCACTAGAACGATTGGCCTCGCCAAAAGCATAAAATCCTGCCGTTGAAGAGCGATAACCGGTCAATGTCAAATGCGTTCCCGTCTGCGAAAAATCTTTCTCATACCGCAGGCGGTAAGATTGCCCGGGGGATTTTTTCCTTGATGGCAATTCAGCGCTGGCATGGCTAGCATCAAATGAGAACGAGCCAAGATGGCCCAAATCCACACCAGAGCCGACTAAAACAGATTGATAATCAGAGGATACAATTGTACCGCCATAAAACGTAAACTTATTGTGGAAACCATAAGTCAACGTACCCTGAGAAAAATAAGGCGTCCGACTGTGACTGCTGGCAGAGCGATAACGCCCCATCGCCAACGAATACCTGACGTTTCCTTCCCGTAACATAATGGGCGCGGTGGCAAATGCCTGAGTAAATTTACGTTCCCGGCCATCAGCTTCTTTGATGATAATGTCCAAATCACCACTGGAAATCGTGGGATAGAGATCGCTAATTTCAAATGCTCCGGGAGCCACATAAGTCTGATAAATGACATAACCATTCTGCTTGATGGTCACCTGCGCATTACTCAGGGCAATACCACGGACAAGAGGGGCAAAACCTTTCTGGCTATCCGGCAACATATTTTCATCAGATGTCAGTAAAAGCCCACGAAATTCAATATTATCGAACAGAACACCAGAGGTGAAACTGTCACCAAGGGTCAATTGCCCCTTAAGGGGATGAATATCGCGCTGCAAATAGGTGCTCAGGCTTTTCCAGCGTTGGTTTTGATCAGAATAAATGGCATTATTGCGTAAGCGCCAGGCGTGCCAATTAACACCTGATCTTAAATTCAGATAATTATTCCGGGTTGGATTATGTTGATCCTGCCAATTTGTCGATCCACTATAGCTATAATTCATCAACAATGTCGTTAGTCCCTGATCCCACAACTCAGGAGAAACATCATCTCTGGAACGATAATGCAACGCAGCTTGAGGAATACTGATATGCAGTTGCTGACGGTTAAAATCAAAATCTGTGCCGGAAGACGGAATATATTTACCGATATCGGTAATCACTGTTTCAGGGGCTAATCCGGCTAATTCAGGGAAAGCATCCATCTTAATGCCCATCTCTTTCCATTGTTTGAGTGTGATTTTTGGCTGCAACCGTCCGTCTTGCAAAATAAATTCAATATTGCCTTTACTCACCTCTTTTTTATTTAAATAAATATCCACCCAGTAAATACCCGGTGGTTGAAGACCCTCTTGAAAAAGAGCAAGGTCAATATCATCCGGTAAATCGCCCCCCACTTGCAAAGCATGGATATTAAATTTATGCTCTGCATACGCGGTTAAATAACAAAGAAAATTCCCTGCTATAATCAACATGGAAATTAAAAATTTATCATTCCGGCCACGATATACTACGCTTGCAGGATTATGTTTGGTGTTCTTTGACATATTTAATTTTCTGACAATATGATGAGATCATTAATAAATTAAAGATCAGTGAGCTCTGCCTTAGTGACACCGCCATAATCATTGATCACTTCCCAACTTACTGTTTTGGCATTTTTAGATGGCAAAGGCCAACTTGATTGGCTAAAAGGCTTAATCATTCCGGCATGTCTAATATCATGGTTATCGACACGCAGAGATGAAAGAGAGATAAAATAAGGCGTAGGATTTTCGGCAACCAATAAACCATTTTCCTGTTTGAACTTGATTTCCTTATAAGCCGTTGCCGCCTTTTCTTTCAATGCCCCCGGGCGATGAAACAATTTTAGCCGTGAATTGACAACAATCTGTAACTGGTTTACAGCGGGATCGGAATTATCTGTTTCAGGAATCGATTTGACATTAAGCCAAAATACCGATTCTCTATCCATCGGTAATTCATTGCCAACTTTAACAATACGTAAAATATTTTCATTATTTGCCGGAAGTGTAAATAGAGGCGGTGTCACAGCAAAAGGAGTTTTTGTTTTATCGTTCTCATCTTGAATCCAGCTTTGAATCAAATAAGTCGTTTCTTTTTCAGGATTATTAATAGATATAGACACTTCTTTCTTATCGCTTAGATAAATAATTCGGGTTCCCCCCACAACAACACCCGCCACGGCAATATTACAACAAAAAAAACACACAAAAGCATAAAAAAACAAACGGTAATACGACACGATCTTTTCTCCGCCCAATCATGATGGGTCATATTCAATTGAATAACCAGGCATCCTTGCCAGGTTTTATGCCCTTATACCCGTCGTCTTTCACGTCGCCGATTTATTGGCAGCCTCTTAAGATCCATAGGGTATATACTGCAAACTGAAATTCAGTGGATATATCATATTCAGAGTGCCGAATAATTAATTATAAACCACCGTAAAGTTAGTCACTGCATTAGCAGAGCCAGGGCCTACTTTTTCTTTAGTCGCCACATACTTGGCAAGGAAATTTAATTCTTGACCAGCACCTTTATGCAGAAGGTTATTTTCAGAATCTCCCGCTATAGAAACACGAGTCTGAGTATCAGCCTCATAAATACCAATAGCGACACCAGATGCAGCATTATCTATTTTAGTCAAAGCTAAAAGTTCTCTATTATCACTATCACTTGGGCCATCAAACTTAATAGCGATATTGTTCTGTTTCATCTCTTCAGGGCAATCAACCAATTTAATCTGGAAGCGTGTTGGTGCAGCAGTATCATTTACCTTTTTAAATGCATCTGCACTCACTACGCCCATAATAACGTTTTGATTAGCAGAATCGCCATGAACCTTACAAGCATTCTGTATTACTTCCCCTGAAAAATTAATTGTCCCATCTGCCGCATTTGCAGTTGCGGCAAAGAATGAAGATACAAAAAGAGAAGAAATAAGCAGCTTAGATTTCATTTAAATTAAACCCCATTAGTCAATATACAAAAACATTCCTTCGACTGGTTACAGACGATATGGAAATAAGTTCACCTACTTGATAGACAGTTTTAATGCCATACATCATGCATCTACAGCCATTGTCTTTCATCCAAATAAAGCCGGCTTGTATCCCCCTACGTGGCCTGTTGTAAGGTTCGTTCGCACATTTCGGATAAGACGAGATCATAATAGCGGCTATATGATATAGATCAACATAATTATCTAATTTAAATATAAAGTTAGAATTTTATTCTGCATTTTTCCTAAATGTTTACTGAATGACATTATGTATAGATGAAATCAATGAATATCGTGCTAAAAATTCAGTAATTTAAAGATAATATATAATTAGCAAACTAATGATTACTATCATTCTATAAATTTTGACTATGGTTTCTTTCACTAAGGTAAATAATTTACTAAGTTATATTTAATATAGGAAATAAGATGCTCTATTTCTTTATTTATTTGTTTAGATTCAATTAGATAAAACAAAACCCAAAGAGCATGGCGAATAAAAACCCACCAATCAATTGATTTGAAAATAAGCAAAAATAAATTTATGAGGTTATTATCCACCATATAATTTATTTCTTGATTTATTAAACCGGTCATTGCAATAACAAAAGAAACCAAATTTTTTCAGTAAAAATTGGGTTTTACTTGATTAAAATAGACTCAAAATTTGTTATTGTGCCAAGGCGAGATGGTTTTTTCTTTTCAAGACTTAAAAATGACAACCAACAAAAAGGAGCTTAAGAAGATCTTTTTTGCCTTGACGTAACCATCAAAAATTTTTCTAATGTGTTAGGTTATACCTTTCCCCAAATTCAACACTGGGTTTGGATAATTCGAAAAACTAAAAGGGTAACTTTTATGTCATATATGATTTACTTATCCTTAAATGGTAAGAAGCAAGGCCTTATATCAGCCGGCTGTTCTACTCTCGATTCGATAGGTAATCGGTATCAAAAAGGTCATGAAGATCAAATACAGGTACTCAGCTTAAACCACTCTATGTCCCGTCAACAAAATGTTAGCCATAGCCCTATACAATTTATCAAACCCATAGATAAATCATCTCCTTTGTTATCCATGGCAATAGATTCTAATGAGTCATTGAGCGGTGCATTTATTTTCTACAGAACAAGTCAGATAGGACAATTAGAACTTTTTTATGAAGTCAAAATCACAGAATCAACTATCGCAGATATTTCCTGTGTCTACCCACATTCTATAAATGATCATGATATGATGCCATACGAAAAGGTTGTACTAAATTACAAATCCATAACATGGAATCATATAACGGCAGGGACATCTGCCTATAGTATATGGGAAGACAGAGTTTACTAAAAAAAATAGCTAAGCATATGTATAATATATGCTTAGCGACACGTTTTTGGATATTTCACATATTTATTTGGTGCACCAACGGATAATCTGTCACAAACAACATATCCTTCCCGTTTCAACTTTGCATCCACATACCAAGAAATTGGGAAACCTAAAAAGGAAAAAACTAAAAAAATGATAAAAAGGATCTTGACCAAATCATTATTCAGCCTCATAGTTTTTGAGGTAATACTATAATAAAAAGCACATGATAACATATATAATAAAAATGGCGTACCGGATAAAATAGCGATGGTTTTCCAAGAAAAACTTATTTCTTTTCCTCCATTCAAAATTGATGAAATATCTTCAAAAATAAATACATCACAAAATATCAAAGCTAAAATCAAAGAAAAAGAACCTATTATAACAATACGTCTATCTTTGTTATCCATACTAATCTCCTTACCTTTAGGATAAAAAATCATTAAAATAAAATCACTATTTTAACTTTATTTCTTGACAAGGATAACCAAATGGTTGAATACAGTGTCTTGGATGCTTAGCGGCCATTTGATCCATTTTTCGCAAATGTTCTATCAGAGATTTACTTAACTCATATTTATTATCAAGATAATATAATAGAGAGCCAACCAAAATACCGACCCCAACAGCTACACCAGCTACAAGAAGTGCATAACTACCCGCAGTTAAAACCATTCCAGCAATAGCTGTAACTACAATACCAGCCAAAACGCCAACGGCTGTTTTGGCTGCATCCATGGTGATATCTCCATAAAAATTGTAAATATCATATTCATCTCTAAACGCAAATTCTAATAATCTATAAGCTGCTGCAACAAAAACAACTTTCCTGGCTCCACTGATGACACCATTTCTCATGCCTTGTGTGCCTATACCTATGTCTATTACTTTCCAATTATTCACACTATATTTAGCCGCAGTTAAAAATTTTCTAACCCCTGTTCGGCCGGTTAGCTTTATGCTTCTATTTCCATACCTATCAACAAACTCAGTCACTTTCACGCTGAAATTACTACTGAGTTCTTTTGCTAGGTTTGCAAAGCCTTTGACATCAATGATATTTCCTGTAAATGATGTGACAGTATCTAAACATAAAAAACCAGCCTCTTTCCATGATGAATGAGGGTTAGGGCCACACATATTTTTTACAAAATGGATAGCTTCTTCAATTGTTAATAAGACATAAAGATCTTCATTGTCATTTAATTCTTTTTGAAGTTCACTTTGAAGTTCAGAATATCTTCTCTCTCTTATTAATTTGCTATCACTTAAAGGTACTAATGTTCCATTTTCAAAACTTACAGAACCATCCATAAACTCCCTTTCAAATTCCCTTCTACTCATTTCAGCCTCACCTTAATCAAAATAAAACATTTAATGGGTTAATTTTCATATTCTATTTTCAATACTCAAGAATAAGAAATAAGGATAGTATACTAAATCAGCGATAACAATTGAGAGAGAACACCATCAAAAACCCCCATTCTCATTGCTTACAAAATATAACATCTTTATATGAAAAACAACCAGTTAAGTTACATAAAACAACCATTCAAAGCAATAATGACGCTTTTATAAAGAATAATTGTAACCTAGTGGAAGTTTATTTATTCCTAACCCAAAAGAACAGAAATAAGTCATTCAGCCTGGTGATTCATCAACACGGGTAACATCTGATTACCCGTCTGTTTGTTTTTGCCTTTCTATCCATCCACCCCATTGACCAATAATGTCCGTAACCCAGCGGCTTTATTTTCTATTTCGATCCATTCCTGATCTGGTTCAGAACCCGCAACAATCCCTGCCCCGGCATAGAGCGACAGTAAATTGTCATCAATATGCGCACAGCGCAGCGAAACGGCAAATTCACTCTGATCCAAACATAAATACCCCGCGAATATGCCTACGCAGATGCTGCACTTTCCTCAGGCGGATCACATCAGGCGGAGCGACATCCACCGAAACAACCCCGCCTTGCAAACGTTGGCAAATATCATCAACCACAATCAGGTTTTCATGCTGGTTCTTTTGATCTTCCAACAACCATTGCGCCCATTCAGGTGTCGAAGCAAGGAAAGCATGATTGGCACTAAACGCCAGTATGAAATGATAACAATGATGATTGACGCCTCGACTGGCAGCCATCAATTGTGCGGCCGGCAATGGCGAATTCAGCGTCAGCTCGGTTTTTCGTGCAATGACAACTTTTTCCATTTTATTCTTAGTGATGGCATCCAGTGCCTGTCGCAGCAAAAGATCCCACTGGCTACATTCAGGCTGATGTTTTGTCCCTAAAATAGCCGCCTGTAGGGGCGGAATAGGTTGACTTATCCCACGCATTCAGCCCCCACAGCCGCATTTGTGGAAATGGGGGATGCTGCTGGAGAAATTTATCAGCATCAACAATAGTACTGAACAAGCGAATTTGCCCATGACGTTTCCGGCACTAAGATACACGCATACATCAGCGATAATATCGGCAATTTGATTCACATCTTTACCCATTAACAACATGATAAAGAAAAAAATTATACGAACCATAAAAAATTGTGAAAGCACTTATTATTTGTGAGGTTTTTTTTGACCATGACTTGTCCGCCTAAAAAGGCGGGTAAAAAGTATAATATTAATCAATAGAATTGGCCCAATATTATAATCCAGTATATAACATTCATAAAAACAGCATTTAATTCCACAGAATAAGCCTCAAAAGACGAGCAAACCAGATTTAAACACAAAAATAAAAGCAATGAACTTAACCTTACTTATTTATTTTTTACTGAAAAAAACAAATCAAAAACAACATTAACCCAACGGTAACAAAACTTTTTCCAATAGCAGGATTATAGAAAACAAAGTTAACAAAATTATCCATTGCTAACGACACGATAAAAACAATGAAAAACATTTACTCTTATCAAAAATATTTTTTGTTGAAATAATAAAAATACGCTGAATTCATTTATTTCTATTTTGAATAGTCATATGAAAAAACCATAAAACCCATTGATATTAAAGCGAAAATAAAAATAACATATCAATAAAATAATCTATATATACTGTTTTATATGGGAATAATGCCCTACAAAAATCAAATGCAGACTATTATTTACTGAAAACTTACCGTTGATCTTAATTCACGCAATACGTATTATTCTGCCTCTTCAAAAATGAAGAAATCAAAAATTCACCCTAATTTAAATTTAATATCATTCCGTCTGGCTCTGCTACTTGTAAGATCAATTGGCAGTACAAAAAGGGGATAGCGTGTCATATCTTTATTCTCGGCCGATAGGCTATCATAGATATCGGTATAAGCTGTTGTCGTTATTTATATCACTAAGTTGTCTAATAACAACGGAATCTGCACAAGCAGATTACGATGCTTTAATTCAACAAGCCAGAAATGGTCATACCCTCCCCATGCTTGAATATATTCGTCAGGAAGAACAACGACAGCCTCTTTCTTCCTCACAAGTTACTGATTGGTTACAAGTTGCAAGCTGGGCTGGACAGGACGAAGAAGTTATTTCTCTCTGGCTACGTTATCGTTCAATGGCTATTCCCGTCAGAGGCATTACGGCTGTTGCACGGGCTTACCGCAATCAACGCCAATGGTCACCGGCGATTCAGCTATGGCGTACAGCCTTGGCTGCCGACAAACAAAACAGTGATATAAAAGCCGGGCTGATTATGACACTTGCGGATGCCAAACAGGACAAAGAAGCCCGACGTCTGGCAAAGGATTTACTGGCGAGTCAGCCCAATCCAGCCAATTACCGTTTGATGGCCTATGTTGATCAAACCGCCGGCCGTGCATGGGATGCCATGCAAATGCTTTCTATCGCTCATGACCGGTTTCCCGACAATAGCGCAGTCACGCAGGACTATCTATTCAGCTTGAAAAATAATCGGGTCAGTGATCCCGCCTGGCGTTTGGCACAGCAACACTCAGCCCGATCAACCGATGAGCCATTGTTAACCGACGAACCATTGTTAACCGATGAACAATGGCGCAAGTTGGAAACCGACGCAGCCGCAGAGCTGGTTCGCTTGTCGATCATCCCCAATCGCAGCGAAAAAGAACGGTTTGATCTCGCTGATAGGGCACTGGCACGCTACGAGATGATGCTCAGTCAATGGCGTTCTTTGCCTGATGCCCGCCAGGATTACCAACGGGCCAGAATTGATCGCCTTGGCGCTTTACTTGCCCGCCATCGGATGCAGGAAGTGATCGATGAATATCAGGCGTTGCAAAAACAAGCCGAAAGCAAAGAAGGCGTGAATATCCCGGCATATGCACAAAAATGGGCGGCTTCCGCCTATCTGAATTTACGCCAGCCCAACAAAGCACGGGAGATTTTGCGTGCCTTGAATTATCCCAAAAGCGATCATCTCAAGAACCCTTCCCCAAATTCCCCCAATAGGAATATTCCGGTGTTGAGTAATCCCTCTTTGCCCCATATCCCCCCGGAAGATGACATTATTCTTTTTTATGCGGATGCAGAAAGCGAACATCTGGACGATGCACAGCAGCTTGCTGCCCATGTAAAACAACGCAATGCTTATAAGGTCAATGTTTTTGGTTCTCCTCTTCCTGTGCCTAATGATGACTGGCTACAAGGGCAGCAATTTTTGGCTGAATCAGCACAATTGCGTGAAGATTTTCCAGAGGCCGAAAAACGCTTCACCCATTTAGCCCGCACCGCGCCCGGCAATCAAAAATTGCGGATTGATTTGTCCGCCATTTGGCTGGATCGCGGCTGGCCCCGTCGTGCAGAAAGTGAGCTGAAACAGATTGAGGGATTGGAGCCACGCGATTTGTCTCTGGAAATCCAACAGGGCTATACCGCCCTCGCTTTGCAGGAGTGGCACCAGATGGATTTGCTGGCTGATGATGTGATTACCCGCGCCCCCGAAAATATGCCGGCCAAACGTTTTAATCGCCTGCGCAATGTGCACCACATGTCAGAATTACGCATCAGGTTCAATCAGGGCATGGATTCGGATAGCCCGAAAAGCGGTAAACACAGTTCAGATATTGATGCGGTACTTTATAGCCCACCGATTGATGATCACTGGCGTTTATTGGTCGGTAGTGCGTACAATCGCGGCCAATTTTCAGAAGGGCAAGGTTTGCACCGGGATTTGCGCGCGGGTGTGGAATGGCGTTCCCGCGATCTTTGGCTAGCAGGAGAAATGTCTGCACATGACTACCGCCATGGCCACAAAATGGGCTTGCGTATTGCAGGATGGCATGATTTAAATGACCAATGGCGTCTGGGCGGATCAGCAGAACGTCTTGCCCGTAACACTCCCCTGCACGCATTGAGTCATAATATTCACGCCCATGGCGGGCAAATTTATACCCGCTGGAGAGACAACGAGCGCAGCCAATGGACCGCGCGTTTTGCCCCTTCATTTTTTTCTGACGGCAATCATCGGCTTGAATACGGCATCGACGGCCTTCAGCGTCTGTACACCCAACCTTACCTGAAACTTGATGCGACGTTGGAACTCAGTTCCACCCAAAATAGCCGTCATCAGGATACAGCTTATTTCAATCCCAAAAGTGATTTTACGCTCCTGCCTGAATTGGAAGCCGATCACATTATCTATCGGCATTATCAAACGGTCTGGAGCCAGCAATTTGTGGCCGGTGTGGGGCAATATTGGCAGCAGAATTATGGCAATGGCCTGATCACCATGGTGGGATATGGTCAGCGCATTAAATGGAATGATGTCATTGATGCCGGAATAAGGGTCACGCTGGATAAACGCCCTTACGACGGTGAACGGGAAAGTCATCTGCAAGCTGCTTTTGATTTAGTCTATCGCTTCTAAAGGATTTCTTATGATACATAACATTTTTCGCCATGGGTTGATGATATCGGCACTGTTGGTTAGCCTGCTCATTCCCCAACTCCGCATGCTGGCACACGCAGAAAAACCTGACTTCGTTCCACCAGCGCAACGCCCTCTTGCCATGAATGAGCGTCCCTGGCCGCAAAATGGTTTCGTTGTTCTGGCTTACCATGATGTTGAAGATGATGGTGCTGACCAACGTTTTATGTCAGTCCGTACCAGCGCCTTGAATGACCAGTTTGCATGGTTGCGGGAAAATGGCTATCAGCCGGTGACGGTCGATCAAATCCTCACGGCCAACCAAGGCGGAACCCCTTTGCCTCCCAAGGCAGTATTGCTGACTTTCGATGATGGCTACAGTAGTTTCTACCATCGGGTCTTTCCTTTGCTTAAAGCCTATCATTGGCCGGCAATTCTGGCTCCTGTTGGCATCTGGGTTGATGCCCCCGATGGAAAACCCGTCAATTTTGGTGGCTTGATGATGCCACGGGAACGTTTCACCACCTGGGAACAAGTGGCTGAAATGTCCCGTTCGGGTTTAGTGGAAATAGGTTCCCACACTTATCAGCATCATTATGGTGCCATCGGGAATCCACAAGGGAATACGGAGCCTGCCGCCGCCATTCGTATTTATGATCCGAAAACAGGCCAATATGAGAGTGATCAGGCTTTTCGCCAACGGATGGAAAAAGATGTCGCCATGATTACTCAAAGGATCGTGTCCGCCACCGGCAAACAGCCCCGCGTTTGGGTCTGGCCTTATGGCATGGATAGCGGTGTGACACTGGAGATAGCCAAACGTCATGGCTACAGGATGGCACTCACACTGGATGATGGGCTGGCGAACGTCAATAACCTTGATAACGTTCCACGGATATTGCTCACCAATAATCCCTCCCTGAAAGAATTTGCCGAGCAGGTCATTCGAGTGCAAAACAAACCGATCCTGCGCATTGCCCATATTGATCTGGACTATGTCTATGACCCTGACCCGGTTCAACAGGCAAGTAATCTCGACGAACTCGTGCAGCGCATTGCCGATCTGCGCGTCAATACCGTTTTCCTGCAAGCCTTTGCCGATCCGAAAGGCGATGGCAATGTGCGTGAGCTTTATTTCCCCAACCGCTGGCTGCCCATGCGGGCGGATTTATTTAACCGCGTTTCCTGGCAACTCCACAGTCGATTGAACATTAAGGTTTACGCATGGATGCCCGTTCTGGCATTTGAGCTGGAGCCTTCACTCCCGCGCGTGATGAGTTATGACGAAAGTCATAACACGCTGTTTGTGAACCCGACACAATACCGTCGCCTGTCTCCTTATAACGCAGAAAACCGCCGGAAGATCAAAGAGATTTATCAAGACTTGGCAGCCCATACCATTTTTCAGGGAATTCTGTATCACGATGATGCCGTCATGTCTGATTTTGAAGATGCCGGCCCGGATGCGATAAAAGCCTATCAAGCCGCCGGTTTGCCTGCATCTATCACAGCCATTCGCCAAAATCCTGACCAATTCGCCCGTTGGACACGTTTCAAAAGCCAGTACCTGATTGACTTTACCCATGAGCTGACACAGGAGCTTAAGTCAGTACGGGGTTATCAGATTAAAACTGCACGTAATATTTTTGCCCTGCCAATACTGGAACCTGACAGTGAAGAGTGGTTTGCCCAGAATCTGGATGATTTCCTCACTCATTACGATTGGGTCGCGCCGATGGCGATGCCATTGATGGAAAATGTACCGCTATCAAAAAGTCATCAGTGGCTGTCCCGCCTGGTGAAAATCATTGCACAACGCCCACAGGCATTGGATAAAACGGTCTTTGAACTCCAATCCGTCGATTGGCGCAAACCGATGGAGACAAGAGCGATCCCCGGATATCAATTAGCTGAATGGATGCGCCAATTACAACTCAATGGTGCTCAGAGTTTTGGTTATTACCCTGATGATTTCCTCAATAATCAACCAGAAATGAATGAAATTCGTCCTGTTCTTTCCCCTGAATGGTATCCACTTAATGATTGATCGTATTCTTGCTTTTATCGTGCTCTGCCTTGTCCTGAGCATTCCCCTTGGCATCGCCGTCGCTTTTACCGGTGAAGTCATGCTGAACTTTGTCTTTTTTTGGCCATTGTTCATGTCAGCCATTTGGATCTCAGGGGGCATCTATTTTTGGTTTTATCGGGAAAGGCATTGGAAACGCTGTGATGAAGAAGCGCCACAGCTTAATGGCAATCCCCTGATTTCCATTTTAATCCCCTGCTATAACGAAGGACCCAATGTTCGCGAAACATTACTGGCAGCATTAAATCAGCGCTATCCCAATATTGAAGTCATCGCCATCAATGATGGTTCAAATGACAGTACCGCTGATGAACTCAATGCCATGGCAAAACAGCACCCGGCCTTAAGAGTGATACACCTGAAACAGAATCAAGGAAAAGCGACGGCGCTTCAGGCGGGTGCGGCTGCCGCTAAAAGTGATTATCTGGTCTGCATTGACGGCGATGCCCTGCTGGATCACGATGCCGCCGTTTGGCTGGTCAAGCCCATGATTGATCATCCCCGGGTGGGTGCAGTCACGGGCAATCCCCGTGTTCGCACGCGCTCAACGTTAGTCGGACGTGTGCAGGTTGGAGAATTCTCCTCCATCATTGGCCTGATTAAACGCACCCAACGGGTTTATGGTCAGGTATTTACTGTTTCTGGTGTCGTCGCTGCCTTTAACCGCAGGGCGCTGGCTGACGTTAGTTACTGGAGCAATGATATGATCACGGAAGACATTGATATCAGTTGGAAACTCCAATTGCACCATTGGTCTATCTTTTTCGAACCGCGTGCCATCTGCTGGATCTTGATGCCTGAAACGCTAAAGGGATTATGGAAACAGCGATTACGCTGGGCACAAGGTGGAGCCGAAGTTTTCCTGAAAAACCTACGTAAATTGTGGTCATGGGAATATCGCCGCATGTGGGTGTTATTTGTAGAATTCTGCTGTTCGGTTATTTGGTCATTTACGTTTGCCCTTTCTATCATTTTATTTTTAATCGGTATGCTCTTCACATTACCGGAAAATATTCGCGTCTATACGTTGTTTCCACCCGGATATACGGGATTGGTGCTGGCAGTCACCTGCCTGATTCAGTTTACTGTCAGCTTGGTGATTGAACGACGCTATGAGAAACACGTTGCATCATCACTTTTCTGGATAATTTGGTATCCGATGGTCTATTGGATGCTAAGTCTATTTACGACACTGGTATCGTTCCCCAAAGTGATGCTCATGGTACGCAGAAAACGTGCCCGCTGGGAAAGCCCTGATCGGGGAATAGAGAGGATCGAACCATGAAAAATCCACTGATTTTTACCGAACAAAGATTAACACCCCGCCTGATGGATATTTTGCTGACCATTTTGGCCTGGGTTGGTTTCGTCTATTTATTCACCATCGGATTATTTACTTCTTCTCATCATGGCCCCAGACCTTTTGCTTCAGTATTCACGTTAGAGCTAGGGTCAATTGTTCTTTATATCGTCATTGCGATATTCAATGCATTGTTGCTAATTGGCTGGGCCAAATACAATCAACGACGATTTAGAGTAGAACGCCGCCATCATCGTCCCGTACTCACTCAGACGGAAGTGGCGCAAAGTTTTATTCTGGAACAGAAATTATTAGATGTCTTAAGGCAAAGCAAAGTTTCCAGTATCACTTATGACAATCATGGACATATAATAGGTATCGATGAAAACTCATCAACATAGAGATAGCAATCTATTAATTACACACTGATATTATGTTTCATGGTTATCAATCCAACGCCAAATAACCGCATTGGGTGAGTAATAGATTTCACCGCCTATCTCAACCGGTGCCACTATACCCAAAATAATTCGAGTTGCATCGCGGCGGCAAGGGAGCAAGTCCCCGGGAGCATAGATAACTATGTGACCGGGGTGAGTGAGCGTAGCCAACAAAGAGGCAGCTTGAAGTATGACGGGTATAATACCCAATGGGATAGGCTCTGACTGGGTAAATACTTTATCAACTTCAACACTATTATTTACACTATATGAAAGGCGAATACTGGAAATCGTTATGCAAATGATTGAAAGGAATCATCATCTTTGTAAACGCACTGTTTGTGAGCATGTTGTTTTAAAACGTATCTTTTTAAAACGCATCTTTTTAAAACGTATTGTTTTTAAACGCATTGTTTTTAAACGTTGTGTTTCCAGATTATTTATACAGGTACTGACGACCTTGTTTTTCATCAACGTAATGTGTAATCCAACAGCAGTGGCCATGCCTGATACCCATGAAAATGTTGCACGGGTCGTCTCCGGGATCATCAGTTATACACATTGGCCTGCCACACCGACTGCCCTGCGTTTATGTTTGGTGCCCCCATCCAATTACATTAGTGTATTAACCCACACAAATGTGATTTCTGACCACACAGAATTACAAGTCGAGAGCCTGAATTTCAACGTAGAACAATTAATAAAAAGATGTGACATTATTTACTATGGTCAAGTCGCCCCACAGCTCCAACATCAGGTCATTAACCAGAAAAATGACAAACCCCTGCTTACGATTGCTGAAAATAATCCGGGATGTGAGATCGGCAGCGCATTTTGCCTCAACATTGACAGCACTCAGGCAACGTTCAGCCTCAACCTTGATATTTTGACGCGTAGTGGTGTACGCGTAAATCCGAATGTCCTGCAATTGGCACGCAAGGTGGAATAATCCGTATGAAAAAGCGTTATTCACTGATGCCATCACGCCCTACCCTACGTCAGGCTTTTCACAAGATCCACCTGATTATTACATTTACCATCTTATCCGTGGTGGGCTTGTTCCTGTCTCTATTGGCATTGCTTGCCATGCAAAAATATGCCGAAAATAACCTGAAACTGATCTCCACAACCATCGCACATACTGCACAAGCGGCCGTGGTCTTTCAGGATCAGACTGCCGCAAAAGAGATATTGGAAATGATTGCGGTTCATGATGGTTTCACCGAAGCCAAGATTTTTGATGCTAAACAGCAAGTATTAGCCCATTGGCAGGTCAATCAGGAAACCCGAACGGGCAATTTGAAAAAATTGGTCGAACGTTGGTTGTTTCCAGAGCCTCTCACCCTGCCAATCTACCATCACCAGCAAAAAGTAGGATCAGTCTGGTTAATTGGTAACAGTGACCATATTATCCAATTTATTTATCAGGCTCTGTTAGTGCTGTTTGTCTGCCTGCTGTTCAGTGCCGTGATATCCCTCTATCTTTCCCTGCGTATGCACGATGGGATTGTCAGGGCCTTGCAAAACATTACGGTCGTCGCCCATGACGTCCGCCAGCGACGGGCGTTTTCACGGCGGGTTCCTTCTGCCCATATCGCTGAACTGCATGAGTTAAGCCAAGTTTTCAATCACCTGCTTGAAGAGCTGGAAGAGTGGCAACACCACCTGCAAACAGAGAAAGCCGTTTTAACCTGGCAGGCACAACACGATTCCCTGACGGGCTTGCCAAACCGAGCAACCTTTGAGCGGGTACTTTCAACCGTCATGAATGATAAATTCATGCGCGAAAGTGCCGCTATATTGTTTATCGATGGCAACCGACTGAAATATGTCAACGATGTCTATGGTCATGCTGCCGGTGATCACGTTCTTGTCACGATTGCGGCCACGTTAAAAAGAAGAGTCAGAAAAACAGATACCGTCGCCCGGCTTGGCGGGGATGAATTTGCCATCTTACTCCCTTCCGCCAATCTGGGAGATGCAGAACGTGTCGCAAAAAATATCATCCACGCCATGGATACTCCCATTCTTCTTCCCAACGGCCAACACTTACGCATCACGCTGAGTATTGGTATCGCCCTATCCAACGGTGACCTAACGGCAGAACAACTCCTGTCAGAAGCTGACGCTGCCATGTACCACATCAAACAACGGGGTGGAGGCTGGTATGCCGCTGATACAACAAAACTAAACTATCTATCAAGGAACTCATCATGAGTAAAAATCGTTTTTTTATAGTGACTTGTGCATTTATTTTTACCCTTTTCCTCAGTGCTTGCCAGAACAACGGTAGACTGACAGCAGCACAAATCACCGCACTGAAACAACAGGGATTTAAACAAACGGATGAAGGCTGGTTATTTGGCATATCAGAAAAAGTGCTGTTTGGTAATAACCAGTTTCACCTGCGTCCAGAAGGCGAAACAAAACTAAAAGAACTGGCGAGTGTTTTATCCAAAGTTGGCATCCATCACGCACGTCTTGATGGTCATACCGACAACTATGGGGAAGTGAGTTACAACCATCAATTATCGCTTAAACGTGCTAACACCGTTGCAGACACCTTGACCCAGGGCGGCATGCTTCGGGCTAACCTGACAACCCGTGGATTGGGGCCAAGTCAGCCTATCGCGGATAACCGCAGCTCAAAAGGCCGGGCAGAAAACCGTCGGGTAGCCATTGTGATCACAGCCCCCTAATCACAACACGGCAAGGTCAACAAAATGCATCCAATGCGGCACCCTCTGTTATGAATGAACTGATAACATGTTGATATATAAATAATCCCTCTGCCACGGATGGCAGCAATATTTTGTCTATGTTGATCTTCTTCACTCATGATAAAATTTTTTGCCCAAATTCTGACATATCACCAGATAGCTATTTCCTGTCTCTAATTTCTTCCTGTAACATAGCCAGCATTATTTTTTTCAAAGAAAGAGCCTCTTTTTTTGTAATCAATAAGTTAACAAAATTTTACACATTTGGATAACAAGACTATTGTTGAATAAACGCTTTATCAAAAAGGAGAAATGATGGGGCCTAATCTGAAATCATCCCGATCCCTGTATCGGATGTTCGTGATGTTATTCGTCACCATCACTGTCAGCACCGGATTTATATTCTGGAGATTATTTTCCAATTATCAGGATAATATACAAGCAGATGTGGAATTAGAGAGGGGGTTTATTTTACTCTCCCTGCTGACTCTTTTATCTGCGATATTCTGCTATAAATACACCAAAACTATAACTCTCCCAGAATATCGTTTGAAAAAAGCGATTAAAAATAAGCAATTCATCCCCTATATACAGCCGATTATTGCAAGCAGAAACAACGAGATAATCGGATGTGAAATTCTTGTCCGCTGGCAGCACCCTGTTCACGGGATACTGACGCCAAATAAATTTATTGCCCAAATTGAAAAATCAGCACTTATTATTCCCTTAACGCATCACTTAATTACCCAAGTTCAAAATTACTTCGCGCCGATTGCCCATCGATTACCCAAGCATTTCCATTTTAATTTCAATATTAGTGCGAGGCATTATAAAACCGCTCATTTGGTTGATGATTGCCAGAATTTTCTTAAAGCATTTCCGGAAGATTCCGTCAGATTAATTTTGGAAATTACCGAGCGGGAATTATTAGAACCAGACGAACATATTATGGGTCTGTTCAATAAGTTGGATGAGTTAGGAGTATTAATTGCACTGGACGACTTCGGCACAGGTTATTCCAATTACAACTATTTACAAAAATTTAATGTTAACTTAGTGAAAATTGGCCATAACTTTGTCAGTAAAATGAATACTGATATGATTTCTAAACATATTGTGGAAAATATTATTGACCTTGCCCTGAGACTGGATTTGGAAATTGTGGCAGAAGGCATTGAAGATCAGAAGCAGGTCAATCAGCTAAAAAACTATTCTGTCGATTACTTGCAGGGATATTACTTTGACCGTCCAATCCCCTTGGACGAGTTTGTGAAGAAATGGTTGTAATGGGCATTTTCCCAGCCAGAACATTTGAAATGACTTGAGGATAGCCAAATCTGAAATACTGTCTGTTTGGATTTGGCAAAGGTTTCCCTCATATTTCCAGCATCAACAATACTGTTACTATAATAACAATTATTGGCTTTTTTCAGTCATTATTGACACTATAGTGTCATATTTTTAACTCTGACCATTTTTGCTGCATATGCTGATCAATGGTAGTCGCTAATGATTTATCGATCCCCAACTCATTGGCCATTGATTGAAAACGACGAGTCTCATCGTAAATCTCCGCAAGCATATTTTTCAAAGGAGCAGTACGGTAAAACCCTGCCTGTTCAGCTAATTTCTCCAATGCTACTGCGGTAATCACTTTGCCATTACCGTTAAATGAAGTCATATGTTCACTATAAGGTGACGGCATATATACCACATCATAAAATGGAGAAAGCCGCCAGTTATCAGCATCATCAGCCAAATAAGCAAAATTTTTGGCATGATCATCTTGGTTAACAGTAAGATAGTTAAACAAAGCACGTTTCACCAGTTTTTGGGCTTCTTTTACACCGCACAGGCGCCTGGTGACTTTAACCAAATCAATATAATCCAAAGAAGGCTCCCTGAATGGCGCATCAAGCAGCCCACTGGCTGAAATCATGTGGTAACGTCCCTGTGCCGAACAATCAAACCGAGTTTGCTGTAGCCAAACGCGCCCATTTCCCGCGTCAAATAACCCGAAATCAGGCACTTCAATTCCCACATTTCCGGCCATTTTCATATAAGCATATTCAACAAGACTTTCTGAATGCTTCAAATAAAACCGATCAGAAGTCAATTTAATGATCAACTTTTCTCCAACAGCATCATCGCGGGTTGAAAATCGACCATCAACACATTTTGTCACATTAAGTTTAGGCCGGGCACCACCGGAACCACTGGCATCCATAAGGGTGTTAAGAAAATCAGATCCCGTACCCTCAAACTCTTTAACGGCTTCTTTGCCAAGCGTAATGAGATCGATATCTCTCTCATTAATATCAGAAAAGGACATGATAGGCTCATAGTAAAGCGCACCGGAGCATCGTTCACCCATATAAGCCAACCGTTCTAAGGCGGTCACCATTTTTGGATTATAGCCATTTGTGCGAAACACCCGATCCATTAAATACAGTCCCCAACCATCCGGCAAACTGTCACCAAAAACCCCATGCAACCCATAATGAGGTTCTTTGGGCGCCTTTTGTAATGAAATATCCGCCTTAAGCAAAAACGGAGAGAGTGATTTTTGATGAATTGCAAGATATGAATCATCATATTGAAAATAAACGCCCTCTTTATTCTCCGCCAATTGCCCTACCAGCATATTGCTGCCATCAGAAAATTTCCTTTTAACATTCAATGGGGTATTAAGCATTTTTCAGTACCTCAGCAATCGTGGTTGGCTCGCGCTGACGTTCTTTAGTGAGATCATGCAATGGATGTAACTCATCTATCGCTTCCAATAACATAAGAAACTGTCGCAATGAAATGTTACCTGTACGCTCAAATTTCCTAATGGTGCTATATGGCACGCCAGAGCGATTGGCAAAGTCTTCGACGGAGACTTTTTGTTGTTTACGTTGTCGCTTAATAAAGTCTTTTAATTCATGCTGTACATCAGCGGCGGTGTAGAGAGAAAACATGGGAATAACCTCCTGTCACTATTGTAACAATAATACAGTAATTATAACCCAATATTGTCATAATAATGACAGTATTTAGATAAATAGCAACTTGGGTAATGAAAACAGTGCTACCAGCAAAGCGGGTAACCTGAAAGACGATGGGTATAGGTAACTCAGTCAGAAATCAAATATAATATATTGTTTTATTTGATATTTTAGATTGCCCCTGTTCATTCAATACGATGGGTAATTTATGCAAAAATACATAACCATTATGCTGAAACTCAATCAGCACTTGATTTGAAGGAGAGATAAAAAAGGTATCGCCATCAAAAAAACAACTGGAATTCACTTTAGAATAATTTCCAACAAAATCATCAATGTTATTAACATCCATTAAATAGACGTTATCTTTTGTATAAGAATCTTCATTAACGATAAAGGTATCACTGGAAAGATATTTTTTGAAATTGATCAGCGCTAATATTTCAGCGTCATTCCTTCGGCCACAACCCTCTATCTTTCTTAAAAACTCAAACCGGCCTTCTTGTGAAAAACCGACATAGTTCAATAAGATCAGCTCTCCGCCAATAATAGGGTGCAATATCAAATCAGCTTTATCCATTGTGTACTTTTTATAGCTATCCATACTATGTACCTTTTGTTTTTCAACAACACTGACTTAACAATACATAAAATAACAAAACTTTTACGGTTTGTTTAAAGGTATTTTTTGGCTTTATTTATACTCATAGAATTAACACTTACAGAATAATAAATTTTAACTACTCAATCTGAAACCCATCAAAATTACACATCATCTAAAATGATATTTTAGCCCTAAATTTTTAGACATTGAGACTTCGAAAACAAATCTTTTTTCAACACAATTAGCTTTTGTATTTATATCATCAAAACAAAGAAGATCTGAATCTTCATCTGTTCCATTATCAACCTTATATCCATTTCCTATATCAACAAAGATAATTTCATAATTTCCATCATAAGCTGGTTGAAAAACATCATATTTTTCTTTTAGCATCTCTTTATTTCTATTCCACCAATGAACCTTCCCCCAATTTGTTAAAGGAAAGTTTTTCACTAAAACAATACGATATCCACTTCCAGGGGTCATACTATGGACATTAATTATTTCTACTGATCTTAACAAGACATAAAAAATGTAGATAATAACAAGAGAAAAAAATAATAGGAATCTTATTTTATTAAAAGTTTTCATTATTATTTTTCCCCTTCTATAACTATCATTACATTCATGTCAGTAATGAATGGTTTAAATTTTAACTTTTCCCATCTCTGTAAAACAAACCAAATCCTAAAGATGCGAAATTGTTTATAAACCACATTTAAAACATCATTATCATCAAGACCAAAATGGTCTTGGACATGGTATTCCACCGTTGCCCTAAATTTATTACCAGAAACTTCTAGTGCTTTTAAAGTAATATGAGTAGACCAAGTATCATGCACTGAAATAACTAGTCCATTAATTCGGTCAACCCAACCATTAAATTTTGGTAAAACAGACGTCTTAACTGCATCGTTCAGTGCATTTATTTTATTTTCTGGATAAATACTATTTTTCCAATCAATATTTCTTTTCAAAGCATCTTTTATTTTTAACAATGTGCTATTTTCATTAGAATCATCATTTAATATTTGTTCTTTCAATGCCTTATTCAACAAATGGTTTATAAAAACTTTACCTTCACCATTCTGCATATGAGTAATTAAATCGCGAACCAATCCTTTATATTCACCCCAAAAAGAATATATATCAGACAAACCTCTAAATTCATCGAAAAGTATATTAGTCATTTCTTCAAAACTAATTCTCTCTTCATTTTTAATTTTAGCTGGATAATATCCTCCTACCCATTTAGAATATTTTACATTTTTGTAAACACTTACATATGCAGATACATCAGTCAACCCGTAAACTTCTTTTAGCTCTTGTTCAGTCAAATCTCCACATTTCATATCATCAGCTTCATAATCATCCATTTTTCTCTTAGTTTTGAAGATAACATGAGGTAGAGTTAGTGGTTTAAATTCATTTTTTTCATCTGACTGTGCATTCTGATTTGAATTATATTTATCAGTAGCATTTTCTTTATAATCATTCTTATTTATTTCTTTTTCAGTATGGTCCATAGTTGATTTACCTGCCAAAAAAAACTCTTTTTTATAACTATCAGGAATAGAATGAATCAACTTTGAATTACAGGGACATGTACTGTAACTATCTAATGTTCCTGCCAATTTAATTTTTTTATCTAAGAAAGAACTAACACCACCTGTAATTGAGTATGTTCCAGAATATCTACCACAAGTCACAGTAGAACCTTCAAGTGCCGCTTGTTTTCCATAAAATTTAATGTTGCTGGTTCCGGTTAAGATTGCACCACCACACGTTGTTTTATCTCCGACTGTCAAAAAATTTCCCTTCGCCATTTGATTTTCTCTCGCGTTAAAGTCAATTTGTAGTGAAATAACCAATCACATTTTAATTCAATATCTAAATATTTTAGTTATTCCTCCCATTTTATAGCGCATTTATTGTACATCCTGTTTACCGACAGTATCAACCCAAGTAATCTCTTTTAATGGAAAGAATACAGAATAATATATTGACTTTATCGGTTAATAACCGTTCATATTGGATTTTAGAGAATTTTATCAATTTCTAAAAAAATCCCCGGATTGAAATTCCGGGGATTTTTTTGTTTACGCACTGTTTTGTTTACCGACTATTTTTTACGGACCAGTCTTAACGAACCAAATGCAAAAAGTGGATATGCTTCTCGTATTGATCCAAAATATCATGGATGATCTGTTCTTGGGTCCATCCCATTAAATCGTAATCCTGCCCGCCCTCTTTAAGGTAAACTTCGGCACGATAATATTTCTGTTCTTCACTTTTTTCATCATCTTCAAAACCCGAAAAAGCAAATGCCGGTTGAATATAACCCCTTAAACGCACTTCATACACGAAGTTAAGGTTTTCACCAAAGTCCACTTCCAGATGAATGCGATCACCCACTTCATCATTGATCACGGCGGCTTTGTTTTGCTTCTCCAACTCTTCAGCTACCATCTCCATTGCGTTTTGGATGACTTCGTTCATAAAACGTTTCACCTGCGAGCGCTTAGGGTAGTAGACGATGTTTCTCAGCCTCCGCTGCCATGGAATCGGGTTGCGACTGGCTGGCGGTGCAATTGTGGTCATTTGCTGGCTATCTTTTTTGTAGGCGTCAACCCGTAATGCTTTGAGCAAGCCATAAATCGATATCAACAGAATGACTGAGAAAGGAAGTGCACTGGCAATCGTGACGGTTTGCAAGGCAGACAGCCCTCCCGCAACCAGTAGCGAAATGGCAACAACCCCCATTAGCGCTGCCCAGAAGATCCTTTGCCAGACAGGAGTATGGTTAGCACCGCCAGAAGCCAGGGTATCAACCACCATGGCGCCAGAATCCGCAGAGGTGACAAAAAACATCACGATCATGACCATGGCAATGAATGACAGAACGGTAGGAAACGGGAAGTATTCTAAAAAGTTAAATAGCGCCAAAGAAACATCTGATTGTACTACGTTAGCTAATTCTTTTGCCCCTTTATTGGCGATCAGGTCAATGGCGCTATTACCAAAGGCCGTCATCCACATCAGGGTGAAACCGCTGGGTACGAATAAGACGCCAGTCACAAATTCCCTGATTGTCCGGCCTCGGGAAACTCTCGCGATAAACATGCCAACAAACGGAGACCACGATAACCACCATCCCCAATACAGTAATGTCCATCCTCCCAGCCAATGACTGGATTTGGGTTCATAAGCATAAAGATTAAATGTTTTGCTGACAATTTCCGACAGGTAACCGCCCGTGTTCTCCACAAAGGATTTCAGCAAGAGTACCGTTGGCCCCAAAGCCACGACCAGAACCAACAATAAAAACGCCAAGCCCAAATTCAATTCAGAGAGGATGCGGATGCCTTTATCCAGACCAGAAACAACAGAAAGCGTCGCCAGTGCGGTAATTGCAATAATCAATATGATCTGTACGGTTTCATTGATTGGCACATCAAACAGATGGTTCAGACCGGCATTAACTTGAAGAACACCATATCCCAAAGAAGTGGCAACCCCGAATACAGTACCGATAACGGCAAAGATATCCACAGCATGACCAATCGGCCCATAAATTTTATCGCCAATAATCGGGTACAGCGCAGAGCGCAAGGTTAAAGGCAAGCCATGTCGATAGCTAAAAAAGGCCAGAATTAAGGCGACAATGGCATAAATCACCCAGGCATGCAGCCCCCAATGGAAGAACGTTAACTTCATCGCTTGTTTGGCAGCAGCAATGCTTTCAGGCGTCCCCACCGGAGGTGACAAATAATGCATGACGGGTTCAGCCACGCCAAAAAACATCAGCCCGATCCCCATACCCGCAGAAAACAGCATGGCAAACCAGGAAAAATAACTGAAATCGGGTTCAGCATGGTCGGGGCCGAGTTTTATGTTGCCGTATCGGGACAGCCCCAGATAGGTGACCGAAAGTAAAATCAAAGCAACAGCAAGGATATAAAACCAACTGGCATTAACAAAAAGATCCTGCTGTAAAGCCTTAAACCATCGGTCGGCAAGTTCGGGTTTCAAACCAGCGAATGTCACCAGTGCAATGACTAAAAACGCTGAGAAGAAAAAAACTGGTGGGTTAATGTAAGTTTTAGTCTTTACCTGACCAGTATTATCTTGACTCATAATTATCCTTCAATATTCGTGTTCGACACTATCTCCTATTGACTCCAATAAGCAATTTTCACAGAGATCCTTATAAAATAAATGCAATAATAACAAATTGTTATATGCATCACCGACGGACCTTGTTCATCATTCATATGAACTACGTCAAGGGCAACCTTAACATAAAAATAAAAGTAACTGTACTTATTGTATTAATACAGCCCAACATCAGAAACCATAAATAAATCCTGTTAATTCCTGATGTCGGGATAACTTCAAGGTAAACTCTTACCATTCTCCGTAGGGAAATGCCTTCCCTTTGATAAAGTTATTAAGAGTATTACGTACCAAATTTTCATCATGGTTTTTTATTCCTGACGAGAAACTTCGATATCCTTATCTTAGTTCCTCACTTTGCGATTATGCTTATAATGGCTTATTTCCATTGCGGTTCGTTATTTATTTTCCAATAATCAATGGAGTCTCTGTTGAGATCAACTTTACCATCGGGGTATTCAACTCTGGATGGTTCTTTTCCGCTAGGGACAATAATTTTGGGCATTTTAGTTTCATCTAATATCGGTTTGTAGGTGATTTTCCATTCGTTGCCGTCTATGAGTCTTAACCCAAAATATGTTAACCCACCAGATTTACCATACAAACCTATTTGATTGGGAACATCGTAATCTTTTCTTAAAAAAGGATAAATAGTTGGTTGGTAATTAATCGTATTTAGCATTTCCTTCATACTTTCAGGTTTTTTTGCTCCATTAATGAACGCTTTTATACCAGTTCCAGTGTAGGGAATAGCTCCTTTCATTATATGTTCAACACTTATATACGAAAGAGATATTGTAATAGTATCGATTCTCCATTGACACCACCCACCTCCATATAATGGTATTTTCTCCTTAAAGTAACCTGTCTTTGGGTCAACTAGAATATTAAATTTATTCCAATGATGATTAGGATCATGATAAAGAGTACCACCCGCAGTATGATGAGCAGAAAGACACTTAACTGAGATATAACCTCCTGTTAAGCTCGGTTTGGTATTTGGTGGAACAATGCCTTCAACCGTGATCCATTTGTTTTCTTTTGGTGGAGAAAATGGCTCAGATTTATTTTTATAATCATGCCAAGAATCTGAGATGGAATTTGACAGGAAATCACATCCTGTCAGACACAGAGTTAGTGGTAATAATGTTAGTTGCATAAATTTTATTGGCATTCCTATGAGTCCTCATTATTTTTATCGTTTTTCAGAATAACGTTGCAAGGCTACTGAACCTATTTTATCATTTCGAGTAACTTCTAGCGTACTTGCTAGCTGATTATCTATTTCCATTAAAAAATAATGTTTTCTAACCTTTTTTCTATCTAGCATTGCCCGAATAGAGGCTGGTTCACTTTCTAAAAATGATAAGTCTTCATTAGGTCTTTGAGATTTTTTATCTGAGGGAAGCGCACACAGTTCTCTTAATCTCTGGTCAATATAACGTGAGTATAAGGTACTACTATGATCTAAAGCCCCTAATCCTCCTTTATCAGTAGAATTTTCATTATTATCTGAGTATAGAAAACTTATTTCTTGCTGCCTGAACTGATCTATCTTCGACTGTGCCTGTTGCTCGATAAATTCGACAGTATTTTTTTGAGTTTTTTCATTTAATGATGGTAGTAAATACAGTTTAGGTTTTGATTTTAAATAAGATGAAACATAAAAATAAACTAACTTGCCATGGTGTAAAAAAGGATCATCATTTTTGCTAAATAATTTAAAACTTTTTGCAACAAGTTTTCCTGCCAAAATTGATGGATACCATTTTGAGGCTTCTTCCGCAATAGGGCTATCGAATAATTCAATTAAGACGCCAGAAGGTGTAGCGCCTATTTGAAATGCAATATTATCCATATCCTTGTTAAAGGGTACAGAAGAAACAGTATCATTTTCATTGACATGCCGGTAGTGAGTAATATCAGCAAGCTCTTGAACCGCACTTTGGGTGAATGTACGTGGCATACCGTAAGTATAAAGGCAAGGATTATGTGCTTTGAGTTTTGCGCTATGAATTAAAGCAAGCGCACCACCTAAACTATGACCACAGATAAATAATTTTCTTCCCTTCAGTAATTTAATAATATGATCAAATATACCTATTGTCTTATCAAGCTGTAGAACCTTTGATTGATTTATAAGATGAAAACCTTCCCAAAAACCTTTATGTATTTTCCCATTTTCGATAAAACCACTACATACTCCTTTGGGAGTACAGCCTAGCTCTAGTGGCTGGAATGTTAAATCTGTTATAACATCTGTTCCACTTTCAGTACCACGCCATCCAATAATGATTTCTTTCTTGTTTGCCACATAAAAAAGTTGAGTATCTCCTTTAGGAATTGTTTGTTTTTTTGAATCAACGAATACGATTTCTGTATAACGTTCGCTAAATGGGACATCATAAACAATAGGGGAAAAAGACTGGTCGTTGATCCGATAGGGTGAGCGTGACAAGTCAAGTAACTGTTTACTAAAAAAGTGAGTTACTGAACCGAGATAGCTTTCATCATCGTTAGCATAGGTTAATATGCTCATGAGTGAGAGATTATAGGCATTAACCAGTGAATACTCTTTTTGATGATGCAACAACAAAGACCATGCCCTAAATGGACACACTTCAATAACATAGCGGTATTCACCTACATATGATGGATAAACTTCAAGACCCTGTGGTTCGCTATCAGGAAAGTGGTAACTTGGAAGAGGCTTTTCTCCTTTCCATTTTTCAATCTCTGGGATTTTATCAACCAGTTCCCCAATTTTTACATAATGATACCGACGGCCGGATTCCAGGCTTTCTTTAAAAACAGGTGAAATTGCTTTCATGGCATCGGTAGAGCGTGTGTATTCGCTGTTGCGCTTTATTCTAAGCGGACGTTGTTCCATTTCATCGGCCAATTCCTGACCGCTGAGAAATAGCCGCAGAGGAACCGCTGTTAGCTGCTCTTCGCGGATCATGCCGTTACCATCAGTTGTTCCCGTGCGCATTGTTTTACTGTTTTTCAGTGTGTAAGGCATATTGGTGATGGGTTTGTTATGCTCATCAACCAACTGAATTTCTATCTTGTTATTCAATACCTTCCGACAATCATGGCAATAAATCGAATTTTCGTTACTCATAAATCATCGCTCCTGTTATTTTTTTCTTGTTCCATCGCCAGCAGGTAATCCTGACTGGCGAGTTTTTCTACGCGGTAACCGACGGCCATTTTTTGCCGCAACCAGTGCTCAATCTGTGATTCCAGACTACCTTTAGGATTATCCAGTTGTGTGGCTATTTCACCGTGGTTTTCCCATAAATCACAATAAAGTGAACTGGTTAACACTTTCAGTCCATAAGGGGAGTGCAGCCAGGCTTGCCAGCTTATTGCGGCTGCGGTGCTTTCCGTTGTGATCGTGTTTTCCATTGTGTTTACCCTTTAACCGGTTTAATGATTAATCCCACATCCTGCTGTGCCAGTTCAGCACAAGCCAGTTGCAGCTCAATCCCGCGCCCTCTGCCGCCTGAACCCTGCCCGACATTCATCGGGGACGATAAAATGCCGCCCGGCGTGACTTTCAGAAAACTGCCGCCCACTTTCAGGGTGATTTCTGCCGCGGCTTCCAGCACTATATTCAATCAATAAAGGCGATTTATCATACACAAATATCAATAAAATTAATTAACCAATCAAATTCCATTTTTGTCTGATTTTGGCGGAATATGGGAGGGGGGTGGGCGGAGCCTTAGCACAGAATAAAAAAACCCAGCCAATAATGACCGGGTTTTTAACGTCGCTTCTTTAGGTTATTGTCTTACAAGACACTCTTCGCTTGTTGGACAATATCAATCAAGGGTTGTGGCCAAATACCCAGGATCAATACCAATAATCCAGTGAGCAGCACAACAATACCGCCAGAGGTGAATGCCCAGTTGCTGGGTGTATCGCGGTTCAGTGCTTTCGGTGCCGGCAGGTACAAGCTCACCATCACCCGCAGATAGTAATAAAGACCAATGGCACTCCCCACAACGACGGCACCAGTCAACCACCATAATCCGGCTTCAACACCGGTTGCGATAACGTAGAATTTACCGATAAAGCCGAAGGTTAAGGGAATTCCCGCCAGAGACAACATCATAATAGTCATGACTGCAGACAGGATAGGTTTGTGCCAGAACAGGCCACGGTATGAGAACAGTGAATCCGCATCCGGCCCTCGGTATGGGCTGGACATCAGGCTGACAACACCAAATGCCCCGATGCTGGCAAGCAGGTATCCCACCAGATAGATGCCCGCCGTCTCTTCTGCCAGGGTGTGATCTTTGATGGCAACCAGCACCACCAGCAAATAGCCCAGATGGGCAATGGAGGAATAACCCAACAGACGTTTGATATTGCTTTGTGTCAGCGCCAATAAGTTACCAAACAGGATAGAGGCAATCGCAATCACTGTCAGTGCAATACGCAACGTTGCACTCTCAGTGACCGGCGCTTCAAGGAATAAACGCATGACCACAGCAAAAATGGCCACTTTGCTGGCCGTCGCCAGAAAGGTCGATACCGGTGCGGGTGCACCTTGGTAAACATCCGGTGTCCACAGTTGGAAAGGCACAAGGGAGAGTTTAAAGCCCAATCCCACAATCATCATGCCCAGCCCTGCCAAGATCAGCGGTTCATGCAGTTTGCTGTCAGTTAAACTTTTACCCAGTGAGGCGAAAGACAAGTCACCCGACTCTGCATACAGCAACGCGATACCGAATAGCAAGAATGACGATGCCGCCGCAGACAACAGCATATACTTAATGCTGGCTTCCAGAGAACGTTTCTGGCGATACGCATAACCCACCAGACCAAACAACGGTAAGGTGATCAATTCAATCCCGATAAACAGTGATGCCATATGGTTGGCAGAAGAGAGCAAAATGCCCCCTACCGTTGCAATCAGCACCAGCAGATAAAACTCTTCCTTATTATCGGGATAGTTCTCCAGCCACGAGTAGGCAAATGTTGTCGTTGCAAGGCTCGCAATCAGCACAAGCGCTGTATAGAACATCGCAAAACGATCCACATGGATCAGGGGCGTGACATCCATTGGCTCCTGCTGTCCCACAAAATAGAGAGAGAACAGAGCCAGGTTAAGACCAACCACGGTCAGGATGACATTGGTGAAATGATCGCGTCGCCACGCAATGGACAGCATCACAACCACCACCGTCAATCCGACGATCAATAGCGGCAACAGTGCGATCAATTGTTCAGAAGTTATTGTCATGGCGAATTACGGCCTTGTAGTTAAAAGTGAAGCTGAATACCAATTCTGGATGTTACTCATCGCGGCGGCTGAGGTATCAAGAATGGGTTGTGGGTAGACACCCAGTATCACCAGCAAAATAACCAGCAACAGCAAAATGGAAATTTCACGAACATCCATCTGCGGCAGCGGTTTATCGGTTTTTGGCGTTCCGTAATAAGCCTTCTGCATCAGGTACAATGCGTAAACGGACGCAAAAACCAAACCAAACACGGATACCGTAGTAATCAGGGTGAAGTGGCTGAAACTGCCAAAGAGGATCATGAATTCACCCACAAAGTTACCGGTTCCCGGCATCCCCAATGTGGCGACCGCGAAAAACAGGGATATCGCAGGCAGCAGTTGAATTCTTCCCCACAGCCCCCCCATTTGACGCAGGTCACGGGTATGCAGCCGTTCATATATCTGACCACACAGAATAAACAGACCTGCGGCTGACAGGCCATGGGCAATCATCTGAATGACCGCCCCCTGATAAGCCAGTTGGCTACCGGTATAGATGGCAATCAGGACGAAACCCATGTGAGAAACACTGGTGTAGGCAATCAGGCGTTTGATGTCAGTCTGGCTAAAGGCCATCCATGCACCGTAGAAGATGCCAATGACACCCAACCACATCGCAATCGGCGCAAATTCCGCTGAGGCTTGTGGAAACAGCGGTAAACTGAAACGCAGCAGACCATAGGCTGCGGTTTTCAACAAAATCCCCGCGAGGTCAACTGAACCCGCAGTTGGCGCCTGACTGTGGGCATCAGGCAGCCAGCCATGCAGGGGAACAACCGGCATTTTCACCGCGAAGGCAATGAAGAAGCCCAACATCAGCAAATACTGCACCGTATATGACATTGGCGTATTCAACAGTTTTTCATAATTGAATGACCATTCGCCCGTGGCATCGTGATGAATGAAAGCCAGTGCCAGAATCGAAATCAACATCACCAGACCGCTGGCCTGGGTATAGATGAAAAATTTCGTCGCCGCCGTGATACGGGTTTTCCCTTCTGAACCCCGATGCCCCCAAAGTGCGATCAAGAAATACATCGGGACCAGCATCACTTCCCAGAAGAAGAAGAACAGGAACAGGTCGATGGCAAGGAAGACCCCCATCACACCACCGAGTATCCACAACAGGTTCAGATGGAAAAACCCTTGGTATGGCTGATTTTCATTCCACGAACACAGGATGGCCATTAAACCCAGTAAGGCCGTCAATACCACCATCAGCAAGGATAAACCATCCAGTGCCAGATGAATGCTAATGCCAAAGCGCGGGATCCACGGAAGCAGGAACTCTGATTGCCATTGTGGAATACCCTGTGGGTTGGTGAGTGTATAACCCCCCTGCAACCACAGTTGCAGGGAAAGTAACAGCGTCAGCCCCATCGCCAGAAGCGCTATCCAACGCGGCATACGTGTGCCGAAACGCTCCGCCTGCCAGCACAGCAGGCCCCCGATGAAGGGCAAAAGAATTAGCCAAGGTAATAGCATGGCGCAATGTGTCCCTTAATTAAACCAAAAGCAGCAGAGCTAAAACCAGCACTGCACCCAACCCCATAGAGGTAGCGTACCAACGGACTTGTCCGTTCTCACTCCAACGCAATCCTTTATTGCCCCAACGTGACAATATGGCAGGAATGTTCATCAGTGAGTTCAAAGGATCACTTTGCAACAGGCCGGTGATGCCTTTGAAGGGTTTCACAAATACCCAGTCATACAGCGCATCAAATCCCCATGCATGGAACCACCATGTGGAGAAGAAACGCCCCGGCGCGCTGTTTGCAGTCGCATTGACCACACTGCGTTTGCCAAGATACAGTGCGGCTGCCAGCAAAATACCGATAACGGCAACCACACCAGAGACAATTTCCAGTGTCACTTTGCCATCATGCCCGGTATGGCTTTCCGGTAAAACGCCCGCCAGGGGTGGCACAATCAGCGCCCCCACAAAGGTGGACAGAACCAGCAATACTGACAGCGGCAAAGTATGGGTAATGCCTTTGACCGGATGGGCGTGGGTATTCTCTTCACCGTGGAACACAATGAAAATCATGCGGAAGGTGTATAAGGAGGTCATCAATGCGCCAACCAGCCCTGCCAACATCAGGTTCATATGGCCATTTGCCAGTGCACCCCATAAGATTTCATCTTTACTGTAGAAACCGGCGGTCAACAGCGGCAGCGCCGACAAAGCAGATCCCCCCACCAGGAAGCAGAGATAAACAAACGGAATGCGTTTGCTCAAGCCACCCATCTTAAAGATGTTTTGTTCATGGTGGCAGGCCAGGATCACGGAGCCAGAAGCCAGGAACAGCAATGCCTTAAAGAACGCATGGGTCATTAAGTGGAAAATGGCCGCATCCCACGCTTGCACGCCCAGCGCCAGAAACATGTAACCAATCTGGCTCATGGTTGAGTAAGCCAATACCCGCTTGATATCCGTCTGCACCAGTGCCGCAAAACCTGCCAGCAGCAGGGTAACGGCACCAATCACACCGACCAAGTGCAGAATGTCTGGCGCCATCAAAAACAGGGCATGGCTGCGGGCGATCAGATAAACCCCGGCGGTGACCATCGTAGCCGCATGGATCAGGGCAGAAACCGGGGTCGGACCCGCCATCGCATCCGCCAACCATGTCTGCAACGGCAATTGCGCTGATTTACCGACTGCACCACCCAAAATCATCAAGGTTGCCCACGTGATCGCCGTGGAGCCTGCTTCGATGTGTTGTGGTGCCAGTACCGCCAGTTCGCGGAAGCTCAACGTGCCCAGTTGGTCGTAAAGGATAAACATCCCGATGGCAAGGAACACATCACCCACACGGGTCACGATGAAAGCCTTCATTGCCGCTGCACCATTGGCCGGGGTTTTATAGTAGAAACCGATCAACAGGTAACTGCACAGACCTACGCCTTCCCAGCCGAGGTACATCAGCAGCATGTTATCTGCCAGCACCAGTACCACCATGCTGGCGATAAACAGGTTGGTATAAGCGAAGAAGCGGGAATAACCCTCTTCACCGCGCATGTACCATGAAGCGTAAATGTGGATCAGGAAACCAATGCCTGTCACCACACTCAACATGGTCAGTGACAGCCCGTCCAGTACCAGATTCACCGGGATGCTGAAATTCCCCACGGCCATCCAGTTCCACAATGTCTGGCTGTAAACCTGTTCCCCTGCCTCATTCTGGGCAAGGAAATCAATCCCCGCCCAAAGCGTGACCAGTGCTGCCAGCCCAACCGAACCAATCCCAATGGTGGCTGACAGATTTTCAGACCAGCGGCCACGGGAAAATGCCAATAGCAAAAATCCCAGCAGTGGCAGCAGAATTGTTAAGTAGAGTAAGTTCATCCGCGCATCTCACTGACTGTATCAATATTCAGGTTTTGGCGACGACGGTGCAACTGTAGTAACAGTGCCAAACCGATGCTCGCCTCGGCGGCTGCCAGCGTAATGGCCAGAATGTACATCACCTGCCCATCAGGCTGGAGCCAATAGCTGCCGGCAACGACAAACGCCAGCGCTGAAGCATTGATCATGATTTCCAGCCCGATCAGCATAAATAACAGATTGCGGCGGATAATCAGGCAGGCGAAGCCCAACATAAACAAAATGGCCGCCAGAATAAGACCATGGTGTAACGCTATCATTGTTGGTCCTCCACTCGATTGCTGATCACTTCACCTTGTCGATTTTCACGACCGATATGGTAAGCCACCACCATGCCGGCCAGGAGCAGCAAAGAGGCCAGCTCAACGGCCAGGACATAAGGGCCAAACAAGCTGATGCCCACTTCCTTGGCACTGACCACCTCACCGCTGATTTCTGCGGCGGGCAGGGTACTGATGGCATAAATCAGCACAACCAACAGGGCGATGGACAGGATAGACGGGCCGATCCAGGCTCTGGGCTGTAACCATGCCCGCTCCTGTTCGACAACCGATTTTCCCAGGTTCAGCATCATGACAACGAAGACGAACAACACCATGATTGCCCCCGCGTAAACGATGATCTCCAGTGCACCGGCAAAATAAGCGCCCAGTGAAAAAAATACCACGGACAGTGCCAGCAAGGAGATAATCAGGTACAGCAATGCGTGTACCGGATTGGTATGGGTTATCACCCTGAGTGTTGCGAGGATGGCAACCAGCCCTGCGACATAAAATGTCAATTCCATGAATATCGCTCCTTACGGCAACAGGCTTTTAACGTCGATGGGCTTGGCTTCATTATCGCCTTCGCCTTTATCTTTTCCGTCAATCGCCATACCTGTCTTACGGTAAAAGTTATAATCAGGATATTTTCCCGGCCCTGAAATCAGCAGATCTTCTTTTTCGTACACCAGATCCTGACGCTTGAATTCACCCAGCTCAAAATCCGGCGTCAACTGGATAGCCGTGGTTGGGCACGCTTCTTCACACAAGCCGCAGAAAATGCAACGCGAAAAATTAATGCGGAAGAATTCGGGATACCAGCGGCCATCTTTATGCTCGGCTTTTTGCAGCGAAATACATCCCACCGGACACACCGCCGCACACAAGTTACAGGCAACACAACGCTCTTCGCCGTCGGGATCGCGCGTCAGAACGATGCGTCCACGATAACGGGGGGGCAGATAAACCGGTTCTTCCGGATACATTTTTGTTTCGCGTTTATGGAAGGCATGAAGCCCTATCATCCAAATACTGCGTACCTGGGTGGCGAAACCGACCACTAACTCTTTCAATGTCATGGTTCAATTCCTCCCTTTATTGAGCGTTGTATAAAATAACTGCGGCCGTCGCCAGCATATTCAGCAGTGTTAACGGCAGGCAGACTTTCCAGCCAAACGACATCACCTGGTCATAGCGTGGGCGCGGCAATGAAGCACGGATCAGGATGAACATCATCATGAAAAATGCTGTTTTCAGCGCAAACCAGATAAAAGGAGGCAAGAGAGGCCCATTCCAGCCACCAAAGAACAGGGTGACGATTAAGGCCGATACCGTCACGATAGCGATATATTCCCCCACAAAGAATAAACCGAACTTCATGCCGGAATATTCGACGTGATAACCGTCGGCCAATTCTTGCTCGGCTTCCGGCTGGTCAAAGGGATGGCGGTGACACACCGCCACACCGGCAATGGCAAACGTCAGGAAACCAAAGAATTGGGGAATGATGTTCCACACATGTTGCTGTGAGTTGACGATATCCACCATGTTAAAGGAGCCGGCTTGTGCCACAACCCCCATCATGGACAGGCCGAGGAACACCTCATAACTCAATGTCTGTGCTGATGCCCGCATCGCCCCCAGCAGGGAATATTTGTTATTGCTCGCCCAACCCGCATATAACACGGCATAAACCGCCAGACCCGCCATCATCATGAAGAACAGAATACCGATGTCCAGGTCTGCGACCATCCACGTTGGGCTGATGGGTACAATGGCAAAGGCCAGAAGCAGTGAGCAAAACGCAATGACAGGCGCCAAGGTAAAAATGGCCCGATCAGAGAAGCGCGGTGCCCAGTCTTCTTTAAAGAACATTTTGATCATGTCTGCGACGAGCTGCAATGAACCGCCCCAGCCCACACGGTTTGGCCCGTAGCGGTTCTGGAACAGCCCCAAAATGCGGCGTTCAAAGAAGCTCATGAATGCCCCGCAGACAACCACGACCAGCAGAATGGCAACCGCTTTCAGGACAGCAATCAGGATTTCAATCACGTCGGGAGTCAGCCAGTTCATCATGCCACCTCCCGCAGGTTATTGATTGATTTACCAGCCAGAACCGGTGGAATACCCGGCATTCCCAGCGGCAAACCAACTTGCCCCTGAGCCAGATTGCCGCTTAAGCGCACGGCCAAACGCAGTTGCTGCCCTTCACAATCAAATGCCATCACCGCACCTTCTGTTACATTCAAATGCTCTGCATCTTGATGATTGATCATCACATACGGCTCTGGCATACGCTCCTGTATTACATCAGAACGCTGCGACAGTTCATCACTGCCGAACAAATGGAAATAAGGCGCAACCTGCCATTGATTTTTTTGTGCGGTGAAGGCGGCAGGAATAGTGTCAAAGTAGTTCAGCCCACCATCAACCGTTTCAATCAAACGAACCCCCGGATCACCGAAGCGCAGTTTGCCACCGACTTCAGCCTGGAATTTGTTCCATGCCTGTGGTGAGTTCCAGCCCGGCGCCCATGCAAATGGAATTTGCTGACGCGGTGCATATGGACTGTTGTTACCTTCCATAGAGAAAGCAAAGGCAGTATCGATATCCTGTGGCTGACGCTGCTCATGGACACTGACATCGGCCAACATAGCGGTGCGGCCACTGTAACGATGCGGTGAACGGGCCAGTTTCTGCCCACGAATGCGGAAGCTGGCATCCGGCGCGGCATTAACGATGTCTTTAAACTGCGGCATCGCTTTGACACAGGCTTCGATAACGTGGTCAAGTTGCGTCCAGTCAGTCTGGCATTGGGTATAGGTGGTATACAGAGAGTGCATCCAGCGCCAGCTTTCCAGCATAACGATGGATTTGTCATAGAATGCCGGTTCGTAGACTTGGAAATAGCGCTGTGCGCGGCCTTCCTGATTCACCAACGTGCCGTCACTTTCAGCAAAACTGGCGGCCGACAGAATCAGATGCGCTTTATCCATAATCGCGGTGCGCTGGTGATCAACGACGATCAGGTTTTTCAGGCTACCCAGTGCACTATCGATTTTATCCGCAGGGGCATGGCGATAGAGATCATTTTCCATCACAATGGCGGTATCTGAATCACCTTTACCGATACGCTGCAAAGCAACATCAAGCGGCTGCGCTTCCATCATCGCCAGACCCAAGCTATTGGCATAAGCGGCAACATAGGAAAGCCCAACATTGGCGCCTTTATCTTTCAGCGCCCATGCGATATTGGCAGCGGCCTGAATCAACGTATCACTCCCTGAATTGCTGCCACTGATAATCAAGGGTTTTTTCGCTTCGCGCAGGACCTGTGCAATGATGTCCACTTTGGCTTTCAGTTCATCCGGCAAGTCATTGACAGCAGGGGCAATACTGTTCAGGGCATGTGCCACAGCAAAACCAAAGCGGGCCTGATCATCAACGGGGGCACGGTAATTCCACGCCGCAACATCATCCAGCCTGGTATCATCGACACTGGTCAGGAACAGAGGGTATTTGGCGTGCTGACCAATATTCATGACCGCCGCAATCTGCCAATCGGCAACTTTTTGGGCCGCTGCCATTTCACGGGCTTTGCCCTTCACCGCCTGACGCACAGATAACGCCATACGAGCCGCCGTTTGAGTCAGATCTTCCCCTAACACCAGTACGGCGTCGTAATCTTCAATTTCACGCAGCGATGGCGTATAAACCCCACCTTGCTGGAGAATTTCCAACATCATATCGAGGCGATGCTGTTCTTCCGCTGAGATACCGCTGTAAAAGTTTTCCGCCCCGACCAATTCACGCAAGGCAAAGTTACTTTCAATGCTGGCACGGGGTGAACCGATGCCAATCACATTTTTTGCCTGACGCAAAATATCTGCGCCCCCTTGCATAACCTGCTCGGCATTCAGCGAGATCCATTGATCGCCACGCAATTGTTGTGGCTGACGAGGACGATCATCACGATTGACATAACCGTAGCCAAAACGCCCACGGTCACACATAAAATAGTGGTTAACGGTGCCGTTATAGCGGTTTTCAATTCGGCGCAATTCACCGTAGCGTTCACCGGGACTGGTGTTACAGCCAATGCTGCATTGCTGACAGATGCTGGGGGCAAACTGCATGTCCCATTTACGGTTATAGCGCTCTGAATGCGTTTTGTCGGTAAATACCCCGGTCGGGCAAATTTCGACCAGGTTACCGGAAAACTCACTTTCCAGCGTGCCACTTTCAGGACGGCCAAAATAGACGTTGTCATGAGCACCATAAACGCCAAAATCTGTCCCGTCCGCATAATCTTTGTAGTAGCGGACACAACGATAACAGGCGATACAGCGGTTCATTTCATGGGCAACGAAAGGTCCCAGCTCCTGATTCTGGTGGGTACGTTTGGTAAAACGGTATTTACGGAATGAATGCCCCGTCATGACCGTCATATCCTGCAAGTGGCAGTTTCCTCCCTCCTCACAGACCGGACAGTCATGGGGGTGGTTGGTCATTAGCCATTCAACCACACTGGCGCGGAATTGTTTTGCTTCTTCATCATCGATGGAGATATACGTGCCATCTGCCGCCGGTGTCATACAAGACATCACCAGACGACCGCGCGTATCTTCCGCGTTCTGATATTGCTTTACCGCACACTGGCGGCAAGCGCCAACGCTTCCCAGTGCCGGATGCCAGCAAAAATAAGGTATATCAAGCCCCAATGAGAGGCAGGCTTGCAACAGGTTATCAGCCCCGTTTACATCATAATTTTTGCCGTCTACATGTATCGTAGCCATAGTCAGCATGCTTCCCAATGGCCTGCCGTGGCAGGCGTTAATCAAAATTCTGCTTTCGCACTGTTTTTACAAGCTATATTCGTTTCTACAAACCATATTCGTTTCTACAAACTTGTTCGTTTTTACAAACGATGCCCGCTCTTAAAACAATGCTTGCAAAACAACCTTACCAACGCTGCTTAAGCAGGTTTGGTTGAATACCCGCAATCAGGTTGATATTGCCGTAATCTTTGGTGACGATGCCCGCTTCAAACTCTTCACGAAAGTATTTGATGGCACTTTGCAAAGGCTCTACGGCACCGGGTGCATGGGCACAGAAAGTTTTACCGGGGCCGAGGAAACGGCAGAGCTGTTCCAGTGTTTCGATATCACCCGGCTGGCCTTTGCCATTCTCAATGGCCCGGAGTATTTTGACACTCCACGGCAAACCATCACGACAAGGTGTGCACCAGCCACAAGATTCACGCGCGAAGAACTCTTCAAGATTGCGGGTCAGGGAAACCATGTTGATTTCATGATCCACCGCCATCGCCAGCGCGGTTCCCAACCGGCTGCCGGCTTTGGCTATGCTTTCGAAATCCATGGGGAGATCAAGGTGATTTTCTGTCAGGAAGTCGGTTCCGGCGCCCCCCGGTTGCCAGGCTTTGAATTTCAGGCCATCACGCATACCACCTGCGTAATCTTCGAGAATTTCACGCGCCGTCGTACCAAAAGGCAGTTCCCAAAGACCCGGGTTTTTGACCCGGCCAGAGAAACCCATCAGTTTAGTGCCGGCATCTTTACTTTTGCCTTCACTCAGACCGATGTACCACGCTTTCCCGTGTTCCAGAATGGCGGGGACGTTACACAGGGTTTCGACGTTGTTGACACACGTTGGTTTACCCCAAACACCGGAGGTTGCAGGAAATGGCGGTTTTGAACGCGGGTTGGCACGGCGCCCTTCAAGGGAGTTAATCAATGCGGTTTCTTCTCCGCAGATATAACGTCCCGCACCGGTATGCACAAACAGTTCAAAATCAAAGCCACTGCCAAGGATATTCTTGCCAAGCAGACCTGCGGCTTTGGCTTCTTCAATCGCCCTGCGCAAATGAACAGCCGCCTCAATATATTCCCCCCGCAGGAAGATATAGCCACGATAGGCTTTCAAGGCGAATGCGCTGATTAACATTCCTTCCACCAGCAAATGAGGAAGTTGCTCCATCAGCAAGCGGTCTTTGTAAGTCCCCGGCTCCATCTCATCCGCATTGCACAGCAGATAGCGGATGTTCATGCTTTCGTCTTTGGGCATCAGGCTCCATTTCAAGCCTGTAGAGAACCCTGCACCGCCACGACCTTTTAAGCCGGCCTCTTTCACCAATGCGGTAATTTCATCCGGAGCCATGCCCTTCAGTGCTTTTTCGGCTCCGTTGTAACCATTTCGGCTGCGGTACTCATCCAGCCAGACAGGTTGTCGGTCATCACGCAACCGCCATGTCAGGGGATGAGTTTCCGCTGTGCGGATAATTTCTTTCACTCCTGAATGCGTTGTCATGGATACTGCTCCAGTAATTTTTCAATTTCTTCAGGTTTGACGTAACTGTGGGTGTCCTCATCAATCATCATGGCCGGTCCCTTGTCACAATTCCCCAAACAGCAGGTTGGCAACAGCGTGAAACGCCCATCCGCCGTGGTTTGCCCCGGTCGAATGTTCAAATGCGATTCTATCGCTGCCTGAACCCCCTGATAGCCCGTGATGTGACACACCACACTGTCACAGTAGCGAATAATGTGGCGTCCTACCGGCTGACGGTAGATCTGGCTGTAAAACGTCGCCACACCTTCCACATCACTGGCAGGAATACCTAACACCTCAGCAATGGCATAAATGGCACCATCCGGCACCCAGCCACGATGTTTCTGCACAATTTTCAGTGCTTCAATTGACGCAGCCCGCGGGTCTTCGTAGTGGTGTTTTTCCTGCTCAATGGCATCACGCTCTTCCGCACTCAGTACAAATTTACCCGCTGTCTGAGCGTCCGTTACGTTAACCACATCAAGGCGTGCTTGCTTGTTTGCGTTAAATTCACTTTGCATCGTTAGCGATCCACATCAGACATAACAAAATCGATACTACCCAGATAAACGATAAGGTCAGAAACCAGACTGCCGCGGATCACCGATGGAATTTGCTGCAAATGCGCAAAACTGGGTGTGCGGATACGGGTACGGTAGCTCATGGTGCTACCATCGCTGGTGAGGTAATAGCTGTTGATACCCTTAGTCGCTTCGATCATCTGGAATGATTCATTGGCAGGCATGACCGGTCCCCATGACACTTGCAAGAAGTGGTTAATCATGGTTTCGATGTGCTGCAACGTGCGTTCTCTCGGCGGCGGCGTCGTCAATGGATGATCAGCCTTGAATGGGCCTTCTGGCATATTTTTGCGGCACTGCTCAAGGATGCGCATACTCTGGCGGATTTCTTCCACTTTCAGCATCACGCGGTCATAACAGTCGCCGTTGTAGCCAGTCGGCACTTCAAAATCGAAGTTTTCATAACCGGAATAGGGACGCCATTTACGCACGTCAAAACTGATACCGGTTGCCCGCAGACCTGCGCCGGTGACTCCCCAGTCCAGAGCCTGTTTTGCATTGTAGGCAGCTACACCTACAGAACGCCCTTTCAATACGCTGTTTTTCAGCGCGGCCTTAACATAGGAGTTCAAACGTTTCGGCAACCAGTCCAGCAAGTCACGCAGCAGTTTATCCCAGCCGCGTGGCAAATCATGGGCAACGCCACCGATACGGAACCATGCCGGATGCATCCGGAAGCCGGTAATCGCCTCAACCACGTCGTAAACTTTTTGTCGGTCAGTAAAGGCAAAAAAGACCGGAGTCATTGCGCCAACGTCCTGGATGAATGTACTGATATAAAGCAGGTGGCTATTGATGCGGAACAGCTCAGATAACATGACACGAATGGTTTTCACACGATCCGGGACTTCAATCCCTGCCAGTTTCTCAACCGCCAGTACATAAGGCATTTCGTTGACACATCCCCCCAGATATTCAACCCGGTCGGTATAAGGAATATAACTGTGCCATGACTGACGCTCCCCCATTTTTTCTGCGCCGCGATGGTGGTAGCCAATATCGGGAACACAATCGACGATCTCTTCACCATCAAGTTGCAGAACAATGCGGAATGCCCCGTGAGCGGAAGGATGGTTGGGGCCGAGGTTGAGGAACATGAAGTCCTCATTATCAGTACCCCGTTTCATGCCCCACTCTTCTGGTTTGAACGTCAGGGCTTCCATTTCCAGATCTTCTTTCTGCTTGGTCAGGATGAAAGGATCGAATTCCGTGGCACGCGCAGCGTATTCCTTGCGCAACGGATGTCCTTCCCATGTGGGGGGCATCAGGATGCGGCGCAAATTCGGATGACCATTAAATGTGATGCCAAACATTTCCCACGTTTCACGCTCATACCAATTGGCATTCGGGAAAATTGACGTCACCGTCGGGATATTCAGGTTCTGCTCAGTAAGCGCGACTTTCAACATAATGTCGCGGTTGCGCTCAATGGAAATCAAGTGATAAAACACCGAAAAATCGGCATCAGGTAACCCTTGCCGATGAGAACGCTGACGCTCATCCATGCCATGCAGGTCAAACAGCATGACATAAGGTTTAGGCAACTTTTTCAGGAATATCATTACGTCCAGTAACTTTTCCCGTTTAACCCACACAACGGGCATACCGGTACGAGTCGGCTGGACAGTAAAGGCATCCGGGCCAAAGTGACGATTAAGCTCGCCAACAACAGGATCATCAAGGTGATCTCGTGTTTGCCAAGCGGGTCGGGCGCTTTCTTGCGCTATCTGATCTGTCATCATTCTTCACCACAACGCTTGATCAGGGTTTTTGTGATCGCAACACATTGCTCTGGTTACGCCATAGGGCTAAAAGCCTTAAATTTCGTCTGGAGTACGCAGGTTTTTCACTGCGATACGTTCACCACGCTTCCGTTCTCTTTCTGATTGCATATTTGCGCGGTAAACCCCCTGATCGCCAACAACCCATGATAACGGGCGGCGTTCTTTGCCTATGGACTCCTGCAATAACAGCAGTGCCTGCATATAGGCTTCCGGGCGGGGAGGACAGCCAGGAATGTAAACATCGACAGGAATAAACTTATCAACCCCTTGAACCACGGAGTAAATATCGTACATTCCCCCGGAGTTTGCACAGGCTCCCATTGAAATAACCCACTTTGGTTCCAGCATTTGATCGTAGAGACGTTGAATGACAGGGGCCATTTTGACGAAGCAGGTTCCGGAGATCACCATAAAGTCAGCCTGGCGGGGAGATGCCCGCAAGACTTCTGCACCAAAGCGGGCAACATCGTGGACTGCGGTAAACGATGTCACCATTTCCACATAGCAGCAAGAAAGCCCGAAGTTATAGGGCCACAGGGAATTTTTTCTTCCCCAGTTCACCATGTCATGCAGAGCATGTTCTAATTTGCCCATATAGACACTACGGTGAACGTGCTGCTCCAGGGGGTCACTAACAATTTCCTGTTTTTGCAGGGGATAACGGTCATTCTCACCGTTCGGATCTATGCGGGTGAGCGTATAATCCATCTTTCATGCCTCGCTATTACTGCATATGACTGTTGTTGGTATTGGTATTAATATTGGTATAAGTGTCAGCACTGGGTTTACTGACCTGACGTTTTGAACGCGCCGGTGTCCAATCCAACGCGCCAATGCGCGCCAGATAAACCAGACCTGCCAATAACACCAAAATGAAAATGCTTGCTTCGACAAAGCCCAACCAACCGCTCTCTTTGATTGAGACGGCCCAGGCATATAAGTAAAGGGCTTCAACATCGAAGATGACAAAGAACATGGCAACCAGATAAAACTTCGCCGACAGGCGCATACGGGCGCTGCCGACAGAATCGATACCTGATTCATAAGGTATGTGTTTTGCTCTGGCTTTCGCCCTGCCCCCCATGAAATACCCACCCAGTAACATGAGTGCGCACAAACCAAGGGCACCGATTAGGAAAACCGCAAATGCCCAGTGATGGGCCAAAATTCCAGTGGATGTAGACATACTCGTTGCTTACTCATCAAAAGTGGTGTCAAGGTGTCTGCTCTTTTTGCCGGCAGTGTTGCACCACATCGATTCATGGGAAGGGATAACAACCAAATCTGAAACAGCGCTAATCAATCTCTTTTACCGCTTGAATCGTCTTGGTTTTTATTCCTCTCAACAATATTTTGCCACAAGGACAAAAAGTGTTTACCTATTTATTTACAAACTACAAACCATTAATTAACAGATTGTGCTGACATACCGCTAAAACGAGTCAGTCGCGTAAAAAACCCTCTTCCTGACTTAGCTAGTCTAACCGATAACTCGACTTTACTACACCATTATCGCAGGAAAAACCTGTCTTTCCAGTGTGCTTCTTAAGGTATTTTTATGATCAAGTGCACAATTTCGTTGAAAAACATTCAACACATGAACGGAATTTATTCAAATCTTAATGGATTGTTTCTAAAAAGAACTATTTGACTGTGATAAGACAACTATTTCTAAAAACGGATTTATTTTATCAATTCAGAAAAATTAAATTTGTTAACACAGCAACATTCTTTTAACTAAAATTCGAAAGAGAGATAAAAATTGGTAGGGTATATTTCTTAAGGGAAATATCAGAAATGGGAATGAAAACCTAAGAGGATTATTAATAAGCAATTAGCAAACAGGCTAATATCTCCACAAATAAAATGGAAATATTAGCCTATAAAACACAGAATACTTAAATCGTTATTCGTCTATATTTTCGACGGGGGTTTCATCGTCTGATTCAGTTGATTTAGTGATATCAATGGACTCAATAGATTCATCCACTTCATCAGGTTCATCAGATTCAACAGGCGTTACGGTATAAGGTGTTTTCTTATTTTCTATGGCATCAAAAACAGTCAGAACGGATTCATTTTGTTCATTACTGTTACGATATAAGAAGAATTGAATTTCGGGTAAGCGTGGTAGCCCCTCACTTTCACCCAGAATTCTCAGGTCTGCATTATGCAATTCCAGAGGACGGGCTGTAATACCCACTTCTGCATTTACCGCTGCGCGAACAGCAGACAGGGAAGCGGCTTCATACGCAATACGCCATGAAATGCCGGCCATATCAAGTGTATCCAGAGCAATCTGGCGGAATGGATTGGTTTCATCCATCACAACCAGCGGCACGGGTTCGTTTGTCTGTAATTGGAAATCCGGCGCGCAGTGCCATAAAACAGGCGAAGAACGCAGGATTGTTTTAGGGTGTTGATTAATTTTTGCTGTGGTTAATGCCAAATCAATCTCATGGTTATCCAACATGCTTTCGATAAACTGAGCACGTTTAATCCGCACATCGACCGCCACACGTGGATAGACAGAGGCAATACGGTTCAGTAAGAAAGGAAGAAGTGTATCAACCGCGTCATCTGACACGCCTATTCTCAATTCACCGTCTGCATCATTGTAAGTCAATGATGCGGTTGCATCGTCATTGGCACGAAGGATCTGGCGTGCGTAACCAAGAAGTTGAAGCCCGTGCTCGGTCAGAAGTTTATTGCGGCCGTGGCGAGCAAATAACTCTCTCCCCACGAGGTGTTCCAACCGCTGCATTTGCTGACTTACAGCTGACTGCGTTCTAGAAACAGCTGCTGCTGCTGCTGCAAAAGTATTTAAGTCAGCAACGGCAACAAAAGTTCTTAGCAGATCGAGATCGAGGTTTATTATCTGACGATTTGCATTTATCATTGTTTATTCATCACTTTTTTTTGATTTTAATTACTAACTAACCTGGTGTTTTTACTTCAGCAGTATCAAATAAAATAATACCGATTGTGACATTACTCTACTCTATTAAATAGGGCAAAGGTTTACTGCATTTTTTTCACTATTTAGAACATCATGGGTTTTATTTTCTCCTTTCTTAACAAATTTTATGCAATCCAAAAAATAAATTAGATATAAAACCCTATTTACATCACATAATCCCTAATTTCCAGTACAAATATCTTTTTTCTGACTTGCTTCAAAGAATAACGTGACCTGAATTAGGAAAACTTAATACACCAAGATAATATAAGAATTTTTAATAGATTAACCTTTTTCATTGAATAGGCCCGAAAATGTTATGGTTAAAAACTCAAAAAAATTATCAAAGTATCTGCGATAAAAACCTAAATTAACTTTACGTCAGCAAAGATAAATTATAAGAATACATTATACAAATCTTCTTACTTATATTGACAATTCGAGATTTCCTGACCCAATTCATTCAAAGTAACCACTGTCAAAATGTCATCCTCCGCACCCCAAGACAACTAAAAACACACCATAATACAGAATTTAACTCCAACTTAACATCAAAATCAAAAACAAAATACCAATAAAAGGCGTAATTTCAGAGAGCAAACTTATTCATTTATTCTTAACACAACCGTTTTAACCAAAGATATCAAAGCCCCTTCAAAAGATAGACTGAGAAGAGTACATTGAATACCACACTTTTTATGCCGGGTAGTATCCATTTCGCCAAGGGGTTAAGGCACCTATGTTTTCCATTAATAAATCCAGCAAATTAGATAATGTCTGTTATGACATCCGGGGGAATACCCTCAAAGAGGCCAAACGACTCGAAGAAGAAGGCAATAAGGTACTAAAGCTAAATATTGGCAATCCAGCCCCATTTGGCTTCGAAGCGCCTGATGAAATTTTAGTCGATGTCATCCGTAACCTGTCAACCGCCCAAGGTTATTCCGATTCAAAAGGGTTATATTCTGCACGCAAGGCGATCGTGCAGCATTATCAGGCAAGAAACATGCTGGATATTACCGTTGAAGATATTTTCATTGGTAATGGTGTTTCTGAACTTATCGTCCAATCCATGCAGGCCCTGTTGAATACCGGGGACGAAATGCTGGTTCCTGCGCCGGATTACCCCCTTTGGACTGCCGCAGTATCACTTTCCAGCGGCAATGCCGTTCACTATCTGTGTGATGAACAACAGGGCTGGTTCCCTGATTTAGAGGATATCCGTCGTAAAATCACCCCGCGTACCCGTGGTATCGTTATTATTAACCCGAACAACCCAACCGGGGCGGTATATAGCAAAGAATTGTTACTGGAAATAGTGGAAATCGCCCGCCAGCACAATCTGATTATTTTCGCCGATGAAATCTACGACAAAATTCTGTACGACGATGCCCAGCATCACTCCATTGCGGCATTGGCACCTGACCTCTTTACGGTCACCTTTAATGGTCTCTCCAAAACCTATCGCGTTGCCGGTTTTCGTCAGGGCTGGATGGTATTGAATGGCCCGAAAAAACAGGCCAAAGATTACATTGAAGGTTTGGAAATGCTGGCATCCATGCGTCTTTGCGCGAATGTCCCCATGCAGCACGCGATTCAAACCGCATTAGGTGGCTATCAGAGTATCAGTGAATTTATTTTTCCGGGGGGCAGGCTTTATGAACAGCGCAATCGCGCCTGGGAATTGATCAACCAAATCCCGGGGGTTTCCTGTGTGAAACCTATGGGCGCCCTCTATATGTTTCCCAAAATAGATACCAAACGTTTCAATATTCATGACGATCAAAAGATGGTGCTAGACCTTTTGCTACAGGAAAAAGTACTGCTGGTGCAAGGTACGGCATTTAACTGGCCAGAACCCGACCATTTCCGCATTGTCACATTACCGCATGTCACTGATTTGCAAGTGGCGATTGAAAAATTTGCCCGTTTTATCGGTCACTATCGGCAATAAGCCTATATCCGTTATCTTTCAAGATGCAGCTTTGTTGGCTACGCTGCATCTTGAAACCCACGGGGTGTGATATCCATCATTCAGGGCTTATTCCTGTCATTATTAATAACCTAATGGGATAAGCCCTTAACAGGAATAAGAACTTATTTCTTGCTTACCGCTATTTCCCTATAAATAAATTTTTCAAAAATAAATACGCCTATTGTTTCTCAAGCCACCGTTGTTTCTCAAACCACCGTTGTTTCTCAAACCACCCTTGTTTCTCCATCCACCATTGTTTCTCTATCCACCATTGAAAAGATGGAAAGCGATATATTGGTGAAAATTGACACTGAACAGGTTTACTTCCCTGCCTCATCCGCTCACAATTAACCCTATCATTCTGTTGAAAGAGAGAATCATGAGTCATTTTTTCGCCCAATTATCCCGATTGAAATTAATCAGCCGTTGGCCCCTGATGCGAAATGTGCGGACCGAAAATGTTTCAGAGCACAGTTTGCAGGTCGCTTTTGTCGCACATGCACTGGCGGTCATCAAAAATCGCAAGTTTAATGGCAATGTCAACGCCGAACGGATCGCTCTGTTAGCCATGTATCATGATGCCAGCGAAGTCATCACCGGAGACTTGCCGACGCCAATCAAGTACTACAATCCCCAGATTGCCCATGAATATAAAAAAATAGAAAAGATCGCCCAACAAAAGTTATTGAATATGCTGCCGATAGAGTTACAGGATGATTTTCGTTCGATTTTGGATGAACACCACCATAGCGAAGAAGAAACGCATATGATTAAACAGGCTGATGCGTTATGCGCCTATCTAAAATGTCTGGAAGAGCTTTCTGCAGGCAATACTGAATTCAATCAGGCCAAAACCCGGCTGGAAAAGACGCTGAAAGAGCGCCACAGCGAAGAAATGGATTATTTTATGCATGTATTTGTCCCCAGTTTTCGTCTTTCCCTTGATGAGATCAGTATATAGACAGGCATATCCCTCTGTATTGTCCCCCTGCTGTCTACTGTATTGAAGCGGCATCGCAGAATGATCAGAACGGGAAAAGTAGGGGAATAATTGCGACGCTGATACCCATCACAATTAACGTAAAAGGAATGCCCAGTTTCAGGAAATCGGCAAATCGATATCCTCCCGGCCCCAGCACCAAGGTGTTAACGGGAGATGAAACCGGTGTCATGAATGCCGCCGAAGCCGCCACGCCAATAATCATGGCAAAAGGCAACGGTGAAACCGACATCCCATTGGCCGCAGCAATCGCAATGGGCGCCATGAGCACTGCCGTCGCAGTATTGGAAATAAATAATCCGATAACGGCACAAAGCACAAACAAGCACACCAACATCACCCGTGGCCCCATATTGCCCGCGACATCCATCAACCCACGGACAATTAAGTCAATGCCTCCCGTTTTCTGCAATGCCAGGGCAAAAGGCATCATACCGACAATCAGAATAAGGCTCGGCCAGTGAATGGCGCGATAGGCACTTTCCATATCAATACAGCGAAATTTTCCCATTAACAGACAGGCAACCAATGCAGCAATAAAATTCGGAATTTCATTGGTGAGCATCATGGCAACCATCAGGGCAAGACAGAATAACGCATGAGGAGCCTGTGATGCGGCGGGAGCTGCGCTTTCGACTTCAAGGGGTAAGTTCAATACGATGAAATCAGGTGTTTTGGTTTTCAATGCACGGATCAGTTTCCAGTCGCCAATCACCAGCAATGTATCACCAAGCAACAGAGGCTCATCAACCAATTTGCCTTCCAATGCCTTGCCGTTGCGACGAATTCCTACGACATTGAGACCATAACGTGTGCGGAATTTCATGCCACGCAGCGATTGCCCCAGTAAATCGGATTCAGGGATCACGGAAACCTCCGCCATACCCACTTCACGGGACTGCTCCGAAAAATATTCCCCACGCAATACCATCGGTTCCAACTGTTGATCGCGACAAAACTGCCGTAAATCGATATCGCTGTCCGACATATCCACCAGCAGAACATCCCGCTCCTGCAATTCCATATCTCCGGTGGCGGCCATCATCACCCGACGGAATTTACGCCAGCGTTCAATGCCAATCACATTGGCGCCATAGCCGGCACGCAGACCCAGCTCATCCAGCGTATGCCCCATCAAAGGTGAACCCTGACGGACAGCAAGGCGACGGGCACGTCCCGATAATTTATAGTCGCGGATTAAATCACGGAATGTTCGGTGATAACGTTTATCCACGGTCTGGTGAGCCGTTCCGCCCAACCAGCGGCGGGCGATCAACATGTAAACCACGCCTGCCAGCAAAACTAAAATGCCAATCGGGGTAATGGAGAAAAAATCAAATCCCCGTAACCCCTCGCGTACCAACTCACTATTGACAATCATATTGGGTGGCGTTGCTACCAATGTCATCATGCCGCTGATCAAACCGGCAAAGCCCAATGGCATCATCAGCCGGCCGGGAGAGGTTTTCATTCTGGCTGCCACGCTCAGGACAACAGGGATAAAAATGGCCACAACCCCGGTTGAACTCATGAAAGCACCCAGCCCAGCCACCGATAACATTAACCAGGCCAACATCTTGGTCTCACTGTTACCGGCAACACGAACCAGCCAGTCTCCCATCTGGTAAGCAACACCGGTCCTGACCAACCCTTCGCCAATGACAAACAGGGCAGCAATCAACAAGACATTGGGATCACTAAAGCCGACCGTGGCTTCACTTAGCGTCAGTGTGCCACTCAGGACAAATGCAATAATCACCAATAAAGCCACAACATCCATTCTGACTTTATTGGTGGTGAAAAGCACAATAGCTATCAATAGCAGGGTCAAGACCCACAACAGTTCGCTATTCAATCTGGCCTCTATCAACGATATTTTCAGACGATACCAACGTGGATAGGGATAAGTAGACCCTTTTTCTCAGAGAAAATCCCACGTTATGATCAAGAATCTGTCTGATTCATGGTGTAAATCGACACATAACCGCCAGATTTGACAATTTCAATATTTTCCAGATTAGTGACCGTCAGATGGGTTTCATCACGGCGCGGAATATCCGGTAAATCATGGACAACAACGACCTGGCAACCGGCATCCAGTCCGGCATGAACCCCTGCTACCGCATCTTCAAAAACCACACATTCTTCTGGCAGTAACCCCAGTTTTTCCGCCCCCAGCAAATAAGGCTCAGGGTCGGGTTTGCCTTTTTTGACAGATTCAGCCGTCACCCAGTGAGCAGGCTCCGGCAATTCCGCCACTTTATGGCGCGCCGAAGCAAGGGGGATCGTTCCTGATGTCACGATGGCCCACGGAATATCCAGCGCATTCAGCTTATCAATCAGGGCAATGGCACCGGGCAAAGCCGTAATGCCTTCCGTATCTTCTGTTTCAATTTTTTCAATCCATTGGAAAGTGCGGGTGATCTCTTCTTCACTGGCATTGGGCATAAAATGTCGTAGTGACAATATCGCCGGCGTCCCATGAACATAGTTCAAAACTTCATCTCTATCGATACCCATCTTATCGGCAAATTGAATCCACGCCCTCTCAACCGCAGGCAATGAATCAACCAGCGTACCATCCAAATCGAATAAGAAACCTCTACATTTCAGTACCAAATCCAGCTCCTTCAAACGCAGCTATGCGTTAATCATTTGACCCATCTCAACAGCACTCAAAGGGGAAGATAAAACGGGGGTTCAGCGGTTTAAATATCATCAAGGAAAGAATTGTCCAGTTGCTTGAATGCCCGCTTCAGCAATTCCGCCAACGAGAAATAAGTCGGGGCGTTTTCCACAGGCATCATGGCAATACCTGCTTGGGCAAATTTTTCCCGAATTTCATAAAACCATTTCAGCAACCCTTCCGGCAGAGGGGTTGCCGCACGTTTTCCCAACCACCACAATCCCTGCAACGGCAAACTACAGGCGAACAGTGCCGTGGCTACCGAGGGTCCCAATTGACCACCCAGTGCAATCTGCCACGTCAGCGTGAAAATGGCCAATGGCGGCATAAAACGAATCCCGAAGCGCGTCGCCCTAATCACACGGTTTTCAGGAAAAACAGGCGCAAGCTGCTTCTCCAGCGGCCAGGTTTTTAAATATTGTTGACCTAATTGCATTCGCTTGAACCAACCTTGATTAACAGGCGGTGTCGTGTTCATTCTGACCTCAATCAATTAAAAGTATACTTTTTAAAAAATCCCTACAAAAGATAAAAACTTTTTTGTAGTATTAATACCATTAAGTATATTTTGTCTTTATTGCTAGCAAACGGTATCCTACACAGACTTTTATGTTGTTGCAGCAGCAAAACAAAGATTTTGACCTTATTCGCAACAATGGGATTCGTTTTGTTAACAAATCGCCTTAACTTTTTAACACTGTTCTTATTCAAGATTAGATCACAACAAGATAATAGGTATTTCCATGTCAAGTAAGCTGGTACTGGTTCTTAATTGCGGTAGCTCCTCCCTGAAATTCGCTATCATCGATCCTGCCAATGGTGAAGAATATCTTTCTGGTTTAGCCGAGTGCTTTGGCCTGCCTGAAGCCCGTATTAAATGGAAAATGGATGGCGCAAAAAATGAAGCTGCCTTAGGTGCCGGCGCAGCACATAGCGAAGCCCTGAACTTCATTGTTAATACTATCTTGGCTGAAAAGCCAGAACTTTCTGCACAAATTTCAGCCATCGGTCACCGTATTGTTCACGGTGGTGAGAAATTCACTTCTTCTGTGATTATCACTGATGAAGTTATCGAAGGCATTGAAGCCGCTATTCCATTTGCACCACTGCACAACCCAGCTCATCTGATCGGTATTGCAGAAGCGAAACAAGCTTTCCCGCATCTGCTTGAGAAAAACATTGCCGTATTTGACACGGCCTTCCACCAGACGATGCCTGAAGAAGCCTACCTGTACGCACTGCCTTACAACCTGTACAAAGAGCATGGAATTCGTCGTTACGGCGCACATGGCACCAGCCATTTCTACGTTTCCCGTGAAGCGGCCAAGATGCTGAACAAGCCCGTTGAAGAACTGAATGTCATCACCTGCCACCTGGGTAACGGGGGTTCTGTTTCTGCCATTGTCAATGGTCAGTGTGTTGATACCTCTATGGGTCTGACGCCACTGGAAGGTCTGGTGATGGGAACCCGCAGTGGTGATATCGATCCTGCTATCGTCTTCCACCTGCACGATGCCATGGGCATGACTGTTGCTCAAATCAACACCCTGCTGACCAAAGAGTCCGGCTTCCAAGGTCTGACCGAAGTCACCAGCGACTGCCGTTACGTGGAAGATAACTACGAAACTAAAGCGGATGCAAAACGTGCAATGGACGTTTACTGCCACCGTCTGGCTAAATACATCGGTGCTTACAGCGCCCTGATGGAAGGCCGTCTGGATGCCATCATCTTCACCGGTGGTATCGGTGAAAACTCTGCCCTGGTTCGTGAACTGACCATGAAGAAAGTTGCACTGCTGGGCTTCGAATATGATCACGAGCGCAACCTTGCTGCACGTTTCGGTAAATCAGGCGTTATCACGACCGATAACGGCCGCCCTGCTCTGGTTATCCCAACCAATGAAGAGTTGGTCATTGCTCAGGATTCAGCACGCCTGACCGCATAAGCAGCATGATTTTCAAGAACCGCCAGCCATGCTGGCGGTTCTCTATTCAATCAATGTATTCATTGATATTTTCTTAATAACTTAATAAATATGGCGTTGACTCAGGGTTGATGTTTTGTTTACTCATATCGCATCGAATATATTGAGAGTCACGTTTATTGACTGACGAGCAACCGTTAAAGAGGTTTCCGTGTCCCGTACAATTATGTTAATCCCCACTGGCACCAGCGTTGGTTTAACCAGTGTCAGCCTGGGTGTTATTCGCTCCATGGAGCAAAAAGGCGTTCGCCTGAGCGTTTTCAAACCCATCGCACAACCCCGCCACACGGGTTCCCAAGATCAAACCACTTCCATTATCCGTTCACACTCCAGCATTTATGCTGCTGAACCGCTGGATATGGCACATGTGGAATCACTGCTGACCACTGACAAGAAAGATGTACTGATGGAAGAGATCGTGGCGCTGTACCACGAAAACGCCAAAGGTGCAGAAGTGGTGCTGATTGAAGGTCTGGTTCCGACGCGCAAACATCCGTTTGCCCAGTCCCTGAACTATGAAATTGCCAAGACCCTGAATGCTGAAATCGTATTTGTCACTGCACTGGGCACCAACACCCCGGAACAGTTAAAAGAGCGCATTGAACTGAGCCGCGCGGAATACGGTGGCATCAAAAACCAAAACATCATTGGTGTCATTGTCAACAAACTGAATGCCCCGGTTGATGATCAGGGTCGCACGCGCCCGGATTTGTCCGAAATCTTTGACGAATCCACGAAAGCCACCATTGCACACGTTGATCCGAAAACCATCTTCAAAAACAGCCCGCTGCCGATCCTTGGCTGCATTCCATGGAGCTTTGACCTGATCGCCACCCGGGCGATTGATATGGCAAAACACCTGAAAGCTGACGTCATCAACGCAGGGGCGATTGAGAGCCGCCGCATCAAATCCGTGACTTTCTGTGCCCGCAGCATTCCTAACATGCTGGAGTACTTCCGTCCGGGTTCCCTGCTGGTCACTTCTGCTGACCGTCCTGACGTACTGATCACGGCATGTCTGGCTGCCATGAATGGCATCGAAGTGGGTGCCGTGTTGTTGACGGGGGGTTACTCCATTGATGACTCTATCCGTGAATTGTGCGAGCGTGCCTTCAGCACCGGCCTGCCGGTTTTCACCGTGGAAACCAACACATGGCAGACTTCCCTGAACCTGCAAAGTTTCAGTCTGGAAGTACCGGCGGATGACCACGAGCGTATCGAAAAAATCCAGAACTACGTGGCACAACACATCAGCAGCGAGTGGATTGACTCTCTGGCAGCCACATCAGAACGTCCAAACCTTCTGTCCCCACCGGCATTCCGCTATCAACTGACCGAACTGGCTCGTCAGGCTGGCAAACGCATCGTGCTGCCAGAAGGCGACGAACCACGTACTGTCAAAGCCGCCGCGATCTGTGCTGAACGGGGTATTGCGGAATGTATCCTGCTGGGTGATCCGGAAGAGATCCGCCGTGTTGCGGCAGCCCAAGGCGTTGAGCTGGGCGCGGGCATTGAAATCGTTAATCCGGCAGCCGTCCGTGAGCGTTATGTTCCTCGTCTGGTTGAACTGCGCAAAAACAAAGGCATGACTGAGGTCGTTGCCCGCGAACAACTGGAAGACAATGTTGTTCTGGGTACATTGATGCTGGAACAGAGCGAAGTTGATGGTCTGGTTTCCGGTGCGGTTCACACCACCGCGAATACCATTCGTCCACCATTGCAGTTAATTAAAACTGCGCCAAACAGCTCACTGGTTTCTTCCGTCTTCTTTATGTTGTTGCCAGAACAAGTCCTGGTTTACGGTGACTGTGCCATCAACCCGGACCCAACCGCAGAGCAACTGTCTGAAATCGCCATCCAATCCGCCGATTCTGCGAAAGCCTTTGGTATCGAGCCTCGGGTTGCGATGATCTCCTACTCCACCGGTAACTCTGGTGCCGGCAGTGATGTTGAGAAAGTCCGTGAAGCGACCCGTCTGGCACAGGAAAAACGCCCGGACCTGATCATCGACGGCCCCTTGCAGTATGATGCGGCGATCATGGAAGACGTGGCAAAATCCAAAGCCCCGAATTCACCTGTTGCAGGTCAGGCAACCGTGTTTATCTTCCCTGATCTGAACACCGGCAACACCACCTACAAAGCGGTACAACGCTCTGCGGATCTGGTTTCCATCGGGCCTATGCTGCAAGGCATGCGTAAACCTGTTAACGACCTGTCCCGTGGTGCACTGGTTGATGACATCGTTTATACCGTTGCACTGACTGCCATTCAGGCAACTCAGCAAGAAAACGCCTAACTTTCTGGCGAGATAACATGCCCCGGTGCTTTTGGCATCGGGGCATTTTTTTTATCCCATTGATGACCATTACGATAATTGTTTTATCTGATGAAAGTTGCCTCTCTCCGGTAGAAATTTCCTATATCCGGCAAATAGTCACTAACAGAGTTTCTAGTACTTTTCCTAAAAATCACCTCTTAGTAGTTAAATTAATCAGAAAATCAGTAAAATGTAGGGGCTTTTTGTTTACATATAAATTTTTTTGATGAAATGCCGATAAATGATTCGTTTGAATACTGATATAAGGAAGAAAAAAAATGAAAAACCGTCAGGGATCCCTGTACCTACAGGAACTGACCTATATGCGCGAAAAGATGAAATTAACGGCAGCAGAACGCCCCCACCTGACTGACCTTCTGAATCATTCCGGCGATCCCGATATCGAACGTTTACTTGAGGGATTCGCACTGCTCACCTCAGGTGTCCGCAATAAAACGGAGGACAATTTCCCTGAAGTCAGTCAGGAAACCCTCCGGCGTATCTGGCCTCATACTCTGCATCCTATCCCCCCCTCTACCATTATCCAGTTCACACCCCGTCATGGGCAACATCAGGGTGCCCTCGATATTCCCTTAGGAACGCCGGTCTCAACCGCCATAGACCAGCAAGTCATGACGTTCCGCACCCATCGGGATCTGCATATTGAGCCAATTATTGTGCTGGATAAGCGGATCGAGAAAACGCAAGCACACAGCAATATTATCCTGACGCTGCGCAAGACGGGAAGCGCCCCCGCCGTCTGGGATGGCGGTAAACTTTCCTTCTTTATGGGGACTGATCCGGCACGGGCTGCGCAATTAAGTTTCTGGCTGGATTGGCATATCCAGAATATTTGCCTGCGCACTCAAGAGAAAGAACAAAAGCTCAAGTCAAGTGATTTCACGGGCTGGGCCGCAAACCTGAATCAAGTCCTGTTACCAACGAAAAACAATGAGTTCGCATTCCTGCAACAGATAACAGAATATTACTGTCTTCCTCACGTTTTTGATTTTATCGAATTCGATACCGGCAATGACCGGGATTTAGTCTTAAACAGTGACGGAACGTTTGAATTGATTTTCCGTCTGGATGGCGGATTGCCGCTGGATGATCTGGGTGACGCTTTCCAGCTTGGCTGTGTGCCGGCGATACATCTGGAAATGATGACAAGCCCTCCAATCACACTGGAAGCGGATAAAGCACGTTATCCGCTTCCGCTACCGGAGGGGGTCACTCTCTTTCATTTACATGATATTCAGACCGCTAAACAACCCGGCAACCCGGCCTCTCAACGGAAAACCGGGGCTGAGGCGGAAAAACCACGCGGCAATACCCATCAATTCGAATTTATCGAACAGTTTGATACCCGGTGGGGATCTGACTGTATCTACATCCAACCGCTGGTTTCGGCCGATTTGCTCGGACGCATTCAAAACACCCTTCGTTTTATCGGCACAAACGGCAAGGATGCCTATGATCTGTCACCACAAAGCGTCAGTGCCCATTTTTACGGCTATCACAGCAAGGCTATGGCGTTAGGTGTCGGCGAGGTTGCACTAACGCAAGAGTCGGTACCCGCTCATCTGAGAGCACATAATATCACCCCGGTTTCCCCCGATTACCCGCCGATGATCATCGGACGGGACGATTGGTCACTGATCAATATTATGAACATGCCCCCATTCATGCTGTTCCATACAGAAGGTTTAAAAGCGCTGCTCCATCTGTTTAATTGCTATACCGAACATGATCGTGCACTCAGCCGCCGGATGCAGCGAGCGGTCGACAGCATTCTCCATTTAGACGCCAAATGGGATGGCCGTTTACGACGGGGCAGTGCCGGTGTGATCTACGGTCATTACCTGCATCTTCGCCTCGACCCGGATTGCTTTGCCAACCCGGGTTTCATGTATCAGTTCTGCCGTTTAATCAGCCAGCTTATGGCCTGTTTTATCTCACAAAATACCTTTGTGATGTTGAAAACTTACTGCCGGAATGAGACAGAGCCGCTCTGGGAATTTCCACATCTGGAAGGCCTGCGCAGCCCGATGTAACAAAAAAAAATGAAAATGGAGTGAATGATGATATTAAAAAGTGGATTACGTTTTCTCTGCCGGATGGGGACATTACCGGAGAACACCTTTTCGGTGGCTGATTTTACCCTGCGGGAAGGATTGTCTGACCTGTTTGTCCTTAACCTGACATTGGTCTGCCCGCATCTCCGCTTCGGTCGGCCGCCAGAGATTGACCTGAACTCACTGCTGATGCAGGGCGCTGTTTTTCAGGTGATGCAGGATATGACATTGCAACGTCAGGTGACCGGCATTATTTCCCATGCCGAATGGTGCAGCACCGACGGCAACAAAACGATTTATGCCTTTACGGTACGCCCGTTCCTCTGGCGTTTAACCCTGAATCAGGACAGCCATATTTACCACCGCCAGAAGGTGCCGGCTATCATGCAGACACTGCTGAAAAAGCACCATGTAAAAGCCGATTCCCAACTGGAAGATGCCCATCAGGACAGAGAATACACCACTCAAAAACGCGAATCCGATTACGCTTTTTTCAGCCGTCTGGCGGCCGAGGAGGGGATTGCTTTCTGGTTCGAAGATGACACGTTGTTTTTCAGCGACAGCCATCTGGGGATGACCGCTGATTTACCCCTACAGTACAATGCGCAGCCGGAAACCGCACACGGAGTGGATTCGATTTACGCCGTAAGCCTTGGCGTGGGCATGGCTCCCCAGCGTAGCATTCACAAAGATTACAACCCGGACAACCCTTTCTACGCACTTTCCCATCTGGAGAGCAACCCGGAGTATCAGGCATTAGGCTCACTCACGCCGTATACCGTCTATGAAAGTTACGGGCGTTTCCAGAAAGATGCGACCGCTAAACCATTTCTCAAATACCGCCATGAATTTCATAAAAACCAGACCCAAAGCGGCAGCGGCAACAGTAACTGCATCAAACTGATGCCGGGTAAAATCTTTGAGATAGAAAACCATCCTCACTCTCCGCTCAATACCCGCTGGCAGATTGTGGAAATCAATCATCATGGACGTTGCCCGGAGGCACTGGGGTCCAGTAGCGGTGAGGGCACCACGCTCAGCAATGATTTCAGCTTTATCGATGGCTATGCCGACTGGCGCCCGCCGTTTCATTACAAGCCACTGGCAGACGGTGATGAAAGCGCCACCGTCGTGGGGCCGGAAGGCGAAGAAATCTTCGTCAACAAAGACGGCGCGATTAAAGTCCATTTCCACTGGAACCGTTACGACAAAGCTGATGATGGTGCGTCCTGCTGGGTGCGGGTGGCTCAGGGTTGGAACGGCAACGGCTTCGGGTTTATGGCTATCCCGCGCATCGGGCAAGAAGTGATTGTCTCTTACCTCAACGGCGATATCGACCGGCCGATTGTCACTGGCTGCGTTTACAACGGACTCAACCGTCCACCACTGGATTTACCGGCGGCAAAAACCCGCACTACATTTAAAACGAAAACCCACAAGGGCGAAGGCTTTAACGAACTGCGCTTTGAGGATGCCAAAGGCAGCGAAGAAGTGTTTATTCATGCCCAAAAGGACATGAACACCAAAGTACTCAATAATCGCGACACCCATGTGTTGGCCAACCACAGCGAAACGGTAGAGAAAAACCAGACCATTAACGTGTACAAACACAAAGAAGAGGACATCGGGATCACCCATACGCACACGGTCGGAGAATTTTTATCCATTACGGCCGGTGATGTGATTGAGCTGCGCTGCGGCAGTAGCTGCCTGCGGATGGACAAGTTCGGCAATGTCACTATTCAGGGCATCAAATTCCTGTTTGACGCTGCCGATGCCATCCAAATCAGCGCACAGGACATTGACCTGAACTAAGGAGCTTTGATATGGAATTCAGAAACCTGACCCCTTTTTCGGTCATCAACTACAAAATGCTGGATACCGAAGACGAAGAATATCATGTTGTTGCCATGAAAATCGTCTATCAGCTCCAGCCTACTGGTTCGGGGCATTACCAGCCTGTACTGGAAGCACCTTATGGTGAGCTGACGGTGCAGGATACCTTTTCCGGCGAAATGAACCAGTCATCGGTTCAGCAGGAAAGTGATTTAGCACCACTGAAACCCAAATGTGATGTGATTGTGAATGGCATTGCCTATGCACCGGGAGGCGAAGCCTGTGAAAAAGTTGCTGTCCGGTTGCAGGTCACTCAAAATGACGGGCAATCGCTTATCGACAAAACCTTGCATGTTTGGGGAGAGCGTGAATTTCAACGTTCATCACAGGACGAATGGCAACTGACTCTACCGCAGAAGTTCACTGAATTGCCGGTCGATTACCAGTATGCCTTTGGCGGGCAATGCAAGGTCTATGAAGAAGATAATGCCGCCGCTTCTGTTGCCGAAGAAGCCCGGTTGTCCGAAACGCAGCGAGAGCAGCACCCGGAAAAGGAAAATCCCCCCATTGCCCATGCGACGTGGGAATACAATCCGTTGGGTACAGGCTTTATCACGCCGTGGTATGCGAAAGCAAAAGACCTCTCCCGCTACCCTGCGCCACGCATTGAACATCCAGATGCTCCGATAACGGAGGAACACTTTACGCAGTGGTTGGATCATCCTCCGTCCGTCACGGAAAAGGCCTGTCTGCCTGCGGGCTTGGGCATTATCGGGCGTGCCTGGCTACCCCGCCGCACACTGGCGGGCACCTATGATGAACAGTGGCTGGAAGAACGCCATCCTTATCTGCCCGATGATTTTCGTTTTAGTTACTGGAATAACGCACCGGACGACCAGCAAATCGACTTTCCCGACAATGACATCCGCATCAGCCTGTTCAACCTGACCCGTGATGGTGAACTGCATGTGCAGTTGCCGGGACACCGGCCACTTATTCTACTGAGAATGCTCAGTGGCGAAATGCTACCTGAACGGATGTACGCCGATACCATCATTATCGACAGCGAAGCGCTCACACTTTCCATGACCTACCGTTACCACATTGAAGCCGCATCGCCACTTCGGGTAATGGAAGCCCGTTTTGAAATGGACCCGGATGCACCACTGATAAGAATCGCGTCACCTGATGACACTGACAAAAGGGAGATACATATTTATGGCTGATAACTACATTGCCCGGACAGGTACACAGTGGATGGTCATCGGTATTTTGCCTGATGTCTGTAAAACCCCGATAGGCTCTTCCACGCCCCCTATTCCCTACCCCGTGATGGCTAAACTGGCAGACAGCGCGGCGATGGTGAAATCTGTGCGCACCAACGGTAAACCCGTTGTGGTTTTTGCCCAATCGTTTGTGCCCCAGACGCTGGGCGACCAACCCGGCGTAGCCAATGGCGTTAAAAGTGGCACCGTGGGTGGCAAATGCCACCCCAAAGAGCAGGAGCATTCGAAAAGCGTGCGCGCCGGCAATAAATTAATCCTGCGCCACGGTGACAAATTCTGGATGAACGGAGCATAAGGACATGGCAAAAATCAAAAAAACACCGCCTAAACCAGCCAGTGATGAGCCGTTATGGAAAAAACGGGCACATAACGATGCCCCTACTGGTGAGGGTAATACGTTAGGCGAAATCACGGGACAACCGCCAAAATCGACTCAAATACCAGAAGAAGCCAATCCCGTTATCCAGTCGAATACCCAGAATGAAGGAGGATTCTGGCACGGCGTGGCCCAAGGCGCAAAAGCCGCTGGCGGCGCTGTGGTAGGCGTAGGGAAAGGCGTGCTGAAAAACCTGGGAAATACGGCCATTGATGTTGGGGAACTCGCGTATAAAGGCGTTCAATACATTGCGGCATCAGAAATGGAACAAGCAGCGATGAGGCAGGGAGCTTGGGGTAATGAGGAAAATTCGAAGCAGTTACGTGATGCAGCCAACGCACTCAAAGAAAATGCGCGTAACAGCAATTTAGATGAATACAGGTTCACAATAGAGGGACCGGCTGAAGAGATTGGGGATTTCATTGCTGACTTTAATCCTAAAGGTGCGATCAAAGGTGCCGTTAAAGGCGGCGCCAGAATGATTTCCAAAATCACAGCCAAGGGAGAAACAAAGGCAGCGGCCAAAGCAGGCAAAAAAGCGGAACAGAATGCTTCCAAAGCTGATGCCAAAAGTGATAAACCGACGGAGAGTGCAGAAAAACCGCAAGAGCCACCTAAAAAGGGCGGTAAAGTAAAAGGGGTTAAGAAAACGAAAGTACCGTGTTTTGATCCCTATAACAGCAGGCGATATAAGAAATTAAAAACGGAGAAAGAACGGCAGGCGTTTTTGAAAGAGTATTCTGCACAGCTACGTAGACAGCAGGATGCTATTAATAATATGTCACCAGAAGACTTTAAAATTGCCAGAGATGCTTATAAGAAAAATAAACGGAATAGCAAAGCGGCTACTGCTCAAGAGGATTTTCGAAATGATACGGAACGAGATATATCAGACAAAATTTTCAGGAACCTCATTGGGAAAGGAAAAGAACCAGATGGAGCACAAGAAATAGCAAACAGAAAAGCAAAACAAGCCCTTCAAGGGTTAGCTGCATTACATGAACCCGATATGGTCGCAGGAGGTTATGGACAATATGCCCCTAAAAAAATGGGGGACTCTAGAATTAATAGTGCTATAGGAGGAAGTTGGAAAGGATCGCGTATCGGCACTCTTGATAAAGCAGCGAAAGAGGCGGTTGACAGTGGCTTAGGCGACACTAAGATGAATGTTCAATTAGAATTATGTCGGGGTAAGGGGAAAAAATAATGCGTGATAAATTTTTTGCATTTTTTATTAGAGAACTAGGAGAAGCAAGCCAGCATAGAGCAGTTCCTGCTGAAGCCATAGAAAAATGGAGGGGGAGATTACCAAATAAATTATTGTACTACTGGGAAACTGAAGGGTGGAACAGTTATCAAGATGGATTATTTAGTATAGTTAATCCTGATGATTATGAAGATATTGTAGATATGTGGCTGGAAGATACTCCATTTGAGTCAATGGATTCTTATCATGTTATTGCCAGAAGTGGTTTTGGTAAACTTTATCTCTGTGGAGAGAAAACTGGGATAAACTTATCAATATCTTGTATTTTTAATAAAATCACATATGACAAAGATAATTGTTTTGAAAAAAACGAAAAAAAATCAGAAATCGATATTTTTAGTTTCTTCGCAAGCAAGTCAGTCAATCATTTTGACTTAAAGGGAGGAGCAAAAGCAGGTATTTTCTCACGAGCAGTAGAAAAGTATGGCCCATTAAATGAAAATGAAATATTTGGTTTTGAGCCTGCTATCATTTTGGGTGGAGATATCAAACTCGAAAATGTCAGAAAATTGGATATGCATATTCACTTGGATATTTTAAGGCAATTTGCAGATCCAGATATTCAAGAGATTTAATCATTCCAATATTTGACATTTATCTTTGTTAAAGTGGCTGTTTAAACAGCCACTTCATATACTGATTATAGGCATAAGTAATGCGTGATGAACTTTTTGAATACTTTATTGAAAAAATGGGTAAGGCTACTCAAGTGTAAGCGTCCGGTGAACTCACCTTGTCCCTGCCATCAGGCGCGTGCACGCTACGGCTAATTTATCTTTCCTTTGGAGACTGAACCATGCGCCGTAACCGATACACCCCGGAACAAAAGCAGCAACATGTGACCCAATGGCGCCAGACGGCGCTAACCCGCAAACAGTATTGTGAACAGCATCAACTGACGCTGGCTTCCTTTCGTAACTGGATCACTGACAGCAATAAAAGAGGCCAACATCCCCGCACAGCCTTACCTGCCGTCTTACCGGTTTCTCTTCAGCCGGCATCGGAACAGAGCGTCACCCTGCATACCCCTGATGGTTATGCCATCGTCTGCCCTTTGACGCGGTTGCCTGAGCTGATGCAGGTGCTAAAACGATGCTGAAACCCGAACAACTTTTTCTGGTGCGAGAGCCGGTCGACATGCGCCGGGGGATTGATGCCCTGACCTGCCATCTTGAGCAACTAAACCTGCGTTGGCAGGAGGAAGCGGCGTTCATTTTCTGCAACAAGGCCCGCTCCCGCCTCAAGGTGTTGCGCTGGGATCGCCACGGTGTCTGGCTGTGTACCCGCCGTCTGCACCGGGCCCATTTTGTCTGGCCGAAGCAGGGCGAGCGCAGCTGGGTCATGACGCCCGCCCAGTTCGACTGGTTGATCCGTGGCATTCACTGGCAGCAGGTCGAGGGGGAGGACTTGTCCGGCTGGCAAAGTTAATTTTTTTGACTTCGGTCACCTTTTATCCGGATAATCCCGGGCGATTGTTGGGTAAACTGTCGCCATGAACCTCCATGACTTGATCGCGCTGTCCGACCCGGAACAGTTTCG
>NZ_MUBK01000040.1 GCF_002127545.1 Xenorhabdus beddingii
TTAAAAGCCAATGAATAATCACGCTGAGTGCGTTTACTTTCTGATTTCATAACACTCTCCTAAAGAGATGAAGGAAAGTGTCAACTTTATTTAGGACGGAACAGAGTCATAAAAAAAGCCCCCTTTACAGGAGGCTTTTTCTTTCTTTAACTCACTGTATTTACAGTGAATTTTCGTATGGTGCCCAGGGCGGGACTTGAACCCGCACAGCCTTACAGCCGAGGGATTTTAAATCCCTTGTGTCTACCGATTTCACCACCTGGGCTGAATTTGGAGGCGCGTCCCGGAGTCGAACCGAGGTAGGCGGATTTGCAATCCGCAGCATGGCCACTCTGCCAACGCGCCTTTTTGGAGCGGGAAACGAGACTCGAACTCGCGACCCCGACCTTGGCAAGGTCGTGCTCTACCAACTGAGCTATTCCCGCTCTTCTTCGAACTTGTTGATTTACTTAACTTGTTTCGTAAATCTCATGTGCCGTTCGATGCGTTGCATTCTACTTATTTCACGAAATGAGTCAACACAATTATTTATAAAACCTGTTTGTTCGATGATTTTTGCGCCAGTTCGATCAGCCTTCACGCAAATCAACCCATGCAGCGCTCAAATATTGAAACATTGACCAGAATGTCAATACTGCAGCAGCGTATAATAAGATGAATCCTCCCACTTCCAGCTCAGTGCAAGGACGCCATAATAAAGCAACCAATGCCGCCATTTGAGCAGTGGTTTTTATTTTACCCATCCAGGAAACAGCCACGCTACTGCGTTTTCCCAACTCAGCCATCCACTCACGCAGAGAGGATATGATGATCTCCCGAGCAATCATTGTCGCGGCGGGCAGTGTGATCCACCATGTATGATAATGTTCCGTAATAAGCACTAACGCGGTAGCAACCATGACTTTATCTGCCACCGGATCAAGAAATGCCCCAAAGCGCGTGGTCTGCTTCCACAAACGGGCAAGAAAACCATCAAACCAATCTGTTGCAGCAGCGATGACAAAGATAATGGCGCACAACATCGGTGCCCATTGGAATGGCAGGTAAAATGCCAAAACGAAGAATGGAATTAAGGCAATACGGAATAAGGTAAGCCATGTTGGAATATTTAATTGCATAATGCTTAGTAACTATCTGGCCATGTAAAGTTTATCAGTATGGTGCATCAATACTCTTAGTGTTTCAACGCATTATAGATTTTTTCTGCCAATGCATAAGAAATAGAAGGCACTTTTGCGATCTCTTCTACACTTGCGTTGCGTAATGACTGCAATCCCCCCATATATTTTAACAGCATTTGTCTACGTTTTGGCCCAATACCTGCTATCGATTCCAGTGTACTGGTTTTTTTCACCTTTTCCCGACGCTGACGGTGCCCTGTAATGGCGTGGTTATGGGATTCATCCCGAATATGTTGGATAACGTGTAAGGCAGGCGAGTCTGGGGGAAGTGCCATGCCTTCTCCCTCCGCTTCGAAAAACAAAGTTTCTAGCCCCGCTTTACGATCACTTCCTTTAGCAACCCCAATCAGTTTAGGATAGTTTTTATCCCATTCAACTTCCAGAGTGCTGAAAACTTCAATTGCCTGTGCAAGCTGCCCTTTACCACCATCAATAAAGATGATGTCTGGAATTTTGGTTTGATCAATCGCCTTACCATACCGACGACGCAAAACCTGATTCATCGCCGCATAATCATCCCCCGGTGTGATGCCGGTAATGTTATAGCGACGATATTCTGCGCGCACAGGACCATTGCCATCAAAAACAACACAAGATGCCACTGTCTGTTCTCCCATTGTATGACTGATATCGAAACATTCCATGCGCTGGATTTTTGTAAGACCTGTAAATGCAGCAAGTAATTCCAAACGCTGATGGATTGTTGATTGCTGGGAAAGTTTCGTGGTTAACGCGGTGGCAGCGTTTGTACGCGCCAATTTTAGGTAACGCGCCCGGGTTCCCCTTGGACGCGCTTGAATATGGATTTTCCTGCCCGATAATTCAGAAAGTGAAGTTTCCAACAGTTCTTTTTCAGGTAACGAGAAATCCAGCAAAATTTCCGTCGGCAATGTCCGGTTTTGGCTACCTTGAAGGTAGAATTGACCAAGGAAAGTTTTTACGACTTCATCCAGTTCTGTATCCACAGGAATTTTAGGATAGTAACTCCGGCTCCCCAATATTTTTCCCTGACGGATAAATAAGACGTGCACACAAGCCATACCGGATTCAAAAGCAACACTGATAACGTCAAGGTCATCCCCTTCCCCGGACACAAATTGTCGTTCAGTCACTTGTCGTACCGCCTGAATTTGGTCACGGTAACGGGCGGCCTCTTCAAATTTAAGTTGCTGGCTGGCTTCTTCCATTTTACCCACCAATTCAGTCAGTACTTGTTGATCCTTACCCGTCAGAAATAAACGGACATATTCAACCTGCTGCTGGTACTCTTCATCTGTTACGAACCCGCTAACGCAAGGGGCGAGGCAGCGACCAATCTGATATTGCAGACAGGGCCTTGAACGGTTGCGATAGACACTGTCTTCGCATTGGCGGATGGGAAATAGTTTCTGCAATAAAGCCAAGCTATCACGCACAGCATGGGAATTGGGAAATGGCCCGAAATATTCGCCTTTCGCATGTTTGGCGCCACGGTATAAGGCCAGACGAGGATGAGTATCACCACTCAAAAAAATATAAGGATAAGATTTATCATCTCGCAGCAATACATTGTAGCGAGGCTGATAAAGTTTGATGTAGTTATGTTCGAGCAGGAGAGCTTCAGTCTCTGTGTGAGTGATGGTGACGTCTATCTGAATGATATTTTTCACCAGTGATTCTGTCTTACGGCTGCTAACTTGTGTCCGAAAATAGCTGGATAACCGTTTTTTTAGATCCTTGGCCTTACCGACATAAATCACCGTACCGGTAACATCATACATTCGGTAGACACCCGGCTGACTAGTGACTGTTTTCAAAAATGCCTTTGAATTAAATTGCTCTGCCACTCTTTTCACCCATCAAGTTTTCTCACCCACCCTGGTTCACCATATTCTGTGCGTCAAGCAATCCGCAGCGTATTGCCATATGGGTCAATTCTACATCACCATTGATATTTAGTTTACTGAACATTCTATAACGGTAGCTATTGACTGTTTTAGGACTCAAGTTAAGCAGGGTAGAAATCTCATTAACCTTACGGCCTTGAGTTATCATTGTCATGATTTGCAATTCACGTTCCGAAAGCTCATCCAGCGGGTTGTCTTTCTGAGGAGATAACTGATTGAGTGCCATCTGCTGGGCAATATCAGGGGAGATATAACGCTGCCCTGCATAAACAGCCCGAATTGCGTTAATCATGTCCTGAGGCGTTGCCGCCTTACTCAAATATCCCCTGACCCCTGCCTGCATGACTTTCGTTGGCAAGGAGCTTTCGGTATAGATCGTCAGCATAATCACCCGCGTATCAGGTGAATAGCGGATAATTTTTTTAGCCGCTTCAAGCCCTCCTATACCGGGCATTCCCATATCCATAATGACAACATCCGTGCCGTTTGATCTGCACCATCTGACCGCATCTTCTCCACTGCTGGCTTCTCCTACGACTTTAATTCCTCTTGCATCATCAAGGATACCCTTCACGCCAATGCGAACCAGTTCATGGTCATCAACTAATAACACATTAATCAAACAACATCTCCACTAACGTAATACCCACTGAAATAGTGATAAATTGATAAGATCCAAAACCAAGCGGGTATGCTTATTTTATCTTCATGATTTTAATGAGATAATTGAAAAGCAGACAGCATTCTCTCTTGAGAGATATCAAGATCTTTTTGATGAGATAATGGATTATACTGACATTAGTGAGAAACAGAAAGAAAATTGTTACATATCAATCAAGTAAATTATTTTAATAATTTCATTTATTATGAAATAATTTGACTACACGGCCCAGTTTAATATTTTTTAGAACAATTGCCTTTAATACACAACAATATGAGTGAGGTTAATATTACCCTCACTCATATTATAACGATTATTTAAACAAGTTAAGTATGTCTTGTTTCGTCAACATTGGCGTCTTTTCAACAAAGTTATAATACGTTGGTTTGCTGTCCACATAAATCTGGCGGGATAATTTACTTGAATGATTGTTTTCAAACAAGGCAACGGGTACATAATAAGCACTGGGATGATGCAGGTGGTAAAAAAGATGAGTACCACATTTTCTACAAAAAGCACGTTCTGCCCATTCGGACGATGAATAGGCGGAAATATTTTCAGCACCGTCTATTTGTAGGTCATCTTTACAATCTACAGATAAAAATGGGCCTCCATTCCATTTTTGACAAGTATTACAATGGCATACATTAACTTCCTCTATGCTTTGATTGGTTTTTATACCAACAGCACCACATAAACAACGACCCTGATTCATCATTTCACTCTCTAGCCAAGACAAATTTATCGGAAAGACCTTAATCTTCATCATCGATGTGCCAACTATGCAGTATTCGATGGACAAAAGGTGTTACTACCATCCCAATAGCGATAAAAAAGATGGCCTGAAGAAATAGCCCATAAATAGCCGCAAAATATTTTCCCAGCATACTGACCGGCTCAATATGCAGATTTTGAGTTCCAATCATTGAGACAGAATTCAATATGGCATCAGGTATAGCATGGCTTTCGATCAAGAAAAAACCCAACACGCCCGGAATAATGCCGATCAAAAAAATAATAAATGCGTGAAAAATAAAACGCATTATCCGTAAAAGGAATCGATCAAGGCTAATTAATTTATCAGTAAATTTTTCCATATCAGACCTCCACTAATAAATTAGTTACCATTGTGATTGTATGTTAGTTTTTATTTTTATCAATGATCATTCGCCGAAGATCTCTGGCTGAGTATGGTAATAAGGCTTTTTCTCTTGAAAGAGGGAAAAAACGGGCAAATTGGGATCAGTTTTTATGGCCACCACAAAATTAGGCATGATAAATCATGTTTACTTTCATACTATATTCTTACTATCGATCTACCTTCTTAAAATTCCTTTAAATAACCTATCCACCGATATCATCCCCTGCCCCAAAAACACACCCGCAATAGTCACCACAATACCAACCATTTGTGCCAAACTGGGTATATCACCCATAATCATTTGGACTAAAAGCGCAAATATTGGCACGAAATTGAAAAATATCGCCGTCTTTCCTGCTCCACGAATCGCAACCCCCATATTCCAAAAAAGGTAGGCAATGGCGGAACCTCCAATACCTATATAGATACAAGCCAAATGGCTTTCAAACGTTCCAGATGACAATGCATGCAGTGGTGATTCAACAAAAATTGCAATAAATGCTAATATAATTGCACCAAAAAGCATCGTCCAACTCGTCGTTTCCAATGGCGTCGCATTTTTAACAAATACCCGTATTCCTACTGTATAAGTCGCCCAGCCAAGACTTCCCAGAAAAATAATCATATCACCAGTTGCCGACTGAATTATATCGCCTAAAATCCATTGACCATTGGTCATGACTAAAGCAACACCCAGCAAACTGATAACCATGCCAATTATACGTATAAGCCTTGGTAACTGACGATATATAATCGATTCCAGAATGTTGGCAGAAATGGGCGTTGTTGCCACTATCAACGCAGCCGTGATCGGGCTGGCACTTTGAAGACCAACAAAAAAAGCGCCATTAAATCCCGCGACACCAATTGCTCCAAGAACAATAAATTCCCGCCAGTTTTGTTTCAAAACCTTGGTATGAATTCCTTCTTTCCATGCTAAAAAAATGAAAATACAAATAACCGCAAAGAAAAAACGCTCAACTGAAGCTGTCCACGGTGGCAAATTTGCAAGAACGAATTTCGTTACCGGAAAATTTGATCCCCAAAAGAATGTTGCAATTAACGTTAGCATAACTGCGAACTGTGATGTCTTTCTCATATCCATGACCTTAATTTTTAATCTATTCATCCGACAAACTAAATCTCTTCTGGCAAAATGATTGTGACATCTTTCAATATTGAAATATTTAGATAATATTGGTGATCAATTTTTCATAAATGGAAATTACATCGTGCAAGCACTTATTTGGGATGATATTCGAGTATTCTTGACCGTCACACGAACAGGCACTATTAGTAAAGCCGCTGAAAATCTTGGTATTGGTATCGCAACTGTATCGCGAAAAATCGAACGACTGGAATCTACTCTCGGAATACCTTTATTTTTACGGCATCAAGCGGGTTATCGGCTAACGGAAGAGGGTGCAGAACTACTATTAAAAGCTGAGACGATGGAAATGGCAGCAAGTTCATTGCTGTTTGAAGCAGATACACGGGCAACCATTGCGGGAACAGTACGGCTTGCAACACTAGAAACATTAGCCAGCCACTTAATTATGCCAAATTTGCCCATCTTACAAAAACATCATCCAAAACTGGCATTAGAAATCACAACCGACCTCTATTCTGTCAATATCCACCGCCGTGATGCTGATTTAGCCCTTCGCATTACCAGACCTGAGCAAGGACACATCAATGTCCGGCAACTGGGTACATTAGGATTCGGTCTTTATGGCAGTGAAGCCTATTTAGCAACCTGTCCTTCTGGCATATTTAATGGCAAATACGACGACGCACATTTTATTGGCTGGACAAGCGAGCATTCGCAACTTCCTTCCGTTAACTGGCTTAAACAAGCCTTAAAAGGTCGCCCACTTTCAATCGCAACAACATCAATTTTTACTCAGATTGCCGCAGCAAATGAGGGACTTGGATTAGCTGTATTACCCCATATTGCTGGCAGCAATGCTGGGCTTATCTGTATTTCGCGTGATTTAGGCATAGATAAACCCATCTGGCTTACCATTCAGTCTGATTTGGCTCATTCACCGCGAATACGCAAGGTCGCAGATTTCCTGGCAGATGTGGTTTTTCAAAATCGAGATAAACTTTCAGGGTAAACTGGCATTGCGCGAAATTCCCGTAGGTACGACGGTCAGCTATGACGAAATTGGCAAACGCAACAGTTCACCAAAAGCGGTTTCATTCAAAAACAAATTAAATGGAAAAAGTTTATCTGGTTTATTAATTTTATATTAAACTAATTTCAAGTAATAATACAAAGGGGAATCAAACATCCTGAAATAAAATGTTTTATTGCAAGTCATAAGTATTTGATATAAATTTCATTATTAAAGTGACACAGTTGTCGTTTTTATGATGGGAAATCACATGAAGGCACAGAAAACGCAGCAGTATATCTTAAACAAATCACTCAATGTTTTTATTAGAAAAGGATATAGTCAAGTAACAATGACTGATATCATCAATGAATGTGAAGTCAGTCGTGGTGGGGTTTATCGTTACTACCCATCAATTAAAGAAATTTTCGTCGCGCTCGTGCAGCAAATGAATTCACAACGAGTAAACAATGGGTTCAAAAATTTTGCTGAATATTTAGAAAATGAAAAAAAAGACTTATTGAATATTCGCGACACCGTATGAGTCGCGGGTTATGAATTTATGATCCAGGAATCACAAAAAGACGATAGCCATATCGCATATGAAATTTATAAATCCCATATTCAAATTATCACCCTGTTGACTGCTCTTGATCAAAAGCAAGCAGAACAAATTTTTCTCATACTGGAAGGTCTCACAGTGATGGCTTTGACTGGTATCTTAACAACTGGGTTAGTAGAAACGCATTTCAGCTATATTACCGAATTAGCCTCAAAAAGAGATAGCCATGAATAACACACTAAATGCTATAAAAAACAATATGACATTGACTCACCCTGTTGAATTATTAGAGACATTATTAATACATTTGTATTTAGGCGAGCATACATCAAACAAGGCATTATCATTAAAAAGCGGCTTACCTATTCCTATCGTATCTGCATTTAAAAAAGAATTAGTAAAATTTAATTTAGCTGATAAAAAAGGTATCTTTAAGTTAAATGAAACAGGTGTGAAATATGTAAAAGACAGTCTTGGATATAAATCCGTTAACATACCTAAATATATATCATTATCATCAGATGAAAACAGAAAAGAATTTGAATGTGAACTATTGGCATTGTTGAAACCCATATATGAACTTCGGCCACAAGTGAATGTCATGTTAGATCAGGCTCACGGGACGCTAGAAACGGCTATACGCAGGGTCATGTTATTGCTTAAGAACCCGAATATATTTAAGCAGAAAATTTTATTTTTAGGCGATGATGATTTGACTTCCCTGGCATTAGGGATAGCACTCAAAATGCTCGGCCACTATAATTCACAAAATATTTGTGTCAAAGACATTGATAAAGAATTGCTGGAATTTATTAAATCTGTGTCAGAGAAAAATGATTTTATCATTAATACTGAATACATAGATCTAAAAAATGCTCATGGATATACAGGGAAATTCGATATTATTCTGACCGACCCTCCCTATACTCTAAGTGGACTCAAACTGTTTCTATCTCGGGCGATTAGTTTCTCCAGAAATGAGAACAGTGAAATATTACTGTCATTTGGTCAAAAGAGACCGGAACAACATCGTGAGATACAACGGTTATTTCACCATCAAAATCTGCTCATCAAGAATATCTACCCACAATTCAATGAATATCATGGTGGTAGTATCATTGGTAATGTTAGCGATCTCTATGTGCTTTCTGTAACGCAGAATACATACCCAACAATTCCAGAAAACAGTGCTTATTCAAGCAAGATATATACTGGTGAACTTAATCCGCGGGTAAAATTTTACCAGTGTAAGACATGTTATAATACGGTGACGATTGGCTATGGGAAACACATATTGACAATAGAAAAATTGATAGAAACAGGTTGTGCTCAATGTTGTGGTACAAAATTCCAGTATCGGGGACAAGAAAAAATTCCCTTACCCATTCATTCAAAACAGCGAGATACCAAACAACTGGGTACTCATCTTGTACTGGAAATGAAGCATTGTGATAGTCATAAATTAAAGTCTGTCTCTGAAATTAAAACAATAATGCTGGATGTTGCCCACAAATGTCATCTTAATGTTGTTACCCATAATTTTCATGAATTTAAACCCTATGGGGTTAGTGGCGTATTAATACTGGCAGAATCACATTTTACTATACACACATGGCCTGAATATGACTATGCAGCGCTTGATTTATTTATCTGCAATGAGTTTGAGCATCAAGACACCTTTATAACACAACTAAAAACCCAACTAAATTCACAAGAATATGAGTATAAGATACTACAACGAGGCTTCTAATGTTTAAATAAGAAAAACATTTCCCAGCTCCATTAAAATAAAAGGAAGCAGTCAAATTCGATGCTTCCCCTATATAATTTTTTATCATAAATGCCGAAAGCATTATACAAACCGATTATTCAACAAAGCCATCCCTATAACATCACAATATTGACCATTTCTAAATGATTGCATACGACGGATACCTTCCATTTCAAATCCAAATTTTGTATACAAAGCTATCGCCTTCTCATTATCCGCAAAGACTTCTAGTTCAATTCTGACACAACCTAACCAGTTGAACGCATAGTCAATCACGAATTCCATCATCTTTGAGCCAACACCTTTCCCTGAATAAGCCGCATCAACACCAATACCAATGCTCACGGTATGTCTTCGCCTTGGGTTGATATAAGTAAATAATCCCACTGTACCCACGACTTTGCCATTGACTTCAGCAACAAATCCAATATGCCCTTGCTCTCTATTTAGTTTTAAACGTTCCCGCCACATTTCATGCGAAGGACATGGACGTTGCAAAGTATTAGAATAAACATCGGGATGGCTATAGATTCGTTGATAATGTTCAGCATCTTCAGGCTCAGTCGCCCTAATTATAATTTCCATGTATACCTCTTTTCTGTTTGACTCCCTTTATAACTACCTGATAAAAAAACAAATGTAAATAGCATGTTAAAAAAATATTTAGTATAACAATCCTACCGATTAACGATATTATTTAATGCCAATTCATTTACCTTGGAGTTCATATGGTTCAGGGAAATTCAGCTATTTTTGAATTTATCAAACAACTTGAAGTCAGTCTTCATGGCGAAAAAAGAAATAATGCTAATTGGCTTCAATCTGTATTGCATGATGATTTTCTGGAAATCAGTAAATCAGGTTATGTTTATACTAAAAAAATCGTGATCACTGAATTAACCACAGAAATAAACACTACTTCCCCTATTTTTTCACAAGACTTCTCTATGAACTATCTGGATGAAAATATTGTGTTGCTAACTTATCAATCTTATGAAATCGATCAAACTGGCAATCCATTCAATCAGGCACTCCGTTCATCCATTTGGCAATTATCTGCAAGTGAAAAATGGCAGCTTCGGTTTCATCAAGGTACGCTTTTGACTCCATAAGGAAAAAATGGCTCAATATTTGAGCCATTGATATTTAATTAATGGGATTGATTGTTATTCAACAAGTAAGGCGGGTTTTACGTTTTTTCACAATCTGAAATCCAATCGCCAAAATAATGAACCAAACTGGCGTGGCGATTAATGCTTGACGAGTATCTGTCTGTAAGGAAAGCAGTACCAAAACAAAAGCAAAGAAAGCCAAACATATCCAGGACATCACAATACCAAACGGCATTTTGTACACCGAAGCCTGATGCAAAGCTGGTCGCTGTTTCCTATAAACCAGATAGGAACACAAAATCATGCTCCAGATAAACATAAACAGAATGGCGGAGACAGTTGTTACCAAGGTAAAAACCCGCATCACATCAGGGATAAAATAGATGAGAATGACGCCAAAAGAGAGGCATAAGCAAGTAAAGATCAACCCCGATGCAGGAACCGAGCGACGAGAAAGACGACTAAACTGCTTTGGCGCATTCCCTTCTTTCGCCAGACCAAACAACATCCGGCTGGTAGAAAAAACACCACTATTTGCCGAAGATGCAGCAGAAGTCAGAACCACGAAGTTTACAATGCTGGCTGCGGCAGGTAACCCGGTCAGGACAAATAACTCTACAAAAGGGCTTTTATCCGCAATAATAGCCCGCCACGGGGTGACCGACATAATGACAATCAGCGCCAAAACATAAAATGTGATAATGCGGATTGGAATGGCATTAATTGCTTTTGGCAAGGATTTCATCGGATTTTTAGTTTCTGCGGCAGCCGTTCCTACTAATTCAATACCGACAAAAGCAAATATCGCTATCTGGAACCCAGCGAAAAAGCCACTCAACCCCATTGGGAACATGCCACCGTCATTCCAGACATTAGAAAGTGAGGCAATATGCCCTGCCGGAGATTGGAAGTGAATTCCAATTAAGATGCCTCCCGTGACAATCAAGGCAACAATGGCAATAATTTTGATCATGGCAAACCAAAACTCCAGTTCCCCAAACAATTTTACCGTCGCAAGATTCAATGTCAGCAATACCAGAACACACAAAAGCGACGTTCCCCATTCAGGAAAATTCGGCGTCCAATATCCGACATAGGCAGTAATGGCAACAATATCTGCGATACCCGTAATGACCCAACAAAACCAGTAAGTCCAGCCCACAAAAAAACCGGCCCACGGCCCCAATAAATCCGCTGCAAAATCACTGAATGACTTATAGTGCAAATTGGAAAGCAATAACTCTCCCATTGCACGCATAACGAAAAACAGCATAAACCCGATGATCATATAAACAAAAATGATCGACGGCCCCGCAAGGGAAATGGTTTTGCCTGATCCCATAAACAAACCAGTACCGATGGCGCCGCCAATCGCGATTAGCTGTATATGTCGGTTAGTGAGACTTCGCTGTAGATGCGAATTTTCAGTTTCAGGAGTGCGAGTGGGTTGTATTTTTTCTTCCATAGTTGTATCCAATTTATTCTCACAGCATGGCCTTAATACCCTCAAGCTGTGTTTAAGGGAACATTGTGACATAGACAGCCGCGGTATTAACAGAAGGATTTCACATGAAAAACCAGACGGTTACAATTCAACCTACTAGTAAATGGCAGATTGCATGTATTTTGTTCGCTTGGTAAAAAAATGAATAGCACCCATTGACGTCTCGTTAACACTGGAGAATAATTAATCGTGTTGGGTCGTTAGCTCAGTTGGTAGAGCAGTTGACTCTTAATCAATTGGTCGGGAGTTCGAGCCTCCCACGACCCACCAATTAAATCAATGACCTACATCCCTATCACCTTGTCGTGCGCTAGTGACTGGGACGTAGGTGGGACGTGAGCACTAAAAATTACATCTATCTGTCTGGCATGTTCAGTCAAATGATTTGGTGCTAGATGGGCATATCTACGCACCATTTCGATTGACTCCCAACCACCCATCTCTTGTAAAATAGATAACGGGACGCCTGACTGAACCAACCAGCTAGCCCACGTGTGTCTCAGATCGTGAAATCTGAAATTTTCTATTCCAGCTCGTTTTAACGCTGCATTCCATGCTGTGTTATTATCAACGCGCATCTTCCTGATTGCTGGCGTCATCGTGCCGTCACTTCGATTTGCTGCTTTCTTGTGTACAAACACCCAATTATGATGACCCCCAATTTGCTCACGGAGCACCTGACAAGCAGTGTCATTTAAAGCAACCCCAATTGCTTTGCCTGATTTACTGTCTTCCGGGTGTACCCACGCTACTTTTCGTTGCATGTCAATTTGCTGCCACTCCAGATTAACAATGTTTGACCTGCGTAATCCTGTAGCCAATGCGAATCTAACGACGGATTTTAGTGGTTCAGGGCATTCGGATATTAATCTTACCGCCTCTTGCGGCTCCAGCCATCGAATGCGCTTATTCTTTGGCTGGTTAACTTTTATGATTGGAGCCTTGTCTAGCCATTTCCAATCTCTCTCGGCTGCCCTGAGAATAGATTTCATCAAGGCTAAATGAGAAGATTTAGTGGATTGTGATACTGGCTTCGGAACATAGACGGGGATATCCTTTCCCTTTTTGACATGGGCTTCTTTTTTTGCCAGCCAATTAGCCAATGCTAACCTATTCTGCATCTTACCTATGGCGGCATAAATTTTTGCCGATGTGATATCTTTCAATAGATATCCAGAAAAATGCTCGAGCCAGAACCCAATTAGACTCTTGTCAGTATCAAGAGACTTTTTGTCAGACTTTTCCTCCAGCCATCTGACGCACGCCTCCTCAAATGTGATATCAGGATAATCGCCAAGTTTATCAACTCTCCATAAGTCGGCTCTTAATTTGTCGTGCAGTTCCTGCGCTTGCCGCTTGTCCTCCGTGCCAAGAGACTGTTTAATTCTCTCGCCGCCTGGGATCGTGATGTCGGCGTACCAGGTCTTGCCTCTGCGGAATATTGACATTTATTACCTTCCTTAGCGTCAACCGCGCTCACGGTTACAGTGTGGATCGGATTGTTTAATGCGGCAATGCAATTTTGCCGAGTGATGAGATACGGAGATTGTTTTTTGGTTGGGTCTTTTCTTGCGGCTACTAATCGACCTGTTCGAATCCAATTCCTTAATGTTGGCGGCGATACACCTATAAAACCACATGCCTCATCAAATGATAGAGGGTATCTATCCATTATTTTCTCCTATAACGGTTAATCAATCTCCTGAGATACAATTTAAATCTCATCCTGATTAGTTTAATTCTGCTGACTCTGTCTTGAGTCAGCCATAAATGTTCGCATTCCTTACATGAATTTTCGTAATAGTACGCCTCGTCAAAATCCAGCTCTTTATTACAATGTATGCACCTCACTTCATCTCCTTCCTAACAATCCGCACATAATATGCCAGCACTGATTTAGCACTGAATTTCATGTGATTGAGTGGTTTAAATTTGGGCGTGTATTTATCGAGAATTGCGGTAACTGCTTTGTCGTCATATTTGAGCATGCTGTTTAACTCATTCAGGCATTCCCTTGCCACCGTCCTCCTTGCGTTCTCGTATGATTGGTTATTCATCGGTGATGATAGTTTTTATGTCCGATTCGGGAAACTCCATTATTTCC
>NZ_MUBK01000041.1 GCF_002127545.1 Xenorhabdus beddingii
GGTTACGGCGCATGGTTCAGTCTCCAAAGGAAAGATAAATTAGCCGTAGCGTGCACGCGCCTGATGGCAGGGACAAGGTGAGTTCACCGGACGCTTACATACCGCAGGGGTCAGCGGCGGTTTCAGCCTGAATCTGGAAATCTGATGAGTTGTCGTTTTTCTCCCCAGTCTTTGTTGTGTGTCTTGATTTAACCGGAATATGAGTGATGAACAAACAGTGTTATTGCCTTATCTACAGCCGCACGCACGGTGAATTGCGGGTCGTCTCAGAACTGGCGCGGAGTTGCAGTACCGCGCCCGGCCAACGCCGTGGTAGCGGGGGAAAACGCCTGTGGGTCACGGTGCGCCGCGCGGTGTGGTTGCTGGGGGCTGCATTGTTTGCCGGGCCGGTGTGGGCTGACGGTATTGTCGCTGACGGGCAGGCGGCAGCGGCCCAGCGTCCGGAGGTGATCACCACCCAGAATGGGCTGCCGCAGGTCAATATCAATGCGCCCAATCAGGCCGGCGTTTCCCATAACCCCTATCAGCAGTTTGATGTTGATGCACGGGGCGCCATCCTCAATAACTCGGCGGTGATGACCACCACCCAACTGGCCGGGATGATCCAGGGTAACCCCCGCCTAGATCCGAATGCGACACCAGCGCGGGTGATTATCAATGAAGTCAACAGCGATAAGCCCAGCCAGTTGCAGGGCTATCTGGAAGTGGCCGGCGGGCGGGCGCAGGTGGTTGTGGCCAACCCGTCGGGGATTGTGTGCAACGGTTGTGGCACCATTAATGCCGGCCGGATGACCCTGACCACCGGTAAGCCGGCGCTGAATGCCGACGGCAGTCTGGCAGGGTATCGGGTTGAGCGGGGCGTGGTGAGCATTGAGGGCGGCGGACTCAACGGTGACGTCCGCCATGATACCGGGTATGTCGATATTCTGGCGCGCACCGTGAAAGTGAATGCCGGCGTCTGGGCGAAAGCGGAACTTGCCGTGGTCGCGGGGCGCAACCACATCAGCGCGGACAGCAAGACGGTGACGCCGCTACCCACGGACGGCAAGCCGCCTGAGCTGGCGATAGACATGGGGCAGATGGGCGGCATGTACAGCGGTTATATCCGCATGATAGGGACTGAAGCGGGCGTCGGGGTGCGCAATCAGGGCGGGCACCTGCAAGCCGGTAAGACGCTGACCGTCAGCAGCGAAGGGCGGCTGAGCTGGCAGCCGGGGACGAAGGAGGTGGTGACGCAGGCCGGTGGCGATATCAGCCTGACGGCCCGGGAAGAGATTGAACATCACGGCAAGCTGCACAGTGGCGGGCAGCTGACCGTCCACAGCCGCGCAGGGGGCATTGTGCAATCCGGCACACTGGCGGCGGCGGGCGATGTCCGGCTGACGTCGGCTCAGGGCATACAGAGCAGCGGACATCTGCTGGCCGGCAGCGATATCCACAGTACGCTGAAGCACCAGGCCAATCTGACGCTGAACAGTCAGGGCAACCTGCGGGCCAGCGGCAGCCTGCGGAGTCTGGGTGATATCACTCTGACCGGTCACCGGGTGGATATCAGCCAAAGCCAACTGGCGGCCAGCCGGGCTGAAATCGCTGCCCAAACCGGCGGCGTGGCCCTGCAACAGGCGAAAATCGACAGCCAGCAGTTGGCGGTGAAGACGCCGGGCAATGTCGATGCGCAACAGGCACAGGTGCGTGCCGGCCGCTGGGAGATCCACGCCGCCAGCCTGTTCAGCCAAAAAGCGGTCTGGTCTCAGGAGGACGCCGGGGAGAGCCGCTTTGCGCTGACCGGAGCGCTGGATAACACCGAAGGCCGCATTGAAGCGCCCCGACTCAGCCTGAAAGCCGGCAGCCTGAACAACCAGCAGGGGCGTCTGGTGGCGCTCGGCGGTACGGCGCAACACTGGCGGGTGACCGGGGCGCTGAACAACCGCGACGGTGAGCTGGGCAGCAACGGCAGCCTGCGGCTTGAGACCGGATCACTGGATAACCGGCACGGCACCGTGCAAAGTCAGTCCGCCCTGCACGTCACCTCGGGAGGCGAGATCCAGAACGGTCAGCAGGGCAAATTGCGGGCCGGTCAGGCACTGACCCTGAATGCCAGCGGCGACCTCGATAACACCACCGGGGAGATGCAGGGCCAGCATGTCGATCTGACGGCACGCCGTCTGACGAATGCGCAGGGCAAGGTCATCAGTCAGGGGCGTTTGCAGCTTAATGCCGGTCAGGGGATAGACAATCAGCGCGGACAGCTTGAGGCGGCCGATGCCCTGACGATCCGTACCCAGGGCCACGGGGATAACCGCGGCGGCACCGTATGGGGCGGGCAGGTAACCTTCAACGCGGGTCATCTCAACAACCGCGACGGTAAACTGTGGGCGGGTCAGACGCTGACCCTGAACGTGGCTGACGCCATCGAGAATACGGCCGGGAACATCAAAGGTGAACACCTGCAACTGACGGCGCCGCGCCTGACCAATACCCGGGGCAAAGTGGTGAGCCGGGGGCGTTTACAGCTGGATATCCATCAGACCCTGGATAATCAACTCGGGTGGCTTGAAGCGGGGGATGCACTGGGTATTCAGAGCAAAGGCCACTGGGATAATCGCGGTGGTACCCTGCAGGGGAGTAAACAGGTGACCGTCAACGCCGGTCATCTCGATAACCGCGACGGCAAACTGTGGGCGGGGCAGGCGCTGACCCTGAATGCCACCGGCGACCTCGATAACACCGCCGGGGAAATGCAGGGCCAACATGTGGACCTGACCGCACAGAACCTGACGAATACGCGGGGCAAGGTACTCAGTCTGGGGCGTCTGCAGCTTGCGATCCGTCAGGCGCTGGACAATCAGCACGGGTTTATCGAGGCGGATGACACGCTGGGGCTTCGTACCGGTGGCCTTGTCGATAACCGCGACGGCAAACTGTGGTCCGGTCAGGCGCTGACCCTGAACACGGGGGGCCGTCTCGATAACCAGCGCGGTAGGGTGCAGGGGACTTCCACCTTGCAGGTCACCACGGGGGGCGATATCCAAAACGATCAGGGTATCCTGTTGTCCGGACACACGCTGACCCTGAACGCGGCCGGCAACCTCCATAATACGGACGGAAACCTCCAGAGCCAGTCTCTGGATCTGACCGCGCAGCGCCTGACAAATACCCGGGGCAAGGTGGTCAGTGAGGGAAACTTACAACTGAAGGTTCGTCAGGGGCTGGACAATCAGCACGGGTTTATCGAGGCGGCGGACACCCTGACGATTCACACGGACGGCCGCTGGGATAACCGCAGCGGGATCGCCCAGGGGGGCAAACAGGTGACCGTCACAGCGCATGACCTCGATAACCATGACGGCAAACTGCAATCGGGCGGCCACCTGACGCTCAACAGTCAGGGGACAGTGATGAATCAGGCGGGCACCCTGACGGCCAAGTACGATCTGCGCTGGCAGGGGGGGACCTCCGGCGTACTGAACAATGACGCGGGCTGGCTGTTCAGTGGCGGCGCGCTGTCATTGCAGGGCGGCCAACTGACCAACCGCCAGAACGGGGAGATCCGGGGTACGCAGGGGCTGACGCTGACGCTGGCCGGCCGCTGGGACAACCAGGGCGGCAAACTGATCAGCCACGGGCGAAGTACCGTGCAGGCGCAGACACTCCTCAATGCGCAGGGGAACATTGAGGGGCTGGATACGCTGGACATGCAGTTCGTCCGCACCCTGGATAACAGCACAGGCCGCATTTTCAGCCGGCTGGCGCAATCCCTGCGGGCGGAAAATATCCTGAATTTTCAGGGATGGATTGGCACCCTGGGCGGCTGGTCGGCTTCGGGTAACCGATTTGACAACCGCGAGGGCCGCGTGTTGAGCCAGCATGATTCCACGCTGGCGGTGAATACGCTGGACAATCAACAGGGCACACTGACGACCGCGGGGGCGCTGAAGCTGCATGTCGCCCAGGATATCCATAACCAGGCCGGTAAAATCGGGGCCGGCGGACGGCTCGATGTGCAGGGTGCGACAGACGGGACAGCCGCCGGCCGAGTGCAAAACAGCGGCGGGACACTGCTCGCCGAGGGGGATCTGGCAGTGACGGCGCAACACGTGGACAACGTGGACGGCCTGATTGACAGCCAGAAGGGGATGCGCCTGACCTTAAGCGGCCTGCTGGATAACCGGCAGGGTAAACTGCGCAGCGAGGAAAATAGCACCATCCGGGCGCAGTCGCTGATCAACACCGCCGGTTTAGTGACCAGCCAGCAGCAACTGGGACTGCATATCCTGGGGCTGTTAAACAATACCGGCGGCACGGTGCGCAGCAACGGCGACCAGCAAATCACTGCCGGGCAGGTCAATAACCGGCAAGGAAAGTTCAACAGTCAGGCCGCGCTGGCCCTGACCACCGGGCAACTGGATAACCCGGACGGGACGCTGATCAGTCAGGGCAATAGCACCTACCGCGTCAACGTGCTCAATAATCAGCAGGGCAAAATCCACAGTGGTGGCGACCTGACTTTCCGGGGCGAACAGCTTCACAATCAGGGCGGGGAATTAGTCTCCACCGGGGTGATGCGACTCGACACGACCGAACTGAATAATCAGGGGCAGGGAAAAATTACCAGTCAGGCGGCGCTGAGGGTGCACACCGATCGGCTGAACAACCGCGACGGCGGCCTGTTACTGGGGACAACCGACACCCGTATCACCGCCCGTGAGCTGGACAACACCGCTGGGCGTCTGCACAGCGCCGCGACCCTGACCCTGTCGTTGCTCGACTGGCTGGACAACCGTCAGGGGACTCTTCTGGCCAACCACACGTTCACTCTCAACGCGGACACCCCGTCAACACTGACGCTGCTCAATCAGGGCGGTACCGTCCGCAGCGCAGCGCAACTGACTGTCAATGCCAAAACGCTGGATAACCGGCTCGGCACCCTGCACGGCCAGCAGGGGCTGACCCTGGCCGTGCAGCAGGACTACACCCACCACGCGGGGGACACACTGAGCAGCAACGGCACGCTGACCTTTACCGTGGGCGGGACACTGACCAACCTGGCCGACTGGCTGTTAGCCGGCAACCTGACGCTCAACAGCACCCACTTCACCAACCTGGGCACCCTGGTCGGGAAAACGCTGCAACTGACCACCGGCACGTTGCGCAACCAGCGGCGTCTGGAGGCGGACAGCCTGCGGATCACCAGTGATACCCTGGAGAACACCGACACGATCATGGGCGATGACATCACGGTGCACAGCCGGATTATCGACAATCACGGGAAGGAGGCGGTGATCGCGGCCACCGGGCGCCTGCATCTGCAGGCCGGTAAGGAACTGACCAATCAGGCGGGCGGCCTGATCTACAGCGGCGGTGCCCTGCACCTCGGCAGTGACGGCCTGATTGCCAACCGGGCGAGCCGTATCGAGGCCGACGGCAATGTGGTGATAGAAGCCAACCGGCTGGATAACCTGCGCGAAGGGCTGGAGATCGTCCGCGGGGCGGAAAAAAGCGAAACAAAATGGCACCGCTATAACTATTACTGGCGCTCCTACTACTCCGGGGAGAATAAGAACAAAGCGACTATGGCCCCCACCACCCAGCGGCTGACGGTCGGGGATGAGGCGGCGGTGGCGAACAACCGTTACGGCACCCTGCTGACCATCGACGCTGCCCGCAAACGGGCGCAGGTCCGGGTCAACAATCGTGACGGACAACCGCTTGACCTGTGGGTGAATTATCTGGCGCTGGTACCGGCCAGCGACGGCGGTTATGACATGACGTTCTATGAGACACGCGGCGAACATCAAGACTGGGTGCCGACGCCGTACCACAATACCGTCTGGCGCGAACACAACCGGGGGCGGATAGAACAGTGGGACCCGGAGAAACACCTCGACATTGTGAATGCGCCCTTTGTCGACGACTACAACAACTTCCGGGAACGCACGGCCACGGGGACCGTGACGCGGGATAAACTGGTGTCGGCGGGCGTTGGCGCTCATATTCTGGCGGGCGGCGACATGGTGCTGAAGATTGCGGGGGAGCTGCTTAATGACGCCAGCACCCTCAGTGCCAACAGGGACCTGTCAGCGAAAGAGGTCGGCAAGATCACCAACCGGGGCTATTCGGTCAATGAGTGGCGGCAGGAAACCCTGGTTGACCACTACGACCGGGACACCCGGCACTGGTACCCGACCTTCAACCATGATGAAACCACGGCGCTGGCCACGATTGATGCCATCATGACCGGCCACGGCGACGTTGCCATCAACGGTACGCATCTGGAGAATACCACGGTCAACCCGGCGCAAATCAGCCTCGTCGAGGCGGCACAAAAGGCCGCAGAGGCGGAGCGGGCAGAATGGGCACGCAATCCGCTGGCGGTGAAAGTCGGGGATGTGGCGTGGCAGGCGGAGGACGTGACACTCGAGTCGGTCAACCCCCTCACCCCGGTCGGCCGTGCCCTGACCCCGGGCGACCCTCTTCAGGGGGATAACCCCCCCCTGACGCCGCTCAGCCGCCCGCTGACGCGCCAGCAGCGGCTGGATCGGGTAGCTACCTCGGTGCCCGATAACGGCCTGTTCCGTCAGCACTCGGCGGCGGGCAGCCCGTATCTGGTGGTGACGGATGAACGCTTCACCAGCCGGGGCCGGTTTATCAGCAGTGATTACCTGTTGCAGCGGGTGGGGTATGACCCGGCGCAGGTGCATAAACGGCTGGGGGATGGATTCTATGAGCAACGGCTGGTGCGTGAGCAGGTGCTTAAACTGACCGGCCGCCCTTCCGTGCGCGGGGAAGACGCGATGGCGCAATATCAGGCGCTGATGAACAACGGCATCAAGGTGGCCGACGACTTCCGGTTGGTGCCGGGTGTGCGGCTGACCCCGGCCCAGATTGCGGCGTTGCAGCAGGATATTGTCTGGCTGGTGAGCGAGACCGTCGAGACCGCGTCCGGCCCGCAGAGCGTGTGGGTGCCTAAAGTGTATCTGGCCAACAGCACACTGCGGCTGACCGGCCAGGGCGCCCTGATTGGCGGGGGCAACCTGCAACTGTCCGCGAACAGCCTTGATAATACGGGTAACCTGTTTGCGGAGCGGGCGCTGGACATTGACGCGGAGCAGTTCCGGCACCAGGGCGGGGAGATCCGCGCAGACCGCATCGACGTGCAGGCAGAGCGCCTGACCCTGAGCACCAATCTGCAGGATGCGCTGCGTCAGGCCTCGATGAGCGCCCGTGACCTCAGCCTGCGGGGCGGGGATATCCAGTTGCAGGGAGCAAAGCTGGACGCGACGCAACACCTCAGCCTGAGCGCGCGTCATAACCTGGCCATCACCGCAGCCCGAAGCCAGCAGACGGGTCGTGTCTCGGTGATTGCCGGCGCGATGGGCAACCGCACCCGTGACGGCATGGAGGAGGCCGGGCAGCGGATGGCGACCGTCAACGGGGAATGGAAACAGGCGCTGGGCAGTACGCTGAACACCGGCGGGGATCTCAGCCTGAGCGCGGGACAGGACATCACCCTGCGGGGCAGCCAGGCCAACGCCGGGGGGCACACCCGGTTACAGGCCGGCGGCAACGTCAGCCTGCTGGCAGAGACCACCACCAACAATACCCATCTGACCGCCAACAGCCGGACCTCTTCGGTGAGCAACCAGCGTGAGGAAGAGCGGCTGCATCTCACGACCGTGAGCGGTGATCAGGGCGTGACCCTGCTGGCGGGTGACAACCTGACGGCAGAGGGGGCGCAGGTGGACAGCCGGGCCGGCCGCATCGGCCTGAGTGCCCAATCGGTGACGATTAAGGCGGCCCGTCAGCGGGTGGCCGATCAGGACCACGAGCACAAGCGCGAGGGCAGTACGACCCGCCAGCGGGACATGGAAAGCGTCAGTGAGCGCGCGGTGGGCAGTACGTTCAGCGGGCGTGACGGGGTGGAGGTTCAGGCCCGTGAAGGGGATATCACGGTCACCGGCAGCACGCTGCACAGCGCGCAGGGGGCACTGGCGTTGCAGGCGAAAAAAGACATTACGCTGAACAGTGCCACAGAAAGTGATGTCCTGTTTTCAGAGTCCCGTTCGGATAAACAGGGCGTCCTGTCTCAAAGCCGCAGCCAGACGGTGCAGCAGGATCGCGTGACCCATGAGCAGGGCAGCCTGCTCAGTGGTAACAATATCCAGCTCTCGGCGGGCCATGACCTGACTGTGCACGGCTCGGCGATCGCCGGGGAGCAGGACGTCACCCTGCAGGCCGTTCATGACGTCGCTATTACGGCGGCCACAGAAACCCAGTCCCACTATTTGCGGGAAGAGACGAAAAAGAGCGGGCTGCTCAGCAGCGGGGGCATCGGCTTTACTGTGGGCACCCAGTCCACCCGCCATGAGGTGGATGAGGCCGGCACCACCCAAAGCCAGAGTGTCAGCACCGTGGGCAGCAGCCGGGGCAACGTGAACATCACGGCCGGTAACCAGATCCGGGTCGGCGGGGCCGATCTGGTGGCGGGGCAGGATCTGACGCTGACCGGTGACAGCGTGCAGATCGATCCGGGCTATGATAAACGTCGCCGGACCGAGACGGTCGAGCAGAAACAGTCAGGGCTGACGCTGGCGTTGTCCGGCGCGGTGGGCAGTGCGCTGAATACGGCGGTCAGCACCGCCCGGCAGGCCCAAAAAGCGGGGGACAGCCGGTTGCAGGCGCTGAAAGGCACCCAGGCGGTGTTGTCCGGGGCGCAGGGCTATCAGGCATATCAGCTCAGTGAAGCCAACAGTGCCAAGGCGGAGGCCATTAATCAGGCGGGCGGCCGTGCCGACAAACCAACCGATACGGTCGGTATCCAGCTTTCTTACGGCAGCCAGTCGGCGAAATCCGAAACGCGTCAGGAAGCAACTGACTCACAGGGCAGCACCCTGAGCGCCGGACGGGATATTCATATCACGGCCACCGGCGACAACGCGGTATCGGACCAGGGGGGCGATATTCGGGTACAAGGCAGCGGCCTGAAAGCCGGACGGGATATCGCACTGGACGCCAAACGGGATATTGCGCTGGTCTCCGCTGAAAACACCCGGACGACCCGGGGCGAGAACAGCAGTAAAGGCGGCAGCGTCGGCGTCGGGCTGACCGCCGGTCAGGGGGGCACGGGCATTAAATTCTCGGCCAGTGTCAACAAAGGTAAAGGCCATGAGAAAGGCGATGGCATCACCCATACCGAAACCCAACTGGATGCCGGCCATCAGGTGAGGCTGAAAACCGGGCAGGATGCATTGCTTAAGGGGGCGCAGGTCAGCGGCGACACCGTGACCGTGGACGTCGGTCGCAATCTGCATCTCGCCAGTGAACAGGACAAGGATAACTACGACAGCAAACAGGAGAACATCAGCGCTGGTGCCAGCTTTACCTACGGTTCGATGAACGGGTCGGCCAGCGTTAACGCCAGCCGTGACAAGCTGCACAGTCAGTTTGAGTCGGTGAAGGAGCAGACCGGCATTTTTGCCGGCAAGGGCGGCTTTGATGTCAAAGTGGGTGAACATACCCAGCTTGACGGGGCAGTGATTGCCAGTACCGCAGAGAAAGACAAAAACCGGCTGGAAACCGGCACCCTGGGCTTCAGTGATATTGAAAACAAGGCGGAATACCAGAGCGAGCACCAGAGTGTGGGCCTCAGTACCAGTGGGTCCATGGGCAGCCAGATGGGGACCAACATGGCCTCCACTATGCTGGCCAGCCCCAATAAGAGCGACAGCCAATCGTCAACCACTCAGGCGGCGGTGAGTGATGGCACAATCATTGTGCGGGATGCGGATAAGCAGCAACAGGACGTGGCGACCCTCAGCCGGGATACCGATAACGCCGCCAACAGCCTGACGCCGATTTTCGACAAGGAGAAAGAACAGCAACGGCTGGCACAGGCACAGGCGATTGCCAGTATCGGCACACAGGTGATGGACATCTACAACACGCAGGAAGCCCTCAGCGCTACGAAAAAAGCCACCGCCGCACTGCAAGACCCGCAGCAACAGCCACGGCTGAAACAGCAGGCTGAGGCGCAGTTGAGGAAAGAAAATCAGGCCATTACGCCGGAGACCATGGCAAACCTTGCACACCAGATAGCCTATAATGAAGCCATACAGGCGCAGGGTGCCGATATCGGCGGTAACCGGCGTCAGGCCGTGACGGCGGTGGTGACGGCACTCCAAGGACTGACCGGCGGGGATATCAAAGCGGCGATAGCCGGCGGCGCCGCCCCGTATCTGGCCAATGCCGTCAAGGACCTGACCTACGGCAACAAAGCGTATGAACAACTGACTGCGGAGGAGAAAGCCACCAACCTGGCCGCCCATGCCATTCTGGGCGGGGTGATAGCCGAAATGAAAGGCGGCTCCGCCACCGCCGGTGCCGTAGGGGCTGCCAGCGGCGAACTGGCCGCTTCGACAATAGCCAATGCACTCTATCCTGACAAGAAGCTGAGTGAACTGTCACCGGATGAGAAGGAAAAAATCAGTAACCTGGCGACCCTGGCAGGGGGGATAGCGGCCGGACTAGCAACGGATTCTACCGCCGGTGGGGTTGCGGGGGCGCAGGGGGCGAAGAATGCGGTTGAGTCGAACTACTTGTATGAGGATGACAGCCGCAATCTTGATAAAGGGTTGGCCGAGTGTAAGGCCAAAGGTGGGGACTGTGGTGCTGTCATTCAGAAGTATTTGGACATTAGTAATAAGAATAGTGCCGAATTAGAGGAAAAATGCAGCGGTGGAGGCATTACCTGTGTGACCTATGAAGAATTAGTACAGGCCTCCACTAATGTTGCACTTGATGAGGGATCGTTACAAATTCGATTGTCAGAAAAACTGAAAGATCCGGATGCCATCAAGATAGTGCAGTATTTAAATGGCAAAGATTTGCAGTTTTTGAAGGATAATATTACCACTTCTAACAGAGTTGCCGCTGTCGCCCTTGATCCCACATCATGGCCTGTGATGGTCTTTGGTGCCAAGGCGATGATCCAAGGCGCAAAAGGGAAAGAGCAACTTATTGCGGCAGGAGTCACCAGTGGCATGAATGCGGCTATTCAGTACGGTACGACGAAAGAAGTAAAACTTTCTGATTTGATTGGTGCAGGTGTTGTTGGTGCCATTACTGCCGGAAAAGGTTACAACCCTACTGTAACATGGAATGCGGTAGGCGGTTACTACACTGCGGAAATTAAAGGAGATGATCCTTTCTTAAATGCGGTATTGAGTAAAGGAGGTGCCAGTGCAGGTTATGCGGCTGGTAATGTTATCAAAGTACCAATGCAGAAAGTGCTTAATCCTATATCGAAACAATATAAATGGGAACCAATAGGGATTTGGACTATTACAAAGCCTGTGAAACAAAGTTCAGTCCCATCAGTGGCTGGTAACGTTGGTGATTCAGCCGTATCAGGTTGGTTCAACTCTACTGTTGGCGGAGCAATGCAAGAAGGAAAACAACAAAATGAAAAAAAATAAAATGAAATCAATAGTGATTATGTGTTATCTAACATTTTCTTTTTTCTTGGCTGTCTTCTTGCTGAGTGTTATCTCACAGGCTTTTAGTTTATGGTTTATAGACAAAGAGGATGTTTTTTGTTCCATCAAAGACAATATAGGAGTTCATTTGCAAATTGGGGGAGCAGGTGCTTTAGCTGGGTTTGTACTTTGGTTATTTAAAATGTATTAGTCAGAAAAATCCTAACTCAAGCGCTGGGATGAGTTGTTACGGCTAAGAATGCGATTGAGAATAATGCGCTGGCCTCCCGAAATCTGGGGGATTGCCGCACGATGTCACCGGAAGCGTGCGGCAAGGCTAAAGAGCTGAGCCAGCGTATTCTGGATAAAGGTCTGCCGTCAGTGGAGGACATGCGCGGTAAACTGGCATCGTGTCAGGATGACAGCTGCCGTAAAGGGGTCTGGACAGAGTACCGGCAGGCCAGTGATGCAACCATCAACACCCTGAAACAGATGGCGCTGAATGGCGAGTTGAGTCGTGAAGAACTGGCATTCATCAACCATGAGTTGGGTAAAGAACTGGCGGTATCGGGATACCGTGCCAATGACAAGATAGGTCGTTCAGAGCAGAGCAGCTGGTTAAATGGCGGCAGCGGACCACTTTCTGGGTTCTTTAACACGGAACTGCGCCAAAAAGAGCTGGAAAAATCGGGCTTGTCCAAAGCGGATGCTGCGCAGTACGTGAAGGAAGAGCAGCGTAACCTGATGTTGCTGGAGACTGCGACGGGGATTATTGGGGCAAAAGCCAGCAATAAAATGCAGGCTAAGCCATCATCTGTACCGTCAATAAAAGGTTCGACTGATAACAAAGGCAGTAGCTCGGAACAACATACTAATGAGCATAAAGTTATTGTTGTAGATAAAACAAAATATCCAGAATCAGCGAAGCATATTGAAGATGCTCAGAAAGCAGGGCATCCTAATGTGTTGACGATTGATCGTGGGGGCGCTGCTCAGAGGAGAAGAGAATCCTTGAAAAATACTCCTCCGGTGAAAGGTGCAGATCGTGATGAATATCCTCCTGCCATGTTTAAAGAAGGTGGCTCAGGCGCTTCGGTTCGACCAATTACCCCTTCTGATAATAGAGGAGCTGGATCATGTATTGGTCAACAATGTCGCGGATTACCTAATGGTGCAACTGTAATTATAAAGACAGAAAAGACAGAAAAGACAGAAAAGACAGAAAAGACAGAAAAGACAGACAAATCAGGCAAAATAGAAACGGAGAAATAGAAAAATGTGGCCTTTAACTGACAAATTACTCTCAATTTGTAGTCATGATATTTCTTCGGTTAGATCAGAAAAATATATTGCTTCCAATTATGGAAAATCATTGGTAGATGAATTGAGCTGTTTATTGACTAAAAAAAATGGATTTTATGGCTTTGAGTCTGCATTACGCGTTTTTCCATATGAAACGATAGGTGAAGAGATCGGCTTAATTGATTGGAACAACAATAGGTTATGGATTAACTCGTACGAAGATATGGCTAAGGATGCTCTTTTCTTTGCAGAAGATATCTTTGGAAATCAGTTTTGTTTAAAAGATGATTGTATTCATACATTCGATCCTGAAACGGGATTATTTGATAAATTAGCCAAGAGTATAAATGAATGGAGTGGGATTATCTTGGAAGATTATGAAGTCTTAACTGGATATTCTTTGGCTCATAATTGGCAAAACATTTACGGCCCTATTCAATCTGGCTATCGTTTAGTCCCTAAAATTCCCTTTGTTTTAGGCGGAGAATATGAATTGGAAAATCTTTACTTAGCTCGAACAGGCGAATCAATGAGAGCCAGAGCTGATTTGGCTCTACAAATACGAAATATTCCCGATGGGGCAAGCATCAAAATGGACATAAAAGATTAAAAATCAGTTAGCAAAAGATCCCAGTCTAAGCACTGGGATCTTTTTTGAGTCGTCAGCTGTTCTCAATGAGCCGGATAATCAACTGCCCCGTTCAACGGTGATGTTCACCGCCTGTCCAGTAGTAAACCCAGCTTCTTCCAGCCAGTTGCCTTTAAGATGCAGGCTGGGATGCTGACTGTAATAGCGGGTTCTACCCGTGTTGCGATCTTCGTGGCGGGTGCTGGTATACCCCACCTTATAGCTGCGCCGGGCTTTTGAAATCTTCCAATCTGCATTACAATCGCGGTTAGCCATAGTAACTACTCCAATAGTTGCTTACGGTTAGCGGCGGTTCTGTGCTCCAACACGGGATCGCCGCACGTGTTTTACGTCTTACTTCTCGGTGCCCGCTCTGTAAGCATCCGGTCATCTCACCTTGCTTTACCAACCAACACTAAAAATGGGGGATTTTTAACTGAAAGGATTATCTGACCAGGGAAGGAGTTCATTCAA
>NZ_MUBK01000042.1 GCF_002127545.1 Xenorhabdus beddingii
GAATTCATCTTTCATGGGTGTTTTTACCCCGATCAGTTGTCAACCCTAAGTTGACTACGGGTAGATGTGAAAAAGCCCCGCGAGTGCGAGGCTTGGAATCTGGTTAGGTCACCCTAAGAAACATGTAAGGCGAGCTTACCTGATTAGTATTGCTAATTTGCTAAAGGGTGTCAAGGTCAAAATTCGGCAATTTTCTGAATTTTCGCTACATGTTTGCGTTCATTCATTGCAGTTCGAAGCGGAAAATAAATTAACCACTGAGCCGCTTTCAGCTTTTCATCAACCTCATTTCTGCAAGTTCCGAAAGATGGCTTTCTAAACTTGTTACCTCCCCTTGTTTGCATTTTGCGTGGTTTTGCGACCTCGTGATAGTAAGATGATATTGCGTGCTTAGATAAGCAATGAGCGTAATAACTAAGAAGAATGCCGTAAGCCTGTGCGTCAGTGGCGATAACAGAATCGACGACCTGAGAAATCAACATTCCGTCATCGTCACTGCACATAGGTCTGCTCATATCTTTATCTGGTTCTACACCTTGCATGAATTTATAAATCATATTGAATTGACGCCTATCCAGTCTTCCTGAATACACCCACGCTCCCCAGAGGTTTAACCAGCTATCAACCCAGTCAAACTGTTCCTTGGTGAGTTCTTTCTCTCCCGAATAACTCATTTTACCCCCGGCAATACTGTGTGATACCTGTCGTGACGTGTTGAATACATCACCCTCAATTGTTCCCGCATGACCCATCGCTCAGTGAGGACTGCCATTCCTGTATCTCTCTGGACAATAGCAAATGGCCGTCCCGCCTCTCTGTGGCGGTATCGAGCCTCCTCAATGGCTGCGGTTAGGTCGGTGAATGTCATGCAGCCTCCTGCGCCCGCAACTCCTTGAGCTTCTTCCGGTATTCCTCCCTGATAGACTTACATTCCTCAATCGTCCACCGATGGCGATCATGATTGGATTCGATGTCCTCGACTGGTTCCAGACCAATGCGCCGGATTAACTCCACCCGATACGGAACCAAATTGCCTGATTTGTGCTGATTACATACGAGACATTGGCGTTGAATATTCCGTTCATCAAATCTCAGTTGAGGTGCTGCGGCCGTTGTCCGGTAATGACCCGCATCCCATTGGGCAGAGGTGAACGTGCCACAGGAAACACAGGGCAGGTCTCTGTCTCGTTCTCTGATATAGGCGTTTACGGCTTTCTGTGCTTGTTGAATCCAGTAACTGCGGGGTTTTACTGCGAGTTTGCGGGCTTTGAGTTTATCTCGGGCTAATTTCTGCTTAACGGTGTTATCTTTCTTGCGTCGTCGCTCTAATTCCTCTCGTTTTTTCTGTTCCTGCTTCTTCGCTCTGGTTATTGCACATTGTATTGAGCATGTATTTTGTAATTGTCGTTCCGGTTCGTACCATGAACTACATTCCCTGCATTTCCGTTTTCTCACCTTATCCCCCTAACACCAGTCCCATCATCAGCATGACTGCTATCCAAAAGAGTACGTATATGAGGTATTTCATTTGATTTGCTCCACATGCAACCCATATCCAAATACTGCGCCAGTATCGATATAACATTGGTTCCAGATCTGTTTGGTTGTCGGTGCTGGAGTATGTCCGAATATAAACAGATCAGCGCCCGTAATTTCTCCACTGATTCCATCACCAGAGTCATAAACCCGGTCTCGGCTCCAAGTGACTGATTGCCAATCAACCTCTTTACCGAATTCATATTTGTTATCTGGGTAGTCAGCGTGGGCGATGATGATTTTCTTGTAGCCTGTGTTCACCTCGATAATCAGCGGCAATTGTTCCGCTGTTGCCAACAGAGCCTTTGCCAATACCTCCTGTTCATAATCCAAATGCAGGAACCACTGACCTCCGTTGTAAAACCACAGGTCGCTATCACCATTGTGGAACAGTGCATCTATCGCCATTTGCTCATGGTTACCTCGAACAGCCCTGAACCACCGTTGCGTTATCAGGTCGAGACATTCGACATTTCGATCCCCCCTATCAATGAGGTCACCTACAGATATCAATAAATCATTTTCATAATCAAAATCAATGCATTGCAATCTGTCCATCAGCAACTGATAGCATCCATGCAGGTCTCCAACTACAAAAATACGCTGATATTGATCACCATTGATTTTCAGGTAATTTCCGTTTCTAATTTCGCTCACCGTTCCTGCTCCCTTTTGAGTCGCATATACTCTGAGTCTTCCGGTATTGTCACAAAACAACCGATGCCCGCTGCCCATTGCTCAATTTGCTCCATGAATCGAAACATCTCGCCCGTGTCCAGTTTGGCTGTCTGGCGAAGCGTCCTGACATGTTCAACCTCCTGCGTTCTGGCATCAATCCGACCAATTACCTCATAACCCAGAAACGTGTGTTTGAGCATGTCTTTCACGTCTGCTGGTGAATAGTTCCCGCCTTTCGATTTCAGATAGCGACTAATCTCGCCGAACCACATATGGGCGGTAGCGTTCTGAGATAGGCTTCTGGTGTTTTTCCACGGCTTGATGATGATTCGGTGAGGTTGGTTTGTAGCGAGAACTTCTTTGAGATGCTGCCATGCGGCGTTTTTAGTTGATTCATGGAATAGAAAATTATATTCCACTCCTAACCTCCGTTATAACCCCTCATAAGTTGCATTTTCTGCACACCAGTTCCGCATTTCTGCACTGTCAATACAGGGTGGCTCTTGCTTTGACTTATGCCCTGCCCACCAATACCAACCGCTACGATGCTCTGCTGTACCACATTTTTTACAGAGATGAACTCGGCACATTTCTGACCACTGGTAATCATGACCCGCTGAATTGTTCAGTTGTTCAATTGCTGTTCTTGGCATCGTTGTACGGGTTGCTCTAGCTACAGCCCAGTCCAATGCACGGCCTGTCAGTTCACTCGTTTTGATTTTCATTCTGCCTCCAGATGCTCAATAAAAATTGCGTACACGCCATCGATTTCCCAAAACCGCCCCCTCTTATCGGTCATCTCATACCACAGTCCAGGATTCAATTTTCCGGTCACTCGTCTGGATCTGACGAAATAGCCATCTCGATTCGGGTTGGATTCACCAGCCCACGGATTGCGCATGTGGTCACCAAACTGCGGCTGACGTCCATTGTTGATTTTGACGGCAGAGGCTGCCCTTTCTTTTTCAAGTTCATGTAGATCTAGACTCATCTCAAAAGTCCTTCCTGTGGGGTTTATTGGGTTTATCTTCATTCCGCTTGGCTCTTCGCTCACCCTCGAGCTGATCGATAGAAAACAGACTCAGCCCTTTTTGTTCGATATAGGTCGTTCCAGCCTTACCATGACGATTGAGGCGTAATATCAGCTCTGTCAGCGTCTGGTCTGATTTTTCGTGATACACCGAATCACGGTAAACCCCCATCCAGTAATCACAATCCTGTTCAATCTGGCCTGTATCACGGCTGTCGGATGGCATGGGGCGCTTATTGGCTCGTTCCTCAATATTCCGGTTAAGCTGGGTCAGCAGAACGACAACGGTATCCAGCTCTTTCGCCAGTATCTTGAGTCCCTTGGTGATGTTTCCGTAGGCGATATCATTTCGGTCTGCCTTTTCGGTCTTCATCAGAGTCAGATAGTCAACACCGATAAACCCTATTTTACCGACTCGACGCTTAATCTTGCGGCACTGTGACTGAATGTGGGCAAATGACATGCCAGGGGTATCATCAATCCAGATATTAGGCGTGTCTTTCAGTTCACCGATCGCCTTGCTGAGTAACGCCCATTCATAATCATCCTCAGCACCGCCATATAATGCGTCAGAACTCACTCCTGATTTCTGACTGACCATGCGTTCAAATAATTGCTCATCAGTCATCTCCATACTGAACAGCAGGACGGGATGCCCGTCATCCGCAACGTTCTTTGCCATCTCAGTTAATACCGTGGTTTTACCCATTTTTGGGCGAGCACCAATGACAAACAGAGAACCGTTAGCGATAAATCTGGGGGCTAGCATTTCGTCAAAATCCCGGAAGCCGGTCTTGAGTCCTCTGTGCAGTTCGGGGTTGTTAAATCTCGCCTCCAGCTTTTCGAAAAAACGTTCAGCAATTTCACTCATGGGTTTTAAACCCGTTTTATTCCCAGTAGCGACATTTTCCACAGCCTCACCCATCAGACGCTGTGCTATGTCCATCTTCTCGGCAAATGTGAGTGTACTGGGAGTCATCAACAATCGTTGAATCTCATTGGTTTTCTCAATGGCGTAACGTTCAGCAGCAGCCTCACGGATCTTCTTGGCGTAGGCCACGATATTAGCTGTAGTCGGTGTATTTTTTGCCACCTCAGCCAGATACGCGAATCCGCCTGTATTATCCGATTTCCCGGCATTCTTGAGAGCATCATCAACGGTGATGATATCTATCGGTTGATGTCGAGTATTCATAGTGCGCATTTCGGCATAAATGATCCCGTGATGACGGCCATAGAAATTATCCGGGGTCAGCATTGAAAACACACGTTGAGAGTTGTCGCTTTGGGGGTCTAGCAGTAATGCGCCCAGCACGCTTTGCTCTGCTTCGGTACTGTGGGGCACTTGGTTAATTCCGGTTGCGGTCATTGGCTCTATCCTCCTTAACAGATACGTAACATTGGTCAGTGATCAGATAATCCAGATTTTTAGCTCTCCAGTAGCCACCCTTGCCATTGGGTCTATCCTCCATCATCCAGCGGCAATGCTCAGCGATGTAACTCAGATAGCCTTTCCAGTTCTCCAGAGTAAATGGCCTCTGGTGCTGGGTTTGATACTCCTTGTTGGCTTTCTGCCAGAACGTGCGCATCTTGGACTTTCTGCCGTCTCGCAGGACAGTGATCCTAGCCATTTCAGGCAATATTTCGTGATAGGCGTCGATCATGGCTTGGTAGGGAACAGAGATTGTTTTCTTAGACTGAGATTGCTTGACTGGCTGTGGCGGGTCGTTTTCGTCAGAAAACTTACCAACATCGTTAGATGTTATATATTCTTGTTCTAATACATTCTTACTCTGTTTGACCTGATTTGTTACCAGCTTTGTTACCTGACCACCGCTCAATGCCGCGTCATTACTGGGTTTGTTTGTTACCTGATTAGTGACCTCGTTTGTTACCTCAAAAATACCCTGATATTGGGTATAATTTGTGATAGTGATCACTGTTCCGTGACGGTTTCCTTTGAAGGTTAACATGCCCTCAGAAGAGAAAAATTCGAGCATATCCCTGACCTGCTTAGGACTCTTCTCATTCCCTTTGGCATCTTTCAACTTTCTGGCTAATAACGGTATTTTTGTTACCAATTGCCCCGTATCCAGATCCCAATCTATACCGCCAAATTCAACACGCCTAGGCTTGTGCTGAGCCTTCCCCAGCAATCTAACCCATAATGCTAATTTAGCTGTGTCATCAGCCCATCCACTGGACAGAAGACTCCTGAACAGTGCAAAGTGCCCCTGTTTTTGGTTTTCCATCCGTGCGCTCCTTGAAGCCGCGTTAGCGCCAAAATCAGCATATGCAACATTACTCATGGCGTTTCCCTCCGGTCAGTTCCTCGCGGTGCTCCAGACGCAATTTGGCATCCTCCAGAGCATTACGCAGTTGTTTGACTCCCTGCTCGGTAACCTGACGGGCTGTTTCCTCACGCCTGATATTTTTATGCACAGCGATGTGATTAAATCTATTTTTCATGTATAATTACTCCTGTGAAATGTTGTCGATAAGAGGCTTGCATACCTTGCTTATTGACTAAATCGACATCTCAAGTTGCATTTCAGAAGCCTCAGTTGTTACCGCAACTGGGGTTTTTCTTTTTGGGTATCGGATATGTTCCAGTACCGCTATCAACTTCTCTGCGTCTTCCCTGTTGATCACCACGTTTGTATCGGGTGAGTCATATTCAATGGCAACCAAGAACCGTGCCATTTTCTCAATGAAACTGAGTTCGGCGACTTTTTGCGGGCGCTGCCAGCGAGTGATCTGTGATTCGTGAAGCCCAATTATTTTTGCTACGTTCCGTGAGCCTTTGAGCACGAGCTTGTTAAGTAGCTCGCTTTCTTTGTCCCTAAATAATTTGCTGTAACTTGCATGTTCCATGCTTAAACTGTCCTAAAGTGAAATTTGATTAACTTTGTTTAATAAAAATACAGGTATATCAACTATCCTGAGATAGATGATGGTTAATTGCCCTAACACATATTCAGGGCGCTAGCGATGTTAAAGAGCGGTAATGATTAAGCTGCTAATTCAGGCCATGTCTTTACCCAGTCAGAATGGAGATCTTTACGAGTGACTAGGCCGTTACTGTTTTTTTCAATAAGTACGCATAGGCTGGCTCCCAGTTTTTTCTTGGTAGAAATCGCATTACGCAAGTAGCCAACCGTTGTTTTGCACTTTGCGGCGAAGGATCTTCTCTCCTCCACTGTTAGTGCGTTTAAAAATATCCGTAGCTTGTCCATTTGTTGTCCTTTGCTTACCTAAACACAATATAAATATACCTATAGGTAAATAAAATGTCTATACCCATAGGCAATTTACCAGTAGGTATTTTTGAACGATGATTGAACCATGAACACAGAACTTGATTTGTATGAAATTAGAAGAAAAAAACTCCAAGAGCTTGTTTCTCAGTATGAGACGCAAGAAGAATTTTCTCGCGCAATAGGCAAGGATAAATCTTACGTCTCCCGTATGCTGTATCCCCCAACAAAATCTGGATACAAAAGAATAGGAGACAAAATGGTTCAAGCTATCCAAAAAGCTCTCAATCTTCCTGCTGGCTGGCTGGATGGTATAGTTGATACGGCAGTGTCCATTGAACCAAAACGCGATTTCCAATACTACAAAGTTGAAGTATTTGATGTGCAAGCAAGTGCGGGAAGAGGCGTTATGGTTCGAGATGAGTTTATTGAAACAATCCGTTCTATTGAGTACACGAGCGGAGAAGCAAAGTCACTATTTAGTGGTAGGCCAGCAGAGCATATAAAAATGATTGCTGTTAATGGTGATTCGATGGCCGGCACATTTGAGTCTAAGGATCAGATATTTGTCGATGTTTCAGTGAAGCATTTCGATGGGGATGGGATATATATTTTTGTTCTTGGTAATCAGATATATATAAAGAGGTTACAGCTACAATACAAAAAAATGGCGATTATTTCAGACAACAAAAAGTATGAGACTTGGTACTTAGATGAACATGAAGCTAACGAGCTTTTTATTCAAGGAAAAGTTTTGGTTAGTCAATCACGCGCGTACAAATTTCACGGTTAACACTACAGGTCGCATTTCGCGGCCTAATAATATCTTGAATGCCCCTCTTACTGGATTAATACGTAGTCTAGATCGTTTGCTTAATTATCAATCTATGAAATATTAAAAATCAGGAGGTTAAATGGCTCCAATGGATGCAAATCTCACGCTTATTACAGCCGAAAGATTAAGTGAATATTTTGAATCAAAAAGAGTTTCACCACACTGTAGCCTTTGTGGTCATCTTCATTTCACTGTCCCTCAAGTTGGGGTAACTGGAGTAGCGGCTGCTGGAATGAGAATCGGTCCTTACGTTAATGTCATTAAAGCAGAAAGCATATATCATGAAGATACAAATAATTACTATATTTCAATTATTTGTAAAAATTGTGGCAATGTAGTAATGATAGATTCACTGCAAATTCTTGAATGGTTAAAGCAAAGATACCCTGCTATCATGGAGAAAGGCAGTAATGAACAAACCAAATAATGTGTATTTAATGAGAGGGGATTTGCCATCTAAAAGAAATGGCAATGATGGTGGAGGTGGAGATATGGAATCACGAGTAGCAAGATTAGAATCAGACGTTGAACATATCAAAACTACCATGAACGATATGAAGTCCGATCTGAAATCAGTTACCAATGATGTTGGTGTAATGAAAACCGATGTTGCTTTAATACTGCAAAAGATGGACAGCTTATCTTCAACTGTAGAAAGCAAGGCTAATAGTAGTGATGTTGCTTTAATACTACAGAAGATGGGTGATATTTCTTCGTCTGTAGACAAGAAAGCAAATTTTGATCAAATGGCAGATCTTGATAGTAAAGTTTCCAAAAGACCTACAGAAGAACAAATAGATCTGAAAATCTCAAAAGTAGAAACAAAAATCGGTGACCTTAAGATATGGATTTTGACCATATTACTATTTTCAATAGCCATGCCAGTCATTATGTTTTTGCTAAACCTCTACATGAGGAAGCCCTAAAAATCAACTGAAGCCCTCCCCGCGAGGGCTTTTTTTGTCCTCCTTTCTTTTTGCATCCATCTCTTGATCGATCAGTGACCGCAATCACATTTTAAAAACAACATGTAAAAAAAATACCTGAAATTTCAATCAGGTAAACTTTTTTTTGAATTTTGTTTACCTTTGGGTATTTACAATCAGATTACCCATGGGTATATTTAAATCCATCAACGGCACACAGCCGAAAGATAAAAGCAGTATCCGCTCTTTAAAAATACGGCGCTCTGAATATGTGTTAGAGCAAACCCCACTGAGTAGGTTTTGGGGTGTGGTGATTAGCCCAAAAATATAGATTCCTTGCAGCGGAGTGAACCGTGCGACAAACACGGCTGCGGTAATCAGGTGACCGCCACCACACCACCAAAACTTACTTACGGAGGCAATATGGCAAAGATTTTGAAAAGTAATCGACCTGCAAATGCTAAAACCCGTCGTTTAGCAAAGCAAAACGAATATTGGGATAGAAAGCGGGCTGAATACGAAGCCAAACCAATAAGCCGCTCAGTGGAAGAAATTTGGGATTCAATCATTAGACCAGTAGACGAAACTGACGTACTGGCAAATCTGGTGATTGGATTGAATAAAGACATTAAGGATGATGGCAACAGCGGATCTTGCTGCATGAGTGAAGTAGCTCTCTACTCAACCAAGCATTACAGCAAAAAATTAGCAGTTACCGCGAGGGTTTAAAAATGGATATCAAATTCATCAACGAGGTTCGCGCCTCTTTAAAACGTTGCCGCACCAACGCCATTCGTTTTCGTCACGATGATTTTTTGCGTAAGCACAGTATCGAGTTGGCATTATCAAAACGCAGGTTCATTCGTGATGTGACAGCAATTTATGGTTAACTAATTACAGCTCATTTCCGAGTGGGCTGTGGTGAGTTTAATACGAATAACTGGACGAATAACTGAGGATATTGTTATGCAGCTAATCCATACTATTCATAAAAAAACAACTATTGTTCGCATAGTTGCGACAATGAACCACGGTAGTGGTTTGTCAGAATCTATTAGTGTGGATGTATTTAAAAAAAATATTGACGACTCTAAATTTATTCTGTGTGGGAATAATCCTCATCCTGAATGGCGTCAGATGTCTGTAAATGAATATATTCAATATGGTCGTCCTGAGAAATTCAAATATGTTACTCACGCAGAAATAATCAGAGTTGTTAGAGAACTACGGAGTCAAAATATATAACAGCCTCGCCAATGCGGGGCTTTTTATTACCTGAATATAGGAAAATAACAATGTCAGAATTTACGTTAGAAATAAAATTAGCGCTCGATGATAACGATGATAACGATGAAGTGAAATTGAGTACTAAAAGTAATTACACTTCAGGCCTTAAAACAGTTTATTTTGCGAATATGACTCAAGCATTGCAACGGCTAGTGCAAGGCGATTTACAAAACAAGGTCGAGATTGCCTCCGAAATAGCTTATTTAGTAAAAAAATTATCTAATTGTCATTGTGATGAGGAATGATTGGGAGAATAGCAATGCCTAAACATATTCACGCCGATTTAATCATGGAGTATGCGAAAATAGCGCAGGAAACTGATAAACCGTGGGAACATTTTGAATATTTTCAACCCGATCCTCTTGACGACAGTCTTGCCGATTGGGTTCAATGCCGGAAGCCAATCTCGTTTTATTCTAATTTCGAATACCGCCTAAAACCCCGCACTATTCGGATTGGATTAATGGATGTACCGGAACCCGTGAGGGAGCCATTGGAATTGGACGCAACATATTATGTTCCAAGACTGCACAGTACCAGTGCAATAACGGCAATTTATCGTTGGGATGGTGTGTGTTTTGATAATGCAATGCTCGAACGTGGTTTTGTCCACCTCGACCGCGAATCTGCTGAAATACACGCTAGGGCGCTCATTAGTTTGACTCAGAAATAACCCCCAACATCAATAAACCCATTAATCGTTTTCACTAACGAGGGATTTCTACATGCGTAATAACATGCGCGACGGTATGGCAGTTGTGCCAACACAACCACAGGCAATCAGGAACAGGCGCGCATGGAAGCGCCGAATTGCATTATTTCTTATTTCAATCGTTGTATTTATTCCGGTTTAGGAGAAATAGCAATGTCATTAGCAACATTTCCAATTAAAAAACGCCACGGTATGGAAAAAATAGCGCGAATGGCTCAGGAATTAGAGCTAACCGAATTCGAGCTAAATTATCTCATGGATGAAATAAAAATTCGGCAATCCAAGGAACGGTTCAATCAACGCCCTCTCAAATTCGCCGAGGTGCCACTATGAGACACTACAGCAATCCCTATGCCGCACATGACGCACGGGATGATCGCAAATGTGAAGAGGCGGCATATGAGGACGCAGTTCTGGAGCGTCAGGGAGATGATGCTCTACGGCTATACAACAAACTACCAGAGGGAATGGAGTCTATTTTTTCATCTCAGATGAACAAAATATTCGGGGAACTATTTGACGAAGATGATGTCGATGGGTTGGTTAATGGTTTTTTGTATGAATTGAGTTTGTTGGAAGTGAAAAGGAGGCAAACATGAACCCCGGTATCTATTATGACATTTCCAACGAGGACTATCACAAAGGAGCGGGGGTGAGTAAGTCGCAATTGGATGATATCGCAATAAACCCGGCATTTTATAAATGGAAGAAAAATGCCCCTATCGACACGGAGAAGTTAACAGCGCTGGATATGGGAACCGCTCTGCATTGCCTGTTGCTGGAACCAAATGAGTTCCCAAAAAGATTTATTTCCGCACCGCAATTTAACCGTCGCACCAATGCAGGAAAGGAAGAAGAAAAGCAGTTTTTGGAAGAGTGCAAAAACACAGGGAAAACTATCATGGACTATGAGCAGCACAGGAAGCTGAAAATTATGTGCGAAAGCGTGATGGCGCACCATGCGGCGAGATATTTCTTGGAAGCTGAAGGATATTGTGAAGCATCAATTTACTGGAATGACTCAGACACGGATGAGTTATGCAGGATTAGACCCGATAAGTTTTTAGCTAACCAACCCGTCATTCTTGATGTGAAAAAAGTTGCAGACATGGATAGATTTTCACGCCATGTCGAAGAATTTCGCTACCATGTACAAAACGCAATGTATCAGGAAGGTTATTTGCGTCATTTCAATGAACTGCCTGTTTTCCTATTTATCGCCGTCAGTGAAACTGTTGATTGCGCCCGTTATCCGGTTCGTGTCTACGAATTGAATTCTGAAGATGTTGATGTCGGATTTAATTTATTTAAGCAGAACCTAAAAACATTCCATGAGTGTCGTATCAATGATGATTGGGGCGGCATAGAACCAATCTCACGCCCTGACTGGGCTAAACGGAGGGATTAATATGTCTCAAGAAATTACTACCATAAATTCAGAAGCGGATACTTCCACTGCAATTTTTAGCCCAACCGGATTACAAAAGTTGCAAGCGTTTGCTGAAATCATGGCTCAGGGAGTGGCGACCGTTCCGAAGCACTTAGCGGGTAAACCAGCGGATTGCCTGGCGGTGGCTTTGCAAGCTGCTCAATGGCGGATGAATCCCTATGCTGTGGCACAAAAGACACATCTTGTTAATGGCGTCTTAGGTTACGAAGCGCAACTCGTTAATGCCGTGGTCACGAGTTCTAAAGCTGTAACTGGCAGATTCCATTACAAATATGGAGGAGACTGGGGAAAGATAACCAGCACTAAGAGCAAATCAGATGAAATAGGTTTGTTTGTTCAGGTTGGCGCAGTTCTTCATGGTGAAGAAGAAATCACTTGGGGTGAACCACTTTATCTTTTTGATATTACGACAAGAAATTCCCCGCTTTGGAAGACAGCACCAAAGCAGCAGATCGCGTATCTGGCTGTGAAATATTGGGCGCGGCTTTATTGTCCAGAGGTGATTTTAGGCGTCTACACTCCTGACGAGTTTGATTCAGAACCTCGCGCAGCGCGTGATATTACACCAAAAACAACGAAACAGTCTTTGAACAATCTCATTAACAGCAAGCCTCAGCAGGAAGAAAAGAAGACCGAGGAGCGTACGCCAGACGAATTGCTTTGTGATTTTACCGAGGCGGCTAATTGCGCCAAAAGCACAGAAGAACTCGATAAGTTCTATAAGTACAGCGCAAAATTTTTAGCTAATCACGCCGAGCATCTGGAAAAAGCAACAGATGTCTACCAAATCCGTAAAGACGAGCTTAACGGTGGTGTAAATGACCACGGAACCGAGTAAATATTTTCAGGGAAGACCGTGTCCACACGGGCACACGGAAAGATTTGTAGCAAATGGAAAATGTGTCACCTGTAATCGTAAGTGGGCTAAAGAATATATAGACAGGAGGAATACAGGGAAGCCGTTAAAGCGCGGCAGAATATATCACCCCACCGATTTTCAACACCGAGTCACCGTGATCGGCAATCCAAATAGAAATATCTAACCCCATCAACCCATCACTCACGCTATTAACGGCGAGGAGAGCTATTGTGACTGTATCACTAATAAATAAAAAAAACGGCGAACCATCAATAGAACTAACTAACGGTAATTGGTTTGAAATTTTGGATATCCCCGGAATGGAAAGGCTCATTGATACCGAGCATTTTTGTGATTCCGTAGAGGGCAATGCAAACACAGCCCAAAAAATGGCTGATTTAATTGCAAATTGGGCGCCATTAGATAAATGGGGGAATGGAGATCCGGAATTTCAGGAGAGATTAAAAAACCGGGTTGTTGAGTTCCTCCGAACCTGTGAGGGATTTTATACCTACTGATAAATTCGGGAGGCTGTTCATGCAGTACACCCCATGGCACCCTAGTAAATATGCAATACAACGAGTCAATGACCCGCTACCCATTCCCACTAAATGCCGTTATTGCTGCAACCCCGTAGAAATTGCCCATCACACGGAGGTGTTCGGGCGCATTCTCAGTGACCGCTGGCCGTGGCTCTACGTGTGCTGGTCATGTGATGCGCGCGTGGGTATGCATCCGAAAACGAATATCCCACTCGGAACATTGGCAGATTATTCAACACGGATAGCTCGCAGGGACGGTAAACAGGAGTTCGAGGAAATGAGGCACAAACGGAATTTGGAACGCACGGATGCGTATCAATGGCTGGCGTGGCGATTGGG
>NZ_MUBK01000043.1 GCF_002127545.1 Xenorhabdus beddingii
GGTGCGCGGCCTGCGCTTCAAACCCGGCATGGACGAAAGCCGCTGGCGGATAATCCACCTGAGTGGCATTGAAATCCACCAGCAGTTGTTGCCGCTCTGATCCTGACAGCATCGGCAAAACAGCAAGGGTTTGCGTCTCATCAGCGACCATCGCCGCCAGTATATTGCTCAGGTAGCCGGTCATCCGTTTAACCGTGGCAAAATCAAACAAGTCAGCGGCGTAAGTCAGAACACCGACCAGACCGGATTCAGTTTCGGTCAGTGATAACGTCAGATCAAAATGAGCACCATGGTGTGCCTGTTCCATGGGGGTGAGCTGTAAACCGGGTAATACCAGCTTTTGGGCGGGCATGTTGTTTAAGGTCAGCATCACCTGAAAAACCGGGCTGTAGCTTAAGCTGCGCTCAGGCTGCAACGCTTCCACCACCTGCTCGAAGGGCAGATCCTGATGGGCATAGGCAGCCAGCGCCTGTTCCCGCACCTGAGCCAGCAAATCCGCCACCGTGAGTTTATCATTGAGGCGGATACGCAAGGCCAGGGTATTGACAAAGAAACCCATCAGCCCCTCCAGTTCCTGGTGCGGGCGGTTGGCAACCGGCGTACCAATGACAATATCCTCCTGACCACTGAGCCGGGCGAGTACGCTACTCCAGCCCGCCAGTATCGTCATAAACAGGGTGGTATTATGGCGCTGCCCAAGCCCCTTGAGTGAGGCCAATAGACCGGCATCAAGGTGGAAAGCGACTTGGCCGCCGGCATAGGTCTGTACCGTCGGACGTGGCCGATCGACGGGAAGTGCCAGCAGGGACGGAATGCCCGCAAGCCGGGTACACCAGAAGTCGCGTTGGGCAATCAGGGCGGTTTCTTGTCGCCCGTCGCGCTGCCAGACGGCATAGTCGGCGTATTGAATGGGCAGCGGAGGTAAAGGCTCATCATGACCGTTGAGGGCCGCGCGGTAGAAATCACCCAATTCGCGTACCAGTATGCTGATAGACCAGCCGTCGGTAATGATGTGATGCAGGGTCAGCAGTAACACATGCTCCTCATTTGCCAGTTGCAGCAGTTGACCCCGGATCAGCGGGCCTTGGGCAAAGTCGAAGGGCGTTTTGGCCTCAAGTTCAGTCAGCCCGGCAATCCGGCTGGCGTGCAGGGTGGGATCGAGCTGACGCAGGTCACGGCAGGACAGGGCAAAACCGGTGTCAGCGGGATCGATGTGCTGGCAGGGTTGGCCTTCGACCTGCACAAAACGGGTACGCAAACTCTCATGGCGGGCCACCAGACGATCCAATGCAATCGCCAGAGCATGATGATCGAGCGCACCGGTCAGGCGCAGTGCTGCGGGAATATGGTAGGCGAGACTGGCGGCCGGGTCGAGCTGGGCCAAAAACCACAGGCGTTGCTGGGCAAAGGACAGCGGCAGGGGCTGAGTGCGGTCGGCCGGCGGAATGGCAATCTGGGTGAGAGTGGGAACTTCAGCCAACGCCTGAGCCAGCAGCATCAGCACCGGCCGGGCAAACAGTTGCTGTAACGGCAGTTCTCGTGCCAATGTCTGGCGAATGCGTGCCATAAGCTGAACCGCCAGCAGGGAATGCCCGCCGAGTTCAAAGAAATGGTCATGGCGGCCCACCTGCTCCAGTCCCAGCAGATCCTGCCAGATTTGCGCCAGCACGGTTTCGATTTCGCCGACCGGCGCGGCATAGCTGCGGGTTACCACCGCCGATAAATCCGGGGCAGGCAGTGCCTGACGGTCAAGTTTGCCATTGGGGGTTAATGGGAAAGTATCGAGTATCACAAAAGCACTGGGCAGCATATAGTCGGCAAGGTGTTGTGCCAGTTGCTGACGCAGTTCCGCCGGCACCAGTTCAACGCCCTCCAATGGCCGCAGATAGGCCACCAGACGTGTCTGACCCGCTGTTTTTTCATCAGACAGGTTTTCATCAGAAACGTCTTCACGGGCCATCACCACCGCTTCGCGCACGCCGGGGCAGCGCATAAGTTGAGCCTCGATTTCACCCGGCTCGATGCGGAAGCCGCGCAGTTTGACCTGAAAATCATTGCGGCCAAGGTATTCAATATTGCCGTCGGGCAGCCAGCGACCGAGGTCGCCGGTTTTGTACATGCGGGCGTCCGGATTTGCAGAGAACGGATCGGTAAGAAAACGTTCCGCCGTCAGTTCAGGGCGATTCAAATAGCCACGGGCAACCCCCGCGCCGGCGATATAGATTTCCCCCGTCACGCCAAGGGGAACGGGCTGACCGCGAGGATTGAGAATGTAACTTTGGGTATTGGCGATCGGGCGGCCGATCACCGAAGCCGTGGGGACACCGGATGTCGCGCAGTACTCATACCACGTGGCATCACCATTGATTTCAGACGAACCATAGAAATTCAGCAGCCGGAGCCAAGGATAATCGGCCACGACTTGCCGTGCCAATTCAGGTGCCAGCCGTTCTCCACTGCAAATCAATGTCCGAATTGATTTCAGGCCACGGCCATGATCGTCTTGATTATGATGATGTTGTATCAAGAGTTTCAACAGCGAAGGGACGACCACCAAAAGGTTAATCTCAAAGCGCTGCAAGCCTTCAGTGAAACGAATCGGGTCTTTCACTGTAGGGTTGTCGAAAACGACCAGCTTGCCACCGGCCAACAATACACCCAATGTTTCCGTCACGGAATCGACAAAACTGATGCTGGTTTTCAGTGCGGCCACTAAGGGTAATGTGACAATGTCACGTACTGCGATGTCACGCGTTATGATGTCACGAACAAACCACAGCAGCCGGTTACACAAGGCCCGATGACTACTCATCACGCCTTTGGGTTGCCCGGTAGAGCCGGAAGTGTAAACCACATACGCCAGATGGTGGGCTGCCAGAGCTGGCACGGCTGGATTATGATCCGGCTGTGCTTCCGGCAACGGCTCTTGGGCATCAACGATGATGACCGGAATCGATATCGGTATGGCGCCGGTTGAGTTAGCCGTGTGATCAGAGGAAGTAAACGTATCAGGCCAGAGCATGGATTGAGTCAGCAACACCACGGGGGCTGAATCCTCCAGCATATACACCAGTCGCTCGGTCGGGTAAGCCGGATCAAGCGGCACATAGGCCCCCCCGGCCTTGAGAATACCCAGCAGGCTTACCACCATCTCCAGACTGCGCTCGACGCACATCGCTACCCGATCATCCGGACGGACACCCAACGCCATTAAATGATGCGCCAAACGATTGGCACGGCGATTCAGCTCGCCATAACTGAGTGATTGGTTGCCACAGACCACGGCGATCGCGTGGGGATGGAGAGCCGCTTCGGTTTCAATGAGTTGATGGATTAGGGCATCCTGTGGGAAATCGGCCTGCGTGACGTTGAAATCCACCAGCAGTTGTTGTTGCTCCGGAGTTGGCAAAATCGGCACTTGCAGAATGGGTTGCTGTGGATGGTGAATCAGGGCATCGGTTAGCCCGCTGAGCGCCGTGATCAGATAATGGGTCACACGGGCGGGGTCGATCCCGGTTACGGTTTGGGCCATCAGATGGAAACCGGTTCCCAGATCATCCACCGTCAGGGTGATGGGGTAGTTGGTTCGTTCCTCCGCCGCCAGAATGCGCATCCCTGCCCAAGCCGTGTTAACGGATTTAGCGTCGCCGGCCTGACTGTGGCGATAGTTCAGCAAGGCACTAAACAGCGGCATGGGTTGCGCCACGCCACTGCATCGTTGTGCCAGTGCCAACGGTGCCTGTTCATGTTCCAGCAACGCGGTCAGATTGCGATAGGTGGCCCGCACGACGTCTTGTACGCTGTACCCGGTCAGGGAAATCCGCATGGGCAGGGTATTGATGAACATCCCCAGCATCCGGTTGGCTCCGGAGACTCCCTGTAGACGGCCCAGCAGGACGGAGCCGAAGACCACATCGTCGTGGCCGCTGGTGTGTGCCAACACTTGCGCCCAGGCGACATGGAACAATACGCTGGGGCTGACTCCCAGACGGCGGGACTGAACGCGGATCGTCCGGGCCAGAGCGGGATCAAGCGGGAGCCGGCACTCATTGATGGCCCGCTGATCGCTGTCCACGTTGAGTATCCCGAACGGTGCCGTGGGTTCATGAACATCGGCAAGCTGGGTGCGGAAATAGTCCTCATGCGCGGTGGTGGGAACGCTTAACGTGCGGGCGATAAAGTTGCGATAAGGCAATGCCGTCGGCAGCCTGTCAGCATGGCCTGGCAACACTTGGGCCATTTCAGCAAAAATCAGCTCCAGTGTCATATGGTCGCTGACCAGATGATGGAAACGCAGAGATAACAACCATTCATCCTGTCGCGGATCGTGGGCGATATCGGCGGTAAAAAGCGGTGCCCGGCTCAGGTCAAGGCGATGCTGACGTGGATCGGTATCAGCGCGCAACTGAGCGGGAACGTCGTCCGTCGTGGCCGGAGTGAAGACATTAATGTTCAGCGGCGCCTGACGCCAGACCACTTGTACCGGCTGGGCCAGATCTTGCCAATAGGCGGAAGTGCGCAAAATATCATGGCGATTGATGATGTGTTGCAGGGCATCCAAAAAGGCATCAAGGTGTTCGTGGCTATCGAAAGCCAGCAGGCTTTGCAACAGATAATCATCGCCTTGTGTCTGCAACAAATGATGGAACAGAATACCCTCCTGCAACGGTGCCAGTGGATAAATATCCTGCACATTGCTGGCTCCACCGGGGATCGTCTCGGTGATGGCATTGATCTCAGTTTGGGTCAGCGAAACGAGAGGCAACATTTCAGGGGTGATGGTGGTGCAATCTGCGGGGATAAGATTGTCTGGCACTGCGCAAGCATCAGGGTCATCCTGATAGGCCAGCATGGTTTGCGCCAGTTCACCCAGGATCGGGGTAGCGAACACACTGCGCACATCCAGCCGCCAGCCGAGAGAGTGGAGTTGTTCAATCAGGCTGACGATCATCAGCGAATGTCCACCCAGCTCAAAGAAATGATCATGGCGGCCGACGTGCTCCAATCCCAGCAAATCTTGCCAGATCTTGGCCAAAGCAATTTCCACTTCCCCGACCGGTGCGGCATAGCCGCGTGTGATGACAGCCGATGAATCAGGCGCCGGAAATGCCTGACGGTCGAGTTTGCCGTTGGGCGTCAATGGAAAAGTGTCGAGTATCATAAAGGCGCTGGGCAGCATATAGTCAGCAAGATGCCGGGCGAGCTGCTGGCGCAATTCCGCAGGCACCAGTTCAACGCCATCTTGAGCCAGCAGGTAGGCCACCAGTCGTTGATGATCCGTCTTGTTTTCAGGAGAAATGGCGTCACGGACAAGCACTACCGCTTCACGCACGCCATGGCATCGCATTAACTGCGCTTCGATTTCACCGGGTTCAATTCGGAAGCCGTGCAATTTAACCTGAAAATCATTACGGCCAAGATATTCGATATTGCCGTTCAGTAACCAGCGGCCGAGATCCCCCGTCTTGTACATGCGCGCATCAGGATCTGAGGAGAACGGATCGGCGAGGAAACGCTGCGCCGTGAGTTCAGGGCGATTCAAATAACCGCAGGCGACACCCGCCCCCGCGATGTGAATTTCACCGCTGACACCAAGGGGAACCGGTTGCCCCTCAGGGTCGAGGATATAGATCCGGGTATTGGCGATCGGGCGGCCAATATGGGGGACAAAACCGGTCGCCCGACTCATGCGTGTCCAGGTCGAATAGGTGGTCGTCTCAGAAGGGCCATAGAGATTACACACGTTCTGGACCGAAGAACGGGCAAATAAATGTTCAACGACATGAGGTTTCAGGGCTTCACCCGCTAAATTAACGGTTCGGGTGGCGGCCGGGATCGCATTGGCGTCGTTCAGGTGGGCGATAGCCGACGGCACGGTGTTGATTAGGCTGACCGGGGGTTTTGTGACGGTGACTAACGAGAGCGCATCGGGAACAATATGCACCGTGCCACCCGAAATCAGGGGGGCAAAGCATTCGTACACCGCTAAATCAAAATTAAGCGAAGTCGCGAACAGGGTATCCGCCAACTCTTCAGGGCTGAACGTCCGTTGTGCCCAAGTGAGGAAATTCACCGTATTGCGGTGGGCAATCGCCACCCCTTTGGGCTGTCCGGTGGAACCAGAGGTGTAGATCACATAGGCCGGATGGCGGGATGTCAGCCCCAGTGCCTGCGCATCAGGATTATCCGGCGGCAGTTCCCCAAGGGAGTCTTCCGGGCTGTCGATGAAGACCGTGGGGACAGATCCAGTCAGTTTGTCGGCCAGCGCGGTTTGCGTCAGTATCACCATCGGGGCGGCATCCCCCAGCATATAGGCCAGCCGTTCGGCGGGATAGGCCGGATCGAGCGGGACATAGGCCCCGCCCGCCTTGAGAATGGCGAGTAATCCCACCACCATGTCCGGGTTGCGTTCGACACAGATCGCCACCCGTTCATCCGGGCGCACTCCCAGTGCCATCAGATGATGAGCCAGCCGATTGGCGCGGCGGTTCAGTTCGTCATAACTGAGCGATTGGTCTTCACACACGATTGCGGTGGCATTGGGCGTCAATGCCGCCTGAGCCTCGAACAATTGATGGATCAGGGCGTCCTGCGGGAAATCCATTTGGGTGTTGTTGAACTCCACCAGCAGTTGCTGCCGCTCCGCATCCGGCAACATCGGCAGACGGGCAATGGCTTGTGTCGCATCCGTTGTCATCGCCGCCAATACGTGTTTTAAATAACCGACCATGCGTTCGACAGTGGCAGAATCAAACAAATCAACGGCATACTCCAGTTCGCCGACCAGACACGCAGTGGTTTCCGTCAACGTGGGTTCTGTCAACGCAATTTCTGTCAATGACAGGGTCAGATCGAAATGGGTGCTGGAGCGTATTTGTTCCATGGGAGAATGTTCCACGGGAGTCAGTTGCAGGCCGGGTAAGGTCAGCGTTTTGGCGGGCGTGTTGTTTAAGGCCAGCATCACCTGAAAAACCGGGCTGTAACTCAGGCTACGTTCGGGCTGTAGCGCTTCCACCACTTGCTCGAAGGGCAGATCCTGATGGGAGTAGGCGGCCAACGCCCGTTCACGGACTTGGGTGAGCAGGTCGCCAACGCGGAGGGTATCACTCAATGTTATGCGCAAGGCCAGCGTATTGACGAAGAAACCGATGAGACCTTCAAACTCATGGCCCGGACGGTTGGCGACCGGCGTGCCGATCACCAGATCATCCTGACCACTGAGTCGGGCGAGTACGATGCTCCAACCCGCCAGTATCGTCATAAACAACGTGGTGTTATGCCGTTGCCCGAATGATTTGAGCGATGCCAGCAAAGTGGCATCAAACTGTACGGGGACTTGACCGCCGGTATACGTCTGTACGGGGGGTCTTGGCCGATCGGTGGGCAGTTTCAGCAACGCCGGGGCACCCCGGAGTTGGGTACACCAGAAATCGCGTTGTTTGGTGAGGACGGCTCCCTGCAACCACTCCCGTTGCCAGACGGCATAGTCAGCATACTGAATCGGCAGGGGTGGAAAGGGGTCAGCATGATGATCGAGGGCGGCACGATAAAGGGCACCCAGTTCATGCACCAGCACCCCGATAGACCAGCCATCAGAGATGATGTGATGCAGAGTCAACAGCAGCACATGCACTTCGCCGGTCAGTTGCAGAAGCCGGCCGCGGATAAGTGGGTCTTGCGTCAAATCGAAAGGCGTCTGTGCTTCAAGGGTAACCTGTTCAGCAATGTGATGAGTGTGTGCTTCTGCGTCCAATGAACGCAGGTCTTGACAGGACAGGGCAAAACCGATGTCAGCCGGATCAATGTGCTGGCAGGGTTGGCCCCCGATCAGCATAAAACGGGTACGCAGGCTTTCGTGGCGGGCAATCAGGCGATTGAGCGCCGCCGTCAGGGCATCAGGGTTAAGGTAACCGGTCAGGCGCAGCGCGACGGGAATATGATAGGCCAGGCCGGCCGACGGATCGAGCTGGTTAAGGAACCACAGGCGCTGTTGGGCAAAGGACAATGGCAGGGGCTGATCACGGGCAACCGGCTTGATCGGCGGCCGCGTCTGCTGCTTCTGAGCTTGCAATTGTTGTTTGATTTTCTTTTTTAAAACCGCGCGTTTCAGATTATCGAGATTCATGTCAGTCCTTATCATTGGTTACCGTCTCCGCCTAAAATGGCCATTAATTCTTCCGTTGACATCAAATCAAGCGTGTTTTGCAGCGATTCAATATCGTTTTTCCCGATAGCCTCTATCTGAGCGGTCAGGATGATGTCAGCCTGTTCCGCTAATACCGGGGAAAGAAACAATGACGAGATGGGGATATCGACGAAAAATGCGTCTTGCAGGCGTGCGGCCAGTTGCACGATCATCAGTGAGTGACCACCGAGTTCAAAAAAGTTGTCGTAGCGACCCACCCGTTCCAGCCCCAACAGATCTTGCCAGATCTGAGCCAGCTCCCTTTCTTCTTCATTGCCGGGGGCTTCGTAACCACGGGCAACGATGGCAGACAAATCCGGTGCCGGAAGTGCCTGACGGTCGAGTTTCCCATTGGGGGTCAGCGGGAAAGCATCGAGGGTCACAAAAGCGCTGGGCAGCATATAGTCAGCCAGGTGTTGGGCGAGTTGTTGGCGCAGCTCCGCCGGCACCAGTTCAACCCCCGATTGGGGACACAGGTAAGCGACCAACCGTTTCTGGTTTCCTGTCTTTTTCCCCGGATTTTCTTTTCCCGAACCTGCATCAGGAGCGTCTTCGTGAATATAAGGCATATCTTCACGAATAAGCACAATGGCTTCACGTACACCGGGGCATTGCCGCAGCCGGGTTTCGATTTCCCCCGGTTCAATCCGGAAGCCACGCAGCTTGACCTGAAAATCATTGCGGCCAAGATATTCGATGTTGCCATCGGAACGCCAACGTCCAAGATCGCCGGTCTTGTACATGCGCGCAGCAGGGTCTGAGGAAAACGGATCGGGGAGGAAACGTTCGGCGGTTAATTCAGGGCGGTTCAGGTAGCCACGGGCAACCCCGGCACCGGCAATATAGATTTCACCCGCGACGCCAAGAGGAACCGGCCGGCCGTCAGGATCAAGAATATAAATTTGCGTGTTGGTGATCGGGCGGCCAATGGGAGGCGCGCCGGGTTCCCGGCTATCACACCGATAGATTGATGCACAAACCGTAATCTCAGAGGGACCATAAGCGTTGAGCATCCGCCGCCCGGCTGACCCGCGTTTAACCTGTGAGGACGGGCAAGCCTCGCCCCCCACGATCAGGGTTTCCAGTGTCGCGGGGAGCGTATCCAGCGCGGCCAGCGCCGTCGGTGACAGAAGCATGTGTGTAATGGCCTGGGTTTCCAGAATTCCCGACAGAGCCGGGCCGGGTAAAAGCTGCGTGCGCGGGGCAAGATGGAGACGGGCACCTCCCAGAAGTGCCATGCAGCATTCCCAGATACAGGCATCGAAACTGTTTGAAGCAAATTGCAGGACACGGCTGTTGGGTTTGATCGCCAGAGTATCCTGCTGGGTCGTGATCAGATTGCTCAGGCCGCGATGCTCAACCATCACCCCTTTTGGCACTCCGGTAGAGCCGGAGGTATAGATCACATACGCCAGATGGCGTGATGTCAGCCCCAGTGCCTGCGCGTCCGGATTATGGACTGGCTGTGACGTCAGGGACGGTGTCTGGGCATCAAGCAACACCGCAGGCACCGGGCTGGGCAGGGTGTTGACCAGCGCTTGTTGGGTCAGCAAGACAATGGGCGCCGCATCCTCAAGCATATGGGTCAACCGCTCGGTCGGGTAGGCAGGATCAAGCGGGACATAAGCCCCTCCCGCCTTGAGGATGGCAAGGAAGCCAATCACCATTTCCAGACTGCGTTCGACATACATCGCCACCCGATCATCCGGGCATACGCCCTGCGTGATCAAATAATGGGCCAGTTGATTGGCGCGTTGATTCAGTTGGTGATAGCTGAGTGTCTGATCTTCAAACACCACGGCGGTGGCATCAGGCTGTCGCGCCACCTGCATCTCGAACAGCGAGTGAACAAGGGCATCCTGTGGAAAATCCCCCTGCGTGGCGTTGAAATCGACCAGCAATTGCTGCCGTTCTGCCTCTGGCAGGATAGACACATCCAGAATCGCTTGTTGCGGGTTGTGGATTAAAGCCTCGACCAGACCCGTCATTGCGGTCAACAAATACTGGGTCACCCGATCCGGATTGATACTGGCTACCGTTTGGGCGCTCAGGTGAAAACCCACGCCCAAATCATCGACGGAGAGCGTCACGGGATAGTGGGTGCGTTCCCTGGTGGCGATAACCCGCATGCCGGACCAAATAGGATTAACGGCATTGGCGTCGTTGACTTGAGAATGACGGTAATTGAGCAGGCTACTGAACAGGGGCAGGGGTTGTGCGACGCCACTGCATCCCTGGGCCAGTGTCAACGGTGCCTGTTCATGTTCCAACAGCGTCATTAAATCGCGGAAAGTGGCCTGTACTACCGCCTGTACACTGTGATCCGCCAGAGAAATGCGCACGGGCAGCGTGTTGATAAACATCCCCAGCACCTGATCGGCCCCTGCGCTCCCTTGCAGACGCCCCAATAATACGGAGCCAAAAACGACGTCGCTGCGGCCGCTGGTCTGTGCCAGCACTTGTGCCCACGCGACATGGAACAGCACGCCCGGACTCACTTTCAAATGCCGTGCCCGGGTGCGGATGGACTCTGCCAGCGCGGGCGGGAGAGCGAGATGGGCTTCGGCGATAGATTCCTCTTCGTCCGGTATTTTATTGTCTGGCATTGAGAGCACACCGAAAGGGGCCGTCGGGGCGTCAATATCCGCCAGCCGGGCACGGAAATAAGCCTCGTGCTGCTCGGTTGGCACACTTCGGGTCTGGGCAATAAAGTTGCGATAAGGCAGGGCCTTGGGCAGTGATTGTGCCTCACCCTGCAACATCAGGGCGATTTCAGCGAAAATCAGTTCCAGTGTGATATGGTCACTGACCAGATGATGGAAACGCAAGGCCAGCAGCCATTCATCCTGTGCCGGGTCATGGGCAATATCAGCGGCAAAGAGGGGTGCCCGGTTCAGGTTGATGCGATGCTGGCGCGGATCGGTATCAGCCCGTAACTGTGCGGGAATATCATCCTCAGTGACTGGGGTAAAAACTTTGATATCCAGCGGGGCCTGACGCCAAACGGCCTGAACCGGTTGTTCCAACCCCTGCCAGTAGACGGCGGTGCGTAGGATATCGTGGCGGTTGATGACTTGCTGCAAGGCATCCAGAAACATATCAAGACGCTCACGGGTATCGAAAGCCAGCAGGCTTTGTAACAGGTAAGTATCTCCCTGTGTCTGCATCAGGTAATGAAACAGGATCCCTTCCTGCAACGGAGCCAGCGGATAGATATCCTGCACATTGCCCGCCCCGCCGGGAATGTGGTCGATGATAGTGTCAATTTCAGTTTGGGAAAGTGAAACCAGCGGCAGCATAGCGGGAATGAGGGTGGTACATCCATCGGGAATGCGGTTAGGTGGTACGACAGAAGCGCCGGCATCCCGTTCGATCGCCTGTGCCATCCCACGCAGGATCGGGGTAGAGAACACACGGTGAACGTCAAGTCGCCAACCCATACCCCGTAGTTTTTCAATCAGGCTGACGATCAGCAACGAATGACCACCGAGTTCAAAGAAATGGTCATCACGGCCGACCTGTTCCAGCCCCAAAAGATTTTGCCAGATCTGAGCCAGCGCGATTTCAGCCTCACCGATGGGAGATTCGTCGCTGCGTACCACGATAGCCGATAAATCGGGGGCAGGCAGGGCCTGACGATCAATTTTACCGTTAGGTGTCAGCGGGAAAGACGCCAGCGTAATAAAGGCACCGGGCAGCATATAGTCGGCAAGGTGCTGTGCCAGTTGCTGACGCAATTCCGCCGGCACCAGTTCAACGCCCTCCTGTGGCCGCAGATAGGCGATCAGGCGTTTCTGACTTACCTTGTTTTTATAAGAAAAGTTTTTATCAGACAGGCTTTCATCAGAAACATCTTCACGGGCGATGACCACCGCTTCGCGTACCCCGTGGCACTGCATTAACCGGGACTCAATTTCGCCCAGCTCGATGCGGAAGCCGCGCAGTTTGACCTGAAAATCATTGCGGCCAAGGTATTCAATATTGCCGTCGGGCAGCCAGCGGCCGAGGTCGCCGGTTTTGTACATCCGCGCATCCGGCTCCGGTGAGAACGGATCGGTAAGGAAACGCTGCGCCGTCAGTTCAGGGTGGTTCAGGTAACCCCGCGCCACCCCCGCACCGGCAATATGAATTTCACCGATCACACCAAGGGGAACCGGCTGACCCTCAGCGTCAAGAATATAGATCCGGGTATTGGCGATCGGGTGACCAATGGGAATAACGCATTCATCTTCCTTCACGGGGATTTCATAGGCCGTGGCAAACGTGGTGGTTTCCGTCGGGCCATAGACATGCAGCAAGTGCTCCGGTGGATGCTGGGATCGCAGACGCATGG
>NZ_MUBK01000044.1 GCF_002127545.1 Xenorhabdus beddingii
CGCCCGGATTTGGCAAGATTTGCTGGGACTGGATCGGGTCGGTCGCCATGATCACTTCTTTGAACTCGGCGGCCATTCGCTGATGATTGTCAGCCTGATTGAACGACTCTACCACCTTGGCTGGCAACTGGAGGTTCGCAGTGTCTTTTCTACCCCTGTCCTGAGCGAGATGGCGCAGGCCATTCAGGGAGATATCAGTACCTTTATCGTACCGCCTAACCGCATTCCCGCCGGCTGCACGGCCATCACCCCCGATATGCTGCCTTTGGTTGCGCTGTCCCAGAGCGAAATTGATGCCATCGTTGGGGCAACCGCCGGCGGGGCCGCCAATGTACAGGATATCTATCCCTTGGCTCCCCTACAGGAAGGGATCTTGTTCCATCACTTGCGGCAGACACAAGGGGATACCTATCTGTTACAGTGCCTGCTGGCTTTCAACACCCGTGAGCATCTGGATACGTTCCTGTCCGGCCTGCAACACGTCATCGACCGCCACGATATCCTGCGTACCGCCGCCTGCTGGCAGGGGCTGGTACAACCGGTTCAGGTGGTCTGGCGTCAGGCACCGCTGAGTGTCAATGTTTTCGTCCCTGACACGACAGAAAATATCCCGTCCCAACTGCTGGCCCATACTGACCCACGTAAAAACCGGCTCGATCTGAACCGTGCCCCGCTGTTTGCGACGGATATCGCCCACGATCCGGTTCAGGATGAATGGCTGCTGGTTCTGCGCTTCCACCATCTGGTCTGCGACCATATCACTTTGGAGCTGATTTTTACCGAAATTGCCCAAATACAAGATGTTGAAATACAAGATGTTGAAATACAAAATGTTGAAACACAAGATATTCAAATACAAAAGAAACCGATCGAAGCACTGCCCTACCGCAATTTTATCGCCCGGACGTTGAATGCGCCGGCAGACGTGCACGAAGCCTATTTCCGTGACCAACTTGCCGATATTGATACACCGACGGCGCCCTTTGGTCTTCTTGCCCTGCAGGATGACAACGAGCCTATTGTTGAAAGCCGTCTCCCGCTCGATCCCGCTCTGGCACAGCATATCCGCACTCAGGCGCGCCGTCTGGGAGTCAGCCCCGGCGTCCTGTTCCATGTCGCCTGGGCGCAGGTGCTGGCACAAACCAGCGGCGGCGATAATGTGGTCTTTGGTTCGGTGCTGTTGGGACGATTGCAGGGCGGTGCGGGAACGTCCCGAACGATGGGGATGTTTATCAATACCCTGCCGATACGGATCTCCCTTGCCGATCAGAGTGTGCTGGAGGTGGTACAGGCCGCCTATCGCAGTCTGACCACACTGGTGGAGCACGAACAGGCACCGCTGGCGCTGGCGCAACGTTGCAGCGGTGTGCCACAGCCGATGCCACTGTTCAGTACCTTGCTCAATTACCGTCACAGTCAACTCAGTGAGGCTGACTTGGCGGATAGGTTCCAGACCGGTATGCGGATCGTCTTGGCGGAGGAGCGGACCCATTATCCGATCACCTTAGCGGTGGATGATATGGGGGTGGGTTTCCGCCTCAACGCCCAGACCGTAACCCGCATTGATCCGGCACGCATCACCGCGTATCTGGTGACCGCCCTCCATGGTCTGGTTGATGCACTGGCCCATGACCCACAACGGTTGATTCAGACGTTATCCATTCTGCCGGCCCCGGAACAGCAACAGTTATTGGCGGACTTCAACGCCACCCAGACCGATGTTCCGCAGGATGCGCTGATTCATCAACGGTTCGAAGCGCAAGTACAACGCACACCGGATGCCACCGCCGTTATCTTTGCAGAAACGGCACTCACCTATGATGAATTGAACCAACGGGCCAATCGTCTGGCCCATCATCTGATAGCATCGGGTGCCCGTCCTGACGACCGCATCGCCCTGTGCATGGAGCGCGGTCCGGATATGGTCATTGGCCTGTTGGGGATCTTAAAGGCCGGTGCCGCTTATGTGCCGCTCGACCCCGACTATCCGGCTGATCGGCTCGCATACATCCTGTCAGACAGTAAACCGGTGCTCCTGCTGACCCATCAGGCTTTGCAGGCAAAAGGTCTGCAAGAAAAACAGCCTGTCACCGAAATCCCGATCTGGTTTCTGGATAATCCCAACGTTCAGGCGGATATCTCCCGCCAGCCCGCTGATAATGTAGACGCCAACCGGCTGGGACTGACCGCCCGCCATTTGGCCTATGTGCTTTACACCTCCGGCTCGACGGGCTTACCCAAAGGGGTTATGGTGGAACATCGGGGTGTGGTGAACCTGCTGCTGGCTATGCAGGAAATATTGCAAACGGATGCCGATGACACCCTGCTTGCTTCCACAACCATTGGCTTTGATATCGCCGGGCTGGAATTCTATTTGCCCCTGTTCAGCGGTGGCCGCATGGTTCTGGCTCCTTCACTGGCCGCCAAAGATCCGCAGCAATTGGTCAAATTGATCTCGTTACATAACATCAAAATAGTTCAGGCGACCCCCACTTCCTGGCGAATGTTGCTCGATTCCGGCTGGAGCGGCGCCGACATCAAGGCATTAAGCGGCGGAGAAGCGTTACCGTCCGAACTGGCCCGCCGTTTAAGGAACAAAGTCAGTGGCTTATGGAACCTGTACGGACCGACCGAAACCACCATCTGGTCAACCGCATCCCCCAATCTGTTGGCGGAGCCGGACAACTCGCTCTCCCAGACCCAATCTCAAATCACGATTGGCCGCCCGATCGCCAATACCCGAATCTACTTGCTTGACCGACACCATCAGCCGGTTCCGATGGGTGTCATCGGTGAAATTCATATCAGTGGTCTCGGCGTGGCTCGCGGTTACCTGAATTTACCTGAATTGACCGCAGAGCGTTTTATTGCCGACCCATTCAGCCCTGATCCTGATGCCCGCCTGTACAAAACCGGCGATCTGGCGCGCTGGCTGCCCGACGGCAATCTCGAATACCTTGGCCGCAATGATTTTCAGGTCAAGCTGCGCGGCTTCCGGGTTGAACCGGGTGAAATCGAGGCGAGACTGATGCAATGCCACGGGGTGAGTGAAGCGGTCGTATTGGTTCACGAAGACCCTTCCGGTGAAAATTCGGCGGATCACAAGCGCCTGATTGCCTACCTGCTTCCCGAACCACAGGCAAAACTGGTGCCGGCGGAACTGCGCCAGCAGCTCACAAAGCACCTCGCCGACTATATGCTGCCCAGTGCTTTTGTCATGCTTGACGCCTTTCCATTAACCCCCAACGGTAAACTCGACCGCAAGGCACTGCCGATACCCGATCTGGCCGCCGTTGTCACTCGTGGCTATGCCGCGCCGGTCGGCGAAATAGAAACCATTCTGGCGCAAATCTGGCAGGACGTGCTGGGACTGGAGCGGGTTGGACGCCATGACCATTTCTTTGAACTCGGTGGTCATTCTTTGCTGGCGATCCAGCTTGTTGCACGCATTCGCCAGAATCTGGCGCGGGAACTGCCACTGTCACAACTTTTCGCGCAACCGCTTCTGGCTGATATGGCACAAACACTCACGGGAACCTCTTCCATCTCCCAAGTGGTCATTCCTGCCACAACCCGCAGCCAGCCACTGCCGCTGTCTTTCGCCCAACAACGGCTATGGTTCCTGAGACAGCTCGATCCGGCAGCCAGTCTGGCCTACCATATTCCCGTCGCGCTGCGCCTGAGCGGTCAACTCGACCGTCAGGCGCTGACCTGTGCGCTTGATCGTCTGGTTGCCCGTCATGAGAGCCTGCGCACCCGTTTTGTGCTGGCCGAAGGCCAACCCTGCCAACATATTGACCCTGCTGACACCGGTTTTACTCTGTCCTGCCATGACCTGCGCCCGCTGACCCCTGAGGCACAGACTCAGCATCTTGCTGAACTTGCCGCCTTCGATGCGCAGACACCGTTCGACTTCAGCCAAGGCCCGCTGATCCGGGGTCAACTGTTGCAACTGGCGGATGACAGACACTTGTTGCTGCTGACTCAGCATCACATTATTACTGATGGCGGCTCCATCAGTGTCCTGATGCACGAACTGACCACGTTCTACCGTGCCGCCCTTGAAGGGTGTGAAGATCCTTTACCGCCACTGCCCATTCAGTATGCTGACTATGCCGTCTGGCAACGTCACTGGCTGCCGGAAGATACGCTGGCGTTACAACGTCACTTCTGGCATACCCAGCTTGACGGGGCACCGGCTTTATTGTCGCTTCCGACCGATCGGCCACGCCCGGCAATACAGACGTATGCCGGCAGTCAGGTCTCTTTCCATCTGGATGCGACGTTACTGAGCGCCCTCAAAATGCTGGGACAACGCCATAACACCACCCTGTTTATGACGGTATTGGCGGGCTGGAGTAGCGTACTTGCCCGACTCAGTGGTCAGGATGATATTGTTATCGGTATGCCGGTCGCCAACCGCCCGCACCGCGAACTGGAGGGATTGATCGGTTTCTTTGTCAATACCCTGGCCTTGCGGGTCCGCTTCAATGAGGATCTCAGTGTCGCGGATTTACTGGCTCAGGTGCGGGAACGGGCGTTGGCCGCCTATGCCCATCAGGATCTGCCTTTCGAACAAGTGGTTGAAGCCCTGCAACCTGAGCGCAGCCTCAGCTACAGCCCGATCTTTCAGGCGGTGCTGGTCTTAAACCACATCCCGAACCAAGACTTCACGTTGCCTGACCTGCAACTCTCTCTGGTTGAACAGGTCCGCCGGAGTACCCAATTCGATTTGACGTTATCACTGACTGAAACCACCGCGGGTCTGACGGGGAGTCTGGAATATGCCACTGATTTGTTCGATCCTGCAACCATTGAGCGCATGGTCGGTTATTTACAACGGGTACTGTCCGCCATGGCGACGGACGCCACCCAACTCCTTGCCCGTCTGCCGATGCTGCCGGAGTCAGAACGGCAGCAACTATTGGTGAACTTCAACGCCACTCAGGCCGACTTCCCGCAGGATGCGTTGATTCATCAACGGTTCGAAGAGCAGGCGAAACATCACCCCGATGCCACGGCCGTGGTGTTTGAAGAGCCGTCATTAAGCTATTTATTAAACCATTCGTTAAACCATTCATTAAACCATTCATTAAGTTATGGCGAACTTAACCGCCGGGCGAATCGTTTGGCCCATCATTTAATCGCGCTGGGGGTGCGCCCGGACGATCGGGTGGTCATCTGTGCTGAACGCAGTCCGGCGCTGATCGTGGGCCTGCTCGCCATTCTCAAGGCCGGCGGGGCTTATGTACCGCTGGACCCGACCTATCCGGCTGAACGGTTGGCGTATATGCTTGAAGATGCTGAACCGGTCGCTTTGCTGACTCAGTCCCCCCACGTTGGCAAACTGGGCGACGCGATACCGATCGACTCGCTACCGATCGTATTGCTTGATGCCCCGGAGTCGCTCTTGGCGGCACAACCCAGCCACAATCCGGAGACACCGAGACTGAACCTGACATCACGCCATCTGGCGTATGTGATTTACACCTCAGGTTCTACCGGTCAGCCGAAAGGCGTGATGGTCGAACACCGCAATGTGCTGCGTCTTATCATCAATAGCGGTTTTGCCGATATTGGCCCGGATGATGGCATTGCCCATTGTGCCAATATCGCTTTTGACGCCTCGACGTGGGAAATTTGGTCTGCCCTGCTCAATGGCGGGCGTCTGCATATCGTTGCACCCTCCGTACTGCTCGATCCTGTGCGTTTCTGTGATTCCCTGATCAAGGGGCAGGTCACCGCCCTCTGGTTAACCTCTGGCTTGTTCAATGAATATCTCGATCACCTCAAGCCTCTGTTGGGGCAATTGCGCTACTTGCTGGTCGGCGGTGATGTCCTTGACCCGCAGAAAATTCAGCAGGTGCAATTGTCTGAATCACAACCCGCACACCTGATCAATGGCTATGGCCCGACGGAAACCACCACGTTTGCCGCAACTTATGCGATTGCCGCCCCCATTGATATGACCCGCACTATTCCCATCGGTAGTCCGATTGCCAATACCCGGATCTATATTCTCGATCCGTGCGGTCAACCGGTTCCCCTCGGAGTGATCGGCGAAATTTACATTGCCGGTGCCGGCGTTGCCCGGGGTTACCTGAATCGCCCCGAACTGACCGCAGAACGTTTCCTCACCGATCCGTTCTCCCCGGAGCCGGATGCGCGGATGTACAAAACCGGCGACCTCGGTCGTTGGCTGCCCGACGGCAATATTGAATACCTTGGGCGCAATGATTTTCAGGTCAAACTGCGTGGCTTCCGCATCGAACCGGGCGAAATCGAGGCAAGATTGAGGCAATGTCACGGTGTGCGCGAAGCCGTAGTATTGGCCCGTGAAGATGAGACAAACACGGCGGGTCAGAAACGTCTGGTGGCGTATCTGCAACCGCAGGCTGGCGTTGAATTGATTCCGGCTGAACTGCGCCGGCAACTCGCACAACATCTTGCCGACTTTATGCTGCCAAGTGCTTTTGTCACGCTTGAGGCTTTCCCGCTGACCCCGAACGGCAAACTTGACCGTCAGGCCCTGCCTGCTCCGGATTTATCGGCGGTCGTCGTTCGCGGCTATGCCGCGCCGGTCGGTGAGATGGAAATCGCGTTGGCTCAGATTTGGCAACAATTACTGGGGTTGCAGCAGGTGGGTCGCCACGATCACTTCTTTGAACTGGGCGGCCATTCCCTGCTGGCTATCCAGCTCGTGACGCATGTACGCCAAGATCTGGCAAGGGAGCTGTCACTACAGCAACTCTTTAACCATCCGCTGTTAATGGAATTAGCGCAAACACTGACGGAGGCTGCAACAACCCGCCAAATAGCGATCCCGGTGGCTGACCGAAGTCAGCCGTTACCTTTGTCCTTTGCCCAGCAACGGCTATGGTTCCTCAGTCAGCTCGATCAGGCTGCCAGTCTGGCCTATCATATCCCAGTGGCATTGCGCCTCACCGGTCAGCTCAATCGCCATGCCTTGACCCGCGCACTTGACCATCTGGTCGCCAGACAGGAAATCCTGCGTACCCGCTTTGTCATGGTTGCCGGTCAGCCTTGCCAGCACATTGATCCGGCTGACATCGGCTTTGTCCTGTCTTATCAGGATCTGCGCCAGCGAGCGCCGGAAGCCCACACCGACCCGATTGCTGAACTGATGGCGCTGGAGGCACAAACCCCGTTTGACTTTAGCCAAGGCTCCCTGATCCGTGGTCACCTGCTGCAACGGGCAGACCAAGAGCATGTCTTACTGCTCACTCAGCACCATATTATTTCTGATGGCTGGTCCATCGGGGTACTGATGCATGAGTTGAGCGCCCTCTACCGTGCGGCGCTCGACGGTCATGAAGATCCTTTACCGCCACTGCCCATTCAGTACGCCGATTATGCGGTCTGGCAGCGTGACTGGCTGCAAGAAGCCTCTCTCACTGCCCAACGCGATTTTTGGTGTGCTCAACTTGAGAATGCGCCGGCTTTACTGGGACTTCCGACCGACCGGCCGCGTCCGGCGGTACAAACTTTTGTCGGTGGCCGGGTTCCGGTTCATTTTGATAACGGCTTATTGGCCTCACTCAAGGGATTGGGGCAGCGCCATAATGCCACCCTGTTTATGACCCTGCTGAGTGCCTGGAGCATCGTACTTGCCCGGCTCAGTGGTCAGGATGATCTGGTGATCGGGACACCGGTCGCCAACCGCCCCCATCACGAACTGGAGGGATTAATCGGTTTCTTCGTCAACACGCTGGCCCTGCGCGTCTCGCTGAGCGATGCCCCCTGTGTTGCTGATCTGCTCACCCAGATCCGGGAACGGGCGTTGGCCGCCTATGCCCATCAGGATCTGCCCTTTGAACAGGTGGTGGAAAGACTACAGCCCGAACGCAATCTCAGCTACAGCCCGATTTTCCAAGTGATGCTGGCGTTAAACAACACCCCCGCCCAAGAACCGGCGTTACCCCATTTGCAGTTCACGCCCGTTGAACAAGCCTACAATAGCGCCCATTTTGATTTAACCTTGTCACTGGCTGAAACCGAGGCCGGCTTGATCGGTGAACTGACCTATGCGACCGCCCTGTTCGACGCCACAACCGTTGAGCGCATGGTCGGTTATTTGACCAATGTACTGACAGCGATGGCAACAGATGAAACGCAAGCCATTGCCACGCTGCCGATGTTGCCGGAGTCAGAACGGCAACAGCTATTGGTGGACTTCAACGCCACTCAGGCTGACTTCCCGCAGGATGCGTTGATTCATCAACGGTTTGAAGAGCAGGCGAAACATCACCCCGATGCCACGGCCGTGGTGTTTGAAGAGCCGTCATTAAGCTATTCATTAAACCATTCATTAAGCCATTCATTAAGTTATGGCGAACTCAACCGCCGGGCTAATCATTTGGCTCATCGTTTGATGGCGCTGGGCGTGCGTCCGGATGATCGGGTCGCCATCTGTAGCGAGCGCAGTCCGGAGATGGTGATTGGCTTGCTGGCGATCCTCAAGGCCGGTGGCGCTTATGTCCCGCTCGATCCCACTTATCCGGCCGATCGGCTGGCCTATATGCTGGAGGACTCCGCACCGGTGGCCTTACTGACCCAAACTGAAGGGTTGGGTAAGCTCAATAGTTCCTTGCCGACCGTCTTACTTGACAATCTCCTTGAGGAGGACGCGGTTGAGACATTCGACAATCCGGACGCCCGGACACAGGGACTGACGTCACGCCATCTGGCCTATGTGATTTACACCTCAGGTTCTACCGGTCAGCCCAAAGGCGTAATGGTCGAGCACCGCAATGTGCTGCGTCTTATCATCAATAGCGGTTTTGCCGATATCGGCCCGGATGATGGCATTGCCCATTGTGCCAATGTCTCCTTTGATGCCGCAACCTGGGAAGTGTGGTCTGCCCTGCTCAATGGCGCACGCCTGCATATCGTTTCACAACCCGTACTGCTCGATCCTGAGCGTTTCTGTGATTCCCTGATCAAGGGTCAAGTCACCGCCCTCTGGTTGACCTCTGGCTTGTTCAATGAGTACCTCGATAGCCTCAAGCCCCTGTTGGGTCAATTGCGTTACCTGCTGGTCGGCGGCGATATCCTTAATCCGCAGAAAATACAGCAGGTGCAATTGTCTGAATCACAACCGCTACACCTGATCAATGGCTATGGCCCGACGGAAACCACCACGTTTGCCACAACTTATGCGATTACCACCCCCGTCGATATGACCCGCGCGATCCCCATTGGCTGCCCGATTGCCAATACCCGGATCTACATTCTGGATGAATATGGTCAGCCCGCGCCCCTTGGCGTGACAGGGGAAATCCATATCGCCGGTGCCGGCGTTGCCCGGGGTTACCTGAATCATCCTGAACTGACCGCAGAACGTTTCCTGATTGATCCGTTCTCTCCGGAACCCGATGCGCGCCTGTACAAGACCGGCGACCTCGGCCGCTGGCTCCCGGACGGTAATGTCGAGTATCTTGGCCGCAATGATTTTCAGGTTAAGCTGCGGGGCTTCCGCATTGAACCGGGTGAAATCGAAAACCACCTCAGACAATGCCCCGGTGTGCGTGAAGCGGTGGTTCTGGCCCGTGAAGAGCGTTCTTCTCAAGATCCGCTGGGTCAGAAACGCCTGATTGCCTACCTGAAGCCTCTGGATGGGGTTGAACTGGTGCCGGCTGAACTGCGTCAGCAACTTGCCCGGCACCTGGCTGAATATATGCTGCCCAGTGCCTTTATCACCCTTGATGAGTTCCCCCTGACCCCTAACGGCAAACTCGATCGTCAGGCACTTCCGGCACCCGATACGTCCGCGCTGGTGGTACGCCGTTATCAATCCCCGCAGGGTGAAGCCGAAACCGCGCTGGCGCAGATCTGGCAACATTTATTAGGGCTGGAGCAGGTCAGTCGTCATGACCATTTCTTTGAACTCGGTGGTCATTCGCTGATGATCGTCAGTCTGATTGAGGAGCTGCGCGACATTGGCTGGCAACTCGAGGTTCGCAGTGTGTTCGCCGCTCCGATCCTCACTGATATGGCACAGGTTATCCGGCGTGACGCCAAGGCTTTTGTGGTGCCACCTAACCGCATTCCTGATGGCACCACCACCATCACCCCGGATATGCTGCCGCTGGTTTCTCTGTCTCAGGCGGAGATTGATGCTGTCATTACCCATACTTCCGGTGGGGTGAGCAATGTACAGGATATCTATCCGCTGGCTCCCTTGCAGGAAGGCATCCTGTTCCATCATCTGTTGCAGACACAGGGGGATGCTTATTTATTGCAAACCCTGCTCGCTTTCGACACCCGTGAACGTCTTGAGGTTTTCCTGAGCGCCTTGCAGCAGGTGATTGACCGCCACGATATCCTGCGCACGGCGGCTTGCTGGCAAGATCTGACCCGACCGGTTCAAGTGGTCTGGCGTCAGGCAACGCTGAATATCAACCTCTTCACCCCGACCTCAACGGATCAGGTGCCGACCCGGTTACTGGCCCACACCGATCCGCGCCGGCATCGTCTTGATCTGAGTCAGGCTCCGTTGTTTGCTGCGGATATTGCCCATGACCCGGCACAGGATGAGTGGCTGCTGGCCCTGCGTTTCCATCATCTGGTCAGTGACCATATGACACTGGAATTTGTCTTCGCGGAGATTGCCCAGATATTACACGGAAATGCTGAGGCACTCCCCGCCACGCTGCCCTATCGCAATTTTATCGCCCAAAACCTGACGGTACCGGCGTCAGTCCATGAAACTTATTTCCGCGGGCAACTGGCCGATATCGACGAACCCACCGCGCCGTTCGGTGTCCTGACTATGCCAAGGGCGATGCCGGATGATCATGAATCTGTTGCCAAAGCCAGTCTGTTACTCGCACCGGATCTGGCAAAAGCCATCCGGATTCAGTCCCGCCGTCTGGGAGTCAGTCCGGGTGTCCTGTTCCATGTGGCCTGGGCGCAGGTGCTGGCACACACCAGCGGCCGCGACGATGTGGTCTTTGGCTCGGTACTGTTGGGTCGCCTGCAAGGTGTGGCGGGCGCCAATCAAATATTGGGGATGTTCATCAATACCCTGCCCATGCGGATCGCCCTGAATGGGCGCAGCGTGCAGGACGTCGTGCAGGATACCTATCGAAACCTGACAACCTTGCTGGAACATGAGCAGGCACCGCTGGCACTGGCACAACGATGCAGCGGCGTGGCGCAGCCCGTGCCGCTATTCAGTGCCCTGCTCAATTACCGCCACAGTCAGGCCGGAAAACCTGAGGCGATTGACACAACGTGGGCGGGCATCCGTGTTTTAGCCGCAGAGGAACGAACCAACTATCCTATCACCCTTTCTGTGGATGATTTAGGCGACGGCTTCCGGCTGACTGCCCTGACCGTCACCGGCATCGTGCCGGATCAGGTCACCACGTATCTGGACACCGCCATCAGGGGTCTGGTCGATGCCTTAGTCCATAACCCTCAACAATTCATTCTGGATGTGCCCATCTTACCGGAAAAAGCGCGACAGCAACTGTTAGTGGACTTCAACGCCACTCAAGCGGATTTCCCACAAGATGCCCTTATCCATTCATTCGTTGAGGCTCAGGCGGCACAACGCCCCAATGCCACCGCCGTGGTCTACCAAGATCACACCCTGAGCTATGGTGAATTGAACCAACGCGCCAACCGGCTGGCCCATCATTTGATTGCGCTGGGCGTGCAGCCGGATGATCGGGTGGCGATCTGTGCC
>NZ_MUBK01000045.1 GCF_002127545.1 Xenorhabdus beddingii
TATCAGGCCATGATTTCGGGTGTGAGAGCCGTGAAATGTATCACAGTTGACTCACGCCTTTTAATATTCCGCCTGTTGCACTTAATATGTTAACTCAGCGGTACTACACCAATACTCTTGATGAAAAAGGTTACATGACATGTTCCGGTATACCGACTGGCGGTACACATGGTGTATCGAAACTTTATGTTAAAGATCCCAAGCAATGTCGCGAATATGGTGCATATTATGTCAATTGATGCCTCATCATCACCTATCCCCTTAGTGTTTTGTCATTAACCACAAGAGGACTTTCCCAGCCCGCATTGGGTTCCCATTCACAAATTCTCTGAAAAATCACTATCAAAACATTATCTTTTTGACATAACCTCCATATTTTCTTCATTATTGACTCATTCTCACTGGTTACACTAATAATATGTTTTGCATCTATATTTGCATGAGATGCTGTATGACTGATTAGCGCTATAATACTGAGAGAATGTCGAGCAAATGAATAATAAAAGCCGTTCCTATTTTTTCCGACTCGCCGCAGCTATCGCCGTGATCGTCGCGGCGGTTTTCTTTGCGTGGAAATATTTCAACGCACTTTCAACATCAAATCAGACCCAAAATCCGGAACAAAATAAATTCCCCTCAGCTCGCTCACCCGTACAAGTAGCAACGGCTGAAACAAAATCTGTCCCCCATTATTTACGCGGATTGGGAACAGTTCAGGCGGCCAATACCGTGACGGTCACCAGTCAGGTGCAAGGTCAGCTCATTAATCTGCATTTTCATGAAGGGCAATACGTCAAAAAAGGGGATTTGCTGGCGGAAATCGATCCCCGCCCCTATCAGGTTAAGCTGGCAAGGGCACAAGGACAATATGCCAAAGATCAGGCAACATTGGCCAATGCCAAACAGGATTTGCTGCGCTTCCAGCAATTGGCAAAAAGTCAACTTATCTCTCAGCAAGAGCTGGATAAACAGACCGCTTTAGTGCGTCAAAGTGAAGCCAGCCTGAAAGCGGGTCAATCAGATATCGACGAAGCCAAACTGCAATTGAACTACAGCCGCATTACCGCGCCTATTTCCGGTCGTGTCGGTTTAAAACGCATTGATGTGGGTAATTACATCTCTGGCTCAGGAGGCACGCCGATTGTTGTCATCACACAAATCGATCCCATTGATGTCCTGTTTTCTCTGCCTGAAAATGATATCGGCTCCGTGTTGCAGGCGCAGAAAAATCACGAAAATGTGCCCGTCAGCGCGTGGGATCGCAATAATCAGCAACAATTGGCACAAGGAAAGCTGCTCAGTATGGATAACCAAATTGATGTCACCACTGGCACCATCAAAATGAAAGCGCAGTTCAATAATCAGGACAACGGTCTATTTCCTAATCAGTTTGTCAATATCCAGATAAAAGTCGATATGCTGGAAAATGTCGTGGTGATCCCCGCCGCAGGGTTACAAATGGGAAATTCGGGGCATTTCGTCTGGAAAGTCGATAAAGAAAATCAGGTCAGTAAACATAAGGTCACTGCGGGTCTGCAATATGATCAACGCGTGGTGATTAACAGCGGCTTATCAGCCGGTGAACGAGTGGTCACCGATGGCATTGACCCGCTGACGGAAGGCGCCAAAGTCGAAATTGTCAAATCTTTGACCACTGAGTCACTGGATGCCAATAAAAATAATCCAGCACAATCAAACGGTAAAGTGGAGCATTCCTGATGCAACCTGATTCTCCAATGACAGGCGGGGGCCCCTCCCGCCTGTTTATCCTGCGTCCGGTTGCCACGACACTGTTTATGGTGGCGATATTGTTGGCTGGACTGATCGGCTATCGGATGCTGCCCGTTTCTGCGTTGCCACAAGTGGATTATCCGACCATTCAAGTTGTTACGCTCTACCCCGGTGCCAATCCGGATGTCATGACATCCGCTGTCACAGCGCCGCTGGAACGCCAGTTTGGGCAAATGTCCGGCTTGAAGCAGATGTCTTCCCGAAGTTCCGGGGGCGCTTCGGTGATCACGCTGGTATTCCAGCTTTCATTGCCCTTGGATGTCGCAGAGCAGGATGTACAGGCCGCCATTAATTCAGCCAGCAATCTATTGCCGGATGATCTGCCCTATCCCCCGATTTATAGCAAGGTCAATCCGGCCGATCCCCCTATCCTGACACTGGGCGTAACCTCTGATGCCCTGCCCATGACGCAGGTACAGGATATGGTGGAAACCCGTGTGGCTCAGCGTATCTCCCAAGTCAGTGGTGTGGGTTTGGTGACACTGGCGGGTGGGCAACGCCCGGCCGTGCGTGTGAAATTGAATGCGCAGGCCATGGCTGCACAAGGCGTGGACAGTGAGGTCATTCGTTCTGCGATCATGAAAGCCAATGTCAATTCGGCAAAAGGCAGCTTTGACGGGCCAACACGGTCAATCACGATTTCCTCCAATGACCAGATGAGATCTATCGACGATTACCGCAATTTAATCGTCGCCTATAAAAATGATGCCCCGATTCGTCTGCGTGATGTTGCTAGCATTGAGCAAGGTGCAGAAAATGACAAACTCGGCGCATGGGTCAATGAAAAGCCCGCGATTGTCATTAACGTTCAACGCCAGCCCGGTGCGAATGTCATTGAGACGACAGATAATATCCGTGTCATGCTGCCAGAATTGATCAGCAGCCTGCCTAAATCGGTCAATGTGGAAGTCCTGACCGATCGCACGGTGACGATCCGTCATTCAGTCGAAGATGTTCAATTTGAACTGTTGCTGGCTATTGCACTGGTTGTCATGGTGATTTACCTGTTCCTGCGCAATACGACCGCAACCTTGATCCCAAGTATTGCGGTTCCGCTGTCGTTGGTGGGAACGTTTGCTGTGATGCATTTTTGCGGCTTTTCCGTCAATAATCTCACCTTAATGGCATTAACCATTGCAACCGGCTTTGTAGTCGATGATGCCATTGTCGTTATCGAGAATATTTCCCGTTATATTGAGCGGGGAGAAAAACCGCTGGCGGCGGCATTAAAAGGGGCGGGAGAAATTGGCTTCACCATTATTTCTCTGACTTTTTCATTAATTGCGGTATTAATCCCTTTGCTGTTTATGGGCGATATTGTCGGTCGCCTGTTCCGGGAATTTGCCATTACGCTTGCTGTCGCCATTTTGATTTCTGCGGTTGTGTCATTGACGCTAACGCCAATGATGTGCGCAAGGATGTTGAAATCCGAAGCCGATATTAAACACAATCGCTTTGAACACGCCTGCGAACGTTTCTTTGAACGCATGATTGCAATCTATGCGATTTTTCTGAAACGGGTATTGAATCATCCCTTGCTGACACTTGGTGTTGCATTCGGTACGTTAGCCCTGACTGCCCTTCTCTATATTATGATCCCCAAGGGGTTTTTCCCCCAGCAGGACAACGGGTTGATTCAGGGGACACTGGAAGCGCCACAATCCATTTCATTCAATGCGATGGCGGACAAACAGCGGCAAGTGACCACGCTGTTACTGCAAGATCCTGCCGTGGATAATGTCACGACCTTTATCGGCGTTGATGGTAACAATCCAACGTTGAATAATGCCCGCCTGCAAATTACGTTGAAACCGCTCAGTCAGCGTGACGACCGGATTGACGACGTTATTCCACGCCTGCAAACACGCATTGCCGGAGTTCCCGACGTCAAGTTGTACCTGCAACCGACACAAGATTTGACCATTGATACCCAAGTATCCCGCACGCAATACCAATTCACATTGCAGGCAACGTCACTTGATGAACTTGGTGTCTGGGTTCCCAAATTGCAAAATGCCCTGAAACAGCGGCCGGAGTTGGTGGATATCGGTCACAATTGGCAAGATCAGGGACTGGTCGCTTACCTTAACGTCAATCGTGATATGGCCAGCCGATTTGGGATCTCCATGGCTGCCGTGGATAATGCGCTATACAACGCTTTCGGCCAGCGTTTGATTTCAACCATTTATACTCAGTCGAATCAGTATCGAATCATCCTTGAACAAGATACGCAGGGTTCACCCGGTCTGGGCGCGCTCAATGCGCTTTATCTGACCGGAAGTGATGGAAAAATGGTGCCGCTTAATGCCATTGCTACCGTCGAACAACGGTTGGGATATTTATCTATCAACCACTTGCAACAATTTCCCGCTGCCACTTTTTCGTTCAATGTGGCGAAAGAGGCCTCCCTTGAACAAGCGGTCAATGCCGTTAAGGAAACAGAACGCTCAATTCAGATGCCGAAAAATATTGTCACGCAATTTCAAGGAACAACCCTGGCGTTTCAGGATGCGCTCAGTAACACCCTGTGGCTGATTTTGGCGGCGGTTGTCGCCATGTATATCGTGCTCGGCATACTGTACGAAAGTTTTATTCATCCGGTCACCATCTTATCAACCTTGCCCACCGCAGGGGTTGGCGCATTACTGGCTTTGATGATGGGCGGATATGAGTTAGATATTATCGCCATTATCGGGATCATTCTCTTGATCGGCATTGTGAAGAAAAATGCCATCATGATGATCGATTTTGCCCTGGCAGCAGAACGTGAAAAAGGGATGTCCCCCTATGAAGCCATTTATCAAGCCTGTCTGTTACGTTTCAGACCGATATTGATGACGACAATGGCTGCGCTGTTGGGTGCATTGCCCCTGATGCTCAGTACCGGCATCGGTGCAGAGCTGCGTCGTCCATTGGGCGTCAGTATGGTGGGAGGGTTGATTGTGAGCCAGGTTCTCACCTTGTTCACCACGCCCGTTATTTATTTACTGTTTGATAAGTTGGCACATTATTACCGGAATTACCGGAAAAATAAGCAAGATAATCAAACCAGGCTTGATAAAGCCTCTGCTAATCATCAGGAGCCGCTGTGAAATTTTTCGCCTTATTTATCCAGCGGCCAGTGGCTACCACCTTGCTGAGTTTAGCTATCACGCTGTGTGGTGTGCTCAGTTTTACCCTGCTGCCGGTGTCGCCGCTGCCACAAGTTGATTTTCCTGTCATCACCGTCCATGCCGCCATGCCTGGTGCATCACCAGAAACGATGGCGTCCTCCGTGACAACGCCTCTGGAGCGCGCATTAGGCAGGATTGCAGGGGTAAAAGAGATGTCTTCCTCCACCTCATTGGGTTCCTCCTACATCTATCTGGAATTCGATCTTAGCCGAGATATCAATGGTGCCGCTCGGGATGTCCAATCTGCCATCAATGCCGCCCAAAGCCTACTGCCTTCCGGTATGCCAAGCCAACCGCGGTATTATAAAGCCAATTTATCCAACGCCCCGATCATGGTTTTAACCCTCACTTCAGACAATTACAGTGAAGGGCAACTGTATGATCTTGCTTCCACCAGACTGGCGCAAAAACTTTCTCAGGTAGAAGGTGTCAGTAAAGTCAGTGTTGGCGGGAGTTCATTACCGGCAATACGGGTTGAATTGAACCCCAATGCCCTCTTTCATCAAGGTGTTTCCCTCAACGAGGTCAGGAGTGCGATCAGTGACGCCAATGTTCTACTTCCTACGGGGTATGTTGATTCTGATCAACAGCGCTGGCAACTGCACACCAATGATGAACTGAAAACAGCAGACCGCTATCGTTCGGTTATTGTACGTTACAATAATGGTGCGCCTGTTCGTTTGCAGGATGTGGCCAATATTCACGATTCTGTCGAAGATATTCGGGCAGCAGGGATGTCCGGCAATAAGTCAGCGATTGTGCTGATTATCCGCCGTGAAGCCGGAGCGAATATCATCTCCACCGTTCAACGCATTCGCGCTCAACTCCCGATCCTGCAAGAGTCCCTGCCTGCCAGTATTCAGCTAAAAATCGCACAGGATCGCTCACCCGCGATTCAGGCTTCCCTGAAAGAAGTGGAACAGGCACTTGTCATTGCGATTGCGTTGGTGATTCTGGTGGTGTTCCTGTTTTTGCGTTCAGGCCGGGCGACATTGATTCCGGCCATTGCCGTTCCGGTATCACTGATCGGCACTTTTACTGCGATGTATTTGTGTGGTTTCAGCTTGAACAACCTTTCGCTGATGGCATTGACCATTGCCACCGGATTTGTGGTCGATGATGCTATTGTTGTGCTGGAAAATATTTCCCGTCATCTGGATGCCGGACTGAAACCAATGCAGGCGGCTCTGAAAGGGGTCAGGGAAGTTGGCTTCACGGTACTTGCCATGAGTCTGTCACTGATTGCGGTGTTTATTCCGCTTGTGTTAATTGATGAGCTACTCGGCAGACTGTTCCGGGATTTTGCTGTCACACTGGCAACCGCCATCGGGATTTCACTGTTAGTTTCACTGACATTAACCCCGATGATGTGCGCCTATTTACTCAAATCATCACCGGTAAGAGCACAGAGACAAAAGCGAGGCTTTGGTAAGGTATTGCTGAAAATTCAGCAAGGTTATGGTCGCTCACTGCAATGGATACTCAAGCATACCCGCTGGGTACTGCTCGCATTAGTCGGCATTATTGCCCTGAATATCTGGCTCTATATCCATATTCCGAAATCCTTTTTCCCCCAACAGGATACGGGAAAAATGCTGGGCTTTGTGGTTGCAGACCAAAGTATCTCGTTTCAGGCTATGCGGGAAAAAATGAAATACTTTATGCAGGCCATTGATGAAGACCCTACCGTGGATAATGTCGTCGGATCGACGGGTGGCGGTAGCATTAACACCGGTACCATGTTTATTTCCCTGAAACCACGGCAAGAACGTTCTGAGAGCGTCCAGCAGGTGATAACCCGTTTAAGGGGCAAGCTCACCCATGAAGCCGGGGCGCGCCTATATTTGGTTCCTGTTCAGGATCTCAGGTTCGGGAGTCGTAGCTCTAAATCCACTTATCAGTTTAGTTTACTGTCCGACGATTCTGGTGAGCTGCGTAAATGGAGTCCCATTATCAAAAAAGCATTGGAAAAACAGCCTCAATTGGTGGATGTCAATGCCGACTCAGACGAAGACGATAAAGGGGCCGAAATTGCGATTACCTATGATCGTGATGTGATGGCTCGCTTGGGGATCAGTGTCTCCGATGCCAATAATTTACTCCATAATGCCTTTGGACAGCGGCAGATTTCCACCATTTACCAACCGTTAAATCAGTATCAGGTGGTGATGGAAGTCGCACCGCAATACAACCAAGACCCAAGTGCCCTGGAGAAAATGTTTGTCATTAATGCCCGGGGGGAACGCATTCCGCTTTCCTATTTTGCTCACTGGTATCCCGCCAGCGCGCCGCTGGATGTTTACCATGAAGGACTTTTCGCCTCCTCGACCATTGCTTTTGATATTGCTCCGGGCTATACGTTGTCCGATGCCATCAGCATAATAGAAAGAACCATGACAGAACTCGGTGTGCCTTCATCCGTTCGCAGTTCGTTTGCCGGTACGGCCCAGAGTTTTCAAGAGAGTGAACGCTCCCAGATGTTTGTGATCCTCGCGGCCATTGTGACCGTGTATCTGGTTCTGGGAGTCCTGTATGAAAGTTATCTTCATCCTCTGACCATCCTCTCTACCCTGCCTTCTGCGGGAATAGGGGCGTTATTGGCGCTGGAATTGTTCAACACGCCATTTAGTCTGATTGCCATGATTGGCATTATGCTGTTGGTGGGGATTGTCAAGAAAAACGCCATTATCATGGTGGATTTTGCCCTTGAGGCGCAACGAAACGGTAAGATCAGTGCGCAAGAGGCGATCTTTCAAGCCTGCTTATTGCGATTCCGGCCAATTATGATGACAACACTGTCTGCTTTGTTCGGTGCCCTGCCTTTGGTACTGAGCAACGGTGATGGTGCTGAATTGCGTTTTCCTCTGGGTATCACCATTGTTGGCGGCTTGGTGATGAGCCAGTTGCTGACACTTTATACCACCCCTGTTGTGTATCTGTTTTTTGATCGACTGCGCGAAAAATGGCTGCGGCGTCGTGCCGCACAACCTCAAGCATCGGAGCCATCATGAAATTTATGGTTAAAACCGGCATCAGCGGTAAGCTGTTTTTGGCGATTTTTGCCACTTGCATGCTGGTATTGGTCACGATGCACTGGGGCGTTCGCCTCAGTTTCCAGCACGGTTTTATCGGCTATATCAAACAAAATAGCCAGGTGCGCGCAAGCATGCTGGCGGAAGCATTGGCGGAACAGTACCAGCAGTACGGCAATTGGAGCTTCTTGACCCAAAACGATCGGATGATTTTTCAAATCATCCGTACCATTGAGCAAAATAGCGATATCTATAAAAAAAAGACATCCCATGGCTGGCGTTCCCAATTCTGGGTTGTAGACACACAGATGAATCGTTTGGTGGGATATTCCGGTGAGATTCCCACAGAAAGTTACCGTGAACCCGTCACTTATCAAAATAATGTGGTCGGATGGGTCATTGTCAGCACGTCAGATAAAATTACGCGTCAGGCTGATATTAGTTTCGCCCACCAGCAACAGTTCACCAGTTGGATCATTGCCGGTTTCTCAGCCCTATTGGCACTGATTGCCACTTTTCTGCTTTCCCGTGGCCTTTTAAGACCGGTCAAGCGTCTGGTAGAAGGAACGCATAAACTGGCTGCCGGTGATTTCAGCGTTCGTGTCACACCATCCAGCAGCGATGAAATCGGTCAATTGGCGGCAGATTTTAATCAACTCGCCTGTACACTGGACAAAAACGAGCAGATGCGCCGTGATTATATGGCCGATATTTCTCATGAGTTACGCACCCCACTTTCTGTGCTGCGTGGTGAACTGGAAGCCTTGCAAGATGGGGTACGGCACCCAACGCAGGAAACGATCCATTCCCTTCTCACGGAAGTCACTACCCTGACAAAGTTGGTCAACGACCTGCATTTATTGTCACTTTCCGATCGGGGTTCTCTGACTTATCGAAAAGAACCCGTTAATGTCAGTGAATTACTGCAAATCTCGGTAGCCGGTTATCAAGGTCGCTTCGCAGATAAGAACATGACATTGGCATTGAATCTGAAAGAAAATGACACTCTGTTTGCCGATCCCGATCGATTGACACAGCTATTCCAAAACTTGCTGGAAAATAGCCTGCGTTATACCAATGAGCATGGAAAAGTGATTATTCAGGCATACTCGGATCAACAGAAATGGATCTTGGACTTGCAAGATAGTGCTCCCGGACTGACTGCCGAGCAATGCCAGCATGTTTTTGAGCGTTTTTATCGATGTGAATCTTCCCGTAATCGGGCAAGCGGTGGCTCAGGGCTTGGGCTGGCCATCTGTTATAATATCGTCGAAGCGCATGATGGAACCATTCAGGCGCAAAGATCATCTTTAGGTGGTATAAGAATTCGCGTAGAATTACCGTTGATTAAATTTTCTGAACATGAAAGACCGTAAGTTGAAACGCAATAAGTTGAAACACAGTCACCTAAGATACTGTCACCTGAAACACAATAACCTGACACACAATGAGTATACATTCTACGCAATATACCGTTCTTATCGTTGAAGATGAACCCAAATTGGGACGCCTGTTGGTTGATTATTTACAATCTGCAGATTATCAAACTGAATGGCTGAAACGCGGTGATGAAGTTATTGAGCATGTTCAGAAACATCAACCTCATATTATCTTGCTCGATCTGATGTTACCCGGTCTTGACGGGTTGTCAGTCTGCCGGGAAATTCGTAAGTTTTCTGATATCCCGATTGTGATCATGACGGCAAAAACAGAAGAAATTGACCGGCTTCTGGGGTTGGAAATCGGGGCTGATGATTATATCTGCAAACCTTATAGCCTACGGGAAATGGTCGCCAGAGTGAAAACCATCCTGCGCCGTTGTTATCGCCCACACGATATCGTCAGCGAACAAGGCGCCCTCTCCATAGATGAAAATCACTTTCAGGCGCGTTATCTTGAACGGGTGCTTGAACTGACACCCGTTGAATTTCGTCTGCTTAAGATTATGTCCAGCCAGCCGGGGCGGGTTTTTTCCCGCGATCAGTTACTGAATAATCTGTATAATGACCACCGTATCGTGAATGACCGAACCATTGATAGTCATATCAAGAATTTACGCAAAAAACTAGAACAGTTGGATGAAAATAAGTCTTTTATTCGCTCAATTTATGGTCTGGGTTATCGTTGGGAAGCAGAAATCTGTCGTTTAATATGACAATCTCCCTATTTCCTGTGCCATGGGTTCTTTATCCCTGTAGCACGATGATGAAGCCAGAGGCGATATAATTTTTCCACGATGCATTCATCTGGTCGAAATTTGGATAATTAATTCCAGAACCTGGGTCCATATAGGTTCCGTTAGGTCGCCTCATAACATAATGAAAGAATACCCCCCCTTGGACCACACCTAAAACTTCGAGTGCTCTTTGGTTTCCAAGCAATAACGGCGGCGCTGCTCTCTCAATCTCCACTCCCGAACCCGCTAATTTGTTCACTATATCAGAGTGATAACATGACAATAGAGAATACACCATGCCTGGCTTGAGATAGACCGTCACAGTCAATTCTAAAAGCCTGGCGGCAACAATAAGATTATGTGGCAACGAATAGCCTGCCTGTATTGATGAACTTTGAACGGGTGAACCCGGGGAAGCGCTTGATGTGATTTCATAGAGTAATAATTCACTCTTGTCTGAATTGTCTAACTGGATTTCTGTATGAGTACCGGAATATTCCCTCATACTCATGCCATCCAATCTTGGCATTTTATCTTTTCCCAGTTCCAGAGCTGCACACAATAAAACACATGCTCCACAAGAGGTTGGCGTTGCTTGTCTCTTATTCATACTAGGGTTTCCTGGGTATGGGGTCTCCAAGGCTTATTAACTCGCTGATACTCTGCAAAAACGAGTACTCCCCCCTGCCATAATAGATATTCATTAAGTGATAAATTTTTTACCAAACAGTTTTACTGTACAAAATCCAGACTAAACTTAAGCTGATAATTACCCAATCAGGAGAATTCCTTATGGCTACTGGGCATTATGATCTTAAGAAAGCAAAGAACGGACAATTTTATTTCAATCTGGTCGCCGCAAATGGTGATGTCATTTTGAACAGTGAAATGTATACCACCAAAGCGGCTGCAAATAAAGGCATTCGCTCTGTGCAGGTCAATTCTCCCGATAAGACCCGCCATGAAGTGAGGAAAAATAAATCCGGTAAGACTTATTTTGTCCTGAAAGCCCGCAATCATCAGATTATTGGTGTCAGTGAACCTTATGCCAATGAAGCAAGCATGAAGAAAAATATGCAGGCTGTCATGAAAACCGGACCGACAGAGAGTATTCGTGATTTGACCAGAAACAATTAATGACTTGCGCCGTATCAGCGGCGCATAATTCAGTCTCCAAAGTAAAAGATTAAGAAAGCTGTAGCGTGCCTGAGGGAAAGGACAAGGTAAGATCACCAGATGCTTACCGTGAGGCACTGAAACGCCTTAAGCTCCCTGACTCCCCCTCACTCCAGGACGCGAGCATACTTTTTTAAAGTCTCTTGAATGAAAGCGAATGACATGATCTAATCAGCTTTATTTTCCTCTTCATGACTCACCTATGACTCTCATTGAACATTTATCCGTTGTGAAAGAAACCCGCTCTGATATCA
>NZ_MUBK01000046.1 GCF_002127545.1 Xenorhabdus beddingii
TACCGACCCCACTTAGCCCTAAAATATCAAACGCCCGATGACGTACATCATCAGGCGGTGATGAGTAAAATAAGTGTCAACGTATATCAGGACTAGACATTTATTCGATAGTTTCAGGTGCCACGAAACCAATGCAGACCGTTTGTGGTTCAGCACTGGGTTGAGCCTGAAAAGAGAATTCTTCTGTATGGCTAATCGTCAATGTCGGCCATTTCTGAAGCGTGTGGCGGAAGTTTTCCTCCTCGCAGCTTTTGCCTCTTTCTCCCACCAGTAATGCACCATATTTTGCAATATTGTTTTCTTTAATATGGCGGTTATAGATATTGGGCGGGGTGCCATTATTTAATTCCCAAGGCCGTATCGTTTCTGGGAGATAGTGACTGTAAAACGTCAGCCATTCATGCAGATATTCCCCGCCAACATAACGTAACGGTGTGGGGTACAGTTCGTTCCAGCGTTGATCAAGTTGGCGGGTAAACGTTTTTATACCCACAAATTTTTGCCCGGCATCACGGACATTCGCCACCATCACACTGATATAGCCGATCAAAACCAAAACACCAAACACAGCCAATCCCCGTAAGGTTCCTTGCAGGGATTTGCGGGGATAGACCGTGATTGAACCCACCAACAGGGCGGGGGCTACGGTCATAAAAGGCTGTACCCACTCAGTCATGCGTCCGCCCTGATTGAAAGAGAACCAGCCATAAATAATCAGCAAAGGCAGTAGGACAACGATATTGACCAGCGCGTTGGATGGCTGCTTAGGCCAACCAATCCGTCCACCCAACAGGTAAATAATTACACTGACAATAATCAATGGATAGAACACAGAAAGCACCGCACGAGTGGTATGCAGATTGAACCCTGCCTGAATTTGGGAATCAACCCACTTAAATGCGGCGAAGTCGTTATGCACCAGCCACCAGACGTTCGGTAACACCAGCGCGAACCATATCACAAGGGCGAGATAAAACAGCGGTTCCCGATAGCTGCGACGGACTTTGGCTGTGAACAGTGAGAGCAAAAAGACAGAACCGACGATAGCAAGCGAAGAATATTTTCCCATCGTTGCCAGCCCGGTGGCGAGGGCAAATGCCAGCCACCATTTGGGATGATCGTCGATGGCGCGCAGAAAAAACAGCAGAGACCACGGCCAGAGCATGACCAAAAGGTAATTATCATTATAAGGAATGATATCGAAATTGATGATGCCTGACAGGTTCAGCGTTAACATGGCAAGCCATGCCAGTGCAATTTTGCCCGTTAACCGGAAAGCGAGCTGCCAGACCCCCAGCATACCGATGGCAATGGCAACAAAGTGGACGAAATACCAATAAAAACTCAGAGAAATATTGCTGATACAAAGAGCAGGTAGCATTATGGCACCGACCAGCCAAGGGTTTTTGGGAGAACCCCATTCCCCATTGATCCCCCAGTTCAAGGCTTCTACCGCATCATAAGGCACGGTGGGATCGAGAGTGTAGCTTGCAATTACCCATAAAACAGCATAACCAATGACCCAAAGAGACAATGACATACGATAAGAAGGAGCATCAAAAAAGCGCATGGTAGTTAATGATCACCATATTTGAGTTAAATATTCCTAGAATATTAGCTGAACTTTAAACGATAAGTGAATGACATTGGATGTTAAAGGAAGTTTCTGTTAGATTCCGCCGAAAATATCTTGATAAAAGCGAGTTGAGTCACAAGCTATGAGCCCGTTAAAGAAAAAATCACCAGCGAAACCTTCCGCTGGCAAACAAAAAAGAAAAAGCCGCGCAGAATTGGATGCCGAAGGGCGCGACCGTAAACGCGATAAAAAGCGTCGGGGTAATCCCACGGGTAGCCGCAGTAACGGTGATGCCAGAAATAAGAAACGTTCAGCCGACAAGCAGGAAAAAGATCCGCGTATCGGCAGTAAGGTTCCCGTTCCTCTGGTTGTCGGCTCCCTGGCGGTAGGTAAAAAAACATCCGCAGTGAAACCCGCAGATAAACCCGTTGTGGAGGAACAACAGCCTCGTCTGTCACCACAGGACGAGCTGAAAATGCTGGAAAGTGATGAGCGTCTGGATGACCTGCTGGCACGTCTTGAGCAGGGTGAAAAACTGTCTCAGGAAGACAATGCCTATGTCGATAACATGCTCGACCGTGTTGATACTCTAATGGAAGAGTTGGGCATCAATCTGGAAGAAGATGACAGCGAAGAGGAAAAACAGGAAGACATCATGCAGTTGTTGAAAGGGAAGTAATTTCTGCATTGATTGTGATCATAAAAGGCGGGTTTATTCTGATAACCACAACATTAATAACCCTGGTTTTAGTGTGTTATTTATTGTGGTTATTGGGTAAACTATGGCAGCTATCGTGACGTGAATGGGCGAAAACAGCGGAAGGAATAAGCATGTCAGAGCAAGCCATTGTTTGGGATCTGCCTTTGATCCAGAAATACAACTATTCAGGGCCTCGTTATACTTCATACCCAACAGCATTGGAGTTTAACCAGCAATACAATGATCTTGCTTTTGCTCAGGCTGCGGCCCGCTATCCCCATCGCCCGCTTTCCCTCTATATTCATATCCCGTTCTGCCATAAGCTGTGTTATTTCTGCGGTTGCAATAAGCAGGTCACCCGGCAGAAACACAAAGCCGATGACTATCTGGATGTGCTGGAAAAAGAGATTGCGGCCCGTGCCCAATTATTTTCCCGGCGGAAAGTCAGCCAGATGCATTGGGGGGGAGGCACGCCGACGTATCTGGACAAAGCACAAATCAGCCGGTTGATGTCGATGTTGCGTCGCCATTTTCATTTTCTGCCCGAGGCTGAACTTTCCATTGAAATTGATCCGCGTGAAATTGAACTCGATGTGATTGATCACCTGCGTCATGAAGGATTTAACCGCCTGAGCATGGGCGTGCAGGATTTCAATAAAGATGTACAGCGTTTGGTGAATCGTGAACAGGATGAGGCATTTATTTTTGCACTGGTCAACCGTGCCCGTGAAACCGGTTTTACATCCACCAGTATTGATTTGATTTATGGTTTGCCGAAACAGACGCCAGAGAGCTTTGCTTTTACATTGCAGCGTGTATTGGCGTTGTCACCCGATCGCCTGAGTGTATTCAACTATGCCCATTTGCCCAGTTTGTTTGCAGCGCAGCGTAAAATCAAGGAGCAGGACTTACCCACGGCAGCTCAGAAGCTGGATATTTTGCAGGAAACGATTTCGACCCTGACAAACAATGATTATCAATGTATTGGCATGGATCACTTTGCCCGCCCTGATGATGAATTGGCGGTTGCCCAGCGGGAAGGTCTCTTGCACCGTAATTTTCAGGGATATACCACGCAGGGAGAGTGCGATTTACTCGGCATGGGGGTCTCCGCCATCAGTATGTTGGGCGACAGCTATGCACAGAACCAGAAGGACCTGAAAACCTACTACGCAGCGGTAGAGGCACAAGGTCATGCATTGTGGCGGGGATTGGTGCTGACGCGGGATGATTGCATTCGTCGTGATGTGATCAAGGCGTTGATTTGTAACTTCCGGTTGAATTTTGCGGAGATTGAACAGTGCCATGGGCTGAATTTCCCTGATTACTTTGCCGAAGACCTGCAATTGCTGGCACCATTGGCGGAAGATGGCTTAGTTGAAGTGACAGAATCGCACATTCAGGTATCTCCCAAAGGGCGATTGTTGATCCGTAATATTTGTATGTGTTTTGACCGCTACTTACGCAACCAGATGCGGCAAAGACAGTTTTCGCGGGTGATATGAAGGCTCAATTTTCTACAAGAATAGCATTTACACAACACCTTAATAAAAGGGTATCGGCAATATTTCAACAATTCATGTTCAATAATTTCTGTTCACAACGCATATAGGTTAACATTTTCCAAATGATTGGTTAAAATTAGCTCAGTGATTCGATTGCCGAAATGTAGGAGATGATATGAGTACTGAAATAAAACTCGGTATTGCAGAGCTTCCTGCGGGATTGAGAGCCGTGATCAGGGATGGTCAAGCTATTGTTATTAAAGGAGCAGGTGAAGATGCTATACAGGTAAAGACTTATCGTTGGCACAATAAGCGGGTATTAAAACCAGCAACTAATAATAAACCCATGGTACTAAGGCCAGTGGGTATGTTAGCCAAGCCTAAAAAAACATTGAGGCCGATTGGTGTGCTGATTGGAAAACTGTCCATACCAACAGAAGAAGAGTTTGCTAAACGTGACAGTGAAATCCTTTCAATGTTTGAAGGAAGAGAACAAGACTAATGCGCTATCTGTTAGATACTCATATTTTGCTTTGGTATTTGGCTGACCCCTCTAAACTGAAAAAAGCGGTCAATAAATTATTAAGAGATACAGATAATGAAATTTATTTTAGTGCTGTCAGTATTCAGGAAATAGCAATAAAAAGAAGACTGGATAGAGATGATTATGCTTTTGAACCCAGAATTATCGCGGATGTTGCACAAAATGAAGTGGGTTTTTTACCATTGTCGGTAACCATTGAACATTCTTCCTGTTATTACGAGTTACCGAAGGTAAAACATCGGGATCCTTTCGACCTTATGCTGATGGCTCAAGCTATCTATGAAGGAATGGTATTAGTCACAAACGACGAAGCGATATTAACCCAGTTTATTGATCTCCCTGAGTATTTGCTCAGTAATAGAGGGTAGATTCACTTAAATAACCTATTCCAACCCCAGTTCCTTCAATTTCCGCGTTATGGTATTTCTTCCCCAGCCCAGCAAGCGGGCGGCTTCCTGTTTATGCCCATTGGTGTATTCCAGTGCGCAATTAAGCAAAGTGCGTTCCAGCAATGGCAGAGCATCGGAAAGGAGGTTGGTTTTTCCTTCTTTTAAGGCATGTTGTGCCCATGTTGCTAACAGTTGCGGCCAGTTTTCAGGAGAGGCTGAGTGAGACAGAGGGATGTTTCCAGCCAGCTCTGTTGACGGATGACCGATTAAGTCAGCAGGCAAATCCTGTACCAGCACTTCTTTGCTGGCAGCCATCACGGTCAGCCAGCGGCAGACATTTTCCAACTGGCGGACATTTCCCGACCACGGCAGACGCATCAAGGCAAGTTCTGTATCAGGATGCAGGATTTTGGCTTCAACCCCCAGCTCAGTGGCGGTTTGTTGCAGGAAATGGTGGGCCAGGCGCGGAATATCTTCCACTCTGTCCCGCAATGGGGGTAACTGAACGCGAATGACATTCAGGCGATGATAGAGGTCTTCCCGAAATTTGCCTTCTGCAACACGTTGCTCCAGATGTTGGTGAGTCGCTGCAATAATACGGACATCAACCTTCACCGGTGCATAACCCCCGACCCGATAAAATTGCCCTTCAGCGAGCACCCGCAGTAAGCGGGTCTGGATATCCAGCGGCATATCACCAATTTCGTCCAAAAACAGTGAACCACCATTGGCTTGTTCAAAACGCCCGTGACGCACTTGACTGGCACCCGTAAAAGCCCCTTTTTCATGCCCAAACAGTTCAGATTCAATCAAGTCTTTTGGGATGGCCGCCATATTCAGGGCAATAAATGGCGCAGAGGCGCGTGGGCTGTGGCGGTGCAGAGCATGGGCGACCAGTTCTTTTCCCGTACCGGATTCCCCATTGATTAACACACTGATGGAGGAGCGGGAAAGCCGGCCGATAATCCGGTACACCTCCTGCATAGCGGGGGCTTCTCCGATCATATCTGAAACGGATGCCGCCACTTGCGGGTTGACGGAAGAGTGATGCTGTTCGCGATAGTGACTCAGCGCCCGCTCAACCAGCGCGACGGTTTCATCAATATCGAAAGGTTTTGGCAGATAATCAAACGCCCCCTGTTGATAGGCACTGACAGCGGCATCCAGATCAGAATGGGCAGTCATAATGATGACCGGAAGCTGTGGATAGCTCTGTTTTATCTGATTGAGCAGATTTAATCCGTCTAGTCCGGGCATACGGATATCAGACAAAAGGACTTCAGGACTGCCCTGTGACAGTGCAGCCAGAACGGTATCGGCATTTTCAAAACAGGTGCACTCCAATCCTGCGCCACTCAGCGCCCGTTCAAGTACCCAGCGGATAGAACTGTCGTCATCAACGATCCAAACTTTTCCTCGTTGCATTGTTACCCTCTATTTCTCGAACGGTTATTTTTTGATGGGCAGATAAATGGAGAATTCCGTATGTCCCGGCCAACTGGTGAATTCAATTTTGCCCGCATGCTGGTCGATGAGATTACGGGCAATGGACAGCCCAAGCCCAGTTCCGCCTTCATGCCCACTGACCATCGGGTAAAAAAGCGTATCCTGAATATTGGGAGGGACACCTGGCCCGTTATCTTCAATATCCATTCTGGCCGCGAGGCGGTAACGCTCACCCTGCAAGGTAATCTGAAATGCAGTTCGCGTCCGCAATGTGATCGTGCCTCCTTTTTTCCCCAGAGCCTGTAGCGCATTGCGGGTGATGTTCAGTAACACTTGCTCAATTTGGTCAGGATAGTAAGCCAATTCCGGCAGGCTAGGGTCATAATCTTTGATCAGCGTAACATGGGGGGGCATTTCCAGTGCCACCAACTGGTAAACGCGCTCGACGACATGATGGATGCTCTGGCGGGTTTGCGCACCCGGATGTTGCGGCCCCAGTAAGCGATCCACCAGACTGCGTAACCTGTCGGCTTGTTCAATAATCACTTGGGTATATTCCCGCAGGGACGGATCCGGCAGCGCTTTGGCGAGCAATTGGGCGGCTCCCCGCAGTCCCCCAAGGGGATTTTTTATTTCATGTGCCAGCCCCCGAACCAATTCCCGCGCAGCCGCCTGCTGTGCTTGTTGGATCTGCTCTTGGCTTAACCGGCGTTGACTATCCATAGGCGCCAGTTCCAGCAGTATAAACTGTTCGGAAATCGGTTGGGCGCTGAGCGACATCACATGAGGGTGATTATTGATCACCAGTATGACTTCGTTGTCGGTAAAACCGTGCCCGTTGATCAAACTGGCACGCATCAATTCTGTATCCAGAGAAATATAGCTAAACAGAATAGGCAAAGGCGTGCCGAATAATTTGCGTGTACTCTGTGCCAAAAGCTGCATAGCGGAATGATTGGCGTAGCGGACAATCAAATCATTATCCAGCACCAATACGCTGTTTATCAGTGAGTCGAGAATTTGCTCTGCTTCGGGTAAATCCGCCATCATCATTCAATCTCTGCACGTTTTTGGTGCATTGTAGCCTATTTCAGCCTAACTCAATAAGTTGTCCGGCCCAGTATGCGTTTATTTTCACTCCGTCTCATCTGGTTTTGTGCTTGTTTGCGAGATGTCATTGTTTGCGAGAAAAGAGCCCATCCAAAGATGGGCTAAAAGTTTCACGGCAACAAAAAAGGAACAGCAGCAATGCCACCAGGCTCGCTATAAAGGCTATACACGCTAAAGCATTACACGCTGTAATACAGTTCAAACTCCAGAGGATGTGGCGTCATGCGAACACGTTCAATTTCACCCTGCAATAAGTTGATATAAGCATCAATGGCATCATCAGTGAAAACCCCGGCGCGGGTCAGGAATTCACGGTCTGCATCCAGTGCAGCTAAGGCATCTTCCAGAGAAGAAGCTACCGTTGGGATCTCTTGTGCTTCTTCTGCTGGCAGGTCATACAAGTTTTTATCCATGGCATCACCCGGATGTATTTTGTTGATGATGCCATCCAGACCGGCCATTAATAGTGCAGCGAAGGTCAGATAAGGGTTCGCTGCCGGATCAGGGAAACGCACCTCAATGCGGCGGGCTTTAGTGCTGGCCACAACGGGAATGCGGATAGACGCAGAACGGTTGCGGGCAGAATAAGCCAGCATGACCGGAGCTTCAAAGCCGGGGACCAGACGTTTGTACGAGTTGGTCGTTGGGTTGGTAAAGGCATTCAACGCACGGGCATGTTTGATGATACCGCCGATATAGTACAGAGCCAGTTCAGACAGGCCGCCGTATTTGTCACCGGCAAACAGATTCGTGCCGTTCTTGGACAGGGACATATGGCAGTGCATGCCAGAGCCGTTATCTCCCACCAGCGGTTTTGGCATAAAGGTGGCTGTTTTGCCAAATTTATGGGCCACATTATGCACTACATACTTATAAATCTGAGTTTCATCCGCTTTTTTCGTCATCGTATTGAAGCGGGTGGCGATTTCATTTTGTCCGGCAGTCGCAACTTCGTGGTGATGAGCTTCAACCACCAACCCCATTTTTTCCATTGTCAGGCACATGGCTGAACGCAGGTCTTGAGAAGAATCGACCGGAGGAACAGGGAAATAACCCCCTTTGATGCCGGGACGGTGCCCTTTGTTACCATTTTCATAGCGGGTGCCGCTATTCCACGCGGCTTCTGTATCATCAATATGATAATAAGAACCAGAGATGGAACTGCCGAAACGGATATCATCGAACAGGAAAAATTCGGGTTCTGGCCCGAATAGAACCGTATCTGCAATGTCGCTTGCACGTAGGAAATCTTCTGCGCGTTTCGCAATAGAGCGAGGATCGCGGTCATAACCCTGCATCGTGCCGGGTTCCAGAATATCGCAGCGCAGGATAAGGGTGGCATCATTAAAGAAGGGATCAAGCATGGCCGTGCTTGGATCTGGCATTAACACCATGTCGGATTCATTGATGCCTTTCCAGCCACCAATTGATGAACCGTCAAACATTTTGCCATCTTCAAAGAAATCTTCATCAACTTGGTGGGCAGGAATGGTGATATGTTGTTCTTTACCTTTGGTATCAGTAAAACGTAAGTCAATAAATTTCACCTGATGTTCTTCAATCATGGACAAAACATGTTCAACGGACATACTCGCTCTCCTGGTTTACGTCGGCTGGATAAAACAATGCAAGGTATGCGGTTTTATCTTGCAATTTCTATTGCAAAAAAGAATGCGAAAAGTGTGCCAACTTTTAAAAAGCACTGAATATCAACGAAAGCCCTTTTTCGTGAAGGGGGAACAGCTAACCTGCTCGTTTATCGGCAGGTAAAATTGCACCAAATTGGGGATAAACCGAAATTAGGGCACCATAATGGTGATATTGAGTGTTTGATGAAGCGCGACCTGATTATAGTACTCATCTTGATCGCGCCTGTTATTTCAGGGTAAAGCGATTATTAGCGTGTTCAGGGCATGGGAAAGGCAATGGAGGACATCAGCGTTATCGCTGTTATGCTTACAGCAAGGTTTTTCCGTTGTAATACATCTACCAAGCCTGTATTTTTCATTACATAGAGCAATTAAATCATTATACACAATCCACGAAATAACTTTGAGTTATCGGTTGATAACTCAATTTCATGATAAAAATAAAAATATTTCCTACTATAGAGCATTATGGGAAATAGTCTGTTTTCTTACCAAACCAGAATAAAATAAGGCTATTAATAGTAAATTAATGTATTTTGAGGTGCTTATATATGTCATCATATATTAGTAAGGTCATTGTTTTTTTTATTTTTATCTATGCGTTACTTATATCCACTACCATAATAAACGCTTTTGCAGACGGCAATATAACGACAAATAAGATATCTTCTCAACAAACAGATCAAAAAGAAAATATAGACGTTCGCGTTAATGAGTCAAGTAAAATATTTTTTGACTCGAATACCAATCAAGAAAATGACGTAAAAAAAAACAGTGACACCTCAAATGCTGATACACCGAATATCATCACAAGAAATCTACAAACGGTAAGCAATATTCTGTCATCTTCTCCTGCTGAATTGGCAGAACAAGCCAAATCCTACGCTTTGGGTAAATTTAACCGCACCGTCGCTTCTGAAGCGCAAAAATGGCTCTCACAGTTT
>NZ_MUBK01000047.1 GCF_002127545.1 Xenorhabdus beddingii
GGTCAGTTGCAGTTCGCCGTCCAGTTCACCGGTCAGCACACAATGGGGAATATGCTGGTTACGGGCCAGCACCGTGTTATCCGGCGTGCTGAAATCGTAAATCACGCCGTCGGCATCGGTAAAATTGATTTTATCCTCAGCCAGTACTAGCTGACGTGACCAGTCATCCGCCCATTTCGGCCCCAGCAGGCCGTTGTACTTGGCCGTGGAGCGATAGGTGCGGGTCAGGGTGATCGGCAACAGCCCGGGGATAGCGATCACCGGCCAGACTTGCAGGAAGTCACCGGTGGCCATATCGACGGGTTCACCGTTCGTTGAGCAGGTGCCATTGCAACTGCCGTCTTTGTCGGCAGACTTGTTATCAACGGGATCTTCTTTAGCATTTTGGGGTTTTTCAGTGCCAGTCTCTGCGGTTTCTTTCGGTTTGTGTTCAACTTTGCCTCCTGAGATAACTTTGGTGGCCTTAGCCTCCTCAGTGAGCACTTTGCTTTCAACCTTGGTCACCGCAGTACTGACTTTGTTTGCAGTAGACGCTAATTCCGTCACACCCTGTTTGATAATGTTGGTTTTCCCGGAAGGCAAACCCATTGCCTCGATAATCTGAGCTTCTAATATCCCCGATTTTTGTGCCCGGTTGCTGGGCGTGGTTTTCCAGTCATTCAGATTAAATGCTCCGCTTTGCTTTTTCTGAATGTTTGCGACTTCACGTACCGTCTGCGCTTTTTCGCTTTCGCCATAGATTTCAAGCCACCGGGCGGTCTCCTCTGCATCTTTGGCGCTTTCAAAATAAGCCCCCTGAATATAGGATTCTACCGTCTCAACCGCGATGTTATAGGCACCTTTTAGCTGGCCTTTAGTCCGCTCAACCGGATGTTTCATCCCTTCAACATGATTAATCGCCGTCTCATGCGCCCAATCAACGGCGTCATCTTTAGCTTCTACCATGGCCTCCCACGCTTTTGCCCACCAACTTTTTTCTTCCGGTGTTTCTGCTACAGGAAGGGTATTGGCTTCTGCCGCTGACACTTGCGTCGGGGTGGCTTGCGCGATAATTTTCCCTATCGTATTGCCCTCGCCGGTCGGGCTGTCATCCCGGGCCTTTTGCGGTAACGGGGCATTCGGTTCGGGCGGGACAATAGGGGTATCGTGATCTTGCGGGCCAGCCGGTTCTTCTGCCTGAGCGGCCGTTTGGCGACCGGTTCCAACGCCGTTATTTTCTTCCATTGTTTCCTTCCTTAGGCTCCGTTCATCCAAAACTGATCCCTGTGGCGCAGCATCAGCTTATTGCCTGATTTGACCATTGAAATAAATAGGTCAGTTTATCTCTTTATTAGTAAAAATGACGGCGAATATTAAATAAGATTCAAGTGATAACAAAATAAAATTAGACAAAATGCGTATTACCAGTCAGCAAAGTCAGGGTTAAAAGTTAAAATTATTGCCGATTTAGAATTATATTCTATAAATTAATGTTATACTGGATTATTACTTCGGTTTAATTAATGTTCATATTTTTATGATATTGATTTTTAAATAAAATAAATCAATGAAGTCTAAGAATAGCATGATCATTTTTAATATGTGATATTAATCACATATTTACTATAAGAATTAATTAAGGGTGATGTTTCCATTATTGAGAGGGTTTTCGGTTATTTTATTCTGTAAATATGAATTAATTATTCATTCTTTGTCGCTGTCCGGGGAATTTATTTCATTTTGTCCAATAGCAAGGTAAATCCTCCAAACAATGACGTAATGGGTGTTTATTCAGAAAATAACCCCATCCTAAAAATAGAATGGGGTTATTTTTTACACTTGAATATCAGACCCTCAACGGATTAAATCTTGCAGCGTTTGCCAATACGGGCTTTGTGGCGCCAGTTGACGCTGTTCTTCAAGCATGTTCTCCAGTATTTCCAACGTCGTCAGGGGATTAGCCAGCACGACACGCAAAACAGTAGTGGGTTGTCTGGCCCATTGCATTGGCTTGATGCAGGTGCGCGAGACAAAGGATCCTCCGGCGGACCACTGCATGGTCTGGATACTCTGGTTAAGTGCATTAAGTGTGTCATGCAGTTTCTGTCTCACGACGGTCGACCCTGCGCGTAGTACCTGCAACGCTTTTGGTGGCACATATCGGTAGGTCAGTAGACAGAGTTGTGGTTCGCTGATTAATTCAAAATCTTCTTGCTGACGGATGAGATCCGCAAATTGGCGTGCTTTATCGATGCTTGCATCTATCAGGCGAGCCAGTCCCCGTCGGCCAAGTAAATGGAAGTTACTGTGTAACATCAGCGACATCGCGCTGCGTGAACCTTCCAAGGTATGGCGCCCTAAATCCTTCGATCCCTTGCGCACAATGTAATTGGCATGTTGGGCAATGGCATCGCTTAGGGTCGGCTGGCGGAACAGCACCATGCCGGCTCCCATTGGCACATACATTTGTTTGTGAGCATCGATGGCGACGGTATCGGCCCGCTCAATTCCCTTGAATAGATATCGATGGCGTTCTGAGAGTAAGCTGGCACCTCCCCATGCCGCATCGACGTGGAAATGACATTGCTCCTGTTCCGCGATATCTGCCAGAATGTTCAGCGGATCGACAGACCCGGTTTCTGTCGATCCGGCTATTCCGACAATCGCCATGGGTTTGATATTGCGTCGGCGCAGGTTCTGTAATTGGGCGCGCAGGGCATCAATGCAGATCCGTCCCTCCCTGTCAGTCTCGACTTTTACCAGTGCATCCTGTCCCAGGCCGAGGACATCGACGGTTTTTTTCAGCGAATAGTGTCCCAGTTCCGACACCAGAATCGCTAAACCATGATAACCATAGTGAAGTAACCCTCTGGCCAGCCCCTCGCGTGCGAGACCGGCAAAATCTCCGTTGGCTGGCATAAGCTGGTTTCGGCACGCCCACATCGCCGTTAAATTAGCCAGCGTTCCGCCAGAACAAAAGGTAGCCAGTGCGTGCTCGCCGCTGTGAAGCCATTGCTGATAAAAAACGTCATCACGGTGGTATACCAATTTGTGCATCATCCCCAGCACCTGACGTTCCAGTGCAGTTAAAACATGCGATGTTTCCAGTTTGACCAGATTCTGGTTCAGTGCGGTCAATATCTTGCCGAGGACGGGTAAATGTGTGGGAAGCGCGGAAGTCATGTGACCGACAAAGGCGGGTGATGATACCGGTACAATTTGATTGAGAACGTTTTCACTCAAATGTTGGGCATAGGTTCCGGTATCAACCGGAAACTCCGGAATCATCACTGAAGCAAACTTTTTCTCAAGTTCTGCCAGTTCACGTACTGGTTTGTTTAACGCATGGCGACAATAAGTGACAGGGTCACCCGCGATGTTCGTTTCCAGTTCGAGCAGTTTTTCTTCTCCGATTTGGGCAATAAACTGTTCAAGCAGTGCCTGCCATTCCGCTTCATCCATGCCGGAAGTGTGAAGAGCAATCTTATCTGCTTCGTCGTGATTCAGACCGTCAAGAAAATACTGCATAGTTTGCCTCTTTAGCATCACTAATAATATCGATCATGTTTTGCCCACCCATCCGGTTCAGCCCTTTTCGTGAGACTTTATTTTGTCAAATAACGACCCAGAATTTGGGTTATTCATATAATCCAGTTTCTGCCACAGTTTAGCTACCCAGTGTTCGATTTGTGGCGTGGACAACATGGTCATATGGTTACCGGGCACAAGTATAGCGTTTAGTCTGGCAACGTGAGTACTCCACTGGGCTTCGCGGGTTTTCCTTTCTTCCCGATCGCCTTTTTCTGCGCTGATCAGATGAACTGACCCCTCATAACGGGCACGAGGCATATAGCCGGTGTTCAGGTTCGCCTGCATAACGCGGATGACGCCTTGCAGCAGCGACATGGGCGTTTTGGCGGGGAAGAGCCCGGCGGTCACCAGAGCACGGTGCAGATACCGGATCTGTTCATCCGTGTCCAGATGATCAAAATCTTGTCTGGCGAGCGGAAGAGGCCGGTCTAATATCATATTATAGATATCGATTAACTCCATGATCGTCTTGATACGGTCAACGGGCTGGCGGATGTGGCCTTGCGGATTAGGCTCGTCGGTATCGATAAGAATAAGGTCGGATACCCGTTCCCCTTCTGCCTGTAGCTGTAAAGCCATCTCAAAAGCTATCCAGCCACCAAAAGAATGACCCAACAGGTGATAAGGGCCATGAGGTTGGGTTTGGCGGATGGCCTGAATATAGGCACGAGCGGCTCCTTCAACACTGGTATAGGGATAATGGTGTTCGACAGTGAAGCCCCGTGCCTGCAACGCGTATATCGGGAGTTGCTGTGGAAACGAGAGAGCCAGCTCAAGCAAACTGGAAGGGCTGGCACCCGCACCGGGCAGACAGAAGAGCGGAGAGGCCGATTGACTGCCCAGTTGAATGATAACCCGTGGGTCGAAGGAAGGTACGGCCTGCAAGTGTTCGGTGATTGAATCCGCTATCTGGTTTAAGAAAGGGGGATGCATGATGGAGAAATGTGTCCCACCTATAGCGTGCAGTGTCGAATTGTGGCTGACAATATCGTGCCAGCCGCGCCAGATATCCCCATTGGTTGACTCATCTGCGGTATAGAGATGGATGGATAAGGCGGATTTCGGGGCAATAGGGTCTTGATCAATAGGATTTTGACCAATAGCGTTTTGACCAATAGGTTTTTGATCAATAGATTTTTGATCAATAGGTTTTTGACTCATATAACTTTGACCAAGCTGTGTCGTCATCTCTGCGGTATATAAACGGAGGAGGATATCTTCTCGTGTGATGCTGGCCGGCAACCATTGGTGTGCAATGCAGTGATCAATCACCTGCTCCAGACTGCCCAGTTTACTAAGCTCTGCCAACATCTGTTCGTCTTTAACGCTCTCTTGAGCACGCAGTGAATCAATGACTAATTCAATTTTTCTTGCTTCCTTGTCGATAGATGGGTCGATGACCATTGATGGGTCATTATGGTTTTCGCCGGAATGATGATAGGAATCAATCAGTCCGAGGAACTCGACCTCCTCACCGCAGCGTGTGAGTTGTTGAGCGATTTCATAGGCAATCAAACCGCCGATTGACCATCCGGCCAGACGATAAGGGCCTTGTGGCTGGATGCGGCGAATGGCCTGAATATGGCAGGCCGCCAGTGCTTCAATCGATGCCGGCGGATGCGCCAGTGTGTGGATGCCAAGCGCCTGCAGCGCATACACGGGAAGTTCAGGTGGCAGTAAAGCCGCCAGTGGTGAATAAACCAGGGGATCACCGGAAGTCTCATGTACCAGGAACAACGGCGGCAGAGAGCCAGCCGGACTGAGGGGGACCGGGTTGGCATCAAACGGGGATGCTGGCAAAGTAAGGCGCTCACTGACCGCCAAAGCCAGATCGGACAACGTTGGATGGGCAAATAGGGCCGTCAGGGGGACGTCCATGTCCTGTTCACGCATACGATTCAACAACTGTACCGCCAGCAGTGAGTGACCGCCGAGTTCAAAGAAATGATCATGGCGGCCGATGCGTTCCAATCCCAGCACATCCTGCCAGATCTGCGCCAGAATCGTTTCTGTCTCGCCGGTTGGGGCGGCATAGCCACGTACCACGATAGCGGATGGGGCCGGGGCGGGAAGTGCCTGCCGGTCAAGTTTACCGTTAGGGGTCAACGGGAAAGCCTCCAGCGTCACAAAGGCACCGGGGATCATGTAATCAGCGAGGTTCTGGGTGAGTTGTTGACGCAGTTCGGCGGGAACCAATTCAACATTGGGTTGGGGAAGTAAATAAGCGACCAAACGTTTCTGTCCCGCCGTTTTTTCATAACCCGCCTCTTCACGGGCCAGCACGACGGCTTCGCGCACGCCGTGACACTGCATTAACCGAGCCTCGATTTCGCCCGGCTCAATCCGGAAGCCGCGCAGCTTGATCTGAAAATCATTGCGGCCAAGGTATTCGATATGGCCGTCGGGCAGCCAACGGCCAAGGTCGCCGGTTTTGTACATGCGCGCATCCGGGTCTGAGGTAAACGGATCGGCCAAGAAACGTTCGGCGGTCAGTTCAGGGTGATTGAGGTAACCACGGGCAACCCCTGCGCCAGCGATATGGATTTCACCGGTCACACCAAGGGGAACGGGTTGGCCAGACGGGTCAAGAAGATAGACTTGGGTATTGGCAATGGGGCGGCCGATAGGGATCGAGCGGGCAACATTGACGGGTGATGTGATCGCATAGGTGGTGGCAAACGTCGTGGTTTCCGTTGGGCCATATCCGTTAATCAGGTGTGCGGGTTGAGATCCCGCCAGTTGTACACGCTGTATCTTACTGGGATCGAGAACATCGCCACCGATAAGTAAATAGCGTAATTGTCCCAACAGGGGCTTGAGAGTATCAAGATATTCGTTGAACAAGCCCACCGTCAGCCAGAGGGCGGTAATTTTTCCCCTGACAAGTGAATCACAGAAACGTACCGGATCGAGCAGCACCGATTGGGGAACCAGATGCAGACGTGCGCCATTGAGCAGGGCGGACCATATTTCCCACGTCGATGCATCAAAAGCGATATTGGCGCAATGGGCTACGCAGTCGTCAGAACCGATATTGGCATACGTATTATTGATCACCAGCCGATTGACACTGCGGTGTTCGACCATAACGCCCTTGGGTTGTCCCGTTGACCCCGACGTGTAGATCACATAAGCCAGATGGCGTGAGGTCAGGCCCCGTTCTTGCGCTTCCGGATTGTGGATGGGCTGTGATGTCAGGGACGGTTCTTGGACATCAAGCAACACCGCAGGCACCGGGCTGGACAGCTTGTTGACCAGCGCTTGTTGGGTCAGCAAAACGATGGGCGCCGCATCTTCGAGCAGATAGGCCAGCCGTTCGGTCGGATAGACCGGATCGAGCGGCACATAGGCACCTCCGGCCTTAAGGATGCCGAGTAAACCGACCACGGCTTCGAGACTGCGCTCAAGGCAAATGGCTACGCGATCGTCCGGGCGAATTCCCAGCGAAATGAGATGGTGAGCCAGCCGGTTGGCGCGACGGTTGAGTTCGCCATAGCTCAGGGTTTGCCCCTCAAAAACCACCGCAATGGCGTCAGGGCGATGGGCGGCCTGAGTTTCAAATAGTTGATGGATCAGGGCATCCTGCGGAAAATCGGTCTGTGTGGCGTTGAAGTTCACCAGCAGTTGTTGCCGTTCCGATTCGGGCAACATGGGCAGCGTGGCAATGGGCTGCGTCTCATCCGCCGCCATTGCCAACAGGATATTGGTTAAATAGCCAACCATGCGCTCAACCGTTGGGGAATCGAACAGATCCGTGGCATAGGCCAGAGCACCGGACAAACCGGCTTCGGTTTCGGCCAGTGATAATGTCAGGTCAAAATGAGCGCTATGGTGCGTCTGCTCAAACGGTGTGAATTGTAGCCCCGGTAACGTCAACTCCTGTGCCGGGGTATTATTTAAAACCAGCATTACCTGAAAAATCGGACTGTAGCTGAGGCTGCGCTCAGGCTGCAACGCCTCCACTACCTGTTCAAAGGGCAGATCCTGATGGGCATAGGCAGCCAGCGCCTGTTCCCGCACCTGCGCCAACAGATCTGCCACCCTGAGTTCATCATTGCAGCGGACGCGCAAGGCCAGGGTATTGACAAAGAAACCGATCAGGCCCTCCAGTTCACGGTGCGGACGGTTGGCGACCGGTGTCCCGATCACCAGATCATCCTGACCACTGAGCCGGGCGAGTACGATGCTCCAGCCCGCCAGCAGAGTCATAAATAACGTGGTGTTGTGGCGCCTGCCAAGCGCCTTAAGGGCGGTCAGTACGGCGGCATCAAGGTGGAAAGGCACCTGACTGCCGACGTAACTTTGTACTGCCGGACGCGGCCGATCGGTGGGGAGTGACAATAACGCCGGTGCGCCTTCAAGCCGGGCGTGCCAGAAGTGACGTTGTCGCGTTAGGGCATCTTCCTGCAGCCTGTGATGCTGCCAGACCGCATAGTCTGCATACTGAATAGACAGCGATGGCAAAGATTCATCATGACCGTTCAGGGCCGTGCGGTAGAAAGTGCGGTAGAAAGTACCCAACTCGCGCACCAGCACACTCATCGACCAGCCGTCAGTGATGATGTGATGCAGGGTTAGCAGTAACACATGCTCCTCATTTGCCAGTTGCAGCAGTTGACCCCGGATCAGCGGGCCTTGGGCAAAATCGAAAAGGGTTTTGGCCTCAAGCTCAACCCGCTCGGCAACCCGGCTGGCGCGCAGGGTGGGATCAAGCTGACGCAGGTCATGGCAGGACAGGGCAAAGCCGGTGTCAGCGGGGTCGATGTGCTGGCAGGGTTGGCCGGCGACCAGCACAAAACGGGTACGCAGGCTTTCATGGCGGGCCACCAGACGATCCAATGCAATCGCCAGAGCATGATGATCGAGCGCACCGGTCAGGCGCAGTGCCGCAGGAATATGGTAGGCGAGACTGGCGGCCGGGTCGAGCTGGGCCAAAAACCACAGGCGCTGCTGGGCAAAGGACAGCGGCAGGGGCTGAGTGCGGTCAGCCGGCGGAATGGCTTTCTGGGTGAGGGTGGGAACTTCAGCCAACGCCTGAGCCAGCAGCATCAGCACCGGCCGGGCAAACAGTTGCTGTAACGGCAGCTCTCGTGCCAATGTCTGGCGAATGCGTGCCATAAGCTGAACCGCCAGCAGGGAATGCCCGCCGAGTTCAAAGAAGTGGTCATGGCGACCCACCTGCTCCAGTCCCAGCAGATCCTGCCAGATTTGCGCCAGCACGGTTTCGATTTCGCCGACCGGCGCGGCATAACCGCGCGTGACCACCGCCGATAAATCCGGGGCAGGCAGGGCCTGCCGGTCAAGTTTACCATTGGGCGTTAATGGGAAAGTATCGAGTATCACAAAAGCACTGGGCAGCATATAGTCGGCAAGGTGTTGTGCCAGTTGCTGACGCAGTTCCGCCGGCACCAGTTCAACGCCCTCCAATGGCCGCAGATAGGCAACCAGCCGTATCTGATCCGGTTCGTCTTCACGGGCGATGACCACCGCTTCGCGCACGCCGGGGCACTGCATCAACCGGGACTCGATTTCACCCGGCTCAATGCGGAAGCCGCGCAGCTTGACCTGAAAATCATTGCGGCCAAGGTATTCAATATTGCCGTCGGGCAGCCAGCGGCCGAGGTCGCCGGTTTTGTACATCCGCGCA
>NZ_MUBK01000048.1 GCF_002127545.1 Xenorhabdus beddingii
ATCCCTCGTTAGTGAAAACGATTAATGGGTTTATTGATGTTGGGGGTTATTTCTGAGTCAAACTAATGAGCGCCCTAGCGTGTATTTCAGCAGATTCGCAGTCGAGGTGGACAAAACCACGTTCGAGCATTACATTATCAAAACACACACCATCCCAACGATAAATTGCCGGTTTTTCACTGGAACTATTCAGCACTGGAACATAATAAACGGTATCATCTGCTAATGGCTCCCTCACGGGTTCCGGTACGTCTATGTTTCCGATTTTGATAGTGCGGGGTTTTAGGCGGTATTCGCGATGATCATAGAACGTAAACGGTCTATCGTATGATACGAATTCGTTATCAACGATGTCAAAAACTTCAAAATATTTCCACCATTGATCATCGGTTTTCGCAATTTCAGCAGCTTTCATCATTAAATCGGCGTGTATATGTTTAGCCATGATTATTCCTCATCACAATAACAATTAGCTGTTTTATTGACTAAATACGCTATGTGTTGAGCCATTTCTGCCTTGCTTTGTAAATCCTCTTGTACTAATTTTTGGAACTGATTAGTCAGCGTTCTCAGATAAATAGTCTCAGGCTCTGCTGATACAATGCGTTCAGTACTTAATGTAAAATCTGCATTATCATCAAATTTTAATGTTATTTGTAACGTAAATTCGTTCATTTTATATTTCCTATATTCAGGTAATAAAAAGCCCCGCATTGGCGAGGCTGTTATTTACTCCGTAGTTCTCTAACAACTCTGATTATTTCTGCGTGAGTAACATATTTGAATTTCTCAGGACGACCATATTGAATATATTCATTTACAGACATCTGACGCCATTCAGGGTGAGGATTATTCCCACACAGAATAAATTTAGAGTCGTCAATATTTTTTTTAAATACATCCACACTGATAGATTCTGACAAACCACTACCGTGGTTCATTGTCGCAACTATGCGAACAATAGTTGTTTTTTTATGAATAGTATGGATTAGCTGCATAACAATATCCTCAGTTATTCGTATTAAACTCACCACAGCCCACTCGGAAATGAGCTGTAATTAGTTAACCATAAATTGCTGTCATATCACGAATGAAGCGGCGCATTGATAATGCTTGCTGAATACTATGTTTACGCAAGAAATCATCATGACGAAAACGAATGGCGTTGGTGCGGCAACGTTTTAAAGAGGCGCGAACCTCGTTGATGAATTTGATATTCATATTATCCTCAAAATTAATATTGTTTATTGGAAATGAGCTGTAATTAGTTACCTGAGTAATATGTTAATAGCTGCACCTCCTAATTCACTACGGTGCTCACTAAATGATTTCATTAATTGCGTGAACAATTCTCTAACGCTATCTGGCATACTGGAGTTTGACGCAATTTGATAAGCCATCGCCAGCACCTGCTCTGCATTTTCTGCAGATTCTAATTTCTGATACGCTAATGCTATTTCTTTTCCTTCGGAATAATTCATAACTCACACCCTCGCCGTAACCGCCCCCAATCTTCTATTGGCTCTTTGCTTGGTTGAGTAGAGAGCTACTTCACTCATGCAGCAAGATCCGCTGTTGCCATCATCCTTAATGTCTTTATTCAATCCAATCACCAGATTTGCCAGTACGTCAGTTTCGTCTACTGGTCTAATGATTGAATCCCAAATTTCTTCCACTGAGCGGCTTATTGGTTTGGCTTCGTATTCAGCCCGCTTTCTATCCCAATATTCGTTTTGCTTTGCTAAACGACGGGTTTTAGCATTTGCAGGTCGATTACTTTTCAAAATCGTTGTCATATCGCCTCCGTAAGTAAGTTTTGGTGGTGTGGTGGCGGTCACCTGATTACCGCAGCCGTGTTTGTCGCACGGTTTACTCCGCTGCAAGGAATCTATATTTTTGGGCTAATCACCACACCCCAAAACCTACTCAGTGGGGTTTGCTCTAACACATATTCAGAGCGCCGTATTTTTAAAGAGCGATGTTGCTTTTATCTTTGGCTGTGTGCCGTTGATGAATCTATATTGAACCAAAAGTACGAAATAGACAAGTACCAAAAGTACGATAATTTAATATTAATTTGTACTTTTGGTCTAACTCATTGTTAGATAAAGAAATAAATTTTAATTCTCGTTATAAATTGTGATTTAGATCACTGACTGGTGACTAACTGTGCGGATTGAATGGGATTTTATATGGGGGTGAGGGCGAAAGAGGACAAAAAAGCCCTCGTGGGAGGGCTGAAGAAAATTTATATTGAGTCTTTTGCAAACTGGACTATTGAATGTGAATCATTATGTCTAAAGTGACATATTTTGTTGTTGTCCAAAGTTTTTTGTATTTCATCAATTGCCTTTTGTTCTGCAATAGATGGTTTTCTATGAGAATCAATAGTAAATAGCACTGCGTCCAAATCAAAAATATCTTCAGTAACAGCTCGTTTCACTCTAGATACCCAGGTATCGCAATGCTCCAGCATTTTACTAGGCTCATCTTGAGTAAATGCTAAAGGTTTGATTGCACAAAGTATGTGTTCATCATTTTTTGCAACCAATGGCATTGAAAAACGAGTAAGCTCTCCACCAAGCGTTTCTTTTTTAAAGGCATTCTTAAGTTCTTGATGTGACTGAAATCTACTCCTCAATTCTTTAACTAAGATTTCTTCTCTTCTTTCTTTTGTGTATTCGGTATGTTTTATAAATTTCTTGTAAAGCCTCACTAACTCAGCATCATAAGCACTGGTCAGTATAATTCGAGGGATGCTGTAGTAAAAAATAGACTCTCTTGGTGATGTAAATGTATTGAAAAAGTCAGCCACTTTGCGAGGATTGCCTATCTGCGATACTAAGCTGCACGCAGTTTGTAGTTCTTGCTCTATACTGGGTTTAACTGCATGAAAAATAGTATCATCTTTAAAAAAATTTCTTACGCGAGCATCATTACTCTTGGTTAATTTGAAAGACATTTTGCCAAGTTTTGGAGCGCAGATAACTACACCAATATTGGCAAACTCTTCAGTTTCCGCATAAGGTGCATATCTTATTATGCTGTAAAGGCATGGGGTGCTCATAAAATTGTACTCCGAAACTTTTGGTTAAAACCTCTATCAACCAACAATGTAATATTATTTAATACTGCATCCTTATCTGGTAGTTCATTGATCCACTCATCTGGCAGAGATGGTATGGATTCTGTAATTTTATCTTTCAGTATTGATACTGTATCTACTACTTCCTCACGGTCCAGCATATCGAAAATCCAGTTTCTGTGGCAAGGTGAGAAAACATGGTATTCGAATTGTAATAATGTGCATTTTGGGTCAAATGCTAAATTATGGTCAATCAAATAGTATCTCTGTTTCTTGTAGTTATAGATGATATTTACATTTCCGCCCTGTTTTGACAGGTTCCTATCTGAGTTGTTTATCAATCTATCGAAAAAATAGATTAGTTTTTGCTCTTGCTCATCAATGGCATCATGAGCTAATCCAAAATTTATAGTTGCTGAATCCTCAATGAATTTTGATGCATATGCATAGCCAGGATTTATCCCTCCTTTATAGGTAGGAGGGAGATATTCGACGAAATCATCTGAGATATAGACAATTTTAAAGTCTGGTATTGGTAACTTAATGCTTTGAGCCAATATTGATGCCATAAATTCGTGAATAAGTTCAACCCTTGGCATTGAGGCTGTGCTTTTAACTACATACAATTGATCATCATTACATCGACACAAGAATGGTTGAGTTGAACCTTCTTCCATTTTTCTTACTAATTCAACAACATATAATTCTTCGCCAGCGCTCATAATTCCACATTTCAAGATGAGTTTTAATATGTCATAACCCAAAAGGGAATAACAGTTTAATGTTTATGTGTGATCAACCACACTACATCACTCCAGCTAATATTTTGATCGGAAATTGCTTAATTTGTGAGACAGACATGGGATTTGGCATAAGGCCGCGAAATGCGGCCTGTACTAAAATATATGATCAGGATAACATTTTTCAACGTTATGATTTACAGATGAAAATTCTTCTGTTAACTTGCTTTATTGCCACGCTTCGCCAGCATCTCGGCGAAAATTGAATCAAAATGTGCTGCTTTTATCTGCATTTCTTTCAAAAAACGCTTTGCCTCTTCTGATGGCAATCGGTCAAACAGCTCTAATAATTCTTCTTGTTCCTTTGTTAATTGTCTGACTGGCGGTTTTACTGCCTGTATTTTTTTAGGGCGAGCGTCATCCTCGGTATTGTCTATACCGTGTTGTAGCCAGACGATGTCGACTTTCAGGTAGTTTGCAAGAGCGTTCATTTTTTCTTGCCTAGGCAATGATTCAGAATTAAACCACTTGCTGACCGCTTTTGATGAAACCCCTAAAGCCCTAACTATCGCTGCCCCTCGACCATGTTCATTTAGACCAGCCTGTGAACAGGCTTGCGCCAGTCTCTGGGAAAATTGTTTGCGCGTTTCTTCTGTCTGTACCATAAGTACGATGATAATCCACTTGAAAAAACTTTCAGTTCAATCATAATGTGTACTGAAAGTACGAAATAAGGAAATCAACCATGAGATCTCTGGAAGAACCAATTAAAAATATTGGTATCACCGAGGTAGCACAGGCTTGTGGAGTTAGTGAGAGAGCTGTTTACAAATGGCTCAAGAACGGCTTTCTCCCCAAGACTGAATTCTTCGGTAAGACCAAATATGCCGAGACGATTCAACAAATTTCTGATGGTAAATATCAGGCTAATGATCTGTTAGATATCAGCAGAAAAAAACTACTCTCAGCATAGCAGTACGCTCTTTAACATCGCTAGCGCCCTGAATACGAGTTAGGGCAACTAACACCATCATCTATCTCAGGATAGTTGACGATTCTGTATTTTTATTAAACAAAGTTAATCAAATTTCACTTTAGGACAGTTTAAGCATGGAACATGCAAGTTACAGCAAATTATTTAGGGACAAAGAAAGCGAGCTACTTAACAAGCTCGTGCTCAAAGGCTCACGGAACGTAGCAAAAATAATTGGACTTCACGAATCACAAATTACTCGCTGGCAGCGTCCGCAAAAAGTCGCCGAACTCAGTTTCATTGAGAAAATGGCGCGGTTCTTGGTTGCCATTGAATATGACTCACCAGATACAAACGTGGTGATCAACAGGGAAGACGCAGAGAAGTTGATAGCGGTACTGGAACATATCAGATACCCAAAAAGAAAAACCTCGAAGGCTGGCACCAACGAGGCTTCTGAAATGCAACTTGAGATGTCGATTTAACGACTGAGAAAAACAACATTTCACAGGAGTAATTATACATGAAAAACAAAATTAATGGTAGGGAGGCCGTATGAATACAGCGGAAGTTTATCAGTTCCCTGTCCGGCAGGAGATACACAAAGTGGCCGATGTTGATAATGGATTCACTCGGCTAGCCAATGAACTACTTGAGGCGGTCATGCTGGCTGGATTGTCGCAACATCAATTACTGGTGTTTCTGGCAATTTCAAGAAAAACGTATGGCTTCAACAAAAGCATGGATTGGGTCAGCAACGATCAGCTTTCCAAATTAACAGGGATATTGTCTCACAAGTGTTCAGCAGCAAAGAGTGATCTGGTGAAACGGAAGATATTAGTAACCAACGGAAGGCAGGTAGGAATTAATAAAAATATCTCTGAATGGGAGGATAAAAACAAGGTTTACCCGAAAAAGGTAAGTTTACCCGAATCAGGTAAGAAAAGTTTACCGGAAAAAGGTAAAAGCGATTACCCGAATCAGGTAAACACAAAAGACAATACTACAAAAGAAAAGAAAGACAATAATAATACCCCTATATCCCCTTTACCGAAAAAAGTCGTCAAACCTAAATTTGACATCAATCAGGTTCAATTGCCTGAATGGTTAGATCCTGTTGTATGGAATGATTGGCTGGAATATCGCTCGGCAATTAAGAAGCCAATCAAAACACTCCAGACATTTAACGGGCAAATTAATCTACTGAAAGAGTGTTACGACGCTGGCTATAGTCCATCTGAGGTTATTAATCCCAGTATTGCGAATGGCTGGCAAGGTTTATTCCAGCCCAAATATCCACCTAAAACACGATCGGTCAATCGCATTGCCCAGCCAGTACGCACAGAGCAATTCATATCGGAGGATTTCTAATGAGCATGGCAGAAACGCTAGCCCGTTTTCACCGGATGATGCCGGAGCACATTACGCCCAAATTCACTCATGCTGATGAGTTGATGGCATGGCAGCGTGAACAGGGGGAAATTGATTCAAAGCGCATTGCCGAAGAAAACCGCGTGAGCCGCCTGAATCGAATTATGGGGCGTTCTGGTATCAGCCCACTACACCAGAGTTGTACGTTTGATAACTACATCGCAGATACACCAGAGCAGCAAAAAGCCCTCACTAGATCTCGCCGCTATGCCGAGAATTTCGGTAAATCGTTTGGCGGGTTTATTTTCAGTGGTAACCCCGGTACGGGGAAAAATCATCTCGCCGCTGCCATAGGAAACCATATCATCCAGAACGGCAAGAGCATTCTGATCGCTACACTACCTGACCTGATGATGCGGGTTCGGGAAACCTACCAGAAAGACGCGAAAATCAATGAATCTGCATTGGTTGAGGATTTGTGTGCGGTTGATTTGTTGGTACTCGATGATGTTGGTGTGCAGCGCAATAACCGGAATGAGGATTTAATTATATTTCAGGTAGTGGATCGCCGTCTGGCAAATAAAAAACCTGTCGGAGTACTGACCAATCTGGATTTTGAGCAATTGACTGCTGTTCTGGGTGAGCGGGTTATTGATCGCCTCAGAATGGGGACGCCGACCGTAATCAATTTCAATTGGCAGAGCTATCGCCGCCAAGTTAAATAACAAGGGTTATTAATGACAATCATTTTCCACAAAGATAAACACTGGGAAGACAATCCACAGAATTATCAAATCTATAGCCTACTGAGAAGCAAAAACCGCTCTTTTGTTTACAGGAGTGAGCATCATTTCAACCGAAAAATCAGGCGTTGTTATCCGCGCGGTAATGCAATCGTTCGGCTGGAAAGGCTGGAACTGAATAAACCCCACAGGAAGGACTTTTAAGATGAAAACAGTAAAAGTTGATTGGCTAGGTGATTGTGAAAAATGTGGTATGGACAGCGCATTAATTGAGACAAATGGAAACGAAAACTGGCTGTATGAAGGGGATGTCGTGACATGTTGTGGTTGTGGGCATACTGGCCATGTTGAAATTTTACAATGTGAACCCGTTGCCTATGCAGTATGGGACGAATTGGTGGAGGTGGAAGCATGACCGTAGAACTCAAACCATGTCCGTTTTGTGGCAGCAATGATTTATGTCCAGATTATGAGGATAGAGGTGAATTACATAAGTACGCAGCATGGATTGTATGTGGAAAATGCGGTTCCAATGGTCCGTTTTCAAAATGGGAAAATAGTTACGATAACGCGACTGATTCAGCGTCTGAATTGTGGAACCAGAGGGCAAATAACAATGCCAAGAACAGCAATTCAACGACTGAATAATTCAGCAGGTCATGATTACCAGTGGTCAGAAATGTGCCGAGTTCATCTCTGTAAAAAATGTGGTACAGCAGAGCATCGTAGCGGTTGGTATTGGTGGGCAGGGCATAAGTCAAAGCAAGAGCCACCCTGTGCATACAATCCACAAATTGACAGCGCAGAAATGCGGAACTGGTGTGCAGAAAATGCAACTTATGAGGGGTTATAACGGAGGTTAGGAGTGGAATATAATTTTCTATTCCATGAATCAACTAAAAACGCCGCATGGCAGCATCTCAAAGAAGTTCTGGCTACAAACCAACCTCACCGAATTATCATCAAACCGTGGAAAAACACCCGCTCACTATCTCAGAACGCTACCGCCCATATGTGGTTTGGCGAGATTAGTCGTTATCTGAAATCGAAAGGCGAGAACTATTCACCAGATGAAGTCAAGGAGATGCTCAAGCATACATTCTTGGGCTATGAGGTGATTGGTCGGATTGATGCCAGAACACAGGAGGTTGAACACGTCAGGACGTTGAAACAGACGTCCAAATTAGACACTGGCGAGATGTTTCGATTCATGGAGCAAATTGAGCAATGGGCAGCGGGCATCGGTTGTTTTGTGACAATACCGGAAGACTCAGAGTATATGCGACTCAAAAGGGAGCAGGAACGGTGAATAAAAAATTTGAATCAATGATCCGTCGTCTGTATGGCAACCGATACAGCTTGGTGCGTGATGTCGAGGGTTGCTATGCCAGCGAAGTGGTCAAACGTATGTTTGAGGTTTGGCGCGAGGCTAAGGGGCTGAAATGAAATACCTCACATACGTACTCTTTTGGATAGCAGCCATGCTGATGATGGGACTGGTGTTAGGGGGATAGAGTGGCAAAGGCAAAACTAAATGCAATTGATGCAATGGCAAAATGGATGTC
>NZ_MUBK01000049.1 GCF_002127545.1 Xenorhabdus beddingii
GCGTCCTCTGATTTCCCGGCATGGGTTTCAGACCGGTTTGCGGCGGCTGCCGACTGGGTGGCGGCGTCCTCTGATTTCCCGGCATGGGTTTCAGACCGGCTCGCCGCGGCTGCCGACTGGGTGGCGGCGTCCTCTGATTTCCCGGCATGGGTTTCAGACTGGCTCGCCGCTGCTGCCGACTGGGTGGCCGCGTCCTCTGATTTCCCGGCATGGGTTTCAGACCGGCTCGCCGCTGCTGCCGACTGGGTGGCCGCGTCCTCTGATTTCCCGGCATGGGTTTCAGACCGGTTTGCGGCGGCTGCCGACTGGGTGGCCGCGTCCTCTGATTTCCCGGCATGGGTTTCAGACCGGTTCGCCGCTATCGCTGTTTCCTTGACCGCATCCCCCGCCTGACTTAACGTTCCCATATCTTTTTTTAACTCAGCGATAACATTACTTTTGACATCAGCAAATCGCTGATCAAGCTGCTTTTTATTAACGGCATCGTTCGGGTTCTGACCATCAGCAATATTAATTAATCGTAATTGAGTTTGGTTATCACCAAATGAGACAACGTTATCATCATCTGATTTAGCACTCTGTCCTATATAAAATGAGTTTGTCTTTTGGGCATTAGAAAAGAAACCCCGGCGGTTCAATTGAGCTACCGTAGCCGCATCTTGCTCTTCTGTACCATCGGCAATATTGGTGAGCTGTTTATTCTTAGTGGAATCGTTCTTATCACCCAATGAGACACTATTTTCTCTGTCAGTTTTAGCCTCTTTCCCGATTGCAGCGGCATTAGTATGGGAAGAAACAGTTCCCTCACCCAAAGCCATGCCATTTGCCTTGTGAACAGTAGAATACTTTCCTATTGCGATAGAAGATTCTGAGTTGGCTTTCACCCTTGCCTCGTAACCTACAGCCAGAGAGGAACGACTATTCTTTTCAATAAACGCATGTCCAAGAGCAGCAGAAAAACCAGTGTCATGGTCAATTTCCGAACTCCCTGAGGCAAAGCTCCCCCAAGACCTATTGCCAATCACAGAATTCCCTGTGGAAAGGCTACCTGCAGAATTCTCGCCAATCATTGAACTCCCTGAGGCAAGACTACTCCAAGAGTTATTTTTAATCGCCGATTCTCCTGAGGCAATGCTATTCGCAGATTTTTTGCCAATCTTCGAACAGCCTGTGGCAAAACTATTCGTGGATGTAGGGTCAATCGTCGACTTCTTCCCTGGTGCGTTAACATATTCCTCACATTTTGGGACCGAAGCGTTAACATAACCTACTGAAACAGCATTGATTAAAACCGCCAAAATAGCCGGTTTAAATAAAACTTTTTTCATCCTTTTACCTTTATATAAAAATGACAACAAAAACATTCACCAAAATGATTAATGGATTCAGTGAAATTAGAAACTGGAATAAATCCAACTCAATACAGGAGAGCATTTGTAATTTAGTATTTGTTTTATATAAACAGAATGGCAATTACCCTGTTTAGGGTTCACCTGTCAGTTAACTTGCAGTAGTCATATTGATAAAAAACACAAAGATATTCATTTATTGCATACTTAAAAAAGGATTCATAGTAAACATTACAACAAGATAACGCGCAAGATATTTATAAATAAACCTCATGATTTTCTGCTATATTGCCATCATTTTTCATGATTAAGTTAAGCCAGAGGCCGCTAATTCTCCGGTCTAAAGACACCGGAAGCAATATTGTTAAGATTAATCTGATAATGCATTTTAAATTAATAAACAGATGTATTACCCTGGTTTGCATTTATTGAAAACTTTATTGAGATAATAATATTTATTAATGATATTTGGCAGACAAATTAATTGCATTATTTATTTTAAATGCAAATTTTAAATAACAATAATATTTCTATTTATGATAACGCTTTCCTCTGCCACATTGACCGATACAACCCGGTTATCCTAAAGTTCTAAGCTATAACTTTATTGTATATAGCTATCGCCTTTTCTTGCCATATCATCATTAAAACACCCCTATAAAAAATAAACATATTTTTAATATCAATCTATTAGGAAGAACCCATGACCCCAGATTGGCTCAGTTTAGCGCTGGATTCCCTTTGGCCGATGCTTTATGCCGGCCTGACATTCACTATCCCCCTTACCCTGATTACCTTCGCACTGGGGATCTCGCTGGGGTTTATCGTGGCTTTAATCAGGCTGTATGGCCCTAAACCACTGGTTGCCGTAGCTCGGTTTTATGTCTGGTTGATCCGTGGCACGCCTTTGTTAGTGCAACTGTTTCTGATCTTCTATGCACTGCCCAGTGCAGGCATTACATTGGAAGCCTTCACCTCTGCCGTTATCGGTTTTACCCTGAATGTGGGTGCCTACACCTCAGAAGTTATCCGTGCTGCATTGACGTCGGTTCCCAAGGGACAATGGGAAGCCTCGCACTCCATTGGCATGAGTTGGTGGCAATCACTGCGCCGGATTGTTCTGCCACAGGCGGCACGGGTTTCCATTCCTCCCTTGTCCAATACGTTTATTTCGCTGGTCAAAGATACCTCTCTGGCTTCCGTCATTACGGTGCCGGAAATGTTTCTGGCGGCGCAGCGCATCGCCGCTGTTACCTATCAGCCATTAATCCTGTATACCGAGGCCGCCATTCTCTATCTCCTCTTGAGTTCCGTGTTGTCCGCCCTGCAAGTCCGGCTGGAAAAGAAATTCGCCCAACAAAGCAGTCACCCACAGAACAGCCGCAATAATAAGGAAGCCAAAGATGATTCAGCTCACCAACATTGAAAAAAGTTTCGACGGGCAAAAGGTGCTGAAAAATATTAGCCTGACCATTAAGGAGGGTAGCCTGACCGCACTTATCGGCCCTTCCGGTAGCGGGAAAAGTACCTTGCTGCGTTGTATTAATTTGTTGGAGATCCCACAAGCGGGCAAGCTGGAAATTGGCAAAGAGCAGATGACGTTCAGCGGTAAGGAAAAATTGCCGCATCGGGAAATCCAGCGTTTTAGTCTGCAAACCGGCATGGTATTCCAGAATTTCCAGCTTTTCCCGCATCTGACGGTAATTGAAAACATTATGGAAGGGCTGATTTGGGTGCAGAAATGGCCACGCGAGCGCGCCAGAGAACGCGCTTTGGAATTGCTGAAAAAAGTTGACCTGTCCCACAAGGCGGATGTTTGGCCGAGTACATTATCAGGCGGTCAGCAACAACGGGTCGCCATCGCCAGAGCCATGGCACCCTCGCCCAAGGTGCTGCTGTGCGATGAACCCACATCCGCACTTGACCCTGAATTATCCAAAGAAGTCGTGTCGGTTTTGAAACAACTGGCAGGAGAAGGCACCACCATGTTAATGGCGACGCACGATCTGCGTCTGGCCGCCAATCTTGCCCATAATGTGGTGTTTCTGGAATCCGGTGAGATTATTGAATCGGGCACAGCAAAAACCCTCTTCACCCATCCCAGTAAGATGCGCACGGTCGAGTTTATCTCAACCCTGACAGAAACCTTACCGGATTGGGAAATCTAGAGAGCAGTCACGTTTAACATCAGCAACATTATTTATGCGGACATTATTTATGCGGAGAAGCACAATGAAAAAGATTTTGAGTCTGTTATTGGCGGGCGCGACTGCCTTGGCTATTTCTGCCCCTGGCTATGCCGGCAAAGATTTTGACGCGATAAAAGCCTCCGGCGTCTTTAAAATTGGCACGGAAGGCACTTATCCTCCTTTTACCTACCATGACGCCAGCAACACATTAACCGGCTTTGACGTGGATATTGCACGGGAAATTGCCCGGCGTTTGAACGTTAAACCTGAGTTTATGGAAGTAAAATGGGATGGTTTGATCGCAGGGCTGGATGCCAAACGTTTTGATGCCGTTATCAATCAGGTCGGCGTCACACCAGAACGTGAAGCGAAATACAGTTTTTCCATCCCGTACACAACCTCCCAAGTCGCGTTGATCATCCGTGACAATAACCGTGATATTAAAACGTTCGCTGATATTAAAGGAAAACGTTCAGCCCAATCACTGACCAGTAACTACGGGCAACTGGCAACCGCTTACGGCGCTAATCTGGTCAGTACGGATGGTTTTAACCAAGCCATTGATCTGGTCGTCACCGGACGGGCGGATGCCACATTAAATGATCGCCTGTCATTCCTCGATTTCAAAAAACAGCGCCCTAATGCTCCCGTGAAAATCGTCGCTCACCAAGCTGACGCAAGTAAATCCGCCGTTTTACTGCGCAAAGGGGATACTGAGCTGGTAGAGGCCATCAATAAGACCCTGCAAGAGATAAAAGATGATGGCACTTATGCGCGTATCTCCGAGAAATATTTTGGGGAGGATATTTCTAAATAAACCCGCAATTCTTTTCAGATGTCTTTCTTCATGCCAACGATGGGACCACGGTCCCATCGTTAGGGAATAAGTTATTCATTAGACTAATAACTTTCATGCTGTATTATTTACTTCCCTATTAATTAAAAATATAAAGAGAAAGTAATGACAGCAAAAACAACACAACATTACGTTATCCGCCCCATCACCCAACAGGACAATGCAGGCATTGCCGCTGTTATCCGTGAAGTCTCCGCCGAACATGGTTTAACCGCAGACAAAGGGTTTGCCGTTGCTGATCCGATTCTGGATACCCTGTACGACGTTTACAACCAGCCACGCAGTGCTTACTGGGTGGTTGAAATGGATGGCGAAGTCGTTGGGGGTGGCGGTGTTGCTCCGCTGGCGGGTGGCGACGGTGATACCTGCGAATTACAGAAGATGTACCTTTCATCGGTGTTGCGGGGAAAAGGGGTTGCCAGGCAAATCGTGAAACAATCACTCGAATTCGGGACAGAACAAGGCTTTAAACGCTGCTATCTCGAAACAACGGAAAACCTGAAAGCAGCCATTGCCTTGTATGAAAAACTGGGATTCAGTTATCTTGATGAGCCACTTGGCAATACAGGCCACAGCGACTGTGAAGTCAGAATGCTCAAGACACTATAACTATAACCGCAACAGCGATAACCGCAACGGCTGTCCCCGCCCATAAATCAGCCCCACTGATCAAGTGGGGCTGATTTATGGGCGGGAACGCTATCTTCAAACGATCTTAATGAAGTCTGGGTTCATCTTCCTCCGGGGGAAAGAGATCACCTTCGTCATCTTCATCATCCGGCGCGTTGGGATCTTCAAAGTACGTCCCCCAACCATCGTAATTGACACCGATTTTTTCGGCCAGATCCATCAGTTGTTCAACCTGAACGTTGATCAGTTCAGCTTCCAGACGACTTTCACTGATCACATCGCAACACATCAAAACAACGCTATCTTCGGTTTCCAACTCTTCGGCATCCGTGACTTCATAACCTAATCTGAATGCTTCAAGAGCAGCTTTTTCCAATTGATCGAAGTTTTCCGCCGAAAAGTGGTGTTCAATAATATAAAGCGCCTCAGGATCACTGCCATCTTCCAATAATTCTTCGATGATCAAGCGAGTCTCTTCACGCTGTTCTTCTAAAGCATGCGGGTCTGCCATGCCAATCCCCTCCGTCAGTTGGCTATCCTGTTTTGCATTCTCCCATCTTTTCTTTACAAAGGATATATCTATCCCATTTTGTTCAAGGAGAGGCGCAAACAGTAAGCGATTGAACCATAATCAGTCTTAATATCATCACGTTCACAAGTCCCGATCGCGGAACTTGCAATCTGATTTTTTATCGAGATATAGTGAATATAAATTCAATATTGCACTGATGGAGACAATGCATAATGAACCCATTTTTTCAACGCTCGATCTTAAGGTTTCTTGATATTACTCCTACGGAACTTAATCTTCTTTTAACGTTAGCTCATGAATTAAAAACGAATAAGAAATCAGGTACTGAATCTCCCTTACTTAAGGGGAAAAATATTGCCCTGATTTTTGAAAAAGACTCCACCCGTACACGCTGTGCATTCGAAGTCGCAGCCCATGATCAAGGCGCCAGTGTGACCTATTTAGGCACCAGTGGCAGTCAGATCGGGCACAAAGAATCCATCAAGGACACCGCGCGGGTGCTTGGGCGCTTGTATGACGGCATCCAGTATCGTGGTCACGGCCAGCACATTGTCGAAACTTTAGCGCAATACGCAGGTGTTCCGGTTTGGAATGGCCTGACTGATGAATTCCATCCCACCCAACTTCTGGCTGATTTAATGACGATGCAGGAACACAGCCGGAAGCCGTTATCTGAAATCCAATTTGCCTATTTGGGAGATGCGCGCAATAACATGGGCAACACAATGCTGGAAGCTGCCGCATTGACCGGGATGGATCTGCGTTTAATCGCGCCGAAAGCGTGCTGGCCAGATGCAGGTTTGGTTGCAGAATGCCAAAAACAGGCGGCAAAAACTGGCGGTCAGATCACTCTGACAGAAGATATTTCACACGGTGTCAAACACGCTGATTTTCTGTATACCGATGTTTGGGTTTCAATGGGAGAACCAAAGTCGGTTTGGCAAGAACGCATTGCGTTACTGAAACCCTATCAAGTCAATATGGATATTGTGAAACTCACGGGGAATCCGGAAGTGAAATTTTTGCATTGCCTGCCTGCGTTTCACGATGAAGACACCCTGCTCGGCAAGCAACTGGCAGACGAATTCAATTTATATGGTGGACTGGAAGTCACCAATGAAGTGTTTGAATCAAAACACAGTCTTGTGTTTGATCAGGCTGAAAACCGTATGCATACCATTAAGGCGATGATGGTGGCAACGCTGGTGGAAAATCTGGGCTAATTGCGGGCATGGCTTTAAGGGAATTTCCGTCTGGAACATAAACCCATCCTGCGTTGCAGGATGGGTTTCATTAGCGCCGACTCAACACCAGTTTAACCGCAAAAAGTAAAAACAACCCACCTGTTACCCGGTTCATCCATTTAATGACATTTTCACGACGTAATATATGGGAAAGAGGACGTGTGGCATAAATCAATGATATTGACCACAATGTGCCAAGCAATACATGGATCATGACTAAACTGAATGTCCATAAAATGGCTGAGTGCCCTTGGGGAATAAATTGAGGCAAGAATGAAACATAAAATACCCCCATTTTCGGATTAAGGACATTACCCAACATCCCCTTGATAAACCAATTCGACGTTTTCACAGAAGAGGATGTTTTCTCAGTGAGATCTGAATGGGGGCGCAAAATCATCTGAATTCCCAGCCAACATAAATAAAGTGCGCCACACCATTTTAATATGTTGAATGCCAGCTCTGATACCGCAATCAAGGTGCCCAAGCCGAATGCCACCATTGCTCCCCAAATAAAACAGCCCGCATTGATGCCTAAAGCCGCATGAAAGGCTTTTTTTCCTCCCTCTGTCCCGTCCTAAATAAAGTTGACACTTTCCTTCATCTCTTTAGGAGAGTGTTATGAAATCAGAAAGTAAACGCACTCAGCGTGATTATTCATTGGCTTTTAA
>NZ_MUBK01000005.1:0-52167 GCF_002127545.1 Xenorhabdus beddingii
GTTCATTGCCTGTTCCTCCCCAGAGCGGTTTTTGGTGTGCACCAAAACTTTGCTCTTGGAACAGGCACTTCGTCAATTCCTTATCCGGAATTCGGGTTACTCAGATAATTTTCAATTCACTGACATCTTTAAAACCCAGATACTTGAGTAGGCAGACAGTCCCCCAAAAAATAGATGGCTAAGTAACAAGACCAGTGAAAGTAGCTGACAATGCAGCTACTTGGCAGATAAGAGAGAGATGACGGCGGGATGATTACAACCAGTTCTTCCGCTTAAAGTAGAGATAAGGCGCCAGTCCCGCAGCGATCATCAATCCAATGGCCGCAGGGTAGCCGAATGTCCAATTCAACTCCGGCATAAATTCGAAGTTCATGCCATAACTGGACGCCACCAGCGTGGGCGGCAGGAATACCACGGAAACAACGGAGAAAATTTTAATAATGCGGCTCTGTTCAATGTTGATAAAACCCATCGCCGCCTGCATCAGGAAGTTCACTTTCTGGAACAGGGATTCGTTGTGTGGCAATAGGGATTCGATATCCCGCAGGATCTCACGCGCCTGTTCCAACTGATTAGCAGGCAAGCGGGCACGACGCACAAGGAAGTTCAGGGCGCGCTGGCTATCCATCAGACACAAGCGGACTTTCCAGCCGATGTCTTCCTGTTCAGCAAGGTTGGACAGGGCTGAGTCAAACTCATCCCCCTGTTTGCCTTCCATTATCACCCGACTTAGGGATTCCAGCACACTGTAGATATTTTCAATCACGTCGGCCAACTGTTCGATCTTGGTTTCGAACAAGTCCATCAGCAGTTCATAGGCATTCCCGTCAACCAGAGTCTGGTTACGGGCGCGCATTCGGTATAATCGAAATGCAGGGAGTTCACGCTCTCGCAATGTGTAGAGACGACCGTCGCGAATAGTAAAGGCGACTGTCGAGTTGCCAGCATGGTCTTCGGCGTCTTCAAAATAGAAAAATGAGTGGACGTGCATACCATCTTCATCTTCAAAAAAACGGGCCGATGCCTCAATGTCATCCAATTCAGTGCGGGTCGCCAAGACTTGTCCCAGCTCATTCTGGACCCGGAGACGATCACTATCCCCCAGCCCCACTAAATCTACCCACATGGAGTCAGATAACTGATCACCTTCTTCAAATTCAAGACGGAGCAGGCGATTATTCTCTAATTTAAATGCGTTCAGCATGTACCATAAGTCTCCTTATTTTCCCTACGTTGATCGTAAGGCGCGAATGTTACGCTCAGAAGAAAAAATTTGTCAACATTCGACCGGATTATTGGCCCGTTTCGAGTCTGGCATAAGCCGCCACCAGCCACTTGATGCCTTCACCCTGAAACGCGATTTGCAAGCGACAATGTTCCCCACTGCTTTCAATGTTGATAATTGTCCCTTCACCAAATTTGGGATGGCGTACACGCTGCCCAAGGGCATAGCCACTGTCATTGGCGCTGATAGGCGTACCCAGCCGTTTATGACTGACCGGACGGGATACCGTCGCCCGCAAACGGACTTCTGTGACACATTCTGTCGGCAATTCCCCAATAAAACGCGATGGGCGGTGGTTCACTTCCTTACCATATAAACGGCGGCTTTCTGCGTAGGTCAGCGTCAGTTTTTCCATCGCCCTTGTGACCCCCACATAGGCCAGGCGACGTTCTTCTTCCAGCCTCCCGCCCTCTTCAATGGACATTTGGCTTGGGAACATGCCCTCTTCCATGCCGACAATAAAGACTTGCCGGAATTCCAGACCTTTTGCCGAGTGCAGAGTCATCAATTGCACGGCATCCTGATAAGCATCAGCCTGACCTTCCCCTGATTCAAGCGCGGCATGAGAAAGGAAGGCTTGCAGTGGCATCAGGTCTTCGTCTTCATCCTGATAACTGAATTGGCGGGTTGCCGTGACCAATTCTTCAAGGTTTTCGATACGCGCCTGAGCTTTTTCGCCTTTTTCTTGCTGATACATAACCCATAGACCAGAATCCCGGATAATGCGATCGGTTTGGATATGCAGTGGCATTTCCTGTGTTTCCGTTTCCAGCGCCTCAATTAATTCGATGAAACGCTGCAATGCCGATGCCGCCCGCCCTGCCAGCACTTTCTCCTGAATCAATGACAGGCAGCTTTCCCATAACGTTTTTTGCTGGTCACGCGCGACTTGACGCACAACATCCAGCGTTCTGTCACCGATGCCGCGCGTGGGCGTATTCACCACACGCTCAAAAGCTGCGTCATCATGGCGGTTTGCCACCAAGCGCAAATAAGATAAGGCATCTTTTATTTCCTGACGCTCGAAGAAACGCTGACCACCATAAATGCGGTAAGGCATGGAAACCTGCAACAAGGCTTCTTCCAGGACACGGGATTGAGCATTACTGCGATAGAGGATCGCACATTCTTTCAGTGCCCCGCCATTATCCAACCAATGCTTGATACGACCGACAACATAGCGGGATTCATCCAGTTCATTGAAGGCGCAGTAAAGTGAAATCAGCTCGCCTTCACTCCCTTCTGTCCACAATTTTTTGCCCAAGCGATCGCTGTTATGCGCGATCAGGGCATTGGCAGCCTTAAGAATATTGCTGGTCGAACGGTAGTTTTGCTCCAGGCGGATGGTTTCCGCGCCGGGAAAATCCTTGAGGAAGCGCTGGATATTTTCCACCTGCGCGCCCCTCCAGCCGTAAATGGACTGATCATCGTCACCGACAATCATCACCTTACCGCTATCGCCAGCCAGCAGGTGAATCCAAGCGTATTGAATACTGTTCGTATCCTGAAATTCGTCTACGAGAATATTAGTAAAACGTTCACGGTAGTGTTGCAGAATTTGGGGTTTATTTAACCACAGTTCATGGGCACGCAACAGCAGTTCGGCAAAATCGACCAATCCTGCGCGATCACACGCCTCTTGATAGGCTTGGTAGATTTTCAGCCATGTCGCTTCTACGGGGTTACCATAGCTTTCAATGTGTTGAGGACGCAGCCCTTCATCTTTTTTGCCGTTGATGTACCACATGCCTTGGCGAGCCGGCCACTGTTTGTCATCCAGATTCATCGCCTTGATGATGCGCTTGATTAAGCGATGCTGGTCTTCGCTATCGAGGATTTGGAAATCCTGCGGCAAATTGGCATCAAGATGATGGGCTCGCAGTAAACGGTGGGCGAGACCATGAAACGTGCCTATCCACATGCCTCCCTGACTGGTTCCAATCAGGTTTTCAATTCTATGACGCATTTCAGCGGCGGCTTTATTGGTAAATGTGACCGCCATGATGGAAAACGGGGAGGCATTTTCAACTGACAGTAACCAAGCGATCCGGTGAACCAATACGCGCGTTTTACCGCTGCCAGCACCAGCCAGCACCAGCATATTAGTACGGGGTGCCGCGACCGCCTCGCGTTGTTTATCATTCAGGCTTTCGAGCAGAGAAGAAACGTCCATAATTACCATCAGTTAGTTTTAATGACTTATTTTTCAATGACTTATTTTTCAATGAATTAGTTTTCAATGAATTAGTTTTCAATGGCCCTGTTTGGGTATATCACTCAGTCTCACTGTTCTTTTATACAGATTACAATCTGAAATTATATCAGTGCTATCAAAGAAGCCAAATCAGAAATCTCAACATGTGGAACCAAGCGTCCCTCAGGTTCCTGCATGAGATCTTTATGCTCAATGTTAATCCAGCAAGCCTGCATTCCACTACGCAGCGCCCCTTCTACATCCGTGCTTAAGTTATCGCCCACATGCAGGATCTGATGTGTGGGTAAATTCAACCGGTCAGCCGCCAGATGGTACATATCCGGATAAGGTTTCGCGCGTCCATCCTGACCGGCTTTCAGCACAAACTTGAAATAAGGGGCAAGCCCACATGCCGCAGGTTCAGCATTCCCATTGGTGATCGCCACCAACGGAATTTTTTCCGCCAGTACGGACAGGGTGTGATGGGTCGATTCCGGAACGGTGATTTGATTACGCCAGTATGCAAAGCAGGACATCATTTCATCCGTACCACGCACCGTTTCCTCATGATTAAAACCGTAGTGATTGAACATCAGCTCTACGGACTGCCGACGCCATGATGTAACGTCGTGGTAAATATCAGGCGCCAGTTCAAGAACGGCCTGACGATATAAATACAGATCTTCACTCTCAAAGTGACTAAACTTGGCATCGTAGCGCCTGATAAAACACAACACTTCTTTTTCGGTTTTATCGATGACAGGATGGTTATCGTAAAGAGTATCATCCAGATCGAATGTCATCGCAGCAAACGGCGCGATAGGCCGATAAAAACGCATTATGATTTCCCTCGTTTGGCTCTTGGGTGGGCTACATCATAGACTTTGGTTAAATGCTGGAAATCCAGATGGGTATAGATTTGCGTCGTTGACAGGTTGGCATGACCCAGCAATTCCTGTACAGCACGCAGATCACCACTGGATTCCAGAATATGCGTGGCAAAAGAGTGGCGCAATTTATGGGGGTTGATATGACTGTTTACACCTTGCCGAATGCCCCACTGTTCAAACCGTTTTTGTACGTTACGGGCAGAGATCCGTTTCCCGCTCTGGGAGGAAATGAAAACCGCATTATCTTCCGGCTCAAACAGCTCCCGCATTTCCAGCCAGCGCTGAAGCCATTCCTGCGCCATACGGCCAAACGGCACCTTACGTTCTTTGCTGCCTTTACCGAGCACCCAGACTTCACCACTTTCCAGATCCAAATGGTGACAATCAAGGCCAACCAGCTCAGACAGACGCAAACCTGCGCCATACATCACTTCCAACATGGTTCGGTCACGCACTGACAAAGGGTCATTTAAATTGATGTTAAGCAGTTGGTTAACTTCATCCACATCCATGTTTTTAGGTAAGTGGCGTTTCTTACGGGGCGCGCTGACACTCTTGGCGGGGTTGGCAGCCAATTTCCCTTGTGTCACCATCCAGTCAAGAAAGCTGCGCAAGGAAGAAAGGCGCAGGGCAAGACTGGCAGACTGCAACCCTGCCCGACGACTGCGGGAGACAAACATTCTGACTTTCACCGGATCAAGCGCCTGCCATTCACGCATTCCGATCTCCAGTGACATTTCCGCCAGCACGGCCAAATGGCGTCGATAGTTGGTTATCGTGACCGGGCTTAAACGCCGTTCAACCCTCAGATAGTGCAAAAAGACTTCTACCGGCTCCAGCAGCAGATCGATCGGCTGATTCATGCGCGTTCAATCCAGCGAGATAATAGTCCCGGCAATAGCTTCGACAAATGGTCGAGAATGTCAGTTCCCATACCTTCGTGATAATGCTGTTTATTATGGCTATTGAAGATCACCATCCCCAAATCCCCTTGTGACCCTAAAAGGGAAATTGCCACTGAACCCACATGACGGGCTTGTGGCATCAACAATAAAATTTCCGAGCCATACAAAGTGCCAAGGTAATGATTGGTATCACCAAATCGCTTAATGCGAACAGGCTCAAAAGCGTGGCGGGATATCGTCAACTCCGGTGAATTCAGTGGTGCTCCAAGATGCCATTTATCACTGAACAGTCGAATATAGCTGTTACTTAAACCCAGCGTTTTTGACCATAAACTCAAGCGGGAAAGGAAATCCTGCAAACTTTTGGCACCAGAGAGATCTGACAATAATTGCAGCAGGCGGCTGAACAGCACTTCATTCTGTTTTGCCTGCTCCACCAGATGGATCAAATCATCTTCCAGGTAGCTGATACGTTTTCTCTGACGGTTCATATGCCATTCCATCAAAGAAATGCACTCCCGCACCGGATGGGGAACTCTTATCTTATCGACCATATTGGCATTGCGGATAAAAAAATCGGGATTATTCAGCAAATAATCCACTACCGCCTGATCATCCAGCCTGTTTGCGATATGCAGTGGTTCGTCTTTTTCACCCATTTCCAATGCCCCATATTACAAGAATGATTCAATAAACACTGAATCAATCATAAATGAATCGTGCCATCATAAACGTGGGTTGCAGGCCCAGTCATAAAGAGGGGGTTACCCGGCCCATCCCAGCGGATTTGCAAGGAACCGCCGGGAAGATCGACTTGAACCTGCTTATCCAGAAGATTTTGCTGGATACCTACCGCCACGGCGGCACATGCACCGCTGCCACATGCCCGCGTCTCGCCGGCACCACGCTCGAAGACACGCAGCCGAATACGGCTCCGGTTTATGATCTGCATAAAGCCAACATTCGTCCGCTCAGGAAAACGTTCGTGATTTTCCAGCACCGCTCCCAACACGTCCACCTCAGCCGTCTCTACATCTTCAACCTGTATGACACAGTGGGGATTTCCCATCGACACGACACCACAAAGCACTGTGCGTTCGATTGCCCGGATAATATAGGTCTTTTCGGCTTTCTGGGCACGAAAGGGAACCCGTTGCGGCTCAAAGTCTGGCTCTCCCATATTGACACAGACTTGATCATCATTTGTGATGCTCAATACCATCCGCCCTGCCCGCGTACTGACCTTGATATCACGCTTATTGGTCAGCCCCTTCAGACGAACAAAACGGGCAAAGCAACGCGCCCCATTGCCGCATTGGGAAACTTCGCTGCCATCAGAATTAAAAATGCGGTAGTGGAAGTCTAAGTCAGGATCATAAGGGGCTTCAACCATCAAAAGTTGATCAAAACCTATCCCAGTATTCCGATCAGACAGACGGCAAATTAATTCCGGAGAAAAATAAACATTTTGGGTCACTGCATCAACGACCATAAAATCATTGCCAAGACCGTGCATTTTGGAGAACTGCATATACGACTCCAAGAAAAATCACATTACCGGCTCACTATTTTTGAGCATCCGCTGGCGTGTTATTTGATATATTCTTTGGTTGCGCCCTATCCACATTGTTCACAGGGGGCTGTGTTGCAGATGCCTCTGCGGGTGGAAAATAGAGAGGACCTTTCAAACCGCAACCAGTCAGAGAGAGTAGTGTTATGATAGTCAATGACCAACGGAGTTGTTTTTTCATCATATTAATGCCTGTGATTCATACGCCAATACTCTCTATAATCGCAGCTAGGCCCTGAAAAGCAAATAGGAAATAAACATGAACGATAGCGAATTTCATCAATTAGCCGATCAATTGATGCTTCATCTTGAAGAACAATTGGATAATTATGATGGAGATGCGGATATTGACTGTGAAACCAATGGCGGCGTGATGACGCTAAGTTTTGAAAACGGCAGCAAAATCATCATTAACCGCCAAGAACCTTTCCATCAAATTTGGCTGGCCGCCAAAAATGGGGGTTATCATTTTGATTATCGGGATAGCCAATGGATTTGTGATCGCAGTGGGGATGATTTTATCTCCATGCTGGCACAGGCCATCACTGAGCAGAGCGGTGAGCCATTTCAATTTTCGTGACTCTTTGTCGTTTATACCTGACAAAAGCCATTTTTTTATAAAAACTGTCACCTTATAAAAACGGTCACTGTATAAAAACAAGCGCCTAATCAAACAGGCGCTTAGAGAATTTGATGGAGACAATGACTTTTTTCAATTAATGGTACAGCTATCAATAATGGTACAGCGAACGATAAGACTCATGCGCCCGAGATGGCTCTTCGAAGCGCCCATCAAGATGGAACCTGGTGTTGTTGGTTTCCATCTCATCCAGTGGGAACGTCCCCTCCACAAATGGCGTGACATGAGTACGTTCGCCTTTCTTAATGATTTGGTAGAACTGCGGCAGGTTGAAATTGATAAAACTGGAGCCATAAGTAAAGCGATCATGCGAGGAAGAATAAAAACGGCTGATATCACGTACCAGCTCCTCTTTGCTTCCTTCACAATGGGAGTAAATTTCTACCCGATTTGATTCGTCAAGAATATAGATATTGAATCCTTGTTCATTTTCTATGTCTTCGAAAAAAAACTGGATCATGCCCTCACAGGCAAACCCGTCGATTACCGGGGGTAAATGTTTTTCCTTGGTGTCAATCTTAACGGGCAAACCGTGCAGTTTGGTATTGGAAATTGCACCATAGAACTCCACCGCATTTTCCAATTTTTGTACCGAAACGTTGAGCCGTTCAAAGAATAATCCCCAGGTTTGGCCTGAAATTCGTAAGGCTTTAAAACGATTGGGGTTCTGACGATTACTGGAAAGACGCAATTCTATACATTCGGAAACCAATTGCCGGATACGGGTACAGATAAGCCCACTCAAGTGTTGGCTATAACAAAAGACCTCAACGTCAGACGGAGGTGCGGCATCCTGATGCATTTTGCCTAATATGGTCTTCAATGCTTCCAGGACTGATTGTTCACCACTGAAATGCAGGGTTCTTACTTCATTCCATGAATTGCGGTAAAGCAAATCGATACTGCCTACCAAACATTGTTGCAATTCACCAAAACTGAAAACATTCAGCTTCCTTAAATCAAAATGCACAAGCTGATTGGAAAAGGCCACGGTAGGATCTTCTTCCAAATTGACAATAATTGCCAAGTGACGAATTTCACAAGGACTGTACAACGCTTTTGGCGTGGGTGCAGGTAAACGGATGGGGAAATGCGTCGCAATATCATTGACCAGATCACACAATTTATTTCTGTCGCACTGAGATTTCCCGTGATGAATGTGAATCCGGGTCTCTTTGGTCAATAAGCCATTGAAATAGGTCCAGGAAACTAATTTATTCAAATAACGGTTATATTCCAGCGGCTGATACCCAATGATCGATTCTATCGTCGGGGCACGATTGTAAAGATACCAACCACTGCGGTTGATACGCCCCGGAGGAACATAAATGAAAGTCAGGTCCTGCTCAGACAAATCTGGCGATATCTGCGGATTCACCAGGGTCACTTTACCGGGTAATGCTTCAAAAGCCGCATATAATTTGCGGGTCAATACCCCGATATCCTGCGGGCTGGCGCTGACACTTAAATTGTTGCGGCGGGCAAAACGGATCAGGTTGCGATAACTTTGCATCATGGTATCGAGCAATTCATTGTGGGCTTCACGCACCTGCTCAATCTTCCACGCGCTGCGATTATCCAGCATGGCCAATTTGTTGCCATCCCAGCCCCATTCATGCACCAACTGGGACATGACTTGACGACGCCAGCCTGTGCAACCCCTATCATCACGGCTGTCCAGTAACTTCTCACAGACCTTCAGGTAAAAACAACGACGCGCCAAGTCCAGGCGCGTCAGATCGTTTGTGGCCGTAAGATAACGGGTGACGCGCTCCAGCATCATGCTATAAGCATCAAGGCCAAAGGAAACAATCGAGCCATCATGGAAGTATTGCTTCATTTCCATTGCCAGAAGTTTGCCATTGGGGTATTCCCATGAATAAGCCTCCAGAAGCAGGCTTTTCAATACCGCCTTATAAGGGGAATCCACACTTTTATAAAGCTGCCAGAGGCTCGCGCCAAAATATTCTTCCGCAGATAATTCACTCAACCCGCCGAGATCCAGCCATTCATTTGGCGTTAAAACACCTTGTGCATAGAGGGAAAGGACATATTCGTCGTAATGCGCTTCTTCTTCCACAGGAACCATCGCCCACAGCAAGCGCTTACCCGCCATACAGACCGCCGTGCGATAAAATTCATCAAGCAGGAGAATGTGTTGGGTAGAACCGCAATCTTCACCGTTCAGACTGCCACTGGCATTGTGCCGAAAGCGATTTTCATCAATCAGAAAAAAGGTAACCTCAATCCCCAGTGTCGCGGCCCACTGTTCTATCAAGGTACATTTTTGCTCCAGTAACACTTTCTCATCATTATCCAACCAGGATTGATGACAAACCCAGATATCCACGTCAGAGGAATAACTTTGCCCGATAGAAGAGGTACTGCCCATTGAGTAAATGCCTGTAATCGGCAATTCACCATTAGAGGTCTGTGACAAGGCACCAGCAAGCTGGTTTTCCAAATCATTAATCCAAAACTGCTGTGATTCATCAGGCGTAAAAAAACAAACGCCATGGGGAGCGTTGCCTTTGATATAACCCGGCATCATTGGATGATGATAATGTAATAATACTGGAATTAAACTATAAACTTGCTTAAAAGCGTCACTCATTGAGCTAGTTGCGCGTTCTAGTCTAAGTTGGTTAATTGCATCCAGTCGCTGCTTCAGCGTTTCAATATAGAGATACAAGAGTTTCGCCTGATATCAGTTCCAGTGCCCGAAGTAGTCCCCTGTTTCCGATAACGCATGGTATTACAAGATCATTTAAAATTATTTTTACAAACTTATTGTCGGAAACGTGATCAATTTAACACCTTGCAGTCGAAGCGTAAAGTATGCGCGACTCTCTCCCTCCCTTCCCCACAGTAGTCAGGTAACAATTAATTTATTGTAAAATAAGGAGTTAAGCATAATATCGATACATTAATATGTTTTTTTAAATAACTATTATAGTTGATTATTTTTCATATAGGCGATGTAAGGTATTGTAAAGCATCAGACTTCCATCATTATTTCTCCTAATAATATTTTTTAATTGTTAATCGCCTTTCTTCGTTTTTTACTATCCAACTCTTCTTGAATTTTTAATTTGCTTTTAAATCAGTCTGTTTGTTTATTTTCACTATTTAAATAAACATTATTTTAATATTTAAAATTATTTTTATCTCATAACCTGTATATCCATCGCCTATTTTGCTTTTTCTTGTGTTTTCGTAACTGGAAAAAAAATCATTGAAATGTTAAAACTGGCACTATTTTCTCACTAATTGGTGGCTAACGAGTGGCTAACAAGCCGCTATGCCCAATAGACTTATCCATGACAATGAAAATCATTCGCATCGCTACCCGCCAAAGCCCATTGGCTATGTGGCAGGCGCAATATGTTCAAAAACAGTTGGAACACTTTCATCCCGAATTGAAAGTCGAGCTGGTTCCAATGGTCACTCGTGGCGATATTATCCTCGATACACCCTTGGCAAAGGTGGGGGGCAAGGGCCTGTTTGTGAAAGAGTTGGAACTGGCATTGCTTGAAAAGCGCGCGGATATTGCTGTCCATTCCATGAAAGATGTCCCGGTCGAATTTCCTGCCGGTTTGGGGTTGGTCACAATCTGTGAACGGGATGATCCACGGGATGCTTTTGTTTCAGTAAAATATGCGTCGCTCGATGACTTACCGGCTGGCAGTATTGTTGGGACTTCCAGCTTACGCCGTCAGTGTCAAATCTGCCAGATTCGCCCTGATCTTGTCGTCCGCGATTTGCGCGGTAATGTCGGCACTCGCCTGAGCAAACTGGATAACGGCGATTATGATGCCATTATCCTTGCCGCCGCCGGGCTAAAAAGGCTGGGGCTGGAAGAACGCATTCGTATGCCATTGGCACCAGAGTTACTGCTGCCTGCCGTCGGTCAGGGCGCGGTAGGGATTGAATGCCGGCTTGATGACCCGCAAACCCGTGAATTACTGGCGCCCTTGAACCACGCCAAGACCGAAACTTGCGTTCTCGCTGAACGAGCCATGAATACCCGCCTTGAAGGGGGTTGTCAGGTTCCGATTGGCAGTTATGCCATTTGGCAAGGAAGCAATATCTGGCTGCGTGCCTTGGTTGGCGCTCCTGATGGCAAAACAATCGTGCGCGGTGAAAGAAGAGTCTCACCAGAAGAGGCCCGTCAGGCTGGAGTGGCGCTGGCGGAGGAATTATTGGAAAAAGGTGCCCGCCAGATTCTGGCTAACGTATATCAGAGGAATCCACCTGAATGAGCATTTTGATCACCCGCCCTGCTCCCGCAGGAGATGAATTGGTCAAACGACTGCGGGCTGTCGGGAAAACAGCTTTCAGCGCACCACTCATCGAAATTTATCCGGGAGCCGATTTGCCATTGTTGTCTCAAAAGCTGCAATGCCTGTCTGCGGGGGATCTGGTTTTCCTGTTATCAAAAAACGCCGTTCATTATGCCAATGAGCGGCTGGTTCAAGAAGGTCTGTCATGGCCCGATAAGCTATCTTATTATGGCATCGGCAAATCAACTTCCCTGATGTTTCATCAACAAACCGGGTTGGAAATTTTCTGGTCTGGGCAGGGTGAAACCAGTGAAGACCTACTGCAACTCCCCGCCCTACAACAGATGAACAATAAAAAAATTTTATTGCTCCGGGGAAATGGGGGACGTGAAGTCATTGCTTCTACACTAAGGATACGGGGAGGCACCGTGGATTACTGTGAATGTTATTCACGGCAACCTGTCAAATACCATGCAGCCGACTTCAGTCGTCACTGGCAGCAATGTGGTATAAAAACCCTCGTTGTCACCAGTGGCGAAATGTTGCAACTATTATATAACTTAATCACTGACAGCGATGGAAAAGCCTGGTTATTGGGTTGCTATTTAGTTGTGGTCAGCGAACGCCTTGCCAAGATCGCCCAAACATTAGGCTGGCAGACAATCAAAGTCGCCAAGAGTGCAGACAATGACGCCTTAATTCAGGCGCTAAAATAAACCAATATGGGATGTCCATTATGACGGAACAAAAGCAATCCACCGATGCGGTTGAGACAAAACACCCTCAGCAGCCTGAAACGGCTCCCCATAAACCCAAACGTTATGGATGGGTGGGCAATACCCTCTCAATTGCCATTTCGTTGGCGATAGGTGTGGGTGGCCTTTACATTTATTATCATGGTAAACAGCAGAACGCCGTATTAAGTGCCGAAAATCTCGCTCTTCAGCAAGAGCTTGCCTCTCTGACACAACAGCAGTCTGCCGATAAACAAAATTTTGATACCCATCTTCAGGCACTACAATCTTCCTTACAGCAATACAGCTCACAAAATCAGCAACTAGATGACCGCCTCGAAGAGCTTCAAACCCGTATTTCAGCCCTTTCACATACGGATCTCGAAAGCTGGCGACTGGCACAGGCAAGTTCCCTCGTCAAGATGGCGGGACGCAAGATATGGAGCGAACAAGATGTCACGACGGCCATTGCATTACTGAAAGATGCCGACCAGAACCTTGCTGAGATGGATGATCCCAGTTTGATCTATGCCCGCAAAGCTATCATGGCAGATATCGATTCTCTGACCAAAATCAAGCAGACTGATTTGGATGGTATTATTCTGACGCTGAATCAGCTATCAAACCAAGTCGATAACTTACGTCTGGACGATCAAGTAGAACAGACTGAGCCAATGGAAACCAATAACCACGAAATCTCGGCTTCACTTTCCGACTGGCGTAAAAACCTGAGCAATAGCTGGCACAGTTTTATGGATAATTTCATCACTGTCACTCCACGGGATGGCAGCAAAGAACCCCTGTTGGCACCGAATCAGGATTTTTATCTACGTGAAAATATCCGTTCCAAACTGCTGATTGCCGCACAAGCCGTTCCCCGCCATCAAAATGAAATTTACCAGAAGGCGCTTGGCTCGGTTGACGAGTGGGTAAGAAGTTATTTTGATACCTCGGTCACCGATGCAAAAAACTTTTTAGCGGATGTTGACTCACTGGAAAAACAACCACTCTCTATTGATGTTCCTGAGCAACTCAGTAGCCAGCCAATACTGGCAGACCTGGTACGCAAGCGGATCTACAACTTACCGCATTCTGTACAATCGCAACCGGCTCCCGCAGAAGCGTCCGGTCAGGCAGAAACCTCTGTTGAGGGGAGCTGAGTATGCTGAGAATATTATTGCTATTCATTATCCTGATTGTGGGCTGCATACTTGGCCCCTTATTGTCCGGGCATCAGGGGTACGTTTTGATCCAAACGGACAGTAAGAATATCACCACCAGCATCACTGCTCTGGTGATTATGTTCCTTTTGTTACAGTTCCTGCTGATTTTCATCGGCTGGTGTTATCGTCGGTTAAAGCGTACCAGTACATTCACTCATAGCTGGATTTTTGGTGGCTATAAACGCAGTCGGGCACGCTCACAAACCAAACAGGCACTGCTCAAACTGGCGGAAGGGGATTTCAAGCAGGTTGAACGCCTGATGACCCGTAATGTTGATCATGCAGAGCACCCTGTCGTGAACTATTTATTGGCCGCAGAAGCCGCCCAGCAGCGGGGAGATTATTTCCGTACCAACCAGTATATTGAGCGTGCCGCAGAAGTTGCAGATAAAGATCAACTCCCTGTCGACATTACCCGCGTGCGTATCCAACTGGCACAAGGCGAAATTCATGCCGCGCGCAACGGGGTGGATAAGCTGTTGAATGATGCCCCGCGCCATCCTGAAGTATTGCGACTGGCTGAACAGGCTTACACGCTTTCAGGTGCTTATCAATCACTAATTGATATCTTGCCGACAATGATAAAAGTTGATCTGCATAGTGAGGACGAGATCCTTAAATTGCGTCAGCAAGCCTATATCGGGTTAATGAATCAGGTGATGGCAGAAAAAGGCAGTTCCGGCCTGAAAGAATGGTGGAAAGACCAAAGCCGCAAGATCCGCAATGACATCATGTTACAAGTGGCTATGTGCGAACATTTGATTGAGTGCAATGATCATGACACTGCCCAGCAAATCATTCTGAATGGATTAAAACAGCAATATGATGAGCGTCTCCTGCTATTGATTCCACACCTTAAGGGCAGTGACTCCGAAGCCATACAAAAAGCGCTCGCCCATCAATTAAAGCAACATGGTGCAACCCCCTTGCTCAACAGTACCCTGGGACAAGTTGCTTTGCGTCATGGTGAATGGGCTCATGCTGAAACCGCATTTAAAGCCGCTCTTGCGCAGCGACCGGATGCCCATGATTACGCATGGCTTGCCGATGCACTCGATAGATTGCAAAAACGCGAAGAAGCCGTTCAGACCCGTAATAAAGGCTTTATGCTCACCCTGAAGCGCGATAACACCCCTGAATCCTGACCAAGCATAAACCACGATATTCCCCACCACAGTTAACGATAATCTCTGCCAAATCGTTAACTGAGGTGCGCCGGATTTCATTTCTACCGGTTTCTACAGGCAAAAAAAAACACCTATCAAAAAAGACAGGTGCATAAATACAATCAGGTTTACAGACGGATAGTGCCTCACTCAACGTTGTGTCCGGTTTGTGATGAAAAGACAGTGATGCTTACTCATCTATAACGTGGACCATAGGCACTGATAATCAGCTCTACATCATCCTGGGGTTTATGAAGCCATATGCTGTCATAAGAAGTGGGATGAGTATCTACAGGCCATGATAATGCATTTTACGTGCCAATCTTTTCAATCAAAATAAATTTCCCTTACCCGCGTGCTGATTGACTTTCCATAATCGACATTCTGACTTTTACCAAAAATCACCCAAAATACCGTCTCCCATTTGAGACACCTTTTAAGATGCTTACATATAGCCAATAAAAATCATGCAGTTAAATGTCATCATTTTGAGACACTTAATGATGCGGTTTGTCGTTGAAATACAACATTTATCTAAAAATCACTTTTAAAACACTGAGTTGATGCATTAAAAAAAGCGATATTCTTCGATTTTATGCCAAAGGAATCACCGAGAAAGTAGAGGAAAATAATGAGAAAACCAGAATGTTTTTATCGGAAAGGAAACTTTTATCGACAGGAAAATAGAAAGAAAAATCCCCGCAATAGCGGGGATTTTTCAGAATTTGGTCGGCGAGAGAGGATTCGAACCTCCGACCCACTGGTCCCAAACCAGTTGCGCTACCAAGCTGCGCTACTCGCCGAAATGCTTTTTCAAGCTCTTTTTTATGGTGCGAAGGGGGGGACTTGAACCCCCACGTCCGTAAGGACACTAACACCTGAAGCTAGCGCGTCTACCAATTCCGCCACCCTCGCGTATCATAAAAAAGATGGGGTGGCTAACGAGACTCGAACTCGCGACGACTGGAATCACAATCCAGGGCTCTACCAACTGAGCTATAGCCACCATGACAGTTTTTCATATACTGTTTACTGCTTCTTACTACTTTTGCAACGAACTGCTTTAACCACGATAACTCATTGCCACTGCTCTTGCACGCTTAAAATGGCGCGCCCGACAGGATTCGAACCTGAGACCTCTGCCTCCGGAGGGCAGCGCTCTATCCAGCTGAGCTACGGGCGCTTAACGCCGTTGCGGTGGAGGATAGTACGGATTTAAAGTCGTACTGTCCAGTGCTTTTTTAAAAGAAATGATGCGTTTGATTACGCTTTGTTCATTTGGCTGATAAAGACAGCAGATTTCCATCGCAACGGGTTTAATCGTGTAAGAATCAATCGGTCAAACTAGGTTGGTTTTTCCTGCAAATAAATTTTGTTAGCCAATAAATCAATGACACTATCAACAAAAATATCCCACCGACCATCAGTGAGAAGCGGGTATCTGGATTAACGGCCATTCCCACCAGAACACAACAAAGGAAAATCAATGTCAGATAATTGACATAAGGGAACAGGATCGATTTAAACTGATGCTGTTTCAAGGCTTCCTCATGGTGTTTGCGGAAGCGCAATTGACTCACCAGGATCACAAACCACGGCACCATGCCGGGTAATACGCTGGCACTATAAACGTAAACAAATACCGACTGTGGGTTTGGGATCAGGTAATTGAGGCTGGAACCTGCAATCAGGCAACCAATGGTGATGGCTATACATTTCACCGGCACACCATTTTTCGATAACTTCAGCAGTGAGGCTGGCAACTGGCGGTTTTGCGCCAAGGCGTACAGCATTCTGCCACCACTGTACATGCCGCTGTTACACCCAGAAAGGGCGGCAGTCAGCACAACAAAGTTAATCACTGCGGCCGCAGAAGCAATCCCGACTTTAGAAAAAGTCATCACGAATGGGCTGCCATGCGTGCCAACGTCTGTCCACGGGAACAGCGTCACAACAATAAAAATAGCACCCACATAGAAAATCAGAATACGCCACAGAATATTGTTGATCGCTTTTTTGAGCGTCACTTGTGGATTTTTCGCTTCACCCGCAGTAATACCCACCAGTTCAACGCCCTGATAAGATGCGACAACAATACACAAAGCAAACAAAAAGCCTTTCCAGCCACCAGAGAAAAAACCACCATGCGAGGTCAGGTTATCTAATCCAATGGGTTGCCAATCATTCCCCAAGCCAAAGAAAATTAAGCCAACACCAACCAAAATCATCACAATAATCGTCGTGACTTTGATCATGGCAAACCAGAATTCCAATTCACCATACAGGCGTACCGCCGCCAAGTTCGCCAGGGCCACTAACCCGACCGCGACCAGTGCAGAAACCCACTGGGGTAATTCCGGGAACCAGAACTCGGCATAAACACCGATGGCCGTGATCTCTGAAATTCCCACCGAAACCCACATGAACCAATAGCCCCATGCCGTCAGGCAGCCCCAATAAGGGCTAAGGTATTTATGGCCGAAAGCCGCGAATGAACCCGTGACAGGTTCAAGGAACAGCATTTCTCCCATCGAACGCATGATGAAAAAGACAAAAAGTCCAGCAATAATGTAAGCCAGCAAAACAGAAGGACCGGCCCATTTCAATGTACTGGCTGATCCCATGAACAACCCTACGCCGATTGTGCCACCTAGCGCAATCAGCTCAATATGACGTGCCTCAAGTCCCCTTTGCAGGCTCTGTTTTGAATCACTCATAAAACTCCCTATCCACTTTTATGATGTCTATATTTGCAAACAGAAAAAATACAGGAATTGATAATCAATCGTTGTAAAAAAGGCTGGGATCAAAACACGTTTTGCCCATCAGTGAAATAAAAAATTATAAAATTGCGCTGATACCTGTTTTATCGGGTATCGCTGTTGGCGTGAGCAGCATCATTAATGACCCGTGCCTAACCACATAACAAGATAGTGATTTCATGCTTTGACTAAATACCAAGACACCACAGATGGGATAGAACGCGGGAACCTGCTACGTATGATCAACATAGCAGGCTGAAAACGAAAAATTACCGGGCTAGAGCTTACCACCGTAATAATAACCCAGGAACCTCAATAGCTTAATCTGCCTACGGATGCGACTTGGCTGGGATAGTAGACGATACAACCACTCTAAACCTAAATTTTGCCACATTTTCGGGGCACGTTTGATATGTCCGGTAAAGACGTCATAAGTCCCCCCAATCCCCATATACAACGCATCGGGATGGATTTTCCGGCAATCACGCATGAAGATCTCCTGTTTCGGTGATCCCATTGCGACAGTAATAATCGCAGCACCACTGGCATGGACCCGCTCAAACAACGCTTCACGCGCTTCCGGTGCAAAATAACCATCCTGGCTGCCCACGATATTGACATTCCATTGGGTACGCAATTTATTCTCTGTCTGAGCCATGACATCCGGTTTTCCACCGACCAAAAAAACCGGTGTCCTTTCACGACCTGCCCGTTCCATCAAGGCTTCCCACAAGTCGGCTCCCGCAATCCGGGCCACATCCGCATCAGGGTATTTACGGCGAATTCCCCGCACGATGCTAATGCCATCGGCATATAAATATTCGGCTTCATCCAGCAACATATTCAGCGCATTATCGTTTTCTGCCGTGAGAACTTTTTCTGCATTAATCGCAACCAGCGTCCCTGTTTTTACTTGGCCATTCTGGAAAAGATGATCAAGAAAATGCGACATACCACGAAATCCCCAGATATTGAGGCCACGAATACGGTATTTAGGAATGCTATTCAACGCCATTTTTTTTCCTTACATCCAAAATAACGGATGGTTTTTGCGGGGCCGCCAAATTACTGACCACCAACTTTCTAACCAGCCCTGCACTTTCAAACAACCAATACAGTAATTTTGCCGCGACCAAACATAAGCCAAAGACAATGCAAAAGAACACAACCCGGGAAACGAAAGAATCCACCCCCTCACGGGCCAGTACAATCATGTTAAAAATTGCACCAAAACAGAAAGCCTGCAAGATTGCGGCCTTATAACGATTAGTTTCCTGCTTCCCGGCTTCATAAATCCAGTCAAACCATTTGATAATAAAACCGACTGCAATCGCGCCCAGAGGGATAAAGAACACGCCGCCCATCACCACAAGCGAACCAATCAGCGTGGGGGAAATCGCAAGGCCGGAGTGGTTATTCAGCACATCCCATGTGAAGTAATTCGCCGTATTCCAGACCAGACCCGGTCTGTCCGGCCACAACCAATTGGGAATAAAAACATAAAAATCACGGATAATCGGCGCCAAACCCTGAAACTCTATTTTGTCGTAGTTATCCAGCAGCAGGGCCAGGTTTTCCCAAGGAGAGAAAGTATCCCGCGTGAGATACAGGAAAGTATAAAATGCTTCCGCACCACTCACATCCAAACCGTAGCGTTTTAACGCCAGCCAGAACATACCGACAATGCCGAATATGCCCGCAGCAAATAACATCCACAAGGTGATCCAGCCACGGACAATCCCAATAAACAGGAACAGGGCAAAAGCAATAATGATGTTAGCCCGTGTTCCGCCAACAATCACATAAGTCAGGATGCCAAAACCAACCGTGCCCACTAAAAAACATATCCAGCGGATTTTAGTCGGGTTCAGAAAAAAGACCACCAACATGGCAGGAATGAAGAAATAAAAGAAACGCTTGAGTGCCACGCCGGAAACTTGACTGGAGAATATCTGATTATAGGACTGTAACTTAAACAATAAGAAGCCGTTCTGCATAAAGAACGATCCCACCGTAACAATGGCAATACCGGCAAGCAGCAACCATGTGAGATTCGTTTCCACTCGATTCATGCTGAACAGGGGCTTTCTGATTGAAGCCATCGGTGATGTTGCAGGCTCTATCGTATGTTTGCGGGTTTTATCGCTCAGGGGCGTTTTATAGCTCAGGCGTGTTTTATAAGCCACATAATAAATGGCGTAGAAACAGCCAGATGCCAACATAGCATGCAACAACGAAGCGACAGGCACAACCTGTACATCAAACTGGAACACTAACATGCTGGTCAGCGGGAATCCGAAATAGAATGTCAACAAATACAACAATGAAAAGAAGACATTAAAGTTAAAACGGACACGCCGAAATTCTTGATACGTCAAGGTCAGAATAAGGACCAATGAGATCACGTAAACGACAAATAGCCCACCGAATTGTGTCAAGGTCATTGATGCTCTCCAGATACCGCCACCAATAGGGCGGTTTTCCACCCCTCAATGAAATTGGGATCAAAAAAGGCAATCGCCTTTTTATCGAGGGACAGCATCTGACGCTGTGCTTCCTGCACCCAGTGTTTATTCAGTTCATCGCCATCAAACAGAACAGGAACCTGCTGTTCCGTCAAATCATGCCAGAATGGATTTTGCCGGCTCAGAACAAACGGAATACCAAATTGGATCAGCAAACAGAGTGTTCCAATCCCCTGCTGCCGGTTGAAGATGAAATAGCCCAAATCGCATTGACGCAGTAAGGACAAATAGTCATCAAACGCCATTTTATCTTGCAAGATGCGCACGTTTTGCGCCGGAAACAGCGATAATGCCGTTTGCTCTACGCGCTGGATATAGGCTTGGTTATTTTCGGGGTAGCCCATTGGAATAATCACCTGTGCCTCATCCCCAAACTGATGGTGGATCTTATGCAGTGCTTCTATATGACGATTGGATTGATCCCCTGAATTCCCCAGCAAGATAGTGATCCCTTGCGGTGAAAATGTTTTTTCCGTTACGGTAAGAGCCGGGTTCATCCTGGTTGGGAAGTAAAGCACTGACGATGGCACCTGCGGTTTGGATTGGCCTGTGTGCCGGAAAAAATGCCGGAGATCACCGCGCGTGGCAAATATATGCCCTACTCGCTTCTGCGCCAAACGGCGAAGCAGATAGAACAAACGGAATTTCAGTTGGCGGGATTCTTCATATAAGTCAGCGCCCCATGCATGCCAGCAAAATTGATGCCGCTTGATTTTGCCCATCAATAAAGCCAGCCACAAGGCAGCATTAAACTGCCCGTGGAAAAAGAAACGGGTGGTCCTATTTGCCTGTGCCTTTTTGATCACCGCCCGTGAAAGAGCGGCTTTGCTATCATAAACAGCGATCGTCAGGCCGGAATAATTCGAATTCGATAGCCATGTATGGTCTTTGGACACCACCATAAAACACGGTTTGGCCGGAAAATTTATTTCCTGAGCCAAGACGTCATTAAAGAAACGCAGCAACGTTTGATTGTGATGTGGGATATCCGATCCCAGAACGTGAATTAGGGTTGTCATGCTCGCCTGCGATAAATAATAAATACGCTACAACAAAGAATGAAATAAACAATATAAGTGGCCATATATGACTGAGCCGCTCCCAATGCCCCATTTTCCGGTATTAACCAATGGGAGAAACCCGTCAGTAAAAGGAACTGACTGACCTCAGCCAGAACATAAAAACGCAGTGCCGCTTTCGCTATCACCAGATAACCAAAAACATAAGCGCCGACTTTCAACACGTCGCCCACCAACTGCCATGCGAATAACCCCCGCATTGCGGTAAATTTGTCTGAAAACAGCAGCCAAATGACAAAATCACGCAACAACCAGACAGACAAGCTGGCCGCAGCCACAGCAGGTAAGACAAATTTCAGGGCCTTTACGATTTCGCGGGTAATATCTTGTTTATTCTCCAAACGGGAAAGCGTTGGCAGCAGATAGACCGTGAAAGAGGCCGTAATAAATTGTAAATAGGCATCCGATATGCTGCTCACCCCCTGCCAGATGCCGACGTCTTCCCAGCTATATCGTGCCGCCAGCAGGTTTCGCATCATGACATAAGCCACGGGCAACGTGATGGAGGTCAGCAATGCCATCAGGGTAAATTTTCCCAAATGGCCGGCAATCGCCCGATCCCACATCGGTTTCAAGGCGGAAAATGCAATAGTCTTGCGGCGCAGGATCATCAACCCAGCCGGCAGGACCACTAACGCAGGCACCAAAGCCAGCCCGGCCAATGCACCTTCATATCCCCCCAGCCAATAGCAGAGGCTATAGGCCATCACCCCCGTCAGACTGCCCAAAATAATCGCCAGCGCATTTCCCTGAGCATCCCTGAATCCTTTCAAGATAGCCAGAAAATAGTTGGCGTAAGCGATCCCCATTTGAATAAATGCGAGCGCCTGCACAACCGTTTTGTAATCGTTATGACCAAACAAAGCCCTGCTGATGGTGTCACTGAACAAGAGGAGAACCACCGCCAGCAGGGTCGAAAAGCCCAGAATAATCGAGGATGATGTGCCCAACACGCGCCTGAGTTTTTCCGGGTGCTGATGATGTTGCGCCACGTATTTGGTGACACCATTAAAAATCCCCGCACCCGACAGTACGCCCAATACGGTAATAAGCTGGCGAAAGTTGCCTGCCTGCCCCACTCCCGTAGGGCCAAAAGACACCGCCAGCAGTTTAATGACCAGCAGCCCGGCCCCGATCTTGATCAGTGTGGAACCTGCCGTCCAGACAGAAGTTTTGGCAAGTGACATATCAGGCAAAAAATTCCTTGATACGACTGATGACCACTTGCTGCTCTTCATCAGTGATGTTGTAAAACATCGGCAAACGCACTAAACGGTCACTTTCACGGCTGGTAAAGCGATCTTCTCCGTGGAAACGGCCACACTTTTCGCCGGCAGGACTGGTGTGCAATGCGACATAATGGAATACGCTCAGGATGCCGTTTTCTTTCATGTAATGATTAAATGCACTGCGCTCTTCCATATCTTTCAGCTTGATATAGAACATATGGGCGTTGTGTTCAAAGCCTTCTGGAATGATTGGTAAGGTCAGGTGCCCCGCATCCGCCAATGGTTTCAGCGCCTGATAGTAGTTATCCCACAAGGTCAGACGACGCTGGTTGATTTCCTCAGCCACTTCCAATTGCCCCCACAGGTAGGCCGCTTGCAGGTCAGACAACAGGTAGCTGGAGCCGATATCACGCCATGTGTATTTATCGACTTGCCCACGGAAGAATTGGCTGCGGTTAGTGCCTTTTTCACGAATAATTTCAGCACGGGCAATCATGGACTGATCATTGATTAATGTTGCACCGCCTTCACCACCGGCCGAATAGTTTTTGGTTTCATGAAAGCTGAAACAGCCGATATGTCCAATCGTGCCCAATGCTCGGCCTTTATAAGTTGACATCACGCCCTGTGCCGCATCTTCCACCACATACAGGTTATATTTTTCCGCCAGCGCCATGATAGTCTCCATTTCACAGGCGACTCCCGCATAATGTACTGGCACAATGGCACGGGTTTTTTCTGTAATGGCTGCTTCAATTTGGGTTTCATCAATATTCATGGTATCAGGACGGATATCCACGAACACAATGGTTGCCCCGCGCAGGACAAAAGCATTGGAGGTCGAGACAAAGGTATAACTCGGCATGATGACTTCATCACCCGGTTGGATATCCAGCAAAATCGCCGCCATTTCCAGTGAAGCCGTACAAGAGGGGGTCAACAGTACCTTTGGACAGCCAAAACGCTGCTCCATCCAGGTTTCACAACGTTGGGTAAATTCACCATCACCACACAATTTACCACTGGCCATCGCTTGTTGCATGTATTGCAGTTCAGTGCCGACTATCGGTGGTTTGTTAAATGGAATCATTTCATCCTCTGTATAACCAATATGCAGTGCTCTCAATGATGGCACCGCGACGTGTATAAAGGCGCAAGGCAGTGATGTTACTGATTTGTGTTGCCACTCTCAGCCGTTGTATCTGATGGTTCTGACACCATTGCTGCGCCGCCGACATTAATTTTTTGCCAATTCCCTGATGGTGATGACCCGGTACGGCGGCCAATAAGCCAATGCGCGCCTCATGGCTACCCCTATTTCTGAGGGTGACAAAGCCCATCATTTTACCGTGTTCATCATTGATAAGCAGGCATTCATGGTCAAACGTGCCCAAAACCGCTTTTTCGACCCAAGCCGCATAGAATCGACCACTGTCATCCGGCTGATACCACGGAGAACGGAAACGGCTGGCCGTAAAGACATGAGATGCGACTGATCTTAATTCGGGTATATCTTGTGGTTTTGCAGAAATCAGTTTTTGTTCTGCTTGCAGTTGCTTTCCGGTATACGCAGCCGTGTTCTCTTGCGCTTCAATCGATAACAACAAATCGGCTTCACCTTCCACCAAAGAAAAGCCTAAAGCGGACAGCCCATCAATGATGGGCGTTTGTTGAGCGGGAATTTTTGCCTGCACCAGTGCGTATTTATCCAACCGGGCAGCCGTCAGCACCGCCGCCTCGGGTGAGAAATTCAGGCGCGCAGTGGACAAACCAAAGAACCGGCTATCCCAGACCAGAGGTTCAAGGTTGGCGTGAATAAACATTGAGCAAATCCATTAAATATTTGCCATAGCCCGTTTTAGTCAGTTCCAAAGCCGCCATTTTTAATTGTTCAGCGCTCAACCAACCGTTACGCCAGGCTATCTCTTCCAGACAGGCGATTTTGAAGCCTTGGCGTTTTTCAACGGTCTGAACGAAGGTACTGGCTTCAATCAAGCTGTCATGGGTTCCTGTATCTAACCAAGCAAAACCACGCCCTAATAGTTCAACGTTCAATTCGTCACATTCCAGATACATCTGGTTAATGCTGGTGATTTCTAATTCACCACGGGAAGAGGGCTTCACTTGTTTAGCAAAATCGACCACTTTGTGGTCGTAAAAATAGAGCCCGGTTACCGCCCAGTTAGATTTAGGCTGCACCGGTTTTTCTTCGATGGAAAGTACCCGATATTGCTCATCAAATTCCACGACGCCAAATCGATCGGGGTCCATCACTTGATAACCAAATACGGTTGCTCCGGTTTCACGCGCCGCCACACTTTGCAGTTTTGGGCTAAATGACTGACCAAAAAAGATATTATCACCCAGCACCAGACAGCAGGCATCACTGTCAATAAATTCTTCACCAATCAGAAACGCTTGGGCCAGACCATCTGGAGAAGGCTGTTCGGCATAACTCAAATTAATGCCAAATTGCTCGCCATTGCCCAGTAGCCGTTTAAAAGCCGGTAAATCATCCGGTGTAGAGATAATCAGGATATCGCGGATCCCCGACAGCATTAACACTGACAGCGGATAATAAATCATCGGCTTGTCATAAATCGGCAATAATTGTTTTGATACGCCACGCGTTATTGGATATAAACGGGTGCCAGAGCCTCCCGCCAGTATAATTCCTTTCATGCTGTCCCCCAGATGGGCTTATTCATTTCCCAGCCCAAGACGCTCACCGGCATAAGAACCATCCTGAACCCTACGCCACCAGTTTTCATTTTCCAAATACCATTGCACGGTCTTGCGAATGCCGGATTCGAAGGTTTCTTGTGGACGCCAGCCCAGCTCACGCTCAATTTTCGCTGCATCAATCGCATAGCGCCTATCATGCCCGGGGCGATCCGTCACATAAGTCACCAAATCCCGATAATGTGCTATTCCCGCCGGTTTTGGGCACAGGTTGTTGAGCGAAAATTCTTCCAGCAAGGCACAAATCGTTTCCACAACCTCGATATTTTTCCGTTCGTTATGTCCACCGATGTTATAGGTTTTACCGGGTTCGGCCTGGGTGACGACCAAATACAATGCCCGCGCGTGATCTTCCACATACAGCCAGTCACGGATTTGCTCCCCTTGACCATAAACAGGCAGAGGCTTACCCGCCAACGCATTCAAGATCACCAAGGGGATCAGTTTTTCCGGGAAATGATACGGCCCATAGTTATTGGAACAATTGGTGATCACGGTCGGTAAACCATAAGTACGCCGCCATGCCCTGACCAAATGGTCGCTGGAAGCCTTTGATGCCGAGTAAGGACTGCTTGGTGCGTAAGGCGTGGTTTCCGTGAAGAAACCCTCTTCATCCTGCAAATCCCCATAAACTTCATCGGTTGAGATATGGTGAAAGCGGAATTCCGCTTGTTTTTTCTGATCCAGCGACTGCCAAAATGCGCGGGCAGCTTCCAACAAAGTATAAGTCCCTATGATGTTGGTTTCGATAAAAGCGGCCGGCCCATCAATGGAGCGATCAACATGACTTTCTGCCGCCAGATGCATAACCGCGTCCGGTTGGTATTGCTGGAATACATGATCCAAGGCATCGCGCTGGCAGATATCAACCTGTTCGAACGCATAGCGGGGGTGATGAGCCACCGGAGCCAATGACTCAAGATTGCCGGCGTAAGTCAGGCTATCGACGATGACAACACGGTCTTCCGTCTGATTGATGATGTGGCGAACAACCGCAGAGCCGATGAAACCAGCACCACCGGTGATAAGAATACGTTTCAACGCCAAACTCCTTTGGTATCAACAACCCATTTTTGCTTTATTGCATCACAATGAATGGCTTTAAACTGGCTGTGATCCACCAGCATCAATACAACATCGGCTTCTGCCAATGCCGGTTCCACATCCATTAATTCAACCAGACCTTTCAATGCGTGAGGCAGTTCATGGACATTCGGCTCAACCGCCACGGTTTGCCCTGCATGCCACTGCGCAACCATTTCTGTGATATGCACAGCCGGGCTTTCGCGCAAATCATCAATGTTCGGTTTGAACGCCAACCCAAAACAGGCAATTTTAATTTCATTCGCCCGTTTACCACTTTCAGTCAAACAATCTGCCACCGCAGCTTTTACTTGATCAACCACCCAAAGCGGCTTGCTATCATTGACCAAACGCGCGGTATGAATCAGACGCGCTTGTTCAGGATTTTGGGATACGATAAACCACGGATCGACGGCAATACAGTGCCCACCCACCCCCGGACCCGGTTGCAGGATATTTACGCGCGGATGACGATTTGCCAGACGAATCAGTTCCCAGACGTTGATGTCCTGTTCGGCACAAATCAAGGAAAGTTCGTTGGCAAACGCGATATTGACATCACGGAAACTGTTTTCTGTTAATTTGCACATTTCTGCCGTTTTGGCATTCGTGATAACACATTCGCCTTCAAGGAAAATGTTGTACAGCTCACTTGCCCGGCGGGATGATTTGGCCGTCATTCCCCCCACCACGCGATCATTTTTGATCAATTCCACCATAACCTGACCCGGCAACACACGTTCAGGACAGTAGGCAATATCAATATCCGAATTTTCACCCGCCTGTTGGGGGAATGAAAGATCAGGGCGTGCCGCAGCCAACCACTGTGCCATTTGTTCTGTGGCACCCACCGGCGAGGTGGATTCCAGAATAATCAAATCGCCTTTCTTCAAGACTGGTGCAATTGATTCCGCCGCAGAACGCACATAAGCCATGTCCGGCTCATGCTCTCCCTTGAAAGGCGTAGGGACAGCAATCAAGAAAGCGTCCGCAGTTTGTGGAACCGTTACGGCTCTCAGGTAACCGCCTTCAACCGCGATTTTCACCACTTGTTCTAAATCAGGTTCAACGATATGGATCGCGCCACGGTTAATCGTTTCTACCGCATGTTGATTGACATCCACACCGATGACGGTCTTTTTGCGCGAGGCAAAGGCGGCGGCGGTAGGTAGGCCGATATAACCCAGGCCGATCACAGAAATTGTTTCAAAACTCATAATGTCACCTGATTTTTCTTCAATGCGTCAAGAATTCGCTGGCAAGCCTGACCATCACCGTAAGGGTTATGGGCGTGGCTCATGTGTTGATAGGCGATGTCATCCGTCAATAGGCGTGTAACTTCTGCAACGAGAGTTTGTGTTTCTGTCCCCACCAGTCGCACCGTCCCCGCATCAACCGCTTCTGGCCGTTCCGTGGTACTGCGCATGACCAGTACCGGTTTTCCCAGAGAAGGCGCTTCTTCCTGAATTCCCCCTGAATCCGTCAAGATCATGTAGGCATGATTCATCAAATAGACGAAAGGCAGGTAATCCTGAGGCTGGATAAGGATCACGTTATCAATATCATGCAGAATACGCTTAACCGGCTCACTGACATTGGGGTTCAGATGAACAGGGTAAACCACCTGAACATCGGGATGCGCTCTGGCAATCTGGGCCAGCGCTTCGCATATGCGCTCAAATCCCTGACCAAAGCTCTCCCGACGATGGCCCGTCACCAGAATCATTTTCTTATTGGGATCAATAAAGGGATAAAGCTCAGCAAGCTGACCATACATGGTTTTGTCATTCATGATACGGTCACGTACCGACAGCAGGGCGTCAATCACCGTGTTACCTGTAACAAAAATACGGTTTTCTGCAATGGATTCTTTTAAGAGGTTATTGCGGGAATTTTCCGTCGGTGCAAAATGGTACATCGCCAGGTGCCCTGCAATCTTACGATTGGCTTCCTCCGGCCAGGGAGAATAAAGATCTCCGGTTCTCAACCCCGCTTCAACATGGCCCACCGGGATATGCTGATAAAATGCGGCCAGGCTGGTTGCCATCGTCGTCGTCGTATCACCATGCACCAACACCACATCCGGCTTGAATTCTTCCAATACAGGCTTGATGCCTTGCAGGATACGGCAGGTAATATCGGTAAGATCCTGCCCTTTTTGCATGATATTGAGATCAAAATCCGGCGTTATTCCAAACAAGTGCAACACCTGATCCAACATCTCTCTATGTTGGGCAGTGACACACACTTTTGCGTCAAAGGCCGTATCCCTAGCCAATGCGTGTACCAACGGTGCCATTTTGATGGCTTCCGGTCGAGTACCAAACACAGTCAACACTTTCACAGTGGCTCTCTTATTTTGTCAATCATTGCGCATGCTTCCACAAAAGCGGAGGGTTAATCACCATCTCCATCCCTGCTTCCGAGCAATGTGCATACAGAATGCAGGCTACCGGGAACAGTCATTAACCCTGAAAAACCGATGAATTATTTACATGAAGTTATTTATATGAACTGATGGGGCAGCGTGAACGCCTTACCAAAGCGACTCCTGCGCCAACCAACATACCAATGGCACCCCACATGATCATCATGAAAGTACGGCGAGGGCTGGCTCGGTTAACAGGTTCCTCAGGAGTCCTGAGATAACGATAAGTCTGGAAGGTGTCTTGCAGAGTGGGGCCGACATTCAATGTCGCCAGCATCGCCATGTTTTGATCATAATCAATGCTGTAATTGGGACCCGTAGCTTCCAATGTTTCAATCTGGGCTTGCAATAATGGCATTCCCAACATAAACATTTTGGATTCCGGCAATTCTTCGATAGGAATATTCGTTTGGTTTCGGTGAATGCCTTGTTTCTCTGCCACTTTCAGTGATTGCTGCAAAACATTCAATTCCCGATTGTACATTGCCTTGGCGACCATCTCCTGACGTTTAACCAAGGCTTTCATTGATTGGGTTCGTGTCGCCCATGCCCCTTTAATTTCGTTGTTCAGGTGGGTGCTCGCCCGTTGATTGGCAAACGCAATATATTTACGTAACAGTTGGTTCGCATCAACGGCGGTTTCTACCGTTAGCCTGATATTGTCATTGAGTGTTTTTCTGTCATCACTCCGTGTGATCTTAATATTGTTGATCAATTCTTCCAGCAACACGGCATCCGCTTTAGCACGCCCTTCCCTGCGCTGTTTGTAATAATCAGAAGAAAGCCAAAATTCACGACGGGTATCATACGCTGCGACCTGTGTCATGAATTCTTTGTATGCCCCGTCTGGAATGGTCGGCAATTGTGCCTCAGGTGAGGCATTGATGTGAGTGTCCAGATTGCGCAAAAATTGTTGTTGCGAATAATAGCTACCCAGATTATTGGTTGTCGGTAAATCCACAGTAGCGGTTGCGCTCCACTTTTGCTGCATCAGATAAGATGCACCCAGAGCGACGGCAGCGAAAATGATTGCCAGTGCGATAATCCATATCTTTCCACGCCACAGAGCATGACACAGTGCACGAATATCCAGTTCATGCTCTATAGTCTGTTGATCCTGTTTAAATTGCGTTTCTGAATTTATCACTGCACAAAACCTCTTTGATAAGTCAATGTGTTAATGATGACTTGTTGCCCGACGCATACGACGTTTACACCGTTTGATAAAACGGGCCACCCGCCATGCTCGTTTGATGCAATAGCCATATAGCATAAAAGCAAGCAAAAATAATGCCAACATCACCCATTCAGGCACAAAACTTAACCGTTCGCCAATAATTCCAATTGATGCCAATAAAACCGCCGCCAGAGTAATCAAGATGAATGCCTGACGGGAAGTAAACCCAGCACGCATGATTAAGTGGTGAATATGTTGGCGATCTGGGGAAAACGGACTCATGCCCTTGCGCAATCGACGGTACATAATGGCCACCATGTCCATCAATGGAATCGCAATGATCCAAAGTGCTGTCACCGGACGAATAGCAGGGCTTTCCCCTTGAGTCGTTGCAGTCAGTAGCCAGATAATGGTAAAGCCGATGAGGGTACTTCCCGCATCCCCCATAAAGACTTTGAAGCGTTTCCCGACCAATCCGAGATTGAGGAATATGTAAGGTAAGATCCCGGCGATAAACGCAAAACACCAAAATGCCAGTGCGGTATTGCCACTTTCATACAGCAGAATCCCCAATGCCCCGAACGAGACGCAGGATAATCCGCCTAATAAACCATCAATACCATCCACCATATTGAAAGCATTGATGGCGGCCCAGACCGCGAATAGTGTCACAACATAACTGAATGGACCCAGTGTCATTTCCCATGGCCCGAAGGTATTACCCAAGCTCTCAAGTTTAAGACCGGCAAAGTACATCATGCTGATACCCACTAGTGCCTGAATGGTTGCCCTAATCTTCACGCTGATATCAAAACGGTCATCTAATGCGCCAATAAAAACCAAGATCCCTGCACAAGACAAGTATAACCATTTATGGAGAATAAATTCTTTTGTAATAACAAATGCAAAACAAATACCAAAAAAAACTGAGATTCCACCAACCAAGGGAACTAAGCCATGGTGACGTTTACGGTAATTGGGCTTATCAACCAAACCAATTTTTTTTGCTGCCTTACGAGCTACAAACAAAAATGCGAATGAGAATATAAATACGCAAAAAATTTCGGCACTCATGCTAGGAATATTCACAATAACAACTCTCTGTAAAAATAATGATGGGGCATCTATTATTCATTGACTTATGAATGCCCAATTCGACACCAAACCCATAAGTTCCCTGTTCACAAAACAAGGCATTCTGTCTTATAAAAATTATCAAATGGAGCATACAAGCTATAGACCGTGGTCAATAATTATCTACTAAACAATGAGTCATCGTTTGTTTATGAAATATGCTGCCAATCATTCGAAAAACATGCAAAAAATGTACCATTTCAAGCGAATAGGGTAAGCTACAGATAAAAAAAACGCCACAAAAACGTGGCGTTTTAAAGTAATGACTGCTTTTCGAACTCATTCAGAACGATACCCGTCGTCTTTCAAGTTGCAGATTTGTCAGCAACATCTTGAAATTCATTGGGTATATATCAAAACTATGAACGTTTCATAAAGTCGAAGAATTCTTCGTTTGTTTTTGTCATAGCCAGTTTGTTGATCAGGAATTCCATCGCATCGATTTCACCCATCGGATGAATGATCTTACGCAGGATCCACATTTTCTGTAGCTCATCCTGTGTCGTGAGCAACTCTTCTTTACGTGTGCCAGAACGGTTGTAATCGATGGCAGGGAAGACACGTTTTTCAGCAATCTTACGGGACAGGTGCAATTCCATGTTACCTGTACCTTTAAATTCTTCGTAAATAACCTCATCCATCTTGGAACCGGTATCAACCAGCGCAGTTGCGATGATGGTCAGGCTACCGCCTTCTTCAACGTTACGGGCAGCCCCAAAGAAACGTTTTGGGCGATGCAGCGCATTCGCATCCACACCACCTGTCAATACCTTACCGGAAGCAGGAACGACGGTGTTATATGCACGAGCCAGACGGGTGATGGAATCCAGCAGGATAATAACGTCTTTCTTGTGCTCAACCAGGCGTTTCGCTTTTTCAATGACCATTTCGGCCACTTGGACGTGACGGGAAGCGGGTTCATCAAAGGTTGACGCAATCACTTCACCTTTGACCAGACGCTGCATTTCAGTCACTTCTTCTGGACGCTCATCAATCAGCAGAACCATCAGAACGCAGTCTGGGTGGTTGTTGGCAATATTAGCTGCAATATTTTGCAGCAACATGGTTTTACCTGCTTTTGGTGGAGCCACAATCAAACCACGCTGACCACGGCCAATCGGTGCGGCCAGATCCAGCACACGCGCGGTTAAATCCTCGGTAGAACCATTACCACGTTCCATGCGCAGACGGCTGTTGGCATGGAGTGGGGTCAGGTTTTCAAACAGGATTTTACTGCGGGCGTTTTCAGGCTTGTCAAAGTTAACTTCATTAACTTTCAGCAGGGCAAAATAACGTTCACCTTCTTTTGGTGGGCGGATTTTCCCTGAAATGGTGTCACCGGTACGGAGGTTAAAACGGCGGATTTGACTAGGGGAAACGTAGATATCATCAGGGCCTGCAAGGTAAGAACTATCTGCGGAGCGGAGGAAACCAAATCCATCCTGTAATATCTCCAGCACACCATCTCCGAAAATATCCTCTCCGCTTTTCGCATGCTGTTTGAGAATAGAGAAAATGATGTCTTGCTTGCGCATACGAGCCAGGTTTTCCAGCCCCATATTTTCGCCGAGAGTAATCAACTCAGATACCGGCGTATTCTTTAATTCGGTAAGATTCATAATGGTGGGTTCTTTAACTCGGGGTATATCTCGAACTATGAACGTGAATGGTATGGCAGCGTTATCGGTGCCTGTTTATTTGTACCAGAAACGAATAAAACCTTCTAACATATTAAATTATATTACAAGGCAGTAGCTTGAAGTACTCAGATTGATTTCAAAATAAGGCTGACAAACTGTCAAAACACGACTGAGATAATAACAAAACGTGGTTAACTTCAATATAGGGGCTATCTCAGCGTAAGCATTATCTCGGTGTGAGTACTGTTTATAACTATAAGAACATCTTATAACTATAAAAACATCCAGCTTAAAGATGTTCAGCATCAGGACGCTATCAGCATGCCAAGCTATATATTGGATGCTTCATATATAGGCTCAGAAACTTTATCAAATGCGATATGCTATCAGATACTTCAGGTGATCCAGAAATAACAGATTTATCAGGCACTACAGATTGTTTAGTATGCAACATGCTTAATGTCAAATCTTTATATCAATAAACCTTTTATATCGAATAAAGATGTCGAATAAAGAATTCACTCATGCAATGCCTCATACGAGCACGTGACCGCTAACTTACCACGCTTCGCAACGGACGTCTAGCGGTCAAATGGGATAAATCACTCTATACGCTAAACGCCCGTAATTACTGTGACCAGACTCTAAATTAGAGGTGTTGTTCCAAAAACTCTTTCAACTGAGTTTTTGACAATGCACCCACTTTTGTCGCTGCCACTTCACCGTTTTTAAACAAAATCAGTGTAGGAATACCGCGAATACCGTATTTTGGTGCTGTATTTGGGTTGTCATCAACATTCAGCTTGGCGACAGTCAGCTTACCTGCGTATTCGGCAGAAATTTCATTCAGAATAGGGGCAATCATTTTGCAAGGACCACACCATTCAGCCCAGAAATCAACGAGGATTAGGCCTTCTGCTTTTAGTACATCGTTTTCAAAACCAGCATCAGTCAGATGGGTAATATTCGCACTCATTTTTTTGCTCCAAAAGTAAAATCTTTTACAGTGTCAGTGTACATTAACCAACATAAGGGTGTCTTTATTTCAGCGGATACACTTTCTTAAAGCAATAGTTAACTGATATTCTACCACACTATGAGCAAAACACATTTGACAGAAAAGAAGTTTTCCGACTTCGCATTGCACCCCAAAGTCCTAGAAGCCCTTGATAAAAAAGGGTTCTCCAACTGCACGCCGATTCAGGCGTTAACATTGCCTTTTACTGTCGAAGGCCGAGATGTTGCGGGGCAAGCACAAACCGGAACAGGCAAGACGCTGGCATTTCTGGCGTCTACTTTCAATTATTTACTGGCTAATCCAGCCGCCAAGGAGCGTAAAATCAATCAGCCAAGGGCGCTGATTATGGCTCCGACCCGTGAACTGGCTGTCCAGATTTATTCTGATGCAGAAGAACTGGCAGAAGCCACTGGATTGAAAATGGGTCTTGCCTACGGTGGCGATGGCTATGATAAGCAACTTAAAGTGCTGGAATCTGGCGTCGATATCATCATTGGTACAACCGGTCGTTTGATTGATTATGCAAAACAAGGGCATGTTCATCTGGGTGCCATTCAGGTTGTGGTACTTGATGAAGCCGATCGCATGTATGATTTGGGCTTTATCAAAGACATCCGTTGGTTGTTCCGTAGGATCCCGGCTGCGACGGAAAGAATGAATTTGCTGTTTTCCGCAACCCTGTCTTATCGAGTGCGTGAACTGGCCTTCGAACAAATGAATAATCCTGAATATGTGGAAGTGGAACCCTTGCAAAAAACGGGGCATCGCATTCAGGAAGAGCTGTTCTATCCTTCCAATGAAGAAAAAATGCGTCTGCTACAGACTCTGCTGGAAGAAGAGTGGCCTGATCGCTGCATCATTTTCGCCAATACCAAACACCGCTGTGAAGATGTCTGGGCTCATTTGGCGGCAGATGGTCATCGGGTCGGTCTGCTGACGGGTGATGTTGCGCAGAAAAAACGCCTGCGGATCCTCGAAGAATTCAGTGTGGGCAATTTGGATATTCTGGTCGCCACTGATGTTGCCGCTCGTGGGCTACACATTCCCTCTGTGACGCATGTATTTAACTATGACCTACCCGATGACTGTGAAGATTATGTCCATCGTATTGGCCGGACGGGTCGTGCCGGAGAGAGTGGTCACTCCATCAGCCTGGCATGTGAAGAATATGCGCTGAATCTACCTGCCATTGAAGAATATATTCAGCACCAGATACCGGTCAGCAAATATAACAGTGATGCGTTGCTGGAAGATCTGCCGATACCTAAGCGCCGTAACCGCACCCGTTCAGGAGGTCACCCGCGTCGTACCAATATGCCGCGCCGTGGTAATCCAACACGTAGCCGCAAACGGCCAACACCATGATGAAATTACGATGCTGAAATAACACAGGCCGGAATAAAATATTATGCTGAGTTCTTCTTCGCTCTATGCCGCCATCGATTTAGGCTCAAACAGTTTTCACATGCTGGTTGTCCGTGAAATATCCGGTAGTATTCAAGTGGTCACCCGCATCAAACGCAAGGTCAGGCTGGCCGCCGGATTGGATAAAAATAGCCATTTATCACAACAGGCAATGGAACGGGGATGGCAGTGCCTTCGCCTTTTTTCCGAATACTTGCAGGATATTCCTGCCACGCAGATCCGGGTTGTAGCTACAGCAACTTTACGACTTGCCGCAAATTCGGATGTATTTGTGGGGAAAGCGGCAGCAATATTGAACAGCCCGGTCAATGTCATCAGTGGTCAAGAAGAAGCTCGCCTGATTTATCAAGGTGTTGCCCACACCACCGGTGGGTCTGAACAACGGCTTGTCGTGGATATTGGTGGCGCCAGCACAGAACTTGTCGCGGGGACCGGAGCCACGGCCAGCCAGCTATTCAGTCTGGAGATGGGCTGCGTCACCTGGCTGGAACGCTATTTCAATGATCGCAGCCTGACAGAAGAGAACTTTGCCACAGCGGAATCGGCTGCCCATGATATTCTCAGTTCTGTCACCACCGCACTGCTTGAGCAGGGGTGGCACATTTGCGTAGGGGCTTCCGGCACAGTACAAGCCTTGCAGGAAATCATGATTGCTCAGGGTATGGATGAGCTGATTACCCTGCCTAAACTTCAGCAACTCAAGCATCAGGCGATTGAGTGCGGCAAGCTGGAAGAACTGGAAATTGATGGGCTGACACTCGAGCGGGCCTTGGTTTTTCCTAGCGGATTGGCCATCTTAATTGCCATTTTCCAGGCATTGAACATCGAAAGTATGACACTGGCAGGCGGTGCTCTGCGTGAAGGGTTGGTTTATGGAATGCTGAATTTATCCATTGAACAAGATATTCGCGCCAGAACCCTGCGTAATATACAGCACCGCTTTCAGTTGGATATTGAACAGGCACAACGTGTCAGGCAGTTGGCCGAACATTTTTGCCAGCAAATTGCTCAACCATGGGCGTTGAATGAACGCTGCCGCGAATTATTAAGCACGGCATGTTTACTCCATGAAATCGGTTTGTTCATTGATTTTCGTCAGGGAGCCGCGCACTCCGCTTATTTGATTAGCCATTTGGATCTGCCCGGTTACACGCCTGCTCAAAAGCGTTTACTGGCCATCCTGTTGAAAAACCAAAGTGGTCCTGTCGATTTAGCATCACTCAGCCAGCAAAATGCGCTGCCAGCATTGCAGGCACAACGATTATGTCGCTTATTGCGCCTCGCGATTATTTTCGCCAGCCGTCGGCGGGATGACACCTTGCCTGCCTTACGGTTACTCGTGGAAAATGAAACGCTCATCATTACCCTGCCCTACCAATGGCTGATGAAACACCCACTCAGGGCCGAAGCATTGCAGCAGGAAATGAAATGGCAAAGTTATGTCCAATGGACACTGTTCCTTGAGGAACAGAATCATTCCCGCTTGGGTTAATTCGATTTGAAAGACAACGGGTATCTGCCCTGTATTCATGATGAATACAGGGTTCTCCTCAATTGAGCGGCTTACTTACCCACATTTTTCTGCCCAAGCCCCAAACGTGATTTAATATCCTCAAGGCGCGACTGCCCCTGTCTCATTCGCTCTTCCGCACTGATCACCCGTTTACCCTGTGGCCAATCCAGATCATCTTGAGGTAATTCCAGCAGGAAGCGGCTTGGTTCAGGGCGAATAAGTTCACCATATTGACGGCGCTCTTTGCACAATGTGAAAAACAGTTCCCGCTGCGCCCGCGTAATGCCGACATAAGCCAGACGGCGTTCTTCCTCTATATTGTTTTCATCAATGCTGCTCTGGTGCGGCAACAGGCCTTCTTCCATGCCCACCAAAAATACATAAGGAAACTCTAATCCCTTGGAAGCATGTAATGTCATAAGCTGAACTTGATCCAATTTTTCATCTTCCTCTCCCCGCTCCAACATATCTCGCAGCGTAAAACGGGCTACCACTTGAGAAAGAGACATGGGATCATTCAAATCATCTCCTTCAAGCATTTCGCTCATCCAAGTGAAGAGTTGGTTGACGTTCTTCATTCTCATTTCAGCCGCTTTTGGGCTGGGTGAAGTTTCATACAACCAACTTTCGTAATCCATGCCACGAAGCAAGTCTCTCACTGCCAACAATGGCTCACGCTCTGCCTGACGGGCTATTTCATCCATCCAATGGGTGAAACGCTGTAATGCAGCCAGACCACGGCCAGTCAGGTGCTGCTCAAGGCCAAGGTCAAAACTGGCTTGATATAGACTTTTGTTACGCTGATTTGCCCATTCCCCCAATTTTTGGATCGTTACCGCACCAATTTCTCGCCGTGGTGTATTGACGATACGCAGAAATGCACTGTCATCCTCAGGATTGGTTAGGACACGTAGATAAGAGAGTAAATCCTTGATTTCAGGCCGGGAAAAGAATGATGTTCCTCCCGAAATCCGGTAAGGAATGCGGTTTTGCATCAGCATCTTTTCGAAGATCCGGGACTGGTGATTACCACGATAAAGGATGGCGTAATCTTTATATTCTGTTTTATTAATAAAGTGATGAGCAAGCAGTTCACCCACCACGCGCTCAGCTTCGTGATCTTCGTTGTTTGCTTCTATCACCCTGAGTTGGGTGCCATAACTCAATTCTGAAAAAAGTTTTTTCTCAAATACGTGGGGATTGTTGGCAATCAGGATATTGGCGGCTTTCAATATCCGTCCCGAAGAACGGTAGTTTTGTTCCAGCTTAATCACATTTAACTGCGGAAAGTCCTCTTTCAGCAGGATCAAATTCTGTGGACGAGCGCCACGCCACGAATAAATGGACTGGTCATCATCACCCACCACCGTAAAACGCGCACGATGGCCAACCAACAGCTTCACCAGTTGATACTGACTCGTGTTGGTATCCTGATATTCATCCACCAGCAAGTAACGAATTTTTTGCTGCCAGCGTTCCCTGACTTCTTCATCACGCATTAACAGCCGTGTTGGTTTGGTGATCAGATCATCAAAATCAAGTACATTACAACTGCTCAGATGCAAATCATAACGACGATAACACTCTGCAAATTGGTGTTCCTGCGCCGAATGCGCCATCCTGATCACCTGCTCTGGCGACATCAAATCATTCTTCCAGTTGGAAATGCAGGAAGTGAGTTTTTGTAGCAGATCTTTATCTTCTTCCAGCAGGTCTGCGGTCAGATCTTTCAACAAAGCCATCTGGTCCTGATCATCAAACAGTGAGAAATTACTTTTCATTCCCAGCGCCTTGTATTCACGCTTGACGATCTCCAAACCCAAGGTATGGAACGTCGAGATCATCAACCCTTTTGCCTCCTTGCGGCCCAGGGTCTGCGCCACACGCTCTTTCATTTCACGTGCCGCCTTATTGGTGAAAGTCACTGCGGCAATATGACGGGCTTGATAACCACAGACGCGGATAAGATGAGCTATTTTATGGGTGATCACCCGGGTCTTGCCGGAACCTGCACCAGCCAGAACCAGACAAGGTCCTGTGACAAATTCAATCGCTTGTTGTTGGCTTGGATTTAATCGCATACTGTTTAGAAAATTATATCAGGATGAAAGATCTGGGAGTGGAATTGTAACAGAATGAAGATCACTTGATGATTAATTAGTAGAGCAAATTGAATTGATGATTTTTCACTGAAAATTTAATGACGTTATCTCCTTCAATGGAGATCCTCTCTTAATTAAAATATACCCGCCATACTTCAATTTGTTGCTTGAAAGACAAAAAGAACATCCTGCCCGATACAGTCATTCCGGGCAGGATACAGATTATATTATCCGCCAGCGGCAATTATCCACCAACGGCAATGCGTTTCATATCTGTCATATAACCGCGCAAGGTACGGCCGATAGTTTCAATCGGATGGTTATGGATCGCTTCATTTACATCACGCAACTGCGCATTGTCGATGCCACGCTCTGCAATGGCCTTCCCTAAATCCCCGGCTTGCAGAGTTGCCATGAATTTTTCTTTCAGCAGTGGAACCGCGACATATGAGAACAGGTAGTTACCGTATTCTGCGGTATCAGAAATCACCACGTTCATTTCATACAGACGCTTGCGGGCAATGGTGTTCGCAATCAACGGCAGTTCATGCAGGGATTCATAATAGGCGGATTCTTCAATAATGCCGGTATCCACCATGGTTTCGAATGCCAGTTCTACTCCGGCCTTGACCATTGCAATCAGCAAAACGCCATGATCAAAGTATTCCTGCTCACTGATGTTGCCATGATAGTCCGGGTAATTTTCGAAAGGGGTTCGGCCCGTTTCCTCGCGCCAAGTCAGCAGATTTTTGTCGTCATTCGCCCAGTCAGCCATCATTGTAGAAGAGAATTGACCAGAAATGATGTCATCCATATGTTTTTGGAACAACGGGGCCAGGATAGTCTTCAACTGCTCAGACAGCGCATAAGCACGCAGTTTCGCGGGATTGGAAAGGCGATCCATCATCAACGTAATGCCGCCCTGTTTCAAGGCTTCTGTAATCGTTTCCCAGCCAAACTGAATTAATTTCCCTGCATAGCCCGGCTCAATGCCATCGGACACCAATTGGTCATAACACAGCAGGGAACCGGCCTGTAACATGCCACACAGAATGGTCTGCTCACCCATCAGGTCAGATTTAACTTCTGCCACAAAAGACGATTCCAGAACCCCTGCGCGATGCCCACCCGTTGCGGCGGCCCACGCTTTGGCAATCGCCATCCCCTCGCCTTTCGCATCATTTTCCGGATGTACGGCAATCAGGGTCGGAACACCAAATCCACGTTTGTATTCTTCGCGCACTTCGGTTCCGGGGCACTTAGGGGCAACCATCACAACCGTGATATCTTTGCGTACCTGTTCACCCACTTCGACGATATTGAAACCGTGGGAATAGCCCAATGCGGCGCCTTCTTTCATCAAGGGCTGAACTGCCTGAACTACCGCTGAATGTTGTTTGTCTGGTGTCAGGTTGATAACCAGATCGGCTTGTGGAACGAGTTCTTCATACGTGCCAACCTTGAAACCATTTTCCGTGGCCTTGCGCCATGATGCTCGTTTTTCATCAATCGCTGCTTTACGCAGGGCATAAGAGATGTCCAGACCAGAATCGCGCATGTTAAGACCTTGGTTTAACCCTTGCGCACCACAGCCTATAATCACCACTTTCTTACCTTTTAAATACCCTGCCTCGTCAGCAAATTCTTCCCGCGCCATAAAACGGCATTTGCCCAACTGCGCCAATTGCTGGCGTAAGTTCAACGTATCAAAATAATTAGCCATGGTGACTCCGATATCATTAGGTGTGAGGTCGTTTGCATAGTGCCAATATATGACATGAACGCCATTGCTTAAATTGATATATTGACAAGACTATATTGCAATTTATGCAATGACTTTTCTCTCATCCCAAAGTCTCCAGACAAAAGGCGCGAAACGATGGATCTCCGTGATTTAAAACTGTTTTTACACCTTGCAGAAAGTTGTCACTTCGGACGTACCGCCAAAGCGATGCACGTCAGCCCATCCACGCTTTCACGCCAAATCCAGCGTCTTGAAGAATTATTGGGGCACCCGCTTTTTCTACGCGATAACCGAACGGTAAAACTGACCTCCGCCGGTGAACAATTAAAGCAATTTGCCCAGCAGACTCTGCTGCAATATAAGCAACTACAGCATTCATTAAACCATCAAAGTTCATCATTGACCGGGGAGTTGCGTCTGTTTTGTTCCGTGACGGCGGCATACAGCCATCTTCCACAAGTCTTGGATAAATTCAGGGCAGAGCATCCTTGGGTGGAAATCAAGCTGACAACAGGGGATGCCGCTGATGCCGTTGATAGAGTTCAATCCGACATTGCTGATTTAGGGATTGCAGGCAAACCAGAGAAACTGCCTGATAATGTGAGTTTTACTAAAATAGGCGAAGTGCCGTTAGTTTTGATTGCTCCCTCCCTCCCTTGTGCCGTGCGAACCCAAGCGACGCAGAAACAGCCCGACTGGAATGCCATTCCCTTTATCTTGCCTGAACATGGCCCTTCCCGTAAGCGCATTGAGCTTTGGTTTCGCCGACATAAGATCCTGCATCCGGTCATTTACGCGACGGTTTCCGGCCATGAGGCCATTGTTTCCATGGTGGCATTAGGTTGTGGGATTGCGTTGATCCCTGCGGTGGTTGTCGAAAATAGCTCGGAAGCGGTACGTAACCGAATCTCCCTGCTGGAAAATATTTCGCTGGTAGAACCCTTTGAATTAGGTGTTTGTACGCTGAGTAAGCGTTTAAACGATCCTTTGGTCAAGGCGTTTTGGAATCTGTTATAACCTGATCATGATAATCTGAAATGGAATCAGCAAAATAACCCACGAATGGGTTATTTTGCCATGTGTGGATTAAGTCAAAAATAATTTAAACGAAGAGTTATCGGTTTCGTCATGATATTCATAACCCAACTCATTCAAATGGCGTTCAAAGCAGACTTCCGAACCTGAGAGTTCAAAAGCCGCCAGTACACGCCCATAATCCGTGCCGTGGCTACGGTAATGAAACAGGGTAATATTCCAGTGAGTACCCAAGGTCTGCAAAAATTTCAGCAAAGCCCCCGGAGATTCAGGAAAGGCAAAACTAAACAATCGTTCCTGCAATGGCTTGGATGGCCTGCCGCCGATCATGTAGCGAACGTGGAGTTTCGCTATTTCATCGTCGGTAAAATCAGCGACCTGATAGCCAGATGCTTTTAGTTCTTCAATGATTTCAATTCGTTCCGCATTTCCACGCCCCAACCGGATACCGACAAAAATGCAGGCTCTGCTTGGGTCTGTGGTATCCGAATAACGGTAGCTGAACTCTGTCACAACACGGGTTCCCAATATCTGGCAAAAATTCAGGAAACTGCCCTTTTGTTCAGGAATAGTGACCGCCAGCAAAGCCTCACGTTGTTCCCCCAGTTCACAACGCTCTGAAACATAACGCAAACCATGAAAATTCACGTTGGCTCCGGAAAGAATATGCGCCAGCCGTTCTCCCTGAATTTGGTGCTGCTGGACATATTTTTTCAATCCGGCCAATGCCAGTGCACCGGATGGCTCTGCAATCGCCCTGACATCTTCAAAAATATCTTTCACGGCGGCACAAATGGCATCGCTGTCTACCGTAATAACATCATCAACATATTGCTGGCATAAGCGGAATGTTTCATCGCCAATACGTTTAACTGCGACGCCTTCCGCAAACAGCCCCACTCTGGGTAAATCGACCGGATGCCCGGCTTCCAGCGCGGCTTTCAGACAGGCGGAATCCTCTGCTTCCACGCCGATAACTTTCATTTCGGGTACCAGTTGCTTGATGAGAACGGCGACCCCTGCAATCAATCCCCCGCCACCAACCGGAACAAAGATGCGGTCAAGGTGAACATCCTGCTGTAACAGTTCCATCGCCAATGTTGCCTGACCGGCAATCACGGCAGGATGGTCGAATGGGGGGACAAAAGTGTAACCGTGCTCTTTGGCCATCTCGATCGCTTTTGCTTTTGCTTCATCGAAGTTTGCGCCGTATAACAACACCTTCCCACCAAAACTGCGTACTGCATCAACTTTGATATCCGCTGTAGCGATTGGCATCACAATCGTGGCCTCTACGCCAACCTTACTGGCCGACAACGCAACACCTTGTGCATGGTTGCCCGCCGAAGCTGTAATCACGCCTCTGGTTTTCTGTTCTTCCGTCAGACCCGCAATCATCGCGTATGCACCACGCAATTTGAAACTGTGCACCAACTGGCGATCTTCTCGTTTAATCAAAATCGTATTATTTAAGCGAGCAGAGATCTTTTTCATTTCCTGTAATGGGGTCACTTGAGCAACATCATAAACGGGTGCACTCAATGCGGCTTTGAGGTATTCAGCCCCTTTGGGTTCAGAGTTAAGAGAATAGACGGCCACGATTAACCCCCCAGTTTGGTTTTATCGCGCACAGCCCCTTTGTCAGCACTGGTCGCCAACGAAGCATAGGCCCGCAATGCTAAAGAAACCTGACGTTCCCGGGATTTAGGTGTCCACGCTTTATCCCCGCGGGATAATTCAGCCTGCGTGCGTTCAGCAAGCTCTTTTTCGCCAACATCCAACTCGATTTTGCGGTTTGGAATATCAATCTCAATGATATCTCCATCATAAATCAGCCCGATCAAACCGCCACTGGCCGCTTCCGGGGAAACATGCCCAATGGATAACCCCGATGTGCCCCCAGAAAAACGGCCATCAGTGATCAATGCACAGCTTTTGCCTAACCCCATTGATTTCAAGTAAGTGGTGGGATAGAGCATTTCTTGCATGCCCGGCCCCCCTTTCGGGCCTTCATAGCGAATGACGACTATATCACCTGCCAACACTTTTCCGCCCAGAATGGCATCTACCGCATCTTCCTGACTCTCATAAACCTTGGCTGGGCCACGGAAAAACAGACTTCCTTCATCCACCCCGGCCGTTTTCACGATACAGCCATCCACAGCAACGTTACCAGACAGAACCGCCAAGCCGCCATCCTGACTGTAAGCGTGGGTGCGCTCACGAATACACCCGTTCTCACGATCAGTATCCAACGATGGCCAACGACAATCTTGTGAGAAAGCCTGAGTGGTACGAATGCCTGCCGGCCCTGCGGCATACATGCTCTTAATCCCTTCATCCCCGGTCAGCATGATGTCGTAATGAGCCAAAGTTTGTGGTAAGTCCAATCCCAAAACATTCTTCACATTTCGGTGTAAAAGCCCTGTACGATCCAGTTCGCCGAGAATCCCCATCACGCCACCAGCACGGTGTACATCTTCCATATGGTATTTCTGGGTACTTGGAGCCACCTTGCACAAATGAGGCACCTGACGAGACAAACGATCAATGTCTGTCATAGTAAAGTCAATTTCACCTTCCTGTGCCGCAGCCAACAAATGCAGAACCGTGTTAGTCGATCCCCCCATCGCAATGTCCAGTGTCATGGCATTTTCAAATGCCGCTTTCGTCGCAATATTACGCGGTAAAGCACTGTCATCATTTCCTTCATAGTAACGTTTGGTCAATTCAACAATTCGCTTACCTGCGTTGATGAATAGATCCTTGCGATCGGCATGCGTGGCAAGCAATGAACCATTACCCGGTTGTGAAAGCCCCAATGCTTCAGTCAAACAGTTCATCGAGTTCGCAGTAAACATGCCAGAGCAAGAGCCGCATGTCGGGCACGCTGAACGTTCGATTTGATCGCTTTGTTCGTCGCTGACATTTGGATTGGCTCCCTGAATCATGGCGTCAACCAGATCCAGTTTGATGATCTGATCTGATAAACGGGTTTTCCCCGCTTCCATTGGGCCGCCGGAAACAAAAATGACCGGAATATTCAGACGCAGAGATGCCATAAGCATCCCCGGGGTGATTTTGTCACAATTAGAAATACACACCATGGCATCAGCGCAGTGGGCATTAACCATGTATTCCACCGAGTCAGCAATTAATTCACGCGAAGGCAGTGAATAGAGCATGCCGCCATGCCCCATCGCGATACCATCATCAACAGCAATTGTGTTGAACTCTTTCGCCACCCCTCCTGATGCCTCAATCTGTTCTGCCACCAGTTTGCCAAGATCGCGCAGATGTACATGCCCCGGCACAAACTGAGTGAATGAGTTAACAACCGCAATAATCGGCTTCCCAAAATCTGCATCAGTCATACCTGTGGCCCGCCATAAAGCACGGGCTCCCGCCATATTGCGGCCATGTGTTGTTGTAGCAGAACGGTATTTAGGCATTGCTTTCACTCCCATGTTCTTCTTATCTAATGAACTTCAACAATGAAAACAGGCGGGGAACGACCGCCTGTTGGGGTTTATATTTTTAATTAAGGGTTAATGGGGTCCAGCCAGCCCCATTTGTCTTCTGTCGTACCGTCAAACAGACCAAAAAACGCGTTTTGGATTTTTTTGGTGATAGGGCCTCGTTTGCCAATGCCGACCTGAATGCCATCGACGCTACGCACCGGCGTGATTTCCGCCGCCGTTCCTGTCATGAAGACTTCATCTGCCAAATAGAGTGATTCACGAGACAGTGCCTGCTCGCGGACTTCCAAACCCAGATCCTGCGCCAATTTGATGATGGCATCACGGGTAATTCCCGGCAGGGCAGATGAAGTCAATGGCGGCGTGAACAGAATCCCCTCTTTTACTTCAAATAGGTTTTCGCCCGCACCTTCTGAAATATAGCCGTGAACGTCCAGAGCAATGCCTTCCTGATAACCATGACGTCTTGCTTCACTTCCCACCAGCAGAGAAGAAAGATAATTGCCCCCGGCCTTTGCTCCCGTTGGGATGGTATTTGCGGCTACACGATTCCATGAAGACACCATCGCATCGATGCCCTGCTCCAACGCTTCTTCACCGAGATAAGCGCCCCATGGAAAAGCGGCAATAATGACATCTGTTTTATAACCGGCGGGAGGATTGACTCCCATACCAACATCACCAACAAAGACCAATGGACGAATGTAAGCACTGACCAATTTATTTTTGCGCAATGTTGCTCGGCAGGCTTCCATCAACTCATCAACACTCTGACTCACTGGGAAACGGTAAATCTTGGCTGAGTCACGTAAGCGCTGCATATGTTCACGATGACGAAAAACAACGGGACCTTTGTGAGAATCATAGCAACGAATCCCTTCAAATACGGAAGTACCATAATGCAGGGCATGGGACATAACGTGAACTTTAGCCTCTGCCCAAGGCACCATTTCTCCATTGAACCAAATATAATCAGCTTGCTTTGTCATTCTCAGTTTTCCTTCAATTGCGCACTATTCGCGTACGATGCGCGTATTAATTGGCGCGTATTAATTGTGATTCTTTATCTTGGATCTCAACACCAGCAACATCCACTAATTTCATCAGTTGAGAAAAAAGTAAATTAACCGGGCGCTGACTGGTCACGGTGAGTTCAATGCTTACATTATCACTATCTCTTGTATGATCCATATTCAATGCGCATACCCGAAATCCACGATGACGAATGACTCTCAGAATTCGCTCCAAAATCTCAGGACAAAATTTCGCCTGAATAGCCAGTTGATGCTGCATCATAATGACTTCTCCCACATGGTTTCGTTACCTGCGCCTGGTGGAACCAATGGCCAGACATTCTCTAGTTCTTCAATGGATACGTGTAATAAATAAGCCCCATCGCTGTTGAATAAAGCGTCCAAAGCCTCATCCAATTGCGCTTTATCGGTGATTCGTTGCCCCGGGATACCAAAGGCCCGTGCCAACATAAGAAAATCTGGATTATCCGTTAAGGTCGTTTCGCTATAGCGTTTTTCAAAAAACAGTTCTTGCCACTGACGCACCATCCCTAATCGCTGGTTATCCAATAGAACCATTTTGACTGGCAACTGCTTGCGTTTGATGGTTCCCAACTCCTGAACATTCATCATGAAAGAACCGTCACCGGATATGCAGATAACCCTATCTTCAGGGCGTGCCATCTGAGCGCCAATCGCCGCTGGAATACCAAATCCCATCGTGCCCAACCCACTTGATGTAATGAAATTCTCCGGCTGGCTGAATGTCATGTGCTGGGCAGACCACATTTGGTGCTGTCCAACATCGGTGGTAACCACTGTACTCGACGATGCACGGTCAGAAATCTGTTTCAACAGCAAAGGAGCATAAATGCTTTCGCCCTGATAGTCGTAACGCCATGCGTGTTCATTTTTTAATTGTTTGACTTCGTGCTGCCAGCTTTGGATTGATAAAGATTGCTGTAAGTGAGGCAACAATGTTTTTAAATCACCCAATAATGAGATGTGGGTCTGACGTAATTTATTGAATTCAACCGGATCAATATCTAAGTGGATCACTTGGGCATGAGGTGCAAAAGTATTCAGCTTTCCTGTCACGCGATCATCAAAACGAGCACCAACGGCAATCAATAAATCACAGGACTGAACAGCAAGATTGGCCGCTTTGGTTCCGTGCATCCCTAACATGCCCAAATAACACTCATGTTCTGAGTCCGCAGCTCCCAAGCCTTTTAATGTGGAAACAACAGGTATTCCGGTTTCTGCAACAAAACTGCGCAATTCAGGAACGGCCCCAGACATTCCAACTCCTCCCCCCACGTACAGAACGGGCTTACGAGACGAGGCCAACAGTTGGCGCGCCTGCACCAATTCTTGTTTTGGGAGAGGATATGTTGGGGAGCTTGGGAGCAAATAGGGAGCAAAATCACCTTGAGCTAATTGAATATCTTTCGGTAAATCAACCAGAACCGGGCCTGGGCGGCCACTCATGGCAATCGTGAAAGCCTCAGCCATGATTTGGGGGAGCTTTTCCAGTGAATCCACAAGAAAACTGTGCTTTGTGCAGGAAAGGGACATTCCCAACATATCGATTTCCTGAAAGGCATCCGTCCCTATAAGTTCAGAACTTACCTGACCCGTAATCGCCACAACAGGAACAGAATCCAACAAGGCATCAGCCAATCCCGTGATTAAGTTTGTTGCTCCCGGCCCCGATGTTGCGATACAAACCCCGGGCTTGCCACTTGCTCTTGCATAGCCGATTGCTGCCATGACTGCCCCTTGTTCATGACGGCATAACACGTGCTCAATTCCCCCGTCATACAGCGCATCATAAACTGGCATGATGGCTCCGCCGGGGTAACCGAAAACGATTTCAATTCCCTGCGTTCGTAATGCTTCTACAACCGATTGTGCCCCGTTCATTGCCGCCTCCCCGTTATGTTTACCTTATAATTGGCTATTGTGATGTTTTGTTATGCTCATTTCTAAATGTCAAAAACTGTGCCAAAAAAAACCCCCGCGCCTTTCGGTGCGGGGGTTTTTGTGGAATCTGGCTATTTTTTCTGTCTAAGCCCTCATTCGTCCAAATGCAGCCCCGCACGGTGGGATAATCACCACCACGCTCACTATAATTAGGCTAATCACTAGGACAAATGTGTTCATAATATTGTTCGTTTTAACTCGTATGCTTGACGTATATTTAAGAGTTATCACTTTCTATGATTATTGACAATAATTATTTTTATTTTTTTATAACAAAATTATTTTATTTATATTTTTCATTTAGATAGGATCATCAACAGATGGATTCACTGATATTTTCCTTTTTTCATTCAGAAAAAATTGCTATCTGACTGTTTCATAAAATAATTAATAAATTAAATACCAAAAAACAAGTTAATCATCTAGCTACCAATAACATGACATCACAACAAAACCAAAATTAATATTGCTGGTTAATAGTAAGTATTGTTAGTAAAAAACAACCAAATAATGCATGAATAAAAATTATTAATTCAGGTGGGGAGATAATGGATGTCTATGCTATCCGCATACTCTCAAACTGTTTAGCAGAAAAACGCTCATTCTTTATATTATTTATAAATAACATTTAGTTATTATTTTATCTTGAATGAAAAATAATCCCCGTGGTCACCATCATGATAAATATATTTACGAGCCTCTTCGCACAATAACAAAAAGCGACTTTTTATTATTTTTTATCGATTCATGATAGCAGCTTTCTTGCTAAGGAGAGCATCATGGCACTCGCCGTTATTCATACTCGGGCAACAATAGGTATCGATTCCCCAATCGTCACGATAGAGGCACATATCAGTAATGGCTTACCCGGTTTAACACTCGTTGGCTTGCCTGAAACGACCGTTAAGGAAGCCAGAGATCGTGTCAGAAGCGCGCTGCTCAATAGCGGTTTTACTTATCCTCCCAAAAGGATAACGGTCAATTTAGCACCAGCAGATTTACCCAAGGAAGGAGGAAGATATGATTTACCTATCGCTATTGCAATTTTGGCAGCATCAGAGCAAATAACAACAGATCAGCTGCACAATTATGAATTTTTAGGGGAATTAGCACTTTCCGGTGAAATAAGACGGGTCATGGGTGCTATTCCTGCCGCCTTGAGTGCAAAAAGGGCTGGAAGGCAACTAATTCTCTCCTCAGAGAATCAAGCTGAACTGGCGATCTTGTCCCAGAATGAAACGTTGATGGCAAACCATTTACTTCAAGTCTGTCATTTCTTACAGGGAGAAAAAGATTCTTTATCCTCCCCTTCCCCCATTAAATTACAAGCAGAATCAACTGGATTGGATATACAGGATATCATTGGGCAGGAACAAGCCAAGCGAACGTTAGAGATTACCGCAGCCGGCGGTCACAATCTTCTGCTACTTGGCCCCCCTGGAACCGGCAAAACGATGCTTGCCAGTCGGTTATGTAGTTTATTGCCTCCATTGACGCATCAGGAAGCGCTGGAGGTGGCGGCAATCAATAGCTTAGTCGGATATCCAGTTAATCCCCAAAAATGGCATATACGCCCATTTAGAGCACCTCATCACAGTTCGTCAATGGCTGCTCTCGTTGGAGGAGGTTCAATACCTAAACCTGGGGAAATTTCTCTGGCGCATAATGGCGTATTATTTTTGGATGAATTACCTGAATTCAATCGAAGTGTTCTTGATTCGCTACGTGTGCCACTAGAATCTGGTGAGATAGTGATATCCCGCGCAAGGGCTAAAGTCTGTTTTCCCGCGCGGGTTCAACTGATTGCAGCCATGAACCCAAGCCCAACAGGTCACCATCAGGGATTACATAACAGAAGTAGTCCACAACAAGTATTACGCTACCTTTCTAAACTTTCAGGCCCTTTTCTAGATCGTTTTGATCTTTCCATTGAAGTTCCTCTACTTCCTCCAGGTATTTTAAGCCAATCGTCAGTAAAACAGGGGGAAAGTAGCCATGAAATCAAGAAACGGGTACAGACCGCCAGAAAAATACAATTAGAGCGATCGGGGTATATCAATGCTCATCTCAATAGCAAACAAACTGAAAATATTTGCAAACTTAAGATTGAAGATGCCGTTTTTCTGGAAAATACTTTATTGAAGTTAGGGCTATCGATACGTGCCTGGCACCGAATACTCAAAGTTTCCCGTACAATTGCAGACTTAAAAGAACAAAAAAGAATAGAAAAACCGGATATTATGGAAGCCCTCAGCTACCGATGTATAGATAGATTACTTATTCAACTACAAAAACAGGCCGGGTAAATTAGAAAAGGGGCAAATTGCCCCTCTTAAGAGATGATCAATATCAATGCTGGTATTAATCATCATTATCGGTATAGTCCTCTGTGGAATCTATCTGCGGTTTTCCGCCAGAAAGAGTATGAAAACGTTTTGGACGGCTGATTTTTGCCAAATACTTAGTCCATACTTTTTCCTCTGTCGTTGCAGGTGCACGTTCACCCCGGCAAACTGCAACAAACAGTTTTTCTACTTCTGTTTGAGGTTCACGTTTACCAAGATCCAATTCATTAAACGCATAACCATAGCGTTCTAACAATTGGGCCTCTTTGATGGTGAAATCACCATGACGGGAAAATCCTCGTGGATAATTTTTATTATCAAAAAAACGATTAGTCGTGATGAAGCTTTCAGCCATCTGACACACTCCTAACTCTGATGTCATACTAATTATGGCGCGGAGTATTAGGGAGGCTTGACATTCTGTAAAACAAAATATTTAAATCTTAACGACAAAAACTATTGGAGATGCATGTGGACACTGAATTACTGAAAACCTTTTTGGAAGTCAGTAAGACTCGTCACTTTGGTCGGGCAGCTGAATCGCTTTATCTAACACAATCCGCTGTTAGCTTTCGGATCCGCCAACTAGAAAATCAGTTGGGTACCAATTTATTCACACGGCATCGCAATAATATTCGCTTAACAGCGGCTGGAGAGCGCCTTGTACCTTATGCAGAGTCATTAATGAATACTTGGCAATTGGCGAAGAAAGAGATCAACTACGTTGCCCAGCATACAAAACTCTCCATCGGCGCGACAGCATCCTTATGGGAAGGCTACCTGACATCCTGGTTAAATACGTTTTATCAACTCCATCAAGAAACGAGGATCGAATCTCTAGTCTCTACGCGCCAATCATTGGTCAAGCAATTACATTCTCGTGAATTAGATCTCTTAATTACCACGGAGCCACCAAAAATGGATGAGTTCCAAAGTCAGTTGATAGGAAATATCCAGCTCGTTCTATTAACGACCCGACATAATCTTGAAAAAGGCGTGGAAAACTACATTAAGTTGGAATGGGGAGCTGATTTCCATCAGCAAGAACAACAAATTTTAAAGCGTGATCACCCTCCTATCATTACAACCACATCAGCGCATATTGCAAGAGAGTTATTGGACAGGGTAAATGCGGCAACCTTTCTCCCGATACACTGGCAAGAAGAATACCCAAAACTTGTGGCTTCACCGGATAATGAGTTAATAGAACGACCATTATATGCTGTATGGCTGCAAAATAACGATCAACAAGCGTTTATCCAACAGTTACTAAAAATTCCTGTCGAAAAAGCACTTCTCACAGTCTGAGGACTACTTACCATAAAAATAGGGACAATAAGTACGCAGAAGAATAGTATCGCCAGACAGAAAAACAGTGACGACAAATAGGTTGGAACAACAATAGATTGGCATAACAAGAAGAAATGATAAAAAAGAAAAAACCCAGCTAAATTTAGCTGGGCTATTAATCTGAAAGCTATATCAATTATTACTTAGTTGTTAACTGGCAGGGGCGGAGAGACTCGAACTCCCAACACCCGGTTTTGGAGACCGGTGCTCTACCAATTGAACTACGCCCCTAAATACGGTGGCGGTGCGGACGGGACTCGAACCCGCGACCCCCGGCGTGACAGGCCGGTATTCTAACCAACTGAACTACCGCACCACCGAATTTCTTTTTCCCCGCTGCCTTTTGGGCCGGCAACCGGGCTTAATTTCATGTCTGGCAGTTCCCTACTCTCACATGGGGAGACCCCACACTACCATCGGCGCTACGGCGTTTCACTGCTGAGTTCGGCATGGGGTCAGGTGGGACCA
>NZ_MUBK01000005.1:52267-142923 GCF_002127545.1 Xenorhabdus beddingii
AAGGTTTGATGCTCAAAGAATTGTTTACTGTTAGTTCGTAATGAATTAACTGTTTTAGTCACTCTTCAAGACTTGTTTAATCTTTTTCGCCTTTCGGCGCTAGATAGGGTCTTGCGAGTGCCCACACAGATTGTCTGATTAATTTGTTAAAGAGCGTGGACAACCGGACATTCGTTCCGGGTTGCGAGGCTGCGTATCTTACGCTTTTCGCCTCGGGAGTCAAGCGTTTATTTTCGCTTTCCTTCCCCTGGCCTTCGCGGCGTGTTGCAGCTCAGCGTCGGTCAGTGGTGGCGCATTATAGGGAGTTTTCCGCGCCTGACAATAGTTTTTTTGAAAAAAACTTCCGAACGCCCATTTATCATCCAAAACAGCCCAATTCGATGTTTTTCTAATCTGCAAAAAGAAAAAAGAGGTGCTTTTTTCACCTCTTTTTATCGTTACGATTTATTTTCACTGGGTCTTTTAGTCACGACTCTCTAAGTAAACAGTATCACTGCCTTGCAACAATACGATTATTTTCCAGATCTAGGGTCACCAACTTACCCGGAATTAATTTGCCAGAAAGAATTTGTTGCGCCAGTGGATTTTCAATCTCTTGCTGAATAGCCCTTTTTAATGGGCGAGCACCATATACAGGATCAAAACCCGCTTCGCTAAGTTTTTCCAATGCAGAAGAGGTCATAGTAACCTGATAACCACGTTCTTCCAGGCGTTGATATAAACGCTGCAATTGAATATTCGCAATAGATGTTAAATGTTCTTTTCCTAATGGATGGAACACAACGATTTCATCGACACGGTTAATAAATTCAGGTCTGAAATGATGACCAACCACTTCCATTACCATCTCTTTCATTCCCGTATAATCCAGTGTACCAAAACGTTCCTGAATCATATCTGAGCCTAAGTTAGAGGTCATAATCACAACCGTATTGCGAAAATCAACCGTTCTTCCCTGACCATCGGTCAGACGACCATCATCCAATACCTGCAACAATATATTGAAAACATCTGGGTGTGCTTTCTCTACTTCATCCAGCAAAATGACAGAATAGGGACGACGGCGTACCGCTTCTGTTAGATATCCCCCTTCTTCGTATCCAACGTATCCTGGAGGAGCGCCTACCAACCTTGAAACGGCGTGTTTCTCCATAAATTCCGACATATCAATACGCACCATGGCATCATCACTGTCGAACAAGAAGTTAGCCAACGCCTTGCATAATTCTGTTTTACCTACCCCTGTTGGCCCTAAGAACATGAAAGAGCCAATGGGACGATTGGGATCAGACAGCCCGGCCCTGCTACGGCGAATTGCATTCGATACGGCATCCACGGCCTCATTCTGTCCGATAACGCGTTTATGCAATTCTTGCTCCATACGCAGCAGTTTGTCTTTTTCACTCTCCAACATTCTGGATACAGGAATTCCTGTCCACCGAGCCAGTATTTCAGCGATTTCGGCATCGGTGACTTTATTACGCAGCAGTTTCATATGGCGATTGTCTGCCGTGGTTGCTGTTGCCAGACGTTTTTCTAACTCCGGAATTTTTCCGTACTGAATTTCAGACATCTTGGCCAAGTCACCGCTACGGCGAGCTTTTTCTAACTCAATACGTGCCTGTTCTAATTCAGCCTTAATATTCTGGGTGCCACTGAGTTCTGCTTTTTCTGCTTTCCACTCTTCTTCCAGTTCAGAGTATTCACGCTCTTTTTCTGCCAGTTCTTCATTCAGCATTTCCAAGCGTTTCTTGCTGGCATCATCTGACTCTTTTTTCAGTGCCTGTTGTTCAAGTTTTAATTGAATGATCCGGCGTTCCAAGCGATCCAAGGCTTCTGGTTTAGAATCCATCTGCATACGCAGACTTGCCCCAGCTTCATCAATCAAGTCAATGGCCTTATCGGGCAACATACGATCAGCAATATAGCGATGAGACAGTGTTGCAGCCGCAACGATTGCCGGATCGGTAATCTGTACATGATGATGCAATTCATAGCGTTCTTTGAGGCCACGCAAAATAGCGATGGTGTCCTCAACAGTCGGTTCTGCAACATAAACTTTTTGAAAACGACGCTCCAAAGCGGCATCTTTTTCAATGTACTGACGATATTCATCCAATGTCGTCGCACCAACACAATGCAGTTCACCACGAGCCAGAGCGGGTTTCAACATGTTACCGGCATCCATTGCACCTTCAGCTTTACCGGCTCCTACCATGGTATGCAATTCATCAATAAACAGGATGACGGAACCTTCCTGTTTGGCAAGATCGTTCAAAACGCCTTTCAAACGCTCTTCAAATTCACCACGGTATTTCGCACCTGCCAATAGCGCTCCCATATCCAGGGATAAAACACGTTTGTTTTTCAGCCCCTCAGGTACTTCACCATTAACAATGCGCTGTGCCAAGCCTTCAACAATGGCCGTTTTCCCAACACCCGGCTCACCAATAAGAACAGGATTGTTTTTAGTTCTACGCTGCAACACCTGAATTGTGCGACGAATTTCTTCGTCACGCCCGATGACAGGGTCCAATTTGCCTTGTTCAGCACGTTCCGTCAGATCAATGGTATATTTCTTTAACGCTTGACGCTGATCTTCTGCGCCCTGGTCATTCACGTTTTCACCACCACGCATTTGTTCTATTGCCTTAGTGATTTTATCTTTGGTTGCCCCGACAGCTTTCAGTATGTCACTTAATGTTCCACGTTCTTCTATCGCTGCCAGAACAAAAAGTTCAGAAGAAATAAAGTTATCGCCTGCTTTTTGTGAAAGTTTGTCACACAGGTTTAAATAACGTCCTAACTCGTTGGATACCTGAACATCTCCACCGTTACCTTCGACTTTTGGCAATCGGTTCAGAGCCTGATTAAGTTGATGATTAAAGCTCCCCGTATCCACCCCTGCTGACATCAATAAAGGGCGAACAGAACCCCCCTCTTGATTGAATAGTGCACTCATCAAATGGATAGGTTCAATGAATTGATTATCACGCCCTAATGCGAGGGATTGGGCGTCAGCGAGAGCAAGCTGGAATTTATTGGTAAGACGATCCAGACGCATAACACCTCCAATACTGGTCAGAATTTGCTACTGGAGACTAGATAAAGTCATTCCTTAAATATTCAAGGTCTTCTGAAAAGTTAATTGGAAACTGATTGCTATACGTCAAAGATCGCCCTGTGAATTGTAAAGTAGGTTATTTCAACCAGATTAAGGTTGCCATTCGCCCAGTATTACCGTTGCGACGATAGGAGAAAAAGGTTTTCTCCTCTGTGACTGTGCATGCAGTTCCACCAAAAATGTCTGTTATCCCTACAGACTGCAATTTTAATTTAGCCAGTAAATAAATATTTGCCAGAAATTTATCGCCATAAGGTGTGAAGGCTTGTTCCAGATCAGCATTGGTTGCGATGAAAGCCTCCCTGACTTCATTGCCCACCTCAAATTTTTCAGGGCCAATAGCTGGCCCTAACCACACGCGGATCGTTTCAGGTTTTGCACTAAATCGAGATACCGTATTTTCCAATACGCCTGCACATAACCCACGCCATCCAGCATGAGCGGCTGCAACCTCATCTCCTGAAACACTACAAAACAGCACAGGCAGGCAATCTGCTGTCATAACAGCACAAATCTGCCCCGGGATATTGGTGTAAACGGCATCAGCCTGATTATTTGCCTGTGGCTGCCCATCAAGTGTGATAACACGTGTTCCATGTACTTGTTCCAACCAAATGGGGTGCCGTGGCAATTGAGCATATTCAGCCAACAGTGTTCTATTTCGTTCCACACTTTCCGGCTTATCCCCAACATGATCACCCAAATTTAAACTGTCATACGGGGGCAGACTGACGCCCCCCAAACGGGTTGTACTACAAGCGCCAACATTATCAGGCTGTGGCCAATCAGGAAAAATCAGTGATGTCATTTAGCTACCAATCCATTTCATCTTTGAAAGTTTCAGCATCCGCTTTCATTACTTCAATCAATTTAACTATGTCATCCGGTAGTGGTGCATGCCATTCCATCTCAATCCCAGTAATCGGATGGTAAAGGCGTAACATGGTGGCATGCAATGCCTGACGATCAAAATTGCGCATCACTTCGCGAAATTCGTCTGAAGCGCCTTTTAGAGGACGAGGACGACCACCATATAAAGGATCTCCAACCAAAGGATGCTTAATATGTGCCATATGCACACGAATTTGGTGTGTCCTGCCCGTCTCCAAACGCAGACGCAAACGAGTATGTGCCCGAAAATGCTCCATCACTCGATAATGGGTAACAGCAGGTTTTCCCATAGGATGTACGGCCATATGTGTCCGTTTAGTTGGATGGCGGGAAATAGGTTCCTCTACCGTCCCCCCTGCTGTCATACATCCCAAAGCAACAGCTTCATATTCACGGGTTATTTCGCGTAATTGCAGGGATTCTACCAAGCGGGTTTGTGCTGGTACGGTTTTTGCCACAACCATTAACCCTGTTGTATCTTTATCGAGACGATGAACGATGCCCGCCCGAGGCACATCTGCAATTTCAGGGTAACGATATAGCAACGCATTCAATACCGTACCATCAGGGTTACCCGCTCCTGGATGAACCACTAAATCCCGTGGTTTATTGATAACCAGAATGTCGTCATCTTCATAGACAATATTCAGCTCAATGTCCTGTGGTTCCCAACGTGCATCTTCTTCAATGATAGCATCAATGGAAATTTCCTCACCGCCCAGCACTTTTTCTTTTGGTTTACTAATTAATTTACCGTTAACTTGAACTTTATCATCCAAGATCCACTCTTTTATACGTGACCTGGAATAATCAGGGAACAATTCAGCCAAGGCCTGATCTAAACGTTGACCAAGCTGAGATTCAGCGACTATTGCATTAAGTCGGATTTGTTGTGCCATATATAATGTCTATATTTTACGTTGAGTTTTGACGGCGAAGCCGTTTCATTTAAAATAGTGTGCTATTGTAACTCTAATTTTGCCGGGAGCTTCATGGACAGTCTCCTAGAAAACACTCAGAGGATAATCAACACGTGATGATTCGCATGAAATATCTGGTGGCAGCGACCACATTGAGCCTGGTTTTATCTGGATGCTCCAGCAATAAGGATGCTGTTCCTGATATCCCGCCATCTCAAATTTATTCAATCGGGCAGGAAAAGCTGCAAGAAGGTAACTATAAAGCGGCAATCAAGCAATTGGAATCTCTTGATAACCGTTATCCTTTTGGGCCGTATTCCCAACAGGTGCAGCTCGATTTGATCTACGCCTATTATAAATCAGCCGAATTCCCACTGGCTCTGGCATCCATTGATCGTTTCATGCGCCTGAATCCAACCCACCCTAATATAGACTATGTCATGTATATCCGTGGATTGGTTTCACAGGCTCTGGATGACAGTACATTACAAGGCTTTTTCGGCATTGATCGTTCAGATCGTGACCCCGAACATGCCCGTGCTGCATTCCGTGATTTCGATCAGCTTGTGCGTTACCATCCCAACAGTCAATATTCCGCTGATGCAACCAAGCGTTTAATCTTCCTTAAAGAACGTTTGGCTAAATATGAGCTTGCTGTTGTGAAATATTACACTAAACGCAGCGCTTATGTGGCAGTTGTCAATCGCGTAGAACAGATGTTACGAGATTATCCTGATGCCAAAGCGACGTTAGAAGCTCTCCCTTATATGGAATCATCCTATAAAGAGTTGGGACTGACGGCAGAAGCAAATAAGGTAGCGCAGCTTATTGCCGCCAACCCTGCATAACATTTAACCTGATTAAAATTTAAACAGGCACTCAAAAACAGCAGCTAAACAGTTGCTGTTTTTTTTTATGGCGTCTGGTTCTTACGGGGCTTAGATTTTGGTGTTTTGACTTTGGTGCTTTAACAGATTTGGTGCTTTAACAGAACAGAACAGAACAGAAAAGTTAGCAGGGCAGAAAACGAGTGTTTCTTTAAGTTACACTTGTAATATTTTCATAACGGCAATAACTTCCATATTGGCATTATAACGTATTTTATAATACCATAACTGACCGATAATGACGCATAATGCGCCACTCCGCAACAAAAATTCTCTACATTTTCCCGGGCTATCACAATTCTGTCACTGACTTCCGAAATCGCTCAATAAAAGTGATTTAGATCATTCTTTTTACGCCAAAGCGCGGTATGCTGAATTCATCAAAGACGGAGTAACATTAAGAGGTAACTATATGTTAGTAAACATTACCAGCAAGCAAATGGAAATTACCCCCGCAATTCGTAGCCATGTGGAAGACCGTCTAAATAAGTTGAGCAAATGGCAAGTCAATCTAATTAGTCCACATATTGTACTGTCAAAAGAACCACAAGGATTCTTGGTTGATGCTACCATTGGTACACCTAATGGCACATTAGTCGCCAGTGCCAAACATGAAGACATGTATGCTGCCATCAACGAGCTATTAGCGAAATTAGAGCGCCAGCTCAATAAAGTGCGACATAAAGCAGAAGCTCGCCGTGCAGATAACAGCGTAAAAGAGTCCAACCTTAATCTAGAAGCATAACCATTCCTTATTCTTGTTCTAACGCGCTCAATGAGCGCGTTTTTACTGCCTGTTTTTACATTCTATCTCAGATGATAAAAGCCTTCTGTTGACACATCTCGTCAAATAGGTTAATAAAAGTACATTATTGAAACTATAAAGTGTTGGTTTACAAACCCAATGACTATCAATTCGTCTTGCTTATTTTTCTTTTTCTTCACCTTCTTATAAGGAGGTTGTTTCGTTTTAAAAAGAAATTAAGAAGACGAACAAAAAACCTCCCTACCGATGGGAGGTTTTTTGTTTTACAGGTCATAAACAATATCCACGATACACAAACTATATCGATAAACTATACCCATAATAAGAAGGTCAGGAACATGCTATGGAACGAGATTTGATTAACTTACGAGAAGAGATTAGTAATCTTGATGCAGACCTGCTGGACTTGCTCGCTAAACGTCGGCGGTTAGCCAGTAATATCGCCCAGACCAAACTGCTCGATCACCGCCCTATTCGAGATAAAAACCGTGAACGGGAACTACTGAATGTATTAATTGATAAAGGTAAATCCCGTGGGTTAGATGGATTCTACATTACGCGACTATTTCAGATGATCATTGAAGATTCTGTTCTCACTCAACAGGCTTTATTGCAACAGCATCTGAACCAGACACCTTACGATACTGCCCGCATCACTTTCTTAGGACCAAAAGGTTCTTATTCTCATATCGCGGCTCGCCAATTTGCAGCCCGTCACTTTAATCAGTTGGTTGAATGCAGTTGTCACAAATTCCCAGACATTTTTTCATTAGTTGAGATTGGTCAGGCTGATTATGGCATTCTACCGCTGGAGAATACGAGTTCTGGGGCAATTAATGAGGTTTATGACCTATTGCAACATACTCCCCTATCCCTTGTTGGGGAGATAACCCTGCCAATCAATCACTGTTTATTGATTTCCGGAAAAACAGATATCTCCAAGATAAAAACCGTTTATAGCCACTCCCAACCTTTCCAGCAGTGTAATCAATATCTCAATCAATACCCTCACTGGAATATCATCTATTGTGAAAGTACCGCTGCAGCCATGCAGAAAGTCGCTGAGCTAAACTCACCCGAAGTGGCTGCATTAGGGAGTGAAGTCGGTGGTGCTCTCTATGAATTACAGGTTTTGGAAAATAATTTAGCTAATCAGCAAGACAATAGTACTCGCTTTATTGTTGTGGCCCGCAAGCCTATTGAGGTATCGGACCAAGTTCCCGCCAAAACGACTTTTATCATGTCAACAGGGCAACAAGCAGGTGCCCTGGTTGATGCACTGATTATTTTGAAAAAAAATGAGATCGTCATGAGTAAGTTGGAATCTCGCCCAATAACCGGCAAACCGTGGGAAGAGATGTTTTACATTGATGTGCAAGCCAATCAGCGTTCTATGAAAATGCAGCAAGTACTTAAGGAGTTGTCAGAAATCACCCATTTCTTGAAAGTGTTGGGCTGTTATCCATCAGAAAATGTGATTCCTGTCGATCCAATATAAAATAAGCAACCGGATGGAAACATCCGGTTTCAGCAGACCATAAACAGACCAAATTGCTTGCTATACTCGGCTATCACTGGCCTGTTGCAGAAGAGTCCGACTCTCTTTCATAAATCGGGTTGCTTCATCCCCGAACCACTCACTAACTTGGTTAAAACTCGCAATGAATGTCGATTTATCCTGATTTTCCAATATCTCTAACGCCTGTCCAAAACTTTGGTGATAACGACGGATCAACGCAATATTCTCAGGGCTGGACATAATAATATCAGCGTATAGCTGGGGATCTTGTGCAAATAACCGCCCTACCATCGCCAGTTCCAGTCTGTAAATTGGTGAAGATAGTGAGAGCAATTGCTGTAAATCAATACCTTCTTTTGCAAGGTGCCGGCCGTAAGAAAAAGTAGTGAAATGGCGCAGGGCCTGAATAAAACTCATATTTTTATCATGCTGCTCTGCGCTGATTTGATACAATCTCGCCCCCCACACCGCTATTTGCTCCAAAAACCATTGATATGCTTCTGGATAACGCCCATCACAATACACAACTACCTGTTTAGCAAAACTGCCTACATCCGGCCCAAACATAGGGTGTAGCCCCAAAACAGGCCCTTGATGCACATCAAGCATCGCTTTTAACGGCCTGTGTTTGATGGAAGCCAAATCGACCAAAATACATTGTTCTGGCAAAGGAGGTAAACGGTGGATAATTTCTTCAGTCAGATGAATCGGAACACTGACTATCACCATCCCTGCATCGGCCAATATAGATTCAGCGTTATCCCAATCCCCGGCCTCAAGCACTCTCACTTCATAACCCGACAAGGTTAACAAGCGGCTGAATAGTTTCCCCATCTTGCCTGCACCACCGACAATGACGACCGGTCCCAAGTGGCTACAGAGTTTTTTGAAACCCTTATCGTTTTCACTGACATAAGATTCCCGCATAATGCGACGCAAGATATCTTCAATCAAATCAGGCGGAATTCCCATATTTTCAGCTTCCTGCCGACGGGAAGCCAACATTGCAGCCTCCCTATCAGGTGCATAAATCGGTAAACCAAGCTGACTTTTAATTTCCCCAACTTGCGCCACTAAATTCATACGATTCGCCAACAAAGCTAATAGCGCTTTATCTACCTCATCAATTTGTTCCCTCAACTGCGACAATTCTGCTGCCATATTGATTACCCTGCTTTTGCCATCACCGTGTTTCTGTTTGCCAAATGTGGAGCCATTTGTTGATGTAATTTTCTTAATACCTGCTCCGTGGTCTGCCAGTTAATGCAGGCGTCTGTTACTGAAATACCATACTTCATCCCGGCACGCGGCTGTTCGGAGGATTGATTGCCCTCGTTAATATGGCTTTCCAGCATGATGCCAATAATGGACTTATTCCCCGCCATAATCTGTTCAGCAACAGAGTCCACGACAACACTCTGACGGCGAAAATCTTTATTGGAATTACCATGACTGCAATCAATCATGAGTGATGGCGTTAGCCCTGCTTTAAGCATTTGGTGTTCACAGTCAGCAACATGTTCAGCGCTGTAATTGGGGACTGCCCCACCACGTAGGATCACATGCCCGTTCGGATTACCTTGGGTTTGCAGCAAGCAGACTTGGCCTGACTGATTGATGCCCATAAAACGATGAGGCATTGCCGCGGCTTTCATGGCGTTAATTGCGGTATTCAGATTACCGTCAGTGCCATTTTTGAACCCAACTGACACAGATAACCCTGATGCCATTTCCCGATGGGTTTGAGATTCAGTCGTTCTCGCGCCTATTGCTGACCAGCTAAATAAATCTCCCAGATACTGTGGATTATTGGGATCAAGCGCTTCATTCGCTAAAGGCAAACCCATTTTTACCAAATTTAATAACAGACTACGGGCAATATGTAGCCCGGCATCCATATCAAATGAACCATCCATATAAGGATCACTGATTAAGCCTTTCCAACCCACCGTGGTACGGGGTTTTTCAAAATAGACACGCATGACAATATACAGACAATCACTCAATTCAGCAGAAAGCGTTTTCAAACGCTGCGCGTAATCTAAAGCAGCCTCCACATCATGAATTGAACACGGGCCACATACCACTAATAAACGAGGATCACGATGCTGGATGATATCAGCAATAGTATTACGTGCGTTTGTGATGGCATGCAGATCGTTGCTACTCAATGGGTATTTTTGTTTTAGTTCTTCTGGAGTGATAAGAACCTGTTCATCAAGAATATGAACGTTATTAAGTGCATCTTTTTGCATGATCATTTCTATACCTGCCTTGTCCATTTAAGGTTTTTTTGAGTGTCTGCTGGATAACATACCATGCATCGTGCAGAATACAATTCAAAAGTGTAAATAATTTACATTAACTGTAAATAAAACTTTCCATTAACGTAGTTATCATCATTACTGTATACAAAAAAATAATTTATTCAGTTTCTAGTTTACAAAAAGAATATATAAATAAATTTGTAAGTTACTTTTTTGTAAATTGGGTTTCACAATTTCATTTACAATAGAAATATTTCATTAACTTTCTGTAATTCATTTATCATGAAGATAAAATTCTTTTAAAATCATCTAGTAAAAATAAGATCTCAATCCCGTTTTTATATTCAGTTTCTAATAATATTAATATGTGTTTTTAATGTTGATGTGAAACTATAAAACAACATTTATAAAGAATAGCTATGCCCAATAGATCTCAAATTTGTGAGCAAAAAATAGCAGATTGAAAGACGACGGGGATACGTGATGCAGATTCAACAGCCTGTATTACCAGCTTTTATTTATTTTTTAATCACTTATTAAGGACAGATATGATAACGCTGCAATTTGCAATAATAATCATATGCTTATTGATCGGTACGCGTTATGCGGGAATGGGATTAGGGCTGATCAGTGGTATTGGGCTTTTTATACTGACATTTGTTTTCGGCTTGGAACCGGGTAAACCTCCTGTTGATGTGATGCTCACTATCCTCGCCGTCATTGGGTGTGCGTCTGTTTTACAAACAGCGGGTGGACTTAATGTCATGATGCAATTTGCAGAACGCCTTTTACGTCGCCACCCACAACACATTACCCTTTTGGCGCCATTGACAACTTGGACCCTCACTTTCCTTTGTGGTACAGGGCATGTGGTTTATACCATGTTTCCCATCATTGGGGATATTGCCCTTAAAAAAGGCATCCGCCCTGAGCGTCCAATGGCCGTTGCCTCTGTTGCTTCTCAAATGGCAATCACGGCTTCTCCCGTTTCTGTTGCCGTTGTTTCCTTAGTGTCAATTATTGCTGCCAGTCATGGTATTGGTCAGGCTTACGGGATCTTGGAAATTTTAGCTGTTTCAATACCCGCATCGCTGACGGGTGTAATACTTGCTGCGTTATGGAGTTTGCGCCGAGGAAAGGATCTCGATAAGGACGAAGAGTTTCAGGAAAAAATTAAAGATCCGAAACAACGTGAATTTATTTATGGTGGCTCAGAAACGTTGTTAGACCAGATATTTCCTAAGCAGGCTTATTGGGCAACCTGGATTTTCTTTGCCGCCATTGCTGTCGTGGTCTTATTTGGTGCATTTACAGATTTACGCCCTGCCTTTGAAGTAAAAGGCACATTAAAACCGCTCTCTATGAATCTGGTCATTCAGATGATGATGCTGATTGCTGGTGCTATCATGTTGATGGTGTGCAAAGTCAAAGCCAACGATGTCGCCAATGGTGCCGTGTTCAAAGCCGGTATGGTTGCCATCTTTTCTGTCTTTGGCGTGGCATGGATGAGTGATACTTTCTTTCACTCACATCTGGGCGATTTAAAACTAGTCTTAGAAGATGTTGTTCAAGCTCAACCGTGGACTTATGCCTTAGTGCTATTCTTGGTCTCAAAATTAGTCAACAGTCAGGCAGCAGCTTTAACCGCTATTGCTCCAATGGGGTTACAACTTGGCGTTGACCCCAAACTCCTGATTGCTTTCTTCCCTGCCGCCTATGGCTATTTTGTTTTGCCTACTTATCCAAGTGATCTAGCCTGCATCGGTTTTGACCGTTCAGGTACAACAAAGATAGGGAAATTCATTATAAACCACAGCTTTATTCTGCCAGGGCTGATTGGCGTCAGTGGTTCCTGCACAGTAGGATATCTTTTAGTCAGTGCTTTGATGTAATGCCAAAATCAACTTGGAACACAGTCAACTTCATAGCCCGCTTATCGCGGGTTATTTGTTGGATGGGTTTATTAATAACGTAAAAAGGCCAGCAAATGCTGGCCCTTAACGATAACTTTCGGATGTAGCAAAAGCGTATTATTTCGCGTTCAGACGCTCTTTAATACGAGCAGCCTTACCGGAACGCTCACGCAGGTAATACAGTTTAGCTCTGCGAACAGCACCACGACGTTTAACGTTGATGCTGTCTACAACTGGGGAGTGAGTCTGGAATACACGCTCAACACCTTCGCCGTTAGAAATCTTACGAACAGTGAATGCAGAGTGCAGACCGCGGTTACGGATTGCAATAACCACGCCCTCGAATGTCTGCAGACGCTTTTTAGAACCTTCAACGACCCATACCTTAACTTCCACGGTGTCACCCGGACGGAATGATGGTACGTCTTGCTTCATCTGCTCTTGTTCAATTTGTTTAATAATGTTGCTCATAATAACTCTCTTACCCTAGGTAAACTGATATATCAAAGACATTCCTTCACGGATATGTCTGGATTAATTTGTTGCCTGATCTTGATATTCACGTTGGAATTCAGACAGCAACATCCTTTGCTCGTCAGTCAGAGCTAGGCTTTCTAGAAGTTCGGGCCTTCTTAACCAAGTTCGGCCAAGGGCTTGTTTCATTCGCCAGCGATTAATTTCGGCATGGTTTCCCGACAGCAAAACAGGTGGAACTTCCATGCCATCTAACACTTCAGGGCGAGTATAGTGCGGACAATCCAACAATCCATCAGCAAATGAGTCCTCTTCTGCTGACGCCTGATGCCCCAAAACCCCCGGAATGAACCGAGATATTGAGTCAATCATGGTCATTGCAGGAAGTTCTCCCCCGCTAAGAACGTAATCACCGATAGACCATTCTTCATCAATTTCGGTTTGGATAACACGCTCATCAATACCTTCATAACGACCGCAAACCAGAATTAATTTCTCATTTGCTGCCAGTTCACAAACTCCCTGTTGATCGAGTCTGCGCCCCTGAGGTGAAAGATAAATCACCTTTGCACCAACACCCGCCGAAGATTTGGCTGCATATATGGCCTCCCGTAATGGTTGCACCATCATCAGCATACCTGGACCACCGCCATAAGGACGATCATCAACAGTACGATGCCGGTCGTAGGTAAAATCCCGCGGACTCCAACATTCGATACTCAGCAGGCCATTTTTTACTGCCCGACCAGTTACCCCGTAATCGGTTATTGCGCGGAACATTTCAGGAAACAGGCTAATAACCCCAATCCACATAGTGCGTCCCACTCATTTAAACCGTTTTTACCGGAGATTAAAAACTAGGATCCCAATCTACCTCAATAGTTTTGGTAGCGAGATCGACTTTCTTGATAACCTGCCCATCAAGAAACGGAACTAACCGCTCCTTGATACCGAATGCATCTTTCAGGTTCGCTTGTATTACCATCACATCGTTAGAACCGGTTTCCATCATGTCATGAATGATCCCAAGGTTGTAACCCGCAGTGTTTATTACCTGGCAACCCATTAGGTCTTTCCAATAATAATCACCGTCTTCCAGTTCTGGTAATTGACGAGAATCCACTACGACTTCACAGTTGGTCAGTAAATTCGCCGCATCCCGATCATCAATATCTTTGATTTTGATGATAATATCCTGATTGTGGTGTTTCCACGTTTCCAGCTCAACGTGTTGCCACTGGCCTGAACGTTGAATAAACCACGGTTGATATTCAAAAATGTCTTCGGCATGTTCGGTGGAAGAAAAAACTTTGAGCCAACCACGAATGCCATATGCTGCCCCTAATTTTCCCAATACGATTGGCTCAACAGGGAGCTTCAGGCCAGATTGTTTGCTCATTGTTACCACCGCGACAGATTAAGCTGCTTTCTTAGCGTCTTTGATCAGTGTAGCAACACGATCAGACACAGATGCACCCAGACCAACCCAATGTTCGATGCGGTCCAGATTTAAACGCAGAGTTTCTGCATTGCCAGAAGCGATTGGGTTGAAGAAACCAACACGCTCAATAAAACGACCATCACGCGCATTGCGGCTATCGGTCACGACTACTTGATAGAACGGACGCTTTTTTGCGCCGCCACGAGCTAAACGAATTGTTACCATAACATCCTCATTAGTTAGCAAAACAACCAGACTCCATCGGGGAACAGAGTCCGGCTGTCCATTAAAAAGCCCGAAAATTTTACTCACTTTGGCGCAAAAAGCAATCCAAAGTACATTTTCTTTCGCGACTTTGTTGATTATCGCCCCATAAATCCAGGTGGCAGCATGCCTTTCATACCGCGCATCATTTTTGCCAACCCACCTTTCTTCATTTTTTTCATCATACGCTGCATTTCGTCAAATTGTTTCAGCAAACGGTTGACATCCTGCACTTGCGTACCCGAACCCATCGCAATGCGACGTTTACGAGAGCCCTTAATGATTTCTGGTTTTTCACGCTCCTTGCGGGTCATGGAATTAATAATCGCTTCCATTTTAACCAGAACTTTGTCATCCATCTGAGATTTGACAGTATCAGGGATCTGCGACATTCCCGGCATTTTGCTCAACATGCTGGTCATACCACCCATGTTACGCATCTGCTTTAGCTGATCGAGAAAGTCGCTTAAATCAAAACCATCACCTTTTTTCAGTTTCGATGCTAATTTTTCCGCTTGGGTACGATCAACCTTGCTTTCAATTTCTTCGATCAGTGAAAGCATATCTCCCATACCCAGAATACGGGATGCAATGCGATCCGGATAGAAAGGCTCCAGCGCATCGGTCTTCTCGCCGACCCCAAGGAACTTGATTGGCTTGCCAGTAATATGGCGGATGGAAAGCGCTGCACCACCACGGGCATCACCATCAACTTTGGTCAGGACAACCCCTGTTAATGGCAAGGCTTCATTGAATGCTTTTGCTGTATTTGCCGCATCTTGGCCCGTCATTGCATCAACGACAAACAGCGTTTCGACAGGATTGATAGCGGCATGAACCGTTTTAATCTCATCCATCATGGCTTCATCAACATGCAGACGACCTGCGGTGTCAACTAACAGCACATCATAGAATTTCAACTTAGCGTGCTTGATGGCCTTAGTGACGATATCAACCGGCTTTTCCTGCGGGTCTGAAGGGAAAAAATCAATTCCGACGGTTTCAGACAGCGTTTCAAGTTGTTTAATAGCCGCAGGACGATAAACGTCAGCCGAAACGACCAATACTTTTTTCTTATTTTTTTCTTTTAGCAGTTTACCCAATTTGGCAACACTGGTTGTTTTACCTGCGCCTTGCAAACCGGCCATCAGAACAACCGCAGGAGGCTGTGTAGAAAGGTTTAGTTCACTATTAACCTCTCCCATCGCCTTAACCAATTCATTCTGAACGATTTTGACGAATTCCTGACCTGGGGTCAGACTTTTGTTAACTTCATGCCCCACTGCGCTCTCTTTGACTCGCGAAATAAAATCACGCACAACGGGCAATGCAACATCGGCCTCAAGCAAAGCCATACGAACTTCGCGCAGTGTATCTTTAATATTATCTTCAGTCAGCCGCCCACGGCCGCTGATATTGCGCAGTGTGCGCGATAGTCTGTCAGTTAAATTATCAAACATTGTCTCAGCTCAGATATCTACAAGTGGGTCTACCTGTAAGGCAAATTTTGCGAATTATAACACGATGATCATGTGATCTCTGCAAAGAGATTCCCAACTATAATTAACAATGGTTGGAGGCTCCTCCTGCTAGCGGTATACTTAAATTTTAAGTTCAATCCATACCCAATAGATTTCAAGCTGTAGTTTAATGCCTGTAGTTGAAACCTATAGTTTAAAACCTATAGTTTAAACCTGTAGCTTGAAAAATGACGGGTATAACACTATTGCGAAAACGATAAACGTTATGCTGGTATTCTCAATTATTGCCTTACTTGCTTATCTCATTAGCCTGACGCTCGTCGTACCAGGTTTACTGCGCCAACAAAACAGTTATCAAAAACTGGCTCTTTTTTTCGCAATTGTGGCATTAGTTAATCACGCGATTGCATTAAAATATCAAATATTTCATGTCAGTAGTGGCCAAAATCTTACGCTACTGAATTTAGGTTCAATCGTTAGTTTGCTGATGTGCATCATTATGACGATCGTCGCGTTTCGTGGCCGTGCATGGTTTTTATTGCCGATTGTTTACAGTTTTTCCATGATAAATTTGATACTAGCCAGCATGATGCCAGGAGAATTCATTACTCATCTTGAAGATAGTATTGAATTATTCATCCATATTGGGCTGGCCTTGTTTAGCTATGCGACTTTGCTCATTGCCGCTCTTTATGCATTGCAGCTTGGTTGGTTGGACTATCAGCTTAAAAAGAAAAAATTCTCTTTCACCTCTGGTATGCCTCCATTGATGGTAATTGAGCGTAAAATGTTTCACATTACTCAAGTCGGTGTAATCTTACTAACATTGACGTTATGCACCGGCATCATGTATATGGATGATGTTTTCAGTAAAGAAAATATTCATAAGTCCGTTTTATCTATTGTTGCATGGTTTATCTACGTCATTCTACTTTGGGGACATTATCATGAAGGGTGGCGTGGTAAACGTGTTATTGGCTTCAATCTGATTGGCGCGTTTATTCTGACCCTCGCTTTTTTCGGTAGCAGGCTATTGCAGGAAATTATGGTCTATTAAGAATTCAAAGCACACTATAGCCAGTTTGTATAAATATTAGGAAGGAATTCTGTTTTGGAGCACGTCTCAACAGGCACACTGATTATCATTCTCGTTGTCATGGTTTTCGTTTCAGCCTATTTCTCGGCTTCAGAAACTAGCATGATGACGATCAACCGCTATCGCTTACGTCATTTAGCTAAACAAGGGAGTAGCCCCGCACGCAGGGTAGAATCTCTGCTGCGTCACCCCGACAGACTGATCAGCCTTATTCTTATTGGTAATAACCTTATCAATATTCTTGCATCTTCTCTCGCGACTATTGTTGGCATGCGACTTTATGGTGATGCCGGTGTTGCCATTGCAACGGGCATACTCACTTTTGTGATCCTCATTTTCTCCGAAGTTATGCCAAAGACCATTGCGGCGCTTTATCCAGAAAGGGTGGCATTTCCAAGTAGTTTCCTGCTGCGCCCACTGGAAAAAATCATGCTGCCGCTTGTTTGGGCATTTAATAGAATCAGTTTGTTACTTATGCGTTGTATGGGCATCAAAGTCTCTAATATTCGTAATGATGCGGTCAGCAAAGATGAACTCCGAACAATCGTGAATGAATCAAACACCAACCTATCTCGCCGCAATCAAGACATGTTGATCTCAATATTAGATCTTGAAAAAGTTACTGTCGGCGACATCATGGTGCCTCGCAATGAGATTGTCGGTATTGACATTAACAATGATTGGAAATCCGTCATCAGGCAATTGACGCACTCACCACATGGGCGCATTGTGCTTTATCGGGATTCCCTTGATGATGCCATTGGTATGTTGCGAGTCCGTGAAGCCTATCGACTGATGATGGAGAAAAAAGAGTTCACAAAAAGAAATTTGATCAAAGCGGCGGATAAAATCTATTTTATCCCTGTCAGTACGCCACTGAATACCCAGCTTATTAATTTCCAACGCAATAAACAAAAAGCGGGCCTGATTGTGGACGAATATGGAGATATTCAAGGACTCGTCACTGTCGAAGATATTTTGGAAGAAATTGTCGGTGATTTTACCACCTCCATGTCCCCAACTCTGGCAGAAGAAGTCCTCCCACAAAGTGATGGTACTGTTTTAGTGGATGGTACAGCCAATATTCGTGAATTAAACAAAGCCTTTAATTGGGCGTTACCCGAAGACGGTCCAAGAACAATGAATGGGATGATTTTGGAAGAGTTAGGTGAAATTCCTGGATTGAATATTCAAGTACAGATTGGTGGATACAATTTTGAGATTCTTTCAGTACACGATAACGTTATCAAGCGAGTTCGTGTCACACCCTTACACAAAAGTACAGAACAAAACATAAAATCCAGTGAATAATTTCATTATTATTCACGCAAGATAATGAGTTCCAAACTCTGTCTAGCTTTATCATCGAGGGTAGTTGAAGAGTCATAATAGTTTTACTTTTTGAGAAAGAATACAGGAAGAAAGCATACATATTCAATGCATTAAACATTGGATATGTATGCCTGTGTAATATTCACCAAAATAATACTAACCATGCACAACATTATTAACCGTCATTTCAACTTTCAATCTTTCTATATGTGGATTATCAAGTAAATCTTGATTGGATTTTAAATGATTAAATTCTGAAAATGTAATTGGATAATAAGAAGACCCTATATCGGAATAAGCCTTATTGAACCTATGAGGCTCTATGTTTTCCAACATTTTAATTTGATTAGGCACACGCTCTTGATCTAAATAATTTGTAATAAACTTCAATGACTTAACTGGCGAGTTTACTTTATTCAATTCTATATTGATCCAATCTAATGCTAATTTACATGATTTTCTGAGAAATGCATGTATAAAAGAATGTATAATCACTCTATTAAAGCTCATATTTAGATAAGTATCCATGCTACTCTCAATTTTAATCAATAACTCAAAACCTTCCTTATCTCCTTTTTCCATAAAAGTTTTGAAAACATCATTAGTACCATTATAATTAGCTACTTCATTAAACGATGTTTCACCATATGGATCTTCATGATGTCCAGTCATGGGATTTAATCTAAGATTGCGAAAATTTTTACTCAGGAATCTTGCTTGGTAATCCCCCTTCAAGTTATTCTTTTGTTTTTTCCTTTGCAAACTACGACTAATCGATAACTTATCCTTATTGAAATTTAAAAAGTCCAACCAACTCTTTAGCAAAAATTTTGCTATCTCTTTTTCTAAGTTTTGTCCCGTTATTTTTATGAGTCGTTCTATCATATCATCTTCAATATTAAAAGAATAATTTCTCTCAATAACTTTTGATATGTCGCCAATCCCTGTTAGCCCCAGACATACATTAAATGTATCGATAACGACATATATATCATCATCATGACCTGATTTTTTTCTATCATTTTTCAAATGATGAAGTAGATTTGCTCTTGTTTCCCGCATACCAAAAACAAAAACAATATTTTTATTTTCATTCATCATACTTCTCCCAAAACTTATCTTCTACGTTTTAGTTTGCATCACTGGCATAACTCTCTGAAAAAAATCATTATATCCACTTGGTCTTGAGTGATATTCAATAATAATCTTTTCTCAATAAATAAATAGTTATGATACCTTCAGAAAGGCTTTTATCATCAATTTCTATTGGCTGTGGATCTGTGGGTATAGTGTGTTATTTAAAGAACCTAAGGTAATATCAATATTCTTATCTTTACTTACTGCATTCAGATAAGATAATTTTAACTGCTTGAAGTATTCTGATCTCACCAAATTAATACCAAAAACAAACACAATGTTTTTATCAAAGTTATTCATAATGAAATCCATAACAGTAATAAAAATATAAGGTTAAGATATTATAACATCTCGAATGTTTCCATTCAGAAAGGAACTCTCTGTTCAAAAGGAAAATACATCGCACTGATACACTTTCGATGAGCATTTTTTAAGAGGGAAAAATCAGTATAGGGTTAGCAAAAAATCAGCTAACCCTATCAATATAAAGTAGATTTTACAACTTAACAAGAGCTTTGCAGCCAGAATAGAAGGGTGGCCGAAATATCGTATCACTTATACGATATTTCGCTAATAAATAAACTAAACCTGAAGCGCAACCAGTTTTTCTTCAGGCAATGCCAATTCGTCGTTCAGATTAACACGAACATCAGCATCAAGAATACTCTGAGCAATATCTTGAGCCTCTTTCAGTGAGTGCATTTCGTAAGTACCACACTGATAGATGTTTAATTCTGGGATCTGGCTCTGATCTTGCACTTTCAATACATCTGCCATCGCAGCTTTCCAAGACTCGGCCACTCTCAATTCTGCTGGAGCACCGATCAAACTCATATAAAAACCAGTGCGGCATCCCATCGGGGAGAGATCGATAATTTCAACACCATCACCGTTCAGATGATTGCGCATAAAACCCGCGAACAGATGTTCAAGCGTATGAATACCTTTTTCTGGCATCACTGCTTTGTTGGGAACACAAAAACGTAAATCGAATACGGTGATAGTATCGCCATGAGGCGTTTTCATCGTCTTGGCAACTCTGACGGCTGGTGCAGCCATGCGAGTATGGTCAACTGTAAAACTGTCCAATAAAGGCATAATCCTACCTCCTAATGCATCAGATTTTTTACGAAAATTTTTTCAGATAGATGAAACCTTTTCATTTGCGGCTGGTCATAAGATATGAAGACGCGCAAATTGTTATCATCCCTATTCTCTAAGTGATTTTATTCGGCCACCTTTGGTGGCCATTTTCTTTTCTAACTTCCAGCATGAAGTTTTAGATAGTCTTCAAAACTCATGCTGTCTTGCTGCTCAAGATTGTGCTGCCTCAATATAGAAGCATCACGCTCGGCAGAGAAATGTTCATCATTCAAAACTGAGTATGGCTCTTCAATTAATTCTTTACTGTATTTTTTTGCCAGATCCAATCCAAGACCAACTATTCCCTGAGTTTTCATCTTGCCCAATACTTGAGCTGAAAACGTTAATGATGGATCTTCAAACATCGTAATCAGTTTCTTACACACTGACTGATACTGAGTTCCTGAGCAAGTATCCAAAATTTCAGCAACCCGTTCTAAGTCCCGGAAGAGTTTTTGACCCACACTTTTGAAGGATTGTTGTTCAATACCACAGCCAATGCCAATACTCAACCCTGGTTTACGCCCTTCCAAAATGATTTTATTCCAGTTTTGGCGGCAACACTCAAGTTCTTCATGACCCATTTCAGGCGCATCAGCTAAGGCACACCATATCAAGAATAGGTCAAGAAAACGAATCTGAGTCTCATCAACGCCAATCGGGGAGAAAGGATTAATATCCAAAGAACGCACTTCAATGTACTCTATACCGCCTCTCAATAACGCATCCGACGGGGACTCACCTTCTTGAGTAACTCGTTTAGGGCGTATCGGTGCGTACAGCTCATTTTCAATTTGAAGAACATTGGTATTAAGTTGTAGGTACTTATCGCCCTTTTTGATGCCCATTGTCGCAAAATCGACAGATGGCTTATGTATCGCTTTTTTAAGACCTTCTACATACGTATGGAGATGATTAAAGGTGATATTCAGATCACTTTGTGATTTGTTAGTATACCCCAGGTCACTCATCCTCAAGGAAGTAGCATAAGGCAGGTAACAAGTCCCTTTCTCCGTTTCCTCAAAGGATAATGTTGTATTCCGACCACTTAAGAATGAAGAACAAATTGCCGGTGAGGCACCAAATAAATAAGGTATCACCCAGCCAAAACGGTAGTAATTACGGATCAGGCGAAGATATCCATCCGAAATCTGCTCTTTTCCCGTTTCTGCATCTTTAATGCCTAATCGTGCCTGCCAGAAACTGATTGGAAGAGAAAAATTATAATGTACACCTGAAATCGTCTGCATCAGAGCACCGTAACGGTTCTTTAATCCCTCACGATACAAAGTCTTAAAACGCCCCACATTAGACGTACCGTATTGCGCCAGAGTGATGTTTTCCTCTTCGTCAATAAAACATGGCATGCTCAAAGGCCACATTTTTTCATTGCCCAGATTCCTAGCGGTATAACGATGTAAATCGTTAAGGAAATCAATGGTTCTGTCTATGTTGTTATCAACAGGGGTAATAAACTCCAATAAAGATTCAGCAAAATCAGTTGTAATCCATTTATGCGTTAAAGAAGCACCAAGTGATTCTGGATGCCCCGTCTTAGCTAAATGACCGTCTGGAGTAACACGCAATGTTTCACGTTCAATGCCGCGACAAATACCATTTAACACCGTAGGATTTGCCTCTAGCCATGACAATGCTTTTGATACGTCCGGGATCAATTTGACCTCCCGTGGAGTTTTGAAATGATTATTACTAAGAGTTTACTTTATATGAAACAAGCCAAGTTGTCGCTGATTACATAGAGGTGATGACATGCCATTGGTCAAATTGCAACCAAATAATAATAAAGGAAATGTTATGCTTCAAAAGACAATAAAAAGAAAACCCCTGTCTTAATAAGACAGGGGCTTAATATGGTGCATCCAGGAGGATTCGAACCTCCGACCGCTCGGTTCGTAGCCGAGTACTCTATCCAGCTGAGCTATGGATGCGTTATCAGTTTTCGATTTCTGGTCAGACAGTTGGTTGTCTTATTCTCAGAATTTTAACACCATGATGAAATCACAATGTTGAAGATGGTGCATCCAGGAGGATTCGAACCTCCGACCGCTCGGTTCGTAGCCGAGTACTCTATCCAGCTGAGCTATGGATGCGTTGTCAGTTTTCTATTTCTGGTCAGGCGCTGCTGATTGCCTGTCTTGACAGAATTGAAGCACCTAAAATTCACGGTACTTAAAATGGTGCATCCAGGAGGATTCGAACCTCCGACCGCTCGGTTCGTAGCCGAGTACTCTATCCAGCTGAGCTATGGATGCATTGTCGGTTTACTATTTCTGTTCAGGCGCTGTTGATTGCCTGACTTGACAGAATTGATACACCTAAAAATCGCGGTATTTAAAATGGTGCATCCAGGAGGATTCGAACCTCCGACCGCTCGGTTCGTAGCCGAGTACTCTATCCAGCTGAGCTATGGATGCATTGTCGGTTTACTATTTCTGTTCAGGCGCTGTTGATTGCCTGACTTGACAGAATTGATACACCTAAAAATCGCGGTATTTAAAATGGTGCATCCAGGAGGATTCGAACCTCCGACCGCTCGGTTCGTAGCCGAGTACTCTATCCAGCTGAGCTATGGATGCATTTCTTAAATGGCGGTGAGGGAGGGATTCGAACCCTCGATGCAGCTCTTAACCACATACTCCCTTAGCAGGGGAGCGCCTTCAGCCTCTCGGCCACCTCACCATTTTTTAAAACTATATACTTTAAAACCATGCGCTTTAAAACTTGCGACTCACGGCTTTCAGAACTTTTACTTCTGATGATTACTCAGAAGCCTTTCTTCAAGCTCTTCGTCGCTGCGATGGCGCACATATTACTTTCCCTGCCTGATAAGTCAAACAATTTTTCGAAACTTTTTCCCGTTTGAACACTTAGCACCCAAAATGCGTGGATTAGCATCTAAGGGGCTGTTTTATCAACAGTGAAATCATCTAAGCGTCGTTAAAGTTCATGAAAAGAATTATTCATCGCTATAACCTCATGAACGAGGCTTTTTCAACAGATAGAAAATGAAAAGACATGAGAGAATAGAATTAAGTAAGGTAGTAACAAGAAAAGGTAATAGTAACAAGGTTGATAAAGTAGGGAAGCAGAGTAGCGCCCAAGTCTTAAAAAAGAGTGGACGCCATTCTTGAATTAAAAAGTTGTCGGCTGAGACTTCTCTGCCTGAATCCGTTGATAAATTTCTTCACGGTGAACAGAAACTTCCTTGGGTGCGTTTACACCAATGCGAACTTGGTTGCCTTTAACTCCCAGTACTGTGACTGTTACCTCATCGCCTATCATGAGTGTTTCACCAACTCGACGAGTCAGAATAAGCATTCTTTGCTCCTTGAAAATTTAAAAGAGTCGGGTCTCTAGGTTTCCCCGCTATTATCCATCAAACACCGTGAAAACGTAAAGCAATGATATCTACTTAAAGTATAAGCAGTTTTGAACACATTTCCTATATCTATAGGATAGCTAAAATATAAGCATGCGCCCAACATTTCAACAATTTCACAACAAAAAACATTCGGCACCATAAAAAAACACTTTCATGATGCCGTTACTGTCACGGCGATACCAACTATAACCGCAATGTTACCCACTCTTCTACACTAATCAATGCGGAAGGAAGAGCGGCTACATCCGTCCCGCCCGCTTGAGCCAGATCAGGACGCCCTCCTCCTTTACCTCCAACTTGCTGGGCAACAAAAGAGATTAAATCGCCTGCTTTTATTCTAGCAGTCAAATCCTTTGTTATACCAACAATTAGGCTGACTTTATCACCAGTTACCGTAGAAAGCACAATAATTGCCGATCCTAATTGATTTTTAAGATCATCAACCATTGTTCTGAGCATTTTAGGTTCAACATCACCCAATTGTGTCACCAGTAAACGAACACCTTGGATCTCTTTGGCCTGATTCGCCAGAGAAGAGCTTTCCTGAGCGGCTTGCTGAGATTTCAACTGTTGCAACTCTTTTTCCAATTGTTTCGTTTTGTCCAGTGTCGTTTTCACTTTCTCATTCAGGCTACTGATATCACCTTTCACCAGATGGGCAATCTCTTGCAGTAAATCAGTCTGCTGATAGATGGAGTTCAGCGCAGTTTGCCCCGTAATGGCTTCGATACGGCGAATGCCTGCGGCTGTACCTGACTCACTGGATATACGGAACAACCCAATATCACCTGTGCGACTTGCATGAGTACCACCACATAATTCGGTAGAAAAGCCCCCCATGCTCAACACACGAACTTTTTCATCATACTTTTCGCCAAACAGTGCCATGGCACCTTTCGCTTTTGCGTCTTCCAGCTCCATTAACTCTGTAACAACGGGAGAGTTTTTGCGAATTTCTTCATTCACCCGGTTTTCTACCTGACGAATTTGTTCTGGCTTCATTGCTTCAAAGTGAGAGAAGTCAAAACGAAGGTACTTGTCATTTACCAAAGATCCTTTCTGAGAAACGTGCTCCCCCAGAATTTGACGCAATGCTGCGTGCAACAAATGGGTTGCTGAGTGATTCAAACGGATCGCATCTCTACGCACCACATTAATTTCGGCATTGACAGTATGATTAACGCTCAAGCTACCACTTGTCAATTTACCAATGTGGCCAATTGCCTGTGCATATTTTTGCGTATCCGCAACTTCGAATATACCATTGCCACTCAACAAGTGACCTGTATCACCAACTTGTCCGCCTGATTCAGCATAAAAAGCGGTTTTATCAAGTATAACGATTGCCTCTTCACCTGCATGAATTTGATCAACCGCTTCGCCATTACGGAAGATAGCAGTAATGGCCGCCTGCTGTGAATGATGTTCATAACCACAAAAATCACTTCGGCCGTCAACTTTGATCAACTCGTTGTAGTCTGTACCAAAACCACTGGATTCACGAGCACGCCGACGTTGGTTTTCCATCGCCACTTCAAAACCCGCTTCATCAACTTTGATATTTCTTTCACGGCAAACATCTGCGGTGAGATCAACGGGAAAACCATAGGTGTCATACAAACGGAAAGCAGTTGTGCCGTCTAAAGTGTCACCAGACAATTTTGCCAGCTCTTCATCCAGTAATTGCAAACCACGATCCAGAGTACGGGCAAATTGTTCTTCTTCGGTTTTCAATACCTGTTCAACCAAGGACTGCTGTTGTTTCAGCTCTTCGCCAGCCGCTCCCATGACTTTAATCAGCGGGGCAACTAACTTATAGAAGAAAGCATCTTTTGCTCCAAGCATATTGCCATGGCGGACTGCTCGGCGAATGATACGACGAAGTACGTATCCACGGTTTTCATTGGATGGAATAACACCATCACAAATTAAGAATGCACATGCCCGGATATGATCCGCAACAACACGCAGAGATTTATTGGTGAGATCGGTCGCCCCCGTCACTTCTGCAACTGAAGTAATCAGGTTCTGGAACAAGTCAATCTCGTAGTTGGAATTGACGTGCTGCAATACTGCGGTAATACGCTCCAGCCCCATACCGGTATCAACAGAAGGTTTTGGCAGTGGCTCCATTGTACCATCAGCATGGCGGTTGAATTGCATGAAAACGATATTCCAGATCTCAATATATCTGTCGCCGTCTTCTTCCGGGCTGCCTGGAGGGCCTCCCCAAATATGCTCACCATGGTCATAGAAAATTTCTGTACAAGGGCCACAAGGACCGGTATCCCCCATTTGCCAGAAGTTATCTGACGCATAAGGAGCGCCTTTGTTATCACCAATACGAATAATTCTGTCTGTTGGAACGCCGACTTCTTTATGCCAAATATTATAGGCTTCATCGTCTGTCTCATAGACAGTAACCCACAGTTTTTCTTTTGGCAGATTAAACCATTCTTCGCCGGTTAATAATTCCCATGCGTATTTAATAGCATCTTGTTTAAAATAATCGCCAAAACTGAAGTTACCCAACATCTCGAAGAAAGTGTGATGACGGGCTGTATAACCCACATTTTCTAGATCGTTATGTTTACCGCCAGCACGTACGCAGCGCTGAGCCGTTGTTGCTCTGGAATAAGGTCTTTTATCCAACCCAAGAAAGACATCTTTAAACTGGTTCATTCCTGCGTTGGTGAACAACAATGTTGGATCATTGTTTGGCACCAACGAACTACTTGGTACTATCTGGTGCCCTTTAGTATGAAAAAAGTCAAGAAACGCTTGACGGATCTCAGCGGTGCTTTTGCTCATAATTGTCCCGAAATCAAGCTGAAAAAACAGATTTATGAATGGTTGAGATGGTATATTGCCTATCGCATCACCATTTCCACTCACGAATAAATTAAAGTGGGGTTAAGATAAAATGTCTTCTATTAGAAGTAAAATCCCATATAAGTCCATTCGCTTTTCAGCATTGTAATTCGTCTGGACATTTTCTGAAAGTCTGTTTGTTAAGCCAGTTTCAATACACCTGTTTCAAAGATACTCATTTCCCATAAAAACAAAAACCACACCCAAGATGGATGTGGTTTTTAAAAAGCCAAATTATTTCTGTATATTACGAGACAGAGTAAAGAGTCATTAGAACTCTTCGTTATTCACTTCTTCACCGTTGTCTTCATAATCTGTCACATAATCGGCAGCCGCACTGCTGAAATCACCGGTCTTATTCAGCAATAACTCGCGCAGTTTTTTGTCCAGCTCGACCGCAGCTTCTGGGTGCTCTTTCAAATAAATAGTGGCATTGGCTTTACCTTGTCCAATCTTGTCACCATTGTAGCTGTACCATGCACCCGCTTTTTCTACCATTTTGTGTTTAACACCCAGATCGATTAATTCACCCAAAGTGTTAATGCCTTCACCATACAGGATTTGGAATTCAGCCTGCTTAAATGGTGCTGCAACTTTATTTTTAACCACTTTCACACGAGTTTCGCTGCCAACAACCTCATCACCGTTTTTCACAGAACCTGTACGGCGGATATCCAAACGGACAGAGGCGTAAAATTTCAGTGCATTACCACCTGTCGTGGTTTCAGGATTACCGAACATGACACCAATTTTCATGCGGATCTGGTTGATGAAGATCAACAGGGTATTAGAGTTTTTCAGGTTACCCGCCAGCTTACGCATGGCCTGGCTCATCATACGCGCTGCCAGCCCCATATGAGAGTCACCGATTTCACCTTCAATCTCTGCTTTTGGTGTCAATGCAGCAACGGAGTCAACGATAATGACGTCAACAGCGCCAGAACGAGATAAAGCATCACAGATTTCCAATGCCTGTTCACCCGTATCAGGCTGCGAACACAACAAATTATCAATATCTACACCCAGTTTTTTGGCATAAACCGGATCAAGGGCATGTTCGGCGTCAATAAAAGCACAAGTTCTGCCTTCGCGCTGGGCTGCTGCAATCACTTGCAATGTCAGCGTTGTCTTACCGGAAGATTCAGGCCCGTATATTTCAACAATACGCCCCATTGGTAAACCACCCGCACCCAATGCAATATCCAATGACAGAGAGCCGGTTGAGATGGTTTCAACATCCATTGAGCGGTTTTCACCCAAACGCATGATGGAACCTTTACCAAATTGTTTCTCAATTTGACCCAGTGCCGCTGCTAGTGCTTTTTGTTTGTTTTCATCGTTAGCCATGTTTACTCCTTCGCAAGCAATGAAGGGGCTGCCCCACTGCTGATAAACGGTTTTTGATACCAAAGTGCTGGAACTAATTATACTGTATAATCATACAGCATCAAGCTAATTTTTTATGATTTCTTCCAACAACGTTTTTAAAGAAAAAATGACGGCCTGTAGACGCACGGCATTGCGGTCTCCCGCAAACTGTTGACGATATGCTACAGTCTGAACACATTCATCAATATGGAAGGCAAATCCAAACCAAACCGTACCCGTCGGTTTTTCCTTACTGCCACCCTCCGGCCCGGCAATGCCACTGACAGAAACAGAAAAATCCGCTCTAGCGGTTTTTAATGCGCCTGCAGCCATCTCTTTTACGACTTGTTCGCTTACAGCACCAAACTGTTCCAGTGATGCCAGTGAAACACCCAGCATTTCATGTTTAGCTGCATTGCTGTATGTCACGAAACCGCGGTTAAAATAGGCCGAACTGCCCGCAATATCTGTGATCACCTTGGCAATCCAACCCCCTGTGCAGGATTCTGCACAGGTCACGGATAATTTTTTCTGTGTTAATTTCTTACCCAGTTCAATACTAAGCTGATTCAGGAATTTTTCATCCATAACAGACCTTCAATGCTATAAGAAATTAATTTTTTCGAAATAGATCCCAAATCCATAGCCCACCAATGGCCAGAGAAAGCAAAATACCAAAGCCAATGCCAACCGAAACCACTGACGCACCAAACTTAATGGAAATTAAATATAACCCCAGCATAACCAGCATGGCACTATTTTCGCCAAGATTTTGTACAGCAACGGCTTTACCGGCTCCCATTGAATGTTTTCCATGCTCTTGTAACAACGCATTTAAGGGGACAACAAACAGTCCACCAAATACGCCGAGAATGATCAAAATTAAATAGGAGAACCCTATTGATTGCTGAGTGGCAAAAAGGATAACCATAATGCCGATTAAGATCCCCGCAGGCATGCAACGGCGCACCGTTTTCAATGTAATAAACCGTGCAGCCAGACCCGCTCCGGCAATGATACCAATAGCGACGATGGCATTCATCAGTGTAGGTGTTGTATTTCCTTCAACGCCCAGTACAACGGGAACCCAGGCAACCAACAGGAACCGCAGTGTAACACCCGCCCCCCAAAATAAGCTGGTGCCTACCAGTGAAAATCGGGTTTCCTGATTACGCCAAAGTGTGGCACAAACCGCCATGAAATCCACCAGCATTTTTTGGGGATACCAGCCCTTTTCCTGACGGGCCGCAGCCAAACGGGGAATATAGAAATTCGCCACGACGGCCGCACCATACAACAATGCACAAAGCCCTAATGCCAATATCAGATTAACATCAGAAAGGGATCCGCCAGTGACTGAACCAATCAGGATCGCGGCAATGGTCGATGCTTCCATCATCCCATTGGCTTTTACCAAGCTCCCCTTCCCCGTCAATTCACCCAAGATCCCATACTTAGCGGGAGAATAGGCTGCCGCCCCAATTCCCACTAAGGTATATCCCAGAAACGGGTTCATATCGATGCAAATGCTGATGGCTCCAAGCAATTTAATGCCGTTGGAAAAGAGCATGACGCGCCCTTTTGAAAACCGATCAGCAACTTGCCCCACAAAAGGGGCAAGTACAATATAGGTCAGAACAAAAACCATTTGCAGGGCCGGCAGACTCCATTCAGGGTAAGCCTCGACCTTCAATTGAGCCAAGAGGGTAAAAAGTAGTGCGTTGTCAGCAAAAGCAGAAAGAAATTGTGACAATAATACCGCTTTCATACCTCGATTTAACAGTGGTCGTGTCTCCACAGTGCCATTCATTTCCTTACTCCTGTTCGGCCATTTTTCTCAATGTGACAAAATCCGGTTTACCACTGCCAAGCAAAGGAAGTTGCTTCACATAACGAATATCCCGTGGAACCGTCAATTCAGGCATTCCTACTTCACGGGCCACGCCAAGCATGGCATTTCTATTCAAATTGGCATCCGTTGTGAACAGGACCAGCGCTTCGCCTTTACTTTGATCACTCCTGGCTGTTGCTGCATGCAGCGCATCAATAGAAACCCTTGATGCAATTTGTTCTACTGCTTCGAGAGAAACCATTTCTCCCGCCAACTTAGCAAAACGTTTCACCCGCCCCTTGATCGCACAGAAGCCTTCTTCGTCAATAGAAACGATATCTCCGGTGTCATACCAGCCGATTTGATTATTTCCTGCTGCATCTTCCGCCGATGGTGGTTCCAAACGCTCAGGGGCTTCGACACGCAAATAGCCTTTCATGACATTCGGGCCACGTAGCTGCAAGCGCCCTCCTTTTTCGATCCCCGGCACAGGCAGTAAGCGAGCTTCCATACCCGGCAAGAGCCGCCCGACCGTTCCTATTTTTGCAGCCATAGGGACGTTAATTGCGACAACAGGTGCACATTCGGTCACGCCATAACCTTCCAGAATGCGGATACCGAATTTATCCTGCCAAACACGTTTGGTCTTCTCTGACAGCTTTTCTGCGCCAGCGACGACATAGCGCAGTCGGGCAAAATCATAGGGATGAGCAAAGCGGGCATAATTACCCAGAAAGGTCGAAGTTCCGAACAATACAGTGCAATTGCGATCATAAACCAGCTCAGGCACAACACGATAATGCAGGGGGCTAGGATAGAGGAATATTCGGCTGCCTGTCATTAGCGGCGTCAATAAACCGACTGTCAGGCCAAAGGCATGGAACAGGGGTAAAGAGGACATGAAACGATCCTGGGGGGTAAAATCAGCAATCGTTTTTATCTGTTCGACGTTAGCCAGTAAGCTGGCATGACTGTGAACCACGCCCTTTGGTGCCCCTTCTGAACCTGATGTAAACAGGATCAATGCATCATCATCAGGCTTTTGTGAAGTCATGACCGCTTTGGAAGGGAAAATCAGGTGCCACAGTATCCAAAGTTTATCATCCCGAGTGATGGTGTCTTTTAAATCCTCAAGGTATATCCAATTCGCTTCTGTTACCTGTTCTGGCAGATGAGTCAATTGCCCTTTCTCCAGAAATTGGCGAGACGTCACGATAGTTTTGAGGGTCGCAGCCTGCATAGCGCTTTTAATTCCGCTGCTGCCGGCCGTGTAGTTCAGAAGGGCAGGCACACGTCCTTTCAACAAAGCGCCATAAATGGCAGCAGCCATCACCGTCGCATTTGGCAATAGTAAACCGACTCGTTCACCTTCTTTTGTAAAACGTTCCAGGATCCGGCTGACACCCAATATTTTTTTCAGTAATGAGTGGTAACTATCTTCCTTGAAGCTCACATCCTCAATGCAAGGTTTGAAACGACCAAAACGTTTTTGTGCAGTCAAGTAAGCATTGAACAACGTTTCTTTTGGCCGGGTTTTCATTCTCACATCCATCATGATGGCGTGGAGATGTTCTCCCGCTAAACGACGGCGCATTGTTGAGTTGGGAGCATCCGGCATAGGCAGATCGACGGCGGGTAAAATTTTGAGGGTGATTTTCGGGAACCAATGCAGTTTCATTATTCCTTTCAATCGGCCAAAAATGGTTTGTTCTGCACCATCAATACGAATTGGAACCACCTTTGCACCTGATTTCGCGGCAACAAAGGCCGCACCATCATAGATTTTCATGAGCGAGCCGGTTATCGTGATCCGTCCTTCCGGGAAAATCACGATCGGACGCCCTTTCTCCACTTCTTTAATCAACGTCCTGACGGCCATCGGGTTGGTTGGGTCCAGAGGAACAACATCGGCATAAGACTTAATGAATTTGAAAAAACCCCGGGTCGCAATACTAGAATAGATAGCGAATACGGGTTTTACTGGCAGGAACAACCCAATTAATAGACCATCCAGAAATGAAATATGATTGGGTGTAATAAGACATTTTGGGTGTTTAAGCTGCTTATCATCACCTTCTACTGTGACTCGAAAGAGCACCCGTACAAGTAACCGAATAAAATTCAAGAGCATATCCATATCTCAAATATAATTAAATAAAATTAAAGTGAGTAAGTAGGATGATACTATAAGTTGTATAAGCAGCCTGATATATAAGATTTCCCTGTTATATGGAAAATAAACTTAAAAAACCTCAATATATCAAATTATTTTATTTTCCTGGCTCAAAATGTAAGAGTTAATGTTAAAGACGATATCTTCTGTTGCAAGACTGGCATCAACAATGAGATCTGCGCACTCATGATAGAGTGGCTCCCTTTCAACCAATACCCCTTCAATTTCTTCTATGATGGATTTTCCCGTCAAACTGGGGCGCTGTGAGTTTTCTGGATTAAGGGATAACCGCTTGATTAAAATGTTTGCGGATGCCTGCAAATAAATCACGATGCCATTTTGTTGCATATACAGACGATTTTCCGGCGACAGAACCATTCCCCCACCCGTGGAAATGACGTGTTCACTTTGGCTCACCGTTTTCAGTGTTTGACTTTCCAATTTTCTGAAATATTCCCAGCCATTGTGTTCAACAAGCGTTGCAATACTCATTTGGCTGGCGGTTTGAATACTCTCATCAGTGTCAACAAATTTATACGACAATGCTTCAGCTAACAACTTACCTATTGTCGTCTTCCCTGCACCTCGTGCACCTACGATGAATAGAGTTCGTTTCATTTTGTTGTCTTCCTGAAGGATATATAAAATTAAGATTAAGCATAAAGTATAGTAACTAAATATTTACACTAGTGTAAAAAGTATTTTTTATTGAACAAAAAGTCACACTTAATGCTAAGTGTGACTTACTTTAGTTCACAATCAACCGTTCAACCCGATCTCATTACAACAGAATACGATTAACCACGGGGTAAGTAATCGCCATAACCGATCCATTTATAGGTTGTCAGCGCATCCAGCCCCATTGGCCCCCTGGCGTGTAATTTCTGGGTACTGACGGCCACTTCAGCGCCTAAACCAAACTGACCACCATCAGTAAAACGGGTACTTGCATTCACATACACCGCCGCTGAATCCACTCGCTGCACAAAATAGTCAGCCTGCTGCAAAGATTCCGTCAGGATCGCGTCAGAATGGGCCGTGCCATAAGTACGAATATGTTCAATCGCTTGATCGATACCGCTGACAAGCTCCACATTCATATCCAGTGACAACCATTCATCACCGTAATCTTCTTCTGTCACTTCGACGACGGTTGCGGGGCCATCTTTCAGCAATATAATTGCGGATGCACCCGCATGTAATGTCACCCCCTGCTCTTTCATTTTTGTGCTCAGAACCGGCAGGAAATCGGCGGCAATTTTTTCATGTACCAACAGGGTTTCCAGTGAATTACAGGCACTCGGACGTTGTACTTTCGCATTAGTGATCACTTCCAAGGCTTTTTCAATATTGATGTTTTCATCTACAAATGTGTGACAAACACCAATGCCTCCAGTAATCACCGGAATAGTAGATTGTTCACGGCACAGTTTATGTAAGCCGGCACCACCACGAGGGATCAACATATCAACGTAGCGATCCATTTTCAGCAATTCAGTCACCCACTCACGGTCTGGTTTACTGATGGCCTGAACCGCAGCCGCAGGTAAACCACTTTGTTCCAGTGCCTGCTGAATGACTTTCACCATCACCTGATTGGTATGATGGGTCTCCTTGCCGCCGCGCAGTATCACCGCATTACCGGTTTTCAGACACAATGATGCCACGTCAATAGTGACATTCGGACGGGCTTCATAAATAACGCCAATGACGCCCAAAGGGACACGGCGCCGGCTTAATTGCAATCCATTATCCAATAATTGCCCATCCAAAACCTGTCCTACAGGATCGGCCAGACGACAGACCTGACGTACATCATTGGCTATGGCGTTCAGCCGCTCAGGGGTCAACAATAACCGATCGAGCAGTGCGTCACTCATTCCCTGCTCGCGGGCTTGATGCATATCTTGCTGATTAGCCGCAAGAATGATCTCAATTTCTGTCTCCAGCAAATCAGCAATGTGATTCAACGCCTGATTTTTCTGGCGGGTATTTAACTGTGCCAATTGCCATGATGCGGCTTTGGCTGCTTTTCCCATCTGCTCTAGCATGGTGGAATCCTTTATTCCGATCGATCAATGATGATCAATTAGCTTACGATTAAATCGTCACGGTGAACCGCAACGGCGCCATACTCATATCCCAGTATCCGGTTAATGTGCATTGAATGCTGACCGGCAATCATACGTAAGGCATCGCTGTTATAGCGACAAACTCCGTGAGCCAAATCTTTGCCGGATAAGCTGAGGATGCGAATGACTTCACCACGGGAAAAATCACCTTTAACGTTTTTGATCCCTTTTGGCAGCAACGAGCTGCCTTTTTCAAGGATTGCCGTTTCTGCACCATGATCAACAATGATTTCTCCGGCCGGGGGGGCACCAAAGATCCAGCGCTTGCGATTTTCCATTGGGCTAGATAAGCCATGAAAACGGGTTCCCACCGCTTTTCCCTCAATGACATCGGCAATGACATCGGGTTTATTGCCAGCGGCGATGATAACATCAATTCCCGCACGCCCGGCGACTCCAGCAGCCTGAAGTTTTGTCGCCATCCCTCCCGTTCCCAAACCTGAAACACTGTCTCCCGCCATCATCTTCAATTCATCGCTGATGTCATGCACTTCAGAGATCAATTCGGCATCAGGATGATGACGAGGATCAGCCGTATAAAGCCCTGCGATATCTGTCAGGAGCAATAACTTATCTGCACTGCCCAAAATAGCCGCCAGGGCAGAAAGGTTATCATTATCCCCCACTTTAATCTCTGCTGTCGCAACGGCGTCATTTTCATTAATAATGGGAACAATATGGTTATCAAGCAATGCCTGGAGGGTATCCCTCGCATTCAAGAAACGCTCACGATCTTCCAAGTCCGCACGCGTGAGCAACATTTGCCCGACATGGATACCATAAATCGAGAAAAGCTGCTCCCACAGTTGGATCAGGCGACTTTGTCCGACGGCGGCCAGCAACTGTTTTGAAGCAATCGTGGCGGGAAGGTCGGGATACCCCAAATGCTCACGTCCGGCCGCAATCGCGCCAGACGTCACAATAACAATGCGGTGGCCTTTTTCATGCTGTTGAGCACATTGGCGAACCAGCTCCACGATGTGGGCACGATTCAAACGACGAGAGCCACCGGTCAATACACTCGTCCCCAGTTTCACAACCAAGGTTTGGCTGCCATTCATCATATTTCTGCCATTAACAGTTATTTGAACAAATAATTCGATTAAAAAAACAATTCGATTAAAAAAACGATTTTCTTAAAAAAACGGTATCCAGTTTTAACAGGAGAGAAGCGTTATGCCAACTGACATAACGCAAAATTTAAAAAAAGCAGGCTTAAAACAGATTCATGCCATAACTTGAGTCTGAAGAGAAATGGTATTTTTGGAGGGAGTCAGCGTCAGTTTGAGCGCATCAAAAGAATTCGCCAGACGTTGATGAAATGTCTGCAAGGTTGATTCAAGATGTTCCAGATCAGCCTTTTTTTTGATACTCATGGCGTGCCATTCACCATTTTTATCAAATAAACCTATCTGATAGTGATAAACAAAGCCCTGCCCCTGTGCTTCTAACTCTAACCACCATCCCCAGAATTCGCGTTTTTCGGGTGCCGCTTTTGCACTGACACAAACTGCTAAACAGTCAAAGAAAAAATAACCGTTTTGGCATTTTAATTCACGTACATACGGCCCTAAGGCAGAAAAATTCTTTAACAGCCTATTTTTAGAATAACTTACGGGCAAAGTCATACAAAGGTCTCCTTATATACAGAACACCTTTGTATCAAATGGTTAAAAAATATCAAGTAATAAATTTTACTTTATACAACTTTATCTTTCAACCATACACTTATTTCGTGTAGCGCCTTATTGAAACCACTATAAACTGAGGTGGCAGGGATCGCCCGCAATGAACCCTCCATTGATGACATAGCAATCAATTTTGAGTCCTTTCTTGGGCTGAAAATATCATCTTCCCAATACACCGAAAACATAGGGACACTACAGCGACGCCCCAACAAGCCTTGATTTTTCAATGAATAACATCTCAGCTCTGAACGCAGTCTCTCTTCATCAACGTGGTAAATCCCCAGACGACTGGCCAGTACGTCAATATACATTGACGGAATTTTCTGCTGTAATTTCCCATCATGCAGTAATTCATGAACAATCGGGCCAACTACCGCAATCCCTTTAATCAGTTTCGGTTCCAGATAGGCAAGACGAACAGCAATATTGGCACCAAAACGAAAACCAAACACGCCTACACGAGTATGGTCAATCCACGGTATGGTATCCAGTTGTTGCAAAACTTGTTGATGAAGCGCGCAGGTATCCTGTGTCAGTGTGAATTTGGCGGAATAACCCACAGAAGGCATATCCACCGTCAACATGGCAAAACCGAGAGGCGAGAAATATTCGCGGAACAACCGCCAACAATCGCTCTGCACATTATCAAGGCTGGTACAGACTAAAATCGTTGGGCAGGGTCCTTGAACATGGGAAGGAAGATGCAATAATCCAGTCACACTTTTCCCCCCTTCCAAATGAAATTCCAGTTTTTTCAATTCATAATCAGAAAAACGCGCCGCATTTTCGTAGGCTTTATTCGCCAACACGATAGCTTGATCAGCCAACTCGTCACCGCGCAAATGAGGATAAGCGGCGATACTGTAAAGCGTTGCCGCCTTTAACCAGCATGCCCCAGCTTTCTCAGCCTCTTCAGTATGCAGAGCTTCCTGCTGCCAGTGCATTGCCTGCTGTGACCACTCAAATGCCCAATTTCCTTTACGATAGCCGATCACAGTATCCAACAAATGATCGGTACTGCGCTCGGCATCTGTCACGGCAATCCGGCTGAGAACTTCTTGAATTTCAATCGGATTGATTCCCCTCCAGATCCAAGCGAGCCAATTAATCATTCGATACCAACGCTCGCAACGCTTACCACCACGCGGGCTATTACCGACAAGGGTACGATCACCAACAATAGAATTATCACCAGCCGTGATAGATTGTAGTCGAGTGGATTTTACCAGTGTGGAGGTCTCCCGATGTTTAAATCGAGATTTAAACAGCGACTCTGAAAGGTTTTGTTTAGTCATGACAAAAGAAAATTCTTACTGCTTATCACAAATAGGAGGAACGAACATAACGCCCATATCCCATGGCTGCTCAATCCAGGTGTTTTGAGGAATATCAACGACATAATCATTCACAAGAGGACGGCCGGCAGGTTTTGCAAAAATCGTGACAAAATGGGCTTTCGGATACATATCGCGGATTGCCTGTGCAGTCCCGCCGGTATCAACCAGATCATCAACAACGATAAATCCCTCACCGTCGCCTTCCGCTTTTTTCAACACATTCAACTCGCGCTGATTATTGTGATCATAGCTGGAAATACAGACCGTATCGACATGGCGAATTCCCAGCTCACGAGCCAACAATGCGCCCGGCACAAGGCCACCGCGACTCACGGCAATAATGCCTTTCCACTGTTCTACCGGAAGTAAACGTTGTGCCAATTGACGGGCATGTATTTGCAACATATCCCACGTTACAACATATTTTTCACTCATAAAATTTGATCCTGGATACTAAAGAATATTTCAGAAAAGTGTTTTTTTTGCGGAAAAAAGGTTGCGCGAGATTATAGTGATTTGAACAGACAAAGACCAGTAAAAACAAGGTAGGACCCTATCCTGACTGCGCATTACAGATAATAAAATGATATTCTCAGACATGACATGAACCTTAGGATAGCGCAAGATGACAAAAGCGCCCTAATGTATCAAGCATTACCATTTTCTCACCAAGATGTATTTTCTCACTCAGATGTCGTTACAGGAGATTCGCCGTGTCCGAATTATCAACCTTATCCCCTCAACCACTATGGGATATTTTTGCCCAAATTTGTTCCATTCCGCATCCATCCTACCATGAAGAAACGCTGGCAGCCCATATCATTGAGTGGGCAAAAAGCAAAGATTTCCATGTGGAGCGGGATGACGTCGGTAATATTTTGATTAGAAAACCGGCTTCGAAAGGTATGGAAAATCGCAAGGCCGTTGTACTTCAAGCGCACCTTGATATGGTTCCACAAAAAAACAATGATACCCAGCACGATTTCACCCAAGATCCGATCCGCCCTTACATTGACGGTGATTGGATTACGGCCGAGGGGACAACGCTAGGCGCTGATAACGGGATCGGCATGGCTTCTGCTCTGGCCGTCTTGGCGGACGAAACAGTCAAACATGGTCCATTGGAAGTGTTGCTGACCATGACCGAAGAAGCGGGCATGGATGGTGCGTTCGGCCTGAAATCCGGCTGGTTGCAGGCCGATATTCTGATCAATACCGATTCAGAAGAAGAAGGCGAAATTTACATGGGCTGTGCCGGGGGCATTGATGTTGTTACCACTTTGCCATTATCCCGTGAAGCTCTGCCAGCCGGTTACAAAACTCTGGAACTGACGATTAAAGGGTTAAAAGGTGGCCACTCTGGTGGCGATATTCATCTCGGATTGGGCAATGCCAACAAATTACTGGCGCGTTTCCTGGCGGCACAGGCAGATGACTTGAACCTGAAATTGATTCATCTGCAAGGGGGAACGCTGCGCAATGCCATCCCCCGTGAAGGTTCCTGTGTCATTGCCGTTCCTGCTGATCAACTTGAAACACTGCATCAACGGAAAGAGCGCTATCTGGAAACATTGACAAACGAGTATGCGGTCGTTGAAGCCAACCTTACCCTCCTGCTGGATGAAATCGAAACATCAACACCGGCGTTGACGGCCGATTGCCAGACCCGTTTCCTGTCCATGCTCAATGCCATGCCTAACGGCGTTATCCGCATGAGTGATGTGGCCAAAGGCGTTGTAGAAACTTCGCTGAACGTCGGCGTGGTGACAATGGATGAAGAAAAAGTCGAGGTTTTTTGCCTGATCCGTTCACTGATCGAAACGGGCAAGACGTATGTTGCTGAAATGCTGAATTCTCTGGCAAAACTGTCTGGTGCAAAAACAGTAGCCAGCGGCAGCTATCCGGGCTGGCAGCCTGATGCCGATTCGCCAGTGATGCATCTGGTTCGCGAAACGTATCAACAACTTTTCGATAAAACCCCCAATATCATGGTCATCCATGCAGGTTTGGAATGTGGCCTGTTCAAAGAGCCGTATCCCGACATGGACATGGTTTCCATCGGTCCGACCATTCGTGGCGCGCATTCCCCGGATGAGAAAGTTCACATTAAGAGCGTGGGTCAATATTGGCAACTACTGACCGCAATTCTGAAATCTATTCCGGTTAAAGAGTAATAAAAAGATCAATAAAAAGTCACAACAGAACCCTATTGCCCCTCCCCTATTCTCTGCCGTAGGGGAGATTCCAGCGTTATAACGCCAGTAAAAGCTGACGTTCCAATTGTGGATTTTGTAAGGTGACATGCAGCCCAACCAACCGGACGCCCCGCCCTTCCCTGCGCATTTCCCACGCCTGTTTTGCGACCCGAATCAGATCGGCCTTATCCAATACAGGATGAGTATGTTCCTGTGTCGTCATTTGGAAATCATCAAACTTTAATTTGATACCCTGACGGGCAATGCGCAGATCGGGGTTTACCTTTGCTAACCGTTTTTCCAGCTCAGGATAAAGTTTTTCAATTAATTCCACACACTCATGCCATTCATGAATATCCTGCGCCAGTGTTTTTTCTACCCCAACCGATTTGCGCAAGCGTTCTGGCGTGATCGGCCGTTGATCAATGCCGTGGCAACGTTGCCAAAGTGATACCCCAAATTTGCCCAAACTTTTTATTAACGCCAGTTTATCGTAGTGTTGAACATCAGAGCAGGTTTCCAGCCCCATGTCTGACAGCCGTTTGGCCGTCACTTTTCCAACTCCGGGAATTTTGCGTAATGGCAGTGACTTAACAAACGTATCGACCTGTTCAGGAGAGATAACATATTGACCATTGGGTTTATTAATATCAGACGCTATCTTGGCTAAAAACCGGACTGGCGCAACGCCGGCGGAAGCCGTTAACTGCAATTCATCAAAAATGACCTGACGGATTTCCTCGGCAATCAATGTCGCAGAACCGTGGCAATAGTGACATTCTGTCACATCGAGATAGGCTTCATCCCAAGAGAGAGGTTCAATCAACCCGGTGTAACGGGAAAAAATCTGCCGGATATGCTGGGACACTTCTTTATAAATCGCCATGCGGCCGGGGATCACTTTCAATTGCGGGCAGAGTTTTAACGCCATGGCGGTGGGCATTGCACTATGCACCCCAAAGCGACGGGCAGGGTAATTTGCCGTGCTAATTACCCCTCGCCGATCAGCACTTCCCCCCACCGCAATAGGTCTATTGCGAAGTAATGGGTTATCCCTCATTTCAATGGCAGCAAAAAAACAGTCCATATCAATATGAATAATTTTGCGCATCTGATCTCCCCACACCAAAAGACTGTATAAATATACAAGCATATCTAGTGAAAGTTAAGCTAATTTTTAGCAAAATTTCAATGGATTGATTTATTGATGGGGCATTATTCATGGTGAAATGAAAATATTAAATAATCCCATTAAGTGATTATATAAGAGATAAATAACAGCAAAAAACATTGAGATAAATAGCACATTTAAACAGGATAAAATAAAAAACCTTTTATTGATTGTTTTTCAGTTACATATTTCACTCAATCCATTAAATAACCATTTAATATATCATTTATTTTCAATACAGCGGTGACAGGGATGTATTTACTCTGTACCATTAGATAAATCAATAAATTAAATAGGTTTATTAAAAAATATAAGGATAGTAATGAAAAATAATATTTCCTTTTTTCTATATCAAATGTCTGATATTTTATTTACCTCCTCTACAAGAGCATTTGCTATGCTATTCTCATGGTGGATGATTGAAGTCCTTAATCTAGACTTTCAACTTGGGTGGTTCATTTTTTCATCATGGTTATTGCAAGTCTTATTTCTGGTCTTTATGAGTAACCTTGGAGACAGATTCAATAAGAAAACCATCCTATTTTTTTGTATCATCCCAACCTCTTTACTTTTAATTCTCGCTAATTTTATAGATACCCGTCTCTATCTCCCGTTAGGCATTATCTCTATTTTTGCTTCTATTTCAGCCATACTCATTCAACCAATTGGCACCAGTATTCTTCCTGAAATCAGTGATGAAAATAAGTTGGAGTCTGCCTTTAAATACAGAGGGGTTGTTAATTCCGTTAATATTATCCTTGGGCCTGCTATATCTGGGATCGTTATTCATTATTTAAAAATAGACGGAGCTTTACTTTTTATTTCGCTAATGTCGCTTTCATCAATCATTGGATTTTATTTTATAAAAAATCAGAAAAAAGAGAAACCATTACAACAACATACCGGCAACATAGGCAGTATTAAGATCATTACCAAAAACCCAACAGAAACCCGTCTGGTTATCGTTTCCTCCTTTTTCAATTTCACGACAGTCCCATTAGTTACTTATATTACTCCACTGATTATCATCAATGAATTTAAACTCAGCGCCTTACAGGTGGGGATTGCCGAGGCAACATTTGGGGTCGGTATGATGATTGGCAGTGTCATCATTATTAACTATCTGAATAAACTCCTCTGCAAAGCCCACAGTGCCTTTATTGCCGCCTTCACGATATCTGTATGTATCGCTGGTATCTCCACGGCAACCTCATTAATCGGGTTGTGCAGTTATATGTTAATCAGTGGAATTGGTTTGGTTATTTATAATATCAATACCACTTCCATTCGCTGCCTGGCAACACCGGAATCTTATCGTAATACCATGGAATCAAAATTTCTGGCTATTTGCATAGTCTCAATACCGTTGGGGATGATATCGGCAACTTACATTGTAGAAAGTTATGACATAAGAATTCTGTTACTCGCCTTCTCTGCCTCAATGGGATTGATGTCGTTCCTGGTTCTGTTTTCACCCAAATATGTGGAGATATCAAAAATGTCAGAAGCTCAATTGAATGGTTATTATGGTAAACTCTATCCTGATGCTTACCCTTCAAAAAATAGATGATAGGATTTTTATCTATTTTAGCAGATAAACTCATTATCTAACTTGATAAAGAATATCAATAAAAAACGCCTGCAATTTCATATAGCGCAGGCGTTTTTTTATCCTTTATGCTTATCCACCACTCGGAAAAATCAGCGTTTGTCCCGGCGATTCACGATTAAGGTGAATAAAATTCAGGTGTTTCTCATAATGATCAAGAATATCGCTGATGATTTGCTCTTTGGTATAATCCATCAAGTCATTACCCTGCGTCCCTTCCATCAAAAACGTTTCCAAACGGTAATAGTCAGATTTGCCTGATCTCGCCCGATAGGTAAATCCGGGTACGGAATAACGTTGCGGCCAAATCTGATAAACAAAATTCTGCTCATCGCCCAAATCAACAACCAATTCAAGGGGATTCAGCCTCTTGCTCCCTTGCGCAGGCAAGGCGTGGAACTGAACACTTGCACCACGCACGACCAACTCTTTGGCAACGTCCAACATGGCTGGACGACACACCATATCCAGCATCCGCTGAGTGTTTTTCGTGCCCGGAAAATGCATCATACGGCTCAGGCGCTGTTTCCAGTTCAGGGAGCCATTATCATGCACCAATGTCGGCGATGTATTCTGCAATGCACTGGCCTTGCGAAAATCCTCTACCCGCAACGATTTATATAATCCTGCCATGATAAAAAAGATCACAAAACTAAAAGGCAGCCCCATGATTACCGTCATATTCTGCAAAGCGGAAATGCCATCCGTCATCAATACCCCCAGCGTCAGTACACCAATCGCCACAGACCAGAATATCCGCAGCCAGTTCGGTGAGTCATTATTAATATCACTGAGGTTAGAAGTGAAATTGCCTAAAACCAGCGATCCCGAATCTGCGGAAGTCACGTAAAACAGCAGCCCCGTGATTGTGGCAACAGAAGCACTTAGCGTGAACGCCGGATACAGTGCCAGCAAATCATAAAATCCCCGCTCCGGGTGAACTAACACGGTTTCAGCTAATTGAGGGTTGCCATGAAGAATTTCATATAACGCGCTATTGCCAAAAACCGACAGCCAAATCAGGGTAAAAACAAAGGGAATAATCAGCGTTCCCATCACAAACTGGCGGATCGTGCGGCCACGGGAAATACGGGCCAGAAATAATCCAACAAACGGTGCCCAGGCGACCCACCACGCCCAGAAAAACAGCGTCCAGCTATTCATCCATTCAGTCGGCCGCTCAAATGCGAAACTATTGAGTGTCATGCCCATAAAACGGCTGATGTAATCACCCACATTCTGCACCAGCCCATTAAGCAAAAACTCCGTATCCCCCACAAACAGAATAAACAACACCAACCCCAACGCCAGCAGTACATTCAGTTCAGACAGAAACCGAATCCCTTTGTTCACCCCAGAGGTCACAGACACCGTTGCCACGATAACCGACAGCAGTATTAATCCGCCCTGAACGCCCAACCCCTGTGGCAATCCGAACAGCACTTTTAGCCCATAGTTTAACTGCACAACGCCAATCCCAAGTGTTGTCGCGATGCCGAAAATCGTTCCTATCACTGCGGCAATATCCACAATGTGACCAATCGGCCCTTTGATGCGATTCCCGAAAATAGGGTAAAGCGCCGAACGGATAGTTAATGGCAAATTGTAACGATAACTGAAATAACCCAGCGCAATCCCTACCAAAGCATACATAGACCAGCCCGTCAGGCCATAGTGAAACAGTGTCCACACCATCGCCTGACGGGCTGCTTCAATGGTTTCTCCTTCGCCCGTTGGCGGACGCATATATTGAGTAACCGGTTCAGCCACCGAGAAAAACATCAAATCAATACCTATTCCGGCGGCAAACAGCATGGCAGCCCAACTGAGCAAACTGAATTCTGGCTTGGATTGTTCTGGCCCTAACTTGATGGAACCAAAACGGGAAGCCGCAACAAAAATGACGAACACAATGTAAAGCGTAGCCGCCAGCAAGTAGTACCAGCCAAACGTTTTAGAGACCCAGGATAGAGTATTTTTTATCCAGACACTTGTTGCCTCCGTGAAGAAAATCGTGAATAGAGAAAAAATGATAATCAGTCCAGCAGAAGCGAAAAAAACGACAGAGTTCAGTGTATCCTTCTGAGTGTTTTTCGGACTGTCTTGTATGTTCATAGGCAGTTCCTGAAATAATTGCATGTAGAGATATGAAAAAGGCTAATGGATATAACACATTGAATCAAAAATAAAATTTAAGTCATATTGAATAGTTTTAAGTGCAAATTGTGAAAATATTGTAATAAAACATATTTAATTTTGATTGAACATTCAATCAAAAAAAAGTTTAATGAGCGCCGAATGTTTGATTTTCTGAGCATAAAATCATGCCAAAAATTGGAATGCAGTCCATAAGAAAACAACAACTCATTGATGCAACATTAATTGTCGTCAATGAAGTGGGGATGCAGGAAGCAAGTATTGCGCAAATAGCCCGGAAAGCAGGGGTTTCCAACGGGATTATCAGCCACTACTTTAAAGATAAAAACGGGCTACTCGAAGCCACCATGCGTTACTTATTACACCAACTGAGAATGGCTGTAGCGCGCCGAATACGCCTGCTTGACGACACCACCCCCATGCAAAAACTGAAGGCCATTGTCGAAGGGAATTTTGATCCCAGCCAAATCAACAGCGCTGCCATGAAAACTTGGTTGGCATTTTGGGCCAGCAGTATGCACCAACCCAGCCTTTATCGCTTACAACAGGTCAATGAACGCCGTTTGTATTCCAATATCTGTGTCGAATTCAAACGTACTCTGCCAAAAAAAGAAGCGCAACTTGCGGCACAAGGGCTGGCTGCATTGATTGATGGTCTATGGCTGAGAAGCGCATTAAGCAGCAAACCTTTTGATCTCGATGGAGCATTAAAAATCACCCTCGATTACATCGAACAGAAACTCGGTCCGGCCTGAATTCTGACTTATAACCCAATGGATAAGCTCTAAGGAGAATCTATGACTCATTTCAGCTCACAGAAACTTTATATCCACGGTGCTTATGTTGATAGTACCCATCCCAACACCACCATGTTTGATGCCATTAATCCTGCCAATGGCGAGATTATTGCTCAATTTCAATCCGCAACTGAGCAAGATGTGGATTTAGCGGTCAAAAGCGCCCATCAGGGGCAGAAAATCTGGGCGTCAATGACGCCGGTAGAGCGTTCCCGGATCTTACACAAGGCCGTAGATATATTGCGTGAACGCAATGATGAACTGGCGGAGTTGGAAACACTGGATACCGGCAAGCCACTTTCTGAAACCCAACAGGTTGATATTGTCACGGGTACCGATGTGCTGGAATATTATGCAGGTTTGATCCCTGCCCTTGAAGGCCAGCAAATTCCACTGCGTGAATCTTCTTTCGTGTACACACGCCGTGAACCTCTGGGGGTCGTAGCCGGCATCGGGGCATGGAACTATCCCATTCAAATCGCGCTCTGGAAATCAGCGCCCGCGCTGGCTGCCGGCAATGCCATGATTTTCAAGCCCAGTGAAGTCACTTCCCTGACCGCCCTGAAACTGGCCGAAATCTATACCGAGGCCGGTTTGCCTGACGGTGTATTCAACGTCCTGACTGGCGCAGGCCATGAAGTGGGGCATTATCTGGCTATTCATCCGCAAATCGCCAAAATGTCGTTTACGGGTGGCATTGTCACCGGCAAGAAAGTGATGGCGAATGCTTCAGGGGCAACGTTAAAAGAAGTCACCATGGAATTGGGCGGTAAATCTCCGCTGATCATCTTTGATGATGCCGATCTGGATCGCGCTGCCGATATTGCCATGATGGCAAATTTTTTCAGCTCAGGTCAGGTTTGTACCAATGGCACCCGGGTTTTTGTCCCCAAGGCACTGCTTGCGCAATTTGAAGCTAAAATTCTTGAACGTGTTAAACGCATTCGCATTGGCTCGCCCCTCGATCCCAACACCAATTTTGGCCCTCTGGTGAGCTTTCCACATATGGAATCTGTTTTGCGCTATATCGAAAGCGGCAAAAATTCCAATGCCCGTTTGCTCTGTGGCGGTAAACGCCTGCTGGAAGGCGATCTGGCGAAAGGTGCATTTGTTGCACCGACGGTATTCAGTGATTGTACTGATGATATGCTGATTGCGCAGGAAGAAATATTTGGCCCTGTGATGTCTATTCTGACTTATGAAACGGAAGATGAAGTCATTGCCAGAGCCAATGATACAAAATATGGCCTGGGTGCGGGCTTGGTGACGAAAGATCTGTCCCGGGCACATCGCGTAATCCACCAACTGGAAGCCGGGATCTGCTGGATCAACACATGGGGAGAGTCCCCGGCAGCCATGCCGGTGGGGGGTTACAAGCATTCCGGGGTGGGTCGTGAAAATGGGTTGGTCACACTGCAACATTACACTCAAATCAAATCAATCCAGGTCGAACTGGGTGATTTTGAATCCCTATTTTAATCCATCACTGAAACAGGGGAGATAACAATGGTATTTGATTACATTATTATCGGTGCTGGTTCAGCGGGGAACGTACTTGCAACCCGTTTGACGGAAGATCCCGATGTAACGGTCCTGCTGCTGGAAGCCGGTGGGCCAGATTATCGATGCGACTTTCGTACCCAAATGCCGGCAGCGCTGGCATATCCTTTGCAGGGAACCCGTTATAACTGGGCATATGAAACCGATCCTGAACCCCATATGAACCATCGACGCATGGAATGTGGTCGCGGAAAAGGGCTGGGTGGCTCTTCACTCATCAACGGCATGTGCTACATCCGTGGCAATGCGATGGATTTTGATCATTGGGCAACGCAGCCGGGTCTGGAAGACTGGACTTATCTTGATTGCCTGCCTTACTTTCGCAAGTCTGAATCACGGGATATTGGCGGAAATGACTATCACGGCAGTGATGGCCCCGTCAGTGTCACGACCCCCAAAGCGGGAAATAATGAACTCTTTCATGCGATGGTTGCAGCCGGTATTCAAGCAGGATATCCGCGTACTGAAGATTTAAATGGCTACCAGCAAGAAGGCTTTGGCCCAATGGATCGCACGGTCACCCCCAACGGGCGTCGGTCCAGTACCGCCCGGGGTTATCTGGATCAAGCGCGATCGCGTGCCAATCTCACGATTATTACCCATGCCTTGACCAATACCCTCGAATTTGCAGGAAAAACAGCGGTTGGGGTCAATTTTTATCGGGGTAATAGTTCGACACCAACGCAAGCGACAGCACGCAAAGAAGTTTTACTCTGCGCCGGAGCCATTGCTTCCCCGCAGATCTTGCAACGCTCAGGAATTGGGCCAGAAGAGGTATTGAACGAGTTTGGCATTTCTGCGGTACAGGTATTACCGGGCGTTGGGCAAAATTTACAAGATCACCTTGAGATGTATTTGCAGTATGAATGCCTTAAACCCGTCTCTCTCTATCCTGCGTTGAAATGGTATAACCAACCTCAAATCGGAGCCGAATGGTTATTCAAAGGGACAGGCATTGGTGCCAGCAATCAATTTGAAGCAGGTGGATTTATTCGTACCAATGAAAAATTTGCCTGGCCAAATATTCAGTTTCATTTCCTGCCCGTTGCCATTAATTACAACGGCAGTAATGCCGTTAATCAACATGGTTTTCAGGCTCACGTGGGTTCCATGCGCTCCCCAAGCCGGGGCCGGGTAAAAATTAAGTCACGGGATCCACGTCAGCATCCCAGCATTTTGTTCAACTATATGTCAACCGAACAAGACTGGCAGGAATTCCGCGATGCGATCCGCATTACCAGGGCAATTATGGCGCAGCCTGCACTGGCTCCGTATTGTGGGCGGGAAATCAGTCCGGGCGCTGAAATCCAGACTGATGAGCAGCTAGATGCTTTTATTCGTGAACATGCCGAAACCGCATTTCACCCATCATGCAGTTGCAAAATGGGAACAGATGAAATGGCCGTTGTGGATGGTGAGGGGCGCGTGTATGGTATTGAGAACTTGCGGGTTATTGATGCTTCCATTATGCCAGAAATCATAACGGGTAATTTGAATGCCACAACCATTATGATGGCAGAAAAAATAGCGGATAAAATCCGGGGGATTTCTCCTCTGCCACGCAGTCAGGTGAAATATTATGTTGCCAATGGCGCCCCCATCCGCCAATTAGCACAAAATAATTGAACAATGAATTTGTGCGCGTAAAAAGGAATAAATCACTAATACGGGAAATTGAGAAAGTTACGTTATATTATTAACATACTCATTTTTCCCGTATTAATATTTCAAATAATAATTATTGTTTTATTATATTAGCCCTTTCAGGCTTCATAATGAAAATCCGTTACGTCACATCCAGTACCATAAAGATATGTTCTGCACCTTCCTCCAAATAAATTTCACCACGAGCTTGATAGCCAAGGCTTTCATAAAACGGCCGGGCATGACATTGCGAAGATAATTCAATCGCTGAAACTTTATTTTTTCGTCCATAATCCTCAATAAATTCCATGATCTTACGCCCCACTCCCCGACCGCGATAATCTTTCAATACCGCAACACGCCCAACTTTAAGCCTGTTATCGTCTTGTGGGATCGCCCGTAGTACCCCGACTGGCTTTTCATCATCAAATATCACCACATGTAAGGCGATATCATCATATTCATCAATATCAATTTCCGCTTCAAATCCCTGCTCATCCGCAAATATCTGTTTGCGAATGGAAAATGCGTGTTGAATTAATTCTGAATCCTGCCTTCCCGTACTGAATTTTATTTTCATTATTATTTCCTGAGTCTTTTTGCGGAATTTCTAATCTACTTTTAGGTGGATAATTAAGTCAAGCAGGCAGGAAGACTATTTCGTTGACATCAGATAAAAATAGAAGGGTGATCATTGGCGGATCACCCTTCTGATATTGATCCCTTTCACACTAATCCCTTTTACACTGATCGGAAATTGAAACGATCAATTAACCTTCTTCTTTTTTATCACCGGCATCTTTAAGACTATTGATTAAATCATCCGTTTTTTTATCGGTTTCAGATTTTATTTCTTCCGTTGTCGATTTTATGCCATCTGAAAGCTGATGAAGTTTGTCAGTGGCCTGACGTTGTATATCATCTTTTTTCGCTTTCATATCATCGATCAGATCACTGGCTGTTTTCCCTGCCTGATCCTGCATATTTGCCGCTTTAGACTTTATCTGTTCAGCGATATCATTAACCGAATGAGTCACCTGATTTTGCACTTCCTTAGACTTTTCGATCATGCCATGACTTCCACTCAGGGCGTTTTCCTTTATCTCCTGTGATTTTTCTTTTGCACTCTCCACTATGCCTGTGGCTTTCTGTTCAGCATCGGTTTTCATGTGTGTTGCTCTGTCTTCCGTTTGCTGTGTAACCTCTTCTGCTTTTGTAGCAGTATCATCACAACCCGCAATCAGTGCCACAATACCGGCCAAGATCAGAGAACTAAAGATCTTTTTCTTCATTGACTAACCCCTTGCACTTAAGGAAATAACCTCACCAATGAGTGCCCTGGCGACTCTGTGCCAAAACATCTCATAAGCACGTTGATCCCATTGCCGACATTGTCAGCGACTGAGAAGGTGTAACACAATACACAAATATTTCAATCAATTGAAATGAACAAAGGTGATAAACGCTTCAACAAAACGCAGTCACAGAGACAAAAACAAAAATAATTCTCATTTTTATTTACCCGATTTAATTTCTCAAGTGACTTATAACAATGTAAATATTTTACTTGATCATATTTCAGGAAATTTATGGCAAATAATAGTCAAAAATTAGAAAAACGCCCAATCACAACGGTGATTCAATACATTTTAAGAGGCACATTCTCAGGGACATTCGTGTTAAGCACAGCATTTTCCGGTGCGGTTTATGCGCTGGAAAATCCCACTGAGCCAAAATCTGAAAAGAAAAATGAGGTCATAAAATTACCTTCACTGTCTGTTGTAGGAAGTTTACACAACAGCACCAGTGCGGGCAGTTCAGTGCTCAAAAAGGCGGATATTGACCGGACTCAGGCAGATAACCTTGGCCAATTACTGGATCAGCTTCCCGGTGTTTCGATGTCAGGTTCGCCGCGTCCCGGCGGGCAAACGCTGAACATCTGGGGGATGGGAGACGTCGAAGATATCAAAGTCACACTGGATGATGCGCCAAAAGGATTCGAGAAATATCGTCAGGGTTCAGTCTTTATTGAGCCTGAGTTAATCAAGCGGGTCGATGTTGATAAAGGGCCACACAATTTGCTGAACGGCAACGGCGGATTTGGCGGCTCGGTCAAAATTGTGACCAAAGATGCGGGCGACTTATTGCGCCCTGATGAGGATTGGGGCGGCTTTATCAAACAAAGCTACCACACCAATGACAGACAGTGGATCAGCAGTGGTGCCCTATATGGCAGAGATCCCAATGGCTTTGCCGACGGATTGCTCTATGTGAGCAAGCGTGATGGGCATAATATTAAACGCCCTGATGGCACCCATTTTGAGTATTCGCAAAACAAGCAAACCTCCTATTTGTTGAAAACTAATTTTTATCCCAGTGACACACATACCGTAAGTCTGTCCGCAATGCGATCTGAATCAGATGGCTGGCAGCCGTGGGCCGCGAAACGAAATAAGACGGCTGTTCCCACTGCCTATGACATAAAAAAATATGGTTTGGATGGTGCATGGAAAAGAAAACTGGTCTTTCGTGATCAAATTGATCAAAACTACTCTGCCAAATGGAATATTGCACCAGAGGATAACCCTTGGTTGAATCTAACGATGACCTATGCTTATTCGAAAACTAAGCAAACGGATCATCGTCCGGAAGATATTATCGTTAATTACAGCGCCTCTATGGGCAATAAAAGCTGGGTGGATTACACCGATCATGTTATTGATATAAATAATAAAAGTGTATTTTCAACCGGTTTCATTAAGCACGAATTACTGGGTGGTGCTAGATGGCATAAAAACCAACGTCATGTGTGGATGTTTGATAAGGATAAGATAGAAGAAGCCGAATATAATTATGGCTATTACCAGCCTTATTATATGCCTGCTGGAGATCAGGCAACACATAGCCTCTATGTACAGGATTCTATGACATTCTCAAACATTACCATTACGCCGGGTGTTCGTTATGACCATACCAAAAACATAGGTAAGGAAAATGCAGCGCCACGGTTTAATAACCCGTTACCCGAAGCGGGGCATGATTATCATGGTGTCACTTACGCCGGATGGTCTTCACATCTGGGTATCATGTGGAAAGCAACACCAAACTTGTCTCTCTTTTCTGATATCAGCCGCACGTGGCGTGCGCCCTTAGTTGATGAGCAATATGAAGTTCAGTCAATGGGCACCCGTCTTCCCAGTACCAGCCGCGATCTTGATGTCGAAAGAATGACCGGCATACGCTTGGGTGCCATTCTCGATTTCGATCATTTAATGCTTGAAGATGACAGTCTGCAAATCCGTACCACCTTATTCCGCAACCGTGGTAAAGATGAAATTTTCAAAAGACGCGGGATTTATTGTGAGGCCCAAATAAAAAGTGGTTCGCCCAGTTCATGCGGAAAGCCACTGGCAAATAATCGTAATTTACCGGGCTATACCATTGAAGGTCTGGAAATTGAGACTTTCTATGACAGCAGCACGCTATTCGGCAAGCTCTCTTTCTCCACGATGCGCGGCCAGCGCGATGCTTCCCCGCGTGATCCGTGGATAGGGCGTAAAACCTGGCTGGCAGAAATTCCCCCAACATCGGCTCACGCGATGTTAGGGTTCAAAATTCCACAATGGCAGATGGCGATGGGCTGGAAAGGCGATTTTATCCGTAAACAAGATCGCTCACCCGTTGATGGTGACCCGATGGCTGAATATTGGGAACTACCAAAAAGCAGCGGCTACGCCCTGCATGGCCTGTTTGCAAGCTGGCGTCCTTCTGATATCAAAGGATTTGAAGCACGAGTCACCATCGACAACCTATTTAACCGGGATTACGCCCCTTACTTAGGAGAATCAGTGTCAGGCATTGGCCGGAATTACAAATTCAGTATTTCACAACAGTTCTAATGAGTATTTGACCACTTAATCACTTAACCACTTAACCCCCTTAATTTTTAAGGGGGTTAGCTCTAGAATGCCTCATTGACTTCTTCCGAACAAATACAAATAATAATCATTATCAGATTTATCCTATCAGGCAATATCATCATGGCGGTGCAAAAAAGCACATTTGGGCACAAAGAAATCGCCCAAAAACTCTATTCCGATTACCATCACTGGTTATGCCACTGGATCAGACAAAACAGTGCCTGCCCAAACCAGGCCGAAGACCTCACCCATGAGATTTTCATTAAGCTGATGCAATCTTCGGATCTTGAGAATATCCGCCAGCCAAGAGCTTTTTTAATCACGATAGCCCGTAGAACCCTTGCCAATCACTGGCGCAGGAAAAAACTGGAAGACAATTATCTGGAGTATATGGGTACAACACCGGAAATCTCATCACATTGTTCTGAGAATCAACTCATGTTGCTGGAACAGCTTGAAAAGATAGATAAGACACTGGATGAACTGCCGGCAAAAGTTCGACAGGCATTTCTGCTTACTCAACTTCAGGGTCTGCGTTACAAAGAGGTTGCAGACGATTTGGGTATTTCAATAAGTTCAGTGAAAAATTACTTACATCAGGCCCACAGAAAATGTCACCCTTTCAATATGCCCTGAACAATGCCCTGAGCCCCTGAATAAGTAACAAAACCCGCTGATTGTCCGGCAGCGGGTCACTTTTTGGGCTATCCATTTATTGAGCGGCAAACCGCATCAAAGAATACGGTTCTTCGCCAACTGCGCCTGACGAACGGCTTCCCTTGCCAGGCGTTTTTTACGGGCATCACAGGGTTCAGGACAATCACAAACTTTCTCTACACCGAGACTTCCCAACCCCCCACAGCTCCCTTGGATACTCTTGCGTTTAACAATATAGCCCAATGCCATGCCCGCGAAGGCCAGCAAGAAAAAGATAAAAGCGGCAATAAAGACTTCCATAACCCTTTCCCCTCTCTTATTGCTTCTGTAAGTATGCCTTGAAAGCAGTACTATAGCGCTCTTCAAAACCTGCTTTGGTTTTGACAATCATAAAGACCGGGATATTCAGCTTTTCCGCCAATTCCATGCCCTTTTCTGGCCCCAAAACATCCAGCCCGGTAGAAAAGCCATCCGCATTCATGCAATTGGGTGCTATCACCGTGATTGAAACCAGATTATGCGTGATGGGCCGGCCGGTTTTCGGATTAATGGTATGTGAGTAACGAACGCCATTCTGTTCAAAATAGTTGCGGTAATCACCCGATGTTGCCACAGACATGGTGCCCGGCTCAATGATCTCCTGAGCGCTCTGTGCCATACCGCTATCCGAGGGTTTTTCAATCGCTATCCGCCATGGGTTGCCTTTGCCATTGTTGCCCGATGTACGAACTTCACCCCCAATATCGACCATGTAATTTTTGATATTCTGGGATGCCAGATACTCTGCCACAACATCAACACCATAACCTTTGGCAATGGAAGAAAGATCGACATAAAGTTCAGGAATAGATTTAATCAGGTTATTGCCTTCAACAGACAGGTGGCTGATGCCCGTCCAGACACGACGAGTCGCTAACTCTTCATTTGTCGGCGCTTTGGTAATTCGCCCTTCCGGTCCAAAACCCCATAAATTCACCAATGGGCCAACCGTGACATCCAGAGCACCCTTTGTCAGCCTATTGATTCGAATCGCTTCTTTGACAACTTTTGCCGTGGCGGCAGAGACCGGAAACGGTTTATTCACTTCACGGCTTTGATTAAAACGACTCAATTCAGAATTTGGCCGGTAAGTGGACATCTGGTCGTTGACTTCTTCCAGCAGCCGATCAATCTCTTGTTGCAGGTTTTCAGGGGCAGGGGCAGACGAATCAGCAACATATTTAACGGAGTAATAAGTCCCCATCGTCTGCCCATTCAGGTTTTGCTGTTCAGGGCCACCACACGCCGCCAGTAGCACAACCGAAAACAATAATGCACTCCAGTGGATAATTTTTTTACTCAGCATAACTTACTCTTCTGACTTATTTTGGCTCTTTCTGAATCGTCAGCGCCCACAAAAAGTGGGCGCTTATCGTTAAATCAACGTTATCTTAAAATCAAAGTTATTTTAAAATCAACGCATTACAAACATCAGCCACCGAAATCATCCAACATGATGTTTTCGTCTTCAACACCGAGGTCTTTCAACATCTTGATGACCGCCGCGTTCATGACCGGAGGCCCACACATGTAGAACTCACAGTCTTCTGGAGCCGGATGATCTTTCAGATAGTTTTCATACAGGACATTATGAATAAAGCCGGTGTAACCATCCCAGTTATCTTCCGGCAGAGCATCAGATAACGCCACATGCCATGTGAAGTTTTCATTCTCTGCAGCCAGCTTGTCAAAGTCTTCGGTATAGAACATTTCACGCTTGGAGCGTGCTCCGTACCAGAAGGTAATCTTACGCTTGGAGTTCAAACGGTTAAGCTGATCGAAAATGTGGGAACGCATTGGCGCCATACCCGCCCCCCCCCCAATGAAGACCATTTCAGCCTCAGTGTCTTTCGCGAAGAATTCACCAAATGGGCCGGAAATGGTCACCTTATCACCCGCTTTCAGTGACCAGATATAAGAAGACATAATACCCGGCACCACATCGGGATTTCTTGGCGGTGGCGTAGCAATACGCACGTTCAGCATGATGATGCCATGCTCTTCTGGATAGTTAGCCATGGAGTAAGCACGAACCGTCGGTTCATTCACTTCAGAAACATAGCGGAACAGATTGAATTTATCCCAATCTTCACGATATTCCTGTGGCACATCAAAATCAGAATAACGGGCAACGTGTGGAGGACATTCAATCTGAATGAATCCCCCCGCACGGAATGGCACCACTTCCCCATCAGGAATTTTCAGTTTCAATTCTTTAATGAAAGTGGCTTTGTTATCGTTAGAGATAACTTCACATTCCCATTTCTTCACGCCGAAGATTTCTTCCGGCAGCTCAATTTTCAGGTCTTGTTTAACGTTAACCTGACAGGCCAGACGGCAACCTTCTTTTGCTTCACGCTTATTAATGTGAGAAAGCTCGGTTGGCAGGATATCACCACCACCGTCGCTGATTTTCACCCGGCACTGACCACAAGAGCCACCACCGCCACAAGCAGAGGAAACGAAAATCCCCTGATTGGACAGCATGTTCAACAACTTGTCACCCGCAGGCGCTGAGAAACTTTTATCCTCATCGCCATTGACTTCAACTTTAATATCCCCGGTGTTCACTAACTTAGATTTTGCGAACAAAATCATTGCCGTCAGTACCAACACAATCAGGGTAAACATTACTACGCCTAGAATGATTATATCCATGAATTATTCTCGCCTTTAGAGCTGCACACCGGAGAAGGACATAAAGCCCAATGCCATCAAACCAGTGGTGACAAAGGTGATCCCCAAGCCTTTCAGACCCGCCGGAACATCCGCATATTTCATTTTTTCACGGATAGCCGCCATCAGCACAATCGCCAGCATCCAGCCCATGCCTGAGCCGAAACCGTATACGATGGACTCACTGAAGTTATAGTCACGCTGTGCCATGAATGAAACGCCACCGAAAATGGCACAGTTCACGGTAATCAACGGCAGGAAAATACCCAGCGCGTTGTAAAGTGCCGGAACATAACGGTCTAAGATCATTTCCAGGATTTGTACCAGTGCAGCAATAACCCCGATAAAGGTAATGAAGTTCAGGAAGCTCAGGTCAACCCCATCCATCAGGGCACCATCACGGAGTACCAGATTGTAGACAAGGTTATTGGCAGGAACTGAAATTCCCAGCACGACAGTGACCGCAACCCCCAGGCCAAAAGCCGTCTTCACATTCTTTGATACCGCCAGAAACGTACACATACCAAGAAAGAAAGATAACGCCATATTCTCGATAAAAACGGCGCGGACAAACAAACTAATATAGTGTTCCATTTTGTTTGTTACTCCTTCTCAACCTGCGCAGGTTTCAGAGTCCGCAGACCCCAAATCAGCATACCAATAATAAAGAATGCACTCGGCGCCAGCAGGAACAGACCATTTGGCTGATACCAGCCGCCATTTTTGACAGATTCCAGCACCGTCATACCGAACAGTTTTCCTGAGCCAAACAGTTCGCGCAGGAAGCCAACCAGCAACAGAATGACACCGTAACCCAATCCGTTACCGATACCATCCATGAAACTTTCAACCGGGGGTGACTTCATGGCATAGGCTTCGGCACGTCCCATGACGATGCAGTTCGTGATGATGAGACCAACAAATACCGATAGCTGTTTGGAAATTTCGTAGGCATAAGCCCGCAAAATCTGGTCTACCACGATCACCAACGAGGCAATGATCGCCATTTGAACAATGATCCGCACACTGCCGGGAATATAGTTACGAATCAATGAAATGAAAAAGCTAGAAAATGCGGTCACCAGTGTTACAGCCAGAGTCATAACCAGCGCCGTTTCCAGTTTAGTGGTCACGGCCAGCGCTGAACAGACCCCCAAGACTTGCAATGCAATGGGGTTATTATCAAACAGCGGCCCAAGAAGGACGCGTTTTATCTCTTTACTATCAGCCATCTTTCAAGGCTCCTTCGCGTACTTTTTTCAGGAATGGGCCAAAACCATTGTCACCCAGCCAGAAATCAAACATATGCTGAACACCGTTAGAGGTCAGGGTCGCACCGGACAAGCCGTCTACACCATAAGGATTGTCACCGGCCCCACCACGGACGATCTTAAGCGCAGGGACACCTTGCGGGTTATAAAGTTTTTTACCTACCCATTGTTTGCGCCATTGTGGGTTATCAACTTCCCCCCCCAAACCCGGGGTTTCACCATGAGAATAATAAGTAATACCGCGAGAGGTTACGCCATCGATGTCGATGGAAATAAAGGCATACATGACTGACCACAATCCAGAGCCATAGATGGGCAGAACCACTTCCGTGGTTTTGCCCTGCTCATCCCTGACCAGATAAATTTCTGCCATATTGGCACGACGGCGGATTTTTGCCAGATCTTGCTCTGGAGACAAAGCCATGCTGGTTTCATCACTGCGCAGAGCATTATTCAGGTCAAAATTGCCAGCGCCTTTTTCCAGCGTTGCGGTTTTTAAATCAAGCAATTCAGGCTGAATACGGCGGATATAGGTTTCATTGATTTCGGCTGTCGTCATATTCGGTTTCAATAAACCGGCTACATCCAGAATATTACGCTGTTTATCCAGCAACTTCTGTTCCTGCTGCTGCGCTTTCAAGCCTACCGCTGAACCGGCAACAACAATCGAACAGACCAGACACAGCACAAAAACAACGAGAAACGTTCTGCCGATGCTGTCATTATTTTTTGGTTTATCATTAGCCACGGGCTTTTCTCCGCTTGATATTGGCCTGCACGACCAGATAATCGAACAGTGGCGCGAACAGGTTAGCGAACAGAATCGCCAACATCATTCCTTCAGGATAAGCTGGGTTTACTACTCTGATCAGGATACACATAACACCAATCAGAATGCCGTATGCCCATTTTCCCTTATCCGTAAACGCAGCGGACACCGGGTCAGTTGCCATAAAGATCATGCCAAAAGCGAAACCACCCAGAACTATATGCCAGTACCACGGCATAGCGAACATCGGGTTAGTGTTGGAGCCAATGGCATTAAACAGGTAAGACATGGCAATCATGCCGATCAGCACCCCGGCAACGATGCGCCATGACGCAATACGGGCAAACAGAATGATGGCACCACCGATGAAAATCATCAGAGTAGAGACTTCACCCACTGAACCTGGAATGTTACCAATAAACGCATCCATCCAGCTAACAGGCTGCCCGGTGATGGTATTCATCAGACCGTGCTGACCCGCAGTCGCCCACTGAGATAATGGCGTCGCTCCGGAAAAACCATCCGCCGCAGTCCAGACCACATCACCTGAAATCTGAGCCGGATAAGCAAAGAACAGGAACGCGCGACCAGCCAAAGCCGGGTTAAGGAAGTTGCGACCCGTACCACCGAAAATTTCCTTCGCAATCACAACACCGAAAGTAATCCCCAGTGCAGCCTGCCACAGTGGCAGTGTGGGTGGAACAATCAAGGCGAACAGAATGGAACTGACAAAGAAACCTTCGTTGATTTCATGTTTGCGGATAATGGCGAAGAGGATCTCCCAAAATCCACCCACGGCAAACACAACTGCATAAATGGGCAGGAAATAAACCGCCCCCAGCAACATTTTGCTGCCCCACCCTGCATCTGGTGTCAATGACGCACCAAGATACTGAGCAAGGACATAATGCCAATCAGAAGCCAAAACTTGCTGTAAAGCCTCTCCATTGTACAAATGGGTCAGGGCTGGGATCGCCTGATTACCGACGTTGTACATCCCCCAGAACATGGCAGGAAAGACAGATATCCATACCAGGATCATCATACGTTTGAGATCGATGGCATCACGGACGTGGGCACGCCCTTTTGTCACTGTCCCCGGCGTGTAGAAAACGGTGCTCACTGCCTCATAAAGAGGATAATACTTTTCCAGTTTGCCGCCGGCCTCAAAGTGGTGTTCTACCTTTTCAAATAAATTTTTCAGGCCCATGAATTACCCTTCCAGCTCAATCTTAGTCAGCACGTCACGCAATACCGTACCGTACTCATATTTGCCGGGGCAAACATAGGTACACAGTGCCAAATCTTCCTCATCCAGCTCCAGACAACCCAGTGCCTGGGCACTGTCGGTATCGCCTGCGAGCAAGTCACGCAGCAGGTGCGTTGCCATAATATCCAGTGGCATCACACGCTCGTAGTTGCCAATCGGCACCATTGAACGTTCTCCGCCATTGGTGGTGGTTGAGAAGGCAAAGCGCTTGTTTTTCAGGAAGTGGCCCAATGTGGTACGGGTAATGGAGAACTTATTGATTCCCGGCGCTATCCAACCGAACAGCTCTTTTTGACGACCTTCAGTCAGAACTGAAACCAGTGTATGGAAACGACCAAGATAATGACGAACATCATCTGATTTTGTCCCCCACAGTACAGAACCAGAAACAAGGCGGTTGTCACCCTCTTTCAGTTGATTCTGGGTTAATTCCAGCAAATCAGCGCCCAGACGGGTGCGCACCAAACGGGGTGATTTAACCTGCGGCCCGGCCAGAGATACCACACGATCAGCGTAAAGCTCACCTGTCGTAAATAGCTTACCGATGGCAATGACATCCTGATAGCCCAAATGCCATACGGTTTTTTTCGCACTGACAGATTCAATAAAATGAATATGGGTGCCAACCAAACCTGCGGGATGTGGACCCGCAAACTGGTTATAGGTGATTTGAGCGTTGTTTCCTGCTGTTGGAATATTCCCGGCACCGTGGCAAACGTGGACTTTCCCCTCTGTCAATCTTGACAGAATATTCAGGCCATCAACAAAAGCCTCTTCCTGTGTTGCTATAACCACTAATGGATCAGCCGCCAGTGGCTGAGTATCCATTGCCGTTACGAAGATTGCCTTTGGTGTGGAACCGGGAGCAGGAGAACGACTGAAAGGACGTGTGCGCAATGCGGTCCACAACCCGGATGCAAGCAGATTTTTTTCTACCTGCTCACGGCTCAGGTCAGCAAGCTCCGCACGATCATAACGATCAAACGTGACTTTCTCATCACCACTTAATTCAATGACCACAGATTGCAGAACACGACGCTCACCACGTCCAATGGTTACCACTTTCCCGCTTGCGGGACTCGTGAAAACAACCCCTGGATTCTTCTTGTCTTCAAAAAGAATTTGCCCTTTTTTAACATGCTCACCTTCCTTAACCAGCATAGAAGGACGCATTCCAACATATTCTTCGCCCAGTAAAGCGACATGGCGAATTGTCGGACCGTCTTCTATAACTTGGGCAGGCGCTCCTGCTATCGGGAGGTTGAGTCCTTTTTTAATTTTAATCATAAGATTTGCACAAGTTTATCAGTTAAATCATATGCTACAGATACCCTGCGGTATTTCCTTGGGGTAATGCAGCGACTTCAGTAATAAAAAACACCTTGAGCGACATTGGTCTCAAGTTATTCATTCCGATAATCGTTACAATTTTCTCTTAAGTTTCGCCGGCGGTAATTCTAACATCTCCCCTACAGACTGTCTGATTAATCAAGTGACTTAGCTCAAGCAAATGGGAATAATTTCTCTGCTGAACCGTCAACTATTCGGTAAAGGCGAATTCAACCCTCATCTTTCCCGACAATAGACTATTTTTTGAACGAAAAATAACTTCACAGGGGCTGGATATCACTGCTATCTTTTACCCAACATTTCATCAAACGATGACAATCCTGCACCCGATATTTCATCAATTAATTACCCTTTTTACACGGTTATGTTATGAAGAAAACGGTTTTTTATCTTTCATTATGCCTATTGTTATTACCTGTGCCGCTTTTTGCCACCACACAAAATCGTTTATTGTGGCCCGGGCTATCAACCGAACGGCCACCCTTAAAACACATTGGCGCCGAAATTTTCATTCAGATATTCAAAGAAGAGAAACTTCTTGAGCTTTATACCAAGGACGAAGAGGGTCGTTATCAATTGACCCAAAGCTACCCTATCTGTAATTACTCCGGTGGGCTGGGACCCAAAACACGAAAAGGTGATTTCAAAAGCCCGGAAGGGTTTTACCATGTCAGCCTGAAACAGTTAAAGCCGGATAGCCGCTATTATCGGGCCATTAATCTGGGCTTTCCCAATGAATTCGATAAATCCAAAGGTTATTCCGGCAATAACTTAATGATCCATGGCGAATGTCAATCCATTGGCTGTTATGCCATGACCAATCGCTATATGGATGAAATATACCAATACGCGGAAAAAGCACTCTATCATGGACAGCCTGAAATTAAGATCAATATTTACCCTTTCAGGATGACACCACAGAATATGAGGCAACATAAAAATAACGGTAATTACCCTTTCTGGAAACAATTACAGCCCGCCTATGAGCAGTTTGCCAAAACAGGCATCCCTGCCACGATCAACGTAATAGGCGGGCGATATAGTGTTAACCCAAAACCTGAAAACCCGTCACCTTTCTGGAATACCCGATCAAGCGATACGATTACCCAAGTGAAATAACGCATAGTCACCCGATTCAATTCGGTGCCAATTTTCATTTCCGGTTAAAGGTTGAGTGGCAATCACGGATACAACATCCCCTGACTGGGTATGCTGCTGAAAATCAATCTCAACATCCTGATCCAATAATTTGGCTTTCCCGAAAGGAGCACGACGAGTGATCCAATGTAATTGGGTCGAACAATAAGCCATGACAAATTCACCATCTGACAACAGCATATTGAAAACCCCTTTTTTCCTCAATTGGTCAGCCAAAGAGGCAATGAACTTAAAAACCGCAGACCAATTGGCAGGACGCTTAGGATATTTCAAGGATAATTGATGTAATATCCAGCAGAATGCCCGTTCACTGTCGGTCTCACCAACCGGACGGTAATTGCCGGTTTTCAGCTTACTGTATCCCTTCAATTGTCCATTGTGGGCATAAGTCCAATATTTTCCCCATAGCTCACGGGTAAATGGATGGGTATTTGCCAGAGAAACACTGCCCCGGTTTGCCTGACGAATATGGGCCACAATCACTTTTGATTTGATCGGGTAGCCCTGCACAAATTGCGCCACAGGTGAGTAACAACTGGACTGGTGGTCTTTAAACGTCCTGTATCCCAATCCTTCGTAGAAAGTAATCCCCCAGCCATCCTTATGAGGGCCGGTATGCCCTCCACGCTGAATCAAGCCACTCAGACTGAAAACAATATCTGTTGGCACATTGGCACTCATGCCAAGTAATTCACACATTGCCTACCCCTAACGCTCACTCCTGACGCCTGTTCCTAACACAAGCAATCAGGCGGTTACCATTTCTTTTTCAATCAACTGAATCAGGATATGAATCACTTTGATATGAATTTCCTGAATGCGATCAGCATAACCAAAATGCGGTACCCGAATTTCAACATCGGCTGTTCCTGCCATTTTTCCGCCATCCTTGCCCGTCAGGGTAATCACTTTCATTCCCTTGGCACGAGCGGCTTCCACGGCCCTGATGATATTGCCTGAATTCCCTGAAGTCGAAATGCCCAACAGGACATCACCTTTCTGGCCTACGGCTTCTAAGTAACGGGAAAATACATAATCATAACCAAAATCATTGCTCACGCAGGACAAATGGCTGGGATCGGAAATGGCAATCGCCGGATATCCCGGACGGTTTTCGCGGTAACGGCCAGTCAGCTCTTCCGCAAAATGCATGGCATCGCAATGTGAGCCACCATTACCACAAGACAGCACTTTTCCTCCTGCCTTGAATGAATCAGCCAGCAAAACAGCCGCTTTTTGAATGGCGTCAATATTCGCATCATCGTTAAGGAATTTAGCCAGCGTGTCTGCGGCTTCAGATAACTCACTACGGATCAGATCTTGATACATGGAATTCATACTCCTGAAAGGTCTTCGGGATTAATAATATCTACCGTCCAGTGTAACGGATTCCCCCTCTTGAAAGAAGATATCCCCCCATCTCTGTGAAATTATTACGAGTGAAATTGAAATGACTTTGTGAGCTAGATTGTAATTAAGATGTAAATGTATTGATAAAAGCCTTTTCCTCATCTAAAAAAGAAGGACACACCTAACAGGTCAGACCTCTGACAACTCAACCTGAGATTTACAGGAGTTTTACTATGACCGCTCTCAGCATTATTTTGTTTTTAGTCTTGATTGGCGGGCTTTGTTACCGCAAAGTCAGCCTGACGCTCAGTAGCTTACTGCTTGTTGCCTATACATTGATTATGGGCATAGCCGGCCTTTGGAGCTACTGGCTGCTGTTACCACTGGCGATTGTCCTATTCCCCCTGGTCTTCACGCCAATTCGCATTTCCTTATTTTCTGCCCCCGGCTTAAAAGCGTTCCGTAAGGTGATGCCAAGCATGTCCACCACAGAGAAAGAAGCGATTGACGCAGGAACAACATGGTGGGAAGGCGAACTGTTCCGTGGCAGCCCTGACTGGCAGAAACTGCACAATTATCCAAAACCACAGTTAACCGCTGAAGAACAGGCATTTATTGATGGCCCGGTAGAAGAAGCCTGCCGCATGGCCAATGATTTCGAAATCACCCATGAACTGGCAGACTTACCTCCAGAACTTTGGACTTACCTGAAGGAAAATCGTTTCTTTGCCATGATCATCAAGAAAGAATACGGTGGTCTGGAGTTTTCCGCTTACGCCCAATCTCAGGTACTGCAAAAACTCGCCGGTGTATCGGGCATTCTGGCTATTACGGTCGGTGTACCTAACTCACTGGGGCCTGGCGAATTGTTGCAACACTACGGCACTGATGAACAGAAAAAACGTTACCTGCCCGGCCTTGCCCGTGGTGAAGAAATTCCCTGTTTTGCCCTGACCAGCCCTGAAGCCGGCTCAGATGCCGGTGCCATTCCTGATACCGGCGTGGTCTGTATGGGTGAATGGCAAGGTGAGCAAGTTCTCGGGATGCGCCTGAACTGGAATAAGCGCTATATTACCCTGGCGCCTATCGCGACGGTTCTGGGATTGGCTTTCAAACTGTATGATCCTGACCATCTGCTGGGAGAGACCGAATCACTGGGCATTACCTGTGCTTTGATCCCAACCGACACCCCGGGAGTGGAAATTGGTCATCGACACTTCCCATTGAATATTCCATTCCAGAATGGGCCAACCCGTGGCAAAGACATTTTCGTTCCTATCGATTACATCATTGGCGGGCCGAAAATGGCAGGTCAGGGCTGGCGTATGCTGGTTGAATGTCTCTCTGTTGGCCGGGGGATTACTCTGCCATCCAACGCCACCGGAGGATTGAAAAGTGCTGCGATGGCGATTGGTGCTTATTCCTATATTCGCCGTCAGTTCAAATTGCCTATCGGTAAAATGGAAGGGATCGAAGAGCCATTGGCACGTATTGCCGGTAACGCTTACCTGATGGACGCGGCGGCAACCATAATTACCAGCGGCATCATGCAGGGAGAAAAGCCCGCTGTTCTGTCTGCCATCGTGAAATACCATTGTACTCACAGAGGGCAGCGTTCCATTATTGACGCAATGGATATCGCCGGGGGAAAAGGTATTTGTCTTGGGCCATCCAACTTCCTTGCCCGTGGCTATCAGGGTGCCCCCATTGCCATTACTGTAGAAGGTGCGAATATCCTGACCCGCAGCATGATTATCTTCGGTCAGGGGGCAATCCGCTGCCATCCTTATGTACTGGCTGAAATCGCCGCAGCAGAAAGCAACAATGTTAAAGCCTTTGACAAAGCTCTGTTTGGTCATTTGGGCCATGTTGCCAGCAATACCCTGCGCAGTTTGTGGCTCGGCATGACCAAAGGCAGAACCAGCCGTTCGCCAGTCAATGACGCCACCCGCCGTTATTACCAATATATCAATCGGTTAAGCGCCAACCTTGCCCTTCTCTCCGATGTGGCAATGGGCGTCTTGGGTGGCAGCCTGAAACGCCGCGAACGCATCTCAGCACGTCTGGGGGATATTCTGAGCCAAATCTTCTTGGCTTCCGCAGCCTTGAAACGTTATGAAGATGAAGGCCGCCAAAAAGAAGATTTACCCTTAGTACAATGGGCGGTAGAAGATAGCCTGCATCAGGCTGAACAGGCGATGAGCGAGCTACTGCGCAATTTCCCCAACCGTTTAGTGGCAGGTTTAATGCGGAAGATTGTCTTCCCATCGGGTTGTGTCCATACCGCACCATCCGATAAATTGGATCACAAGCTGGCCCAGATATTACAAACCCCTTCCGCAACCCGTAGCCGGATTGGGCGTGGACAATACCTGACGCCAAGCGAGCACAACCCACACGGGTTACTGGAAGCCGCATTGCACGATATCCTCGCCGCAGAGCCAATCCATGTACGCTTGAGCCGTGAAGCAGGCAAAAACCTGAGCTTCACCCGTCTGGATCAATTAGCTGAAAAAGCCTTGGCGGAGCATAAGATTACGCCGGAAGAAGCGGATATTCTGAAACGTGCAGAAAACAGCCGACTGCGCTCAATCAATGTTGATGAGTTTGAACCGGATGCCTTTGCTGTACCAAATTCAGCAAAAAAGCCTGAAAGTCAGCACCAAACTAAAGCGGCCTAATGCTGACTGGACACGATGATTAGGCCAAGGTACGGGGACGCCAAGTGCCCCGTATTTTATTTTAAACAAATTCCAAAGATAACAGTTCTTCTATTGTCTGGCGACGCCGGATCAAACGCGCTTCTCCCCCAATAAACATGATTTCAGGGATCAAAGGACGGCTATTATAATTCGAAGACATAGAGGCACCGTAAGCACCCGTATGATGAAAGATCAGATAATCTCCGACGCTGACCGGAGGCAACATACGCGGTATAACCTCTCCTCCTTCCAACTGGGTAAAGACATCACCAGATTCGCATAACGGCCCTGCGACTAACGTTTCTTGCCAATCCGCTTCCCGTAAATCAGCCTCATTATCGCTGTTATCTACCGATAAACCATCCACCGGTGAACCATCTATCGGCAAAGCATCTACTGGTAAAACAGAAATAGGATGATAACTGCCATACATGGCCGGGCGCATCAAATCATTGAAACCCGCATCCACCAAGACATAGTGACGGCTGCCCATGGGCTTTACCGCCCGCACTTCTGCCATTAAGAGACCGGACTCTGCAACCAAAAAACGACCCGGTTCAATCTCCAGCGCAACATGATGCCCCAGATGCTGCGCAATACGTTGACGAGCCTCATGCCATAAACTGTAATAATGCTCGGTATCTACGGCTTCCTCGCCGATTTTATAGGGGATCGATAATCCGCCCCCTGCTGAAATAGCCTGAATATCCTCTCCACACAGCATGACCTGCTCTACCATGGCATTACACACATTGGCAAGATGCTGATAATCGACACCTGAACCGATGTGCATATGCAGCCCCACCAATTTCAAGCCATATTGGTGGATCTTTTCAACTGCCAGAGGAAGATCCTGATACCAAATGCCGTGTTTGCTATTTTCACCACCGGTATTGGTCTTTTGGCTATGCCCATGTCCAAATCCGGGGTTGACGCGTAACCAGACAGGATGACCGGGCTGACGTTCACCAATCTGTTCCAGCATATCAATAGAGCCGGTATTAACCGGAATATCCAGCTCAATAATGCGGCGCAATGTTGCCTCATCAATCACATCAGCAGTAAAAACAATCTCTGATTGATCGCGCCCGGGATGAAAGCCGGCATACAGCGCCCGCTCAATTTCCCCCAATGACACCGCATCGACTTTCACACCCTGCTCTCTCATCAAACGCAGGATATGGGTATTGGAACACGCTTTCTGGGCGAACCGGATAACATCAAACGGTTTTAATTTTTTGATTTGTTTAATGATGCGATCACCATCATACAGCCATAACGGTGTTCCGTACTGAATCGGTAATCGGAGTAAATTTTCTGGGGTAAAATGTTCCCCTAGTCCGTCAGGAAAAGTTGAGATTGTCATTGAAGCGCCTCGCAGAATCAGCCAAGGTTGCATTATTGACAACAATAAGACAGGAATAAAAATATCCATTTAGCTATAGTCTATTCATTCATGATATCGTTTGGGCTGTTTTTTAATCGAGAGACAAAGATATGCGTTCTTGTTCATGGCGACACATTGAAATTTTTCATGCCGTAATGACCACTAAAAATCTGACGGATGCAGCCATATTACTGAAAACGTCCCAACCCACCGTCAGCCGTGAACTCGCTCGTCTGGAGCAATTACTGAAATTCAAATTGTTTGATCGCATCAAAGGACGCTTATTTCCCACGGCACAAGGATTACGGTTATTTGAAGAGGTACAGCGCTCTTACTATGGCTTGGAAAGGATCATCAACGCGGCTGACAATATTCGCCAATTTGATCATGCACAATTGTCCATCGCCTGCCTGCCCATGTTTTCTCAATCCCTGCTGCCAAAAGCCTGCCGCAGCTTCATCCAATGCTATCCAGACGCAAAATTGACCATCGTTCCGCAAGAATCCCCCCTATTGGAAGAATGGCTCTCCGCACAGCGCCATGATATCGGCCTGACTGAGCATTTACAGGCTCCGGCTGGTACTGAACGCGACACATTGATAACTTTAAATGAAGTCTGTGTCTTACCCATTAATCATCCACTTTGTCAAAAATCACAATTAACGCCTGCGGATTTTCACGGACAACAATTTATCAGTCTGTCGATCACCGATAGTTACAGACAGCTTATTGACACGATTTTTGCTGAACAGGGTGTCAATCGTAATATGGTGATGGAAACTCACAGCGCAGCCTCAATTTGCGCCATGATTAACGAAGGAATTGGCCTGTCGATCGTCAATCCACTCACCGCACTGGATTATTTAGATAACAATGCAGGGATCTGCATCCGGCCATTCAGTATCGAAATTCCATTTACGGTCAGTTTAATTAAACCCATACATCGCCCCTCTTCAGAGCCAGTTGAGGTCTTTATCAGCCATTTAAAACAACAAGCGGCTCAGTTTCCCGCAAAACTGGCATCAGCATTTCAACATTAACTGTTGCCAATGCGATGAGGTCGCAAACCACTCCACCAAAAAATCCAACAGCGCCCGAAGCGTCGCAGGCATATTCTGACGACTGGCATAAATGCCATAGATACCCATTGCCTGTGGTTGATAATCAGGTAATAACTTAACCAACTGCCCGGACTTCAAATGGGAAGAAACCGAATAGTAAGGCTGCATGGCTATTCCAGCTCCCTGCAAAGTCGCTTCCATTAATACGGTCGACTCATTGGCGCTTAACGTACCACTGACAGGCACTGAATATTTCTCATGTTGTTTTTCAAACAGCCATAAACTTTTGCCAAAAAAGTTATACGTCAGGCAATTATGGGATGCCAAATCCGCAGGGTTTTGCGGGATAGATTTTCCGGCTAAATAAGACGGCGCGGCGCAAACAACAGAATGACAAGTCGATAACGGGCGGGCTATCAGATTGGGTTCCAGGTTATTGGTAATACGGATCGCTAAATCAATGCGTTCCTCTATCAGATTGATGGCCTTATTGTTCATTTGCAGATTGACGGAAATCTGTGGATATAGCCGCATAAATTCGGGAATAGCGACTGACAGCGCACTGATGGCCAACGATTGGGAACAACTCAACCGCAATAATCCTTTCAAAGTCTGGGTGCCTGATGATTGTTGTACAGGCATGGCTTCCGCTAATGCCATCAATTTGAGGCTGCGTTGATAAGCGCTCTCACCGGCCGATGTTAAGCTGATCTTGCGTGTTGTGCGATGCAATAAACGAACCCCTGCCCACTTTTCCATCTCAGCCAAATATCGGGAAACCATTGCCCTCGACATATCCAAACGCTCCGCTGCCGCAATCAGGCTTCCCTGTTCAACGATCGTGACGAATACCTGCGCTGCTGTGACCCTATCCATTTTAACCGCCCATTTCCCGTTATAATTAGATCGATATATGCAACAAATAATTGCTTGTTTTGGGGTTTTTAAATCGAAATATGCAACTTATTATACATGCCATTCAAGCACACAAGCATTTTGATATAGGAATTCTACAATGGCTCGCAAAACAACACTAAATATCGCTCTGGCGGCGACCCTTTCTTTGGGAATGGCATCACTGGCTCAGGCCGCCGATCTCAAACTGGATATCTACAATCCGGGTGAAAAAGGCATTTTCCCAGTTTCTTCCGAAATCATCAGTGGCGATCATGAAGTTGTTCTGATCGATGCTCAGTTTAAGAAAAATGATGCTCAAGAACTGGTAAAAATGATCCGGCAGACAGGTAAAAAACTGACAACGATCTATATCAGCCAATCCGATCCTGATTTTTACTTTGGTCTGGATGTGATCACCGAAGCCTTCCCTGACGCCAAGGTCATTGCATCACCGGAAACCATCAAAGCGATCAATGAAACCAAAGATGGCAAACTTGCCTACTGGGGTGGAATTCTGGCCGAACAGGCTCCCAAAAAGATTATTGTTCCTGAACCACTGAAAGGAAACTCCTTCACTGTTGATGGCGAAAAACTGATTGTTGAAGGTTTGGATGGTCCCGCCCCAGATCACACTTTTGTCTGGGTTCCTAAATTGAAAGCGGTTGTCGGCGGTGTCACCGTTTCTGACAATATTCATGTCTGGACTGCGGATACTCAAACCCAGGAATCTCGCCAACACTGGGTACAAACATTGGATCGAATCAAGAGCCTAAAACCTGAAACTATTGTGCCGGGACACTATCTGGGTAATGCATCAATGACGTTGGATGCAGTGACTTTCACGCAGAATTATCTGAGCACACTGGAAAAAGAATTACCAAAAGCAAAAGACGCCGATACCCTGATTGCCGCGATGAAAAACCACTATCCAAACCTTGCTGATGAATCCAGCCTTGAACTAAGTGCCAAGGTATTGAAAGGCGAAATGAAGTGGCCCCAATAAATTGAAAATATTACGGGCGTTGCTAATTAAAAATAGTGGCGCCCCTATTTTAGATATTGATTTATACCCTATGGATTTCAAGAGATGACCAATAAAACTGCACTTTGAAAGACGACGGGTATATCATTATAAAATTTATTCCTCATTAATATTTCTCCTTCCCAATCACACCCTTCCCAATCACACTAAGAAAAAAAAATAAAACACCAGCACCAACAAATAATGAAACATGTGTTAAGATATACCTTAATACTTTATATTCATCCCCAGATAAAATTCAGTAAAACAATAACATTCATTCTGAGAAAAACTTATCAGAAAAACATAATAAATTTTTAATTGATGTGATATTTAGCCCCTTTTTAACATTCTAAATAATGAATAAACTGAGGTTGTGATCAATAATCCATAATTCAATAAATCCGCTTGAATAAGAAACTCATTTTTCTTAAATTTGATGTCGGCGGAGAGATAAGCGAGCTGCCCAGACTCACCAGATGCTTCTAACATCTGGCATAAGCCGGGTAAGCAGCCTAAAGCCAACTAGATGCTTCCAACATCTAGCGTATGCAGGATAAGCGGCCTAAACAACTAGATGCTTCCAACGTCTAGAGTATGTAGGATGAGCTGCCTAAACAACTAGATGCTTCCAACGTCTAGAGTATGCAGGATGAGCTGCCCAAGCCCACTAGATGCTTCCAACGTCTAGCAGATGCAGAAGCGGCCCAAAACAACTGGATGCTTCCAACATCCAGTATGTGCAGAATGCGTACCATAGGTTCGAATCCTGTTCTCTCCGCCCCTTTTATTTCCCACCGTTTACCGTTAATATCAATCAAGTTCAATGGATTGCCCAGTAGAAAGATTTTTTGCATTCGGCAACCATAATCTTCCCCACAGACCACTACAATGACATGCATAAACATGCTGTACCTTTTCTTTCTTAAGGTATTTTCTAATCATCAATAATTTAAATGGTGAAGCATAACGCAAATGCAAGCCACCAATAATGGCATATATTTTTTCAACTCCAGTGAGTTTCTTAGCGTATTCGATAATATCAATCACTCCACGATGCCCACATCCAATGAATATAATGAGCCCTTTTGTTGCCTTGTAGATTAAAATTCCTTCATCCTTGACAAGATCTGGTGAAAATTTTTCTTCTTTATCTTTATTCCTAATGATGCCATATCGTTTGTTTTTATCTTTTTTTATCTCTCCTGAATATAAGAATTCATCATTGATATACATTTCATCCTTTGAAAAAAAAGTATCAAAATTCTCGAATTCAACTTTTCTGGATAATTTTTTGAATGTCAATGCAACATTCTTCATGATTATCCAACCATAGTATCTTTCATTTTTCACATCGGGATGACAGACCAATTTGGCGTCAGTAGAGAAAAAAGGTAAACCGCCGCAATGATCAAAATGCCCATGTGATATCACCACAGTTGAAACAGTAGATAAATCTATATTTAATTTCTTAGCGTTATCAATAAAGCTCCCATCTGGTCCTGTGTCAAAAAGAATTGCCGTTTTTTGTTTTTCAATAAGTAAGCTCAAACCAGCTTTTGCTGTTAAAACTCCTTTATAAGGCGAAAAAACCTGATTCTCCAATAAGGCAGTTATCTTTAATGTCATGATAGCGTTCATCTCCTCTACACACATAGTAAAAGAGTGAACTTTTTATAAAAAAATGCAAGCTGACTATGATAAATAACTGCTATTTTTCCAGCCTATTTCAAATTATTACTGAGTTATCCGCTTGGCAATAGAGTATCAACAATACTCATTTTACTCAGGCAAAAAACATCAATACTATCGCAGATAAACAAAGATAAGGTCCAAATGCAATAAATTCAGGGAATGATTTCCTTTTCATTCTCATCATGATAAACCCAAACAATCCAGATAATGAAGCCATCAGCATTAGTATGGGTATCATTTCCACACCCAACCATGCACCAATTGCCGCCGTTAATTTAAGATCACCATAACCTATCCCTTCCTTTTTTAAGCTATATCGACACAACCAATATAAAAACCATAAAAATAGATACCCTGATATGGCGCCATATATCGCACTCTTGATCGGAACAAAATGATTATCACTGTTAAATAAAAGCCCGACCCATAATAAAGGAAATGTGATAACATCTGGCAAACAATATGTTTTAATATCAATTACAGATAACACTAGCAAGGTACTACAGAAAAACCCAATTATTATATAATCTACATTGACCAAAATAACCGTTCGTCCTTTACGTTCGTAAAAATAATTCCTTTTATAAATAACATCCTTGTTACTGTATTATTCCCTTATTTCCTGACCTTAATCAGGACAAGAGGGATATTAAATTTTTACTCTCATCATTGGCAACAGATATTTAGTTAAAATAGCAATTACAAAATAAATATGCGAGCCAGCTCGCAAGACGATATCTTGTATTCCTTAAGTCAAGAGATGGCTTGATCACGCAAACAACGCTCATTTATCATGGACATGAATCCATTTTGTCGTGTGACTGTTTGCGCTATGCCGGAAACATCCGGAAAAAGAAGGAAAGAAAAAATATGCGAATTCCCCGCATCTATCACCCTGAACCGCTCTCAACAGGGGCGGAAATCTACCTGAGCGATGATGCAGCCAATCACGTGGGTCGCGTGCTCAGAATGAGTCACGGTCAGGCGTTACAACTCTTTGATGGCAGCAATCAGGTTTTTGATGCAGAACTCATTGAAGTCAGTAAAAAAACGGTTCAAGTGCGCATCATTAATAGCACGTTGTCTAATCATGAATCGCCACTGAACCTGCATTTGGGGCAAGTCATGTCCCGGGGTGAAAAAATGGAATTCACCATCCAAAAATCCGTGGAACTCGGTGTCAGCACTATCACACCATTACTTTCTGAGCGTTGTGGTGTAAAACTGGATGCGGAAAGGCTGGAGAAAAAATTACAGCAATGGAAAAAAATTGCCATTTCTGCCTGTGAACAGTGTGGACGAAACCGTATTCCTGAAGTCCGCCCGGTCATGTCACTGGAAGCATGGTGCCAGGAAAATGATGACAGTCTAAAATTGAATCTGCATCCCCGTGCCAGCCAAAGCATCAATACTCTCCCACTGCCCGTGGAAAAAGTACGCCTATTAATTGGGCCTGAGGGAGGCTTGTCCGCTGGAGAAATTGCAATGACAGCAAAATATCAATTTACTGATATCCTGTTAGGACCTCGCGTCCTGAGGACAGAAACTACGGCACTCACCGCAATTACCGCACTACAAGTACGTTTCGGTGATCTGGGCTAAGGAGAAAAAATGATCAAGCTCGGTATAGTGATGGACCCCATTTCATCCATCAAAATCAAGAAAGACACTAGTTTTGCCATGCTGCTGGAAGCACAAAAACGCGGGTGGGAGATCCATTACATGGAGATGGGTGATCTCTACCTGTATCAAGGGGAAGCCCGCGCCCGTACCCGTTTGCTCACGGTAGAAGAAAATTCTCAACAGTGGTATCAGTTTGGCGGTGAACAGGAAATCGCCCTTGAGACTTTGCAAGTCATCCTGATGCGCAAAGATCCTCCTTTTGATACTGAGTTCATTTATGCTACCTATATTCTGGAAAGAGCAGAAGCCAAAGGTAGTCTGATCGTCAACAAACCCCAGAGCCTTCGCGACTGCAATGAAAAGCTATTTACTGCGTGGTTCCCGGAATTGACACCCGATACGCTGGTCACCCGCAATGCGAAAAAATTACGTGAATTTCATCAAAAACATGGCGACGTTATCTTTAAGCCATTGGATGGTATGGGAGGGGCTTCCATCTTCCGTCTGAAGCAAGATGATGCCAATGTAGGGGTGATTATTGAAACCCTGACTGAACATGGCAGCCGGTATTGTATGGCTCAAAATTTCCTGCCAGCCATTAAGGAGGGGGATAAACGCATATTGGTTGTTGATGGCGAACCTGTGCCTTATTGCCTGGCCCGTATCCCCGCACAGGGGGAAACTCGCGGTAATCTGGCAGCAGGTGGACGCGGAGAAGCCCGCCCATTGTCGGAAAGTGATTGGGCCATTGCCCGTGCAGTCGCGCCGGTGTTAAAAGAGAAAGGGTTAATCTTTGTTGGGCTGGATATCATTGGTGACCGGTTAACTGAAATCAACGTCACCAGCCCGACCTGTGCCCGTGAAATAGAGGCCGCATTCCCGGATATCTCCATTACGGGCATGTTAATGAATGCTATCGAAAAACGATTGGAAAAACAGATAGCATAATAGCCCGAACAGCTTTCGTTTCCCGGCAACATTTGCCATTTATAATAAGCGCCCACATACTAGGTGGGCTAATTCACTTTTACATTGCCAAAATAATTATCAGAAAACACATGAACCTACAGCACCATTTCCTTATTGCCATGCCTTCGCTCTCTGATCCTTATTTCAACCGCTCTGTAGTTTATATCTGCGAACATGATCAAAACGGGGCAATGGGATTAATTATCAATAAACCGATAGCCCAAGTTTCTATCCAGAGTATCTTACAGAAGTTGGATATCGTCCCCGAAGATAGAGACAGCACTATCGATCTCAATAGTCCCGTGATGGCGGGAGGGCCTTTATCCGAAGAGCACGGCTTTATTTTGCACACACCGCAATCCGGTTTCGGTTCCAGTATCCAAATCTCTGACCAGACTATGCTCACAACATCCAAAGATATGCTGGAAGCACTGGGAACTCCCCGCCAGCCGAAGAATGTTTTGATGACTCTCGGATATTCAAATTGGGAGACAGGACAATTGGAAAAAGAAATTATGGAAAATAGCTGGCTTACCGTCAGCGCAGAACCGTCTATCATTTTTAATACCCCGATAGCTGAGCGCTGGCGTGAAGCCGCTTCTCTGTTAGGGTTCAATGTTTATAATCTCGCACCACAAGCAGGACATGCCTGATGAAAAACCGCACTATCATTGCCTTCGATTTTGGCACCCGCAGCATTGGGGCTGCCATCGGGCAAGAAGTCACAGGTACAGCCAGAGCACTATCCGCCTTCAAAGCCAATGAAGGCAGCCCAAACTGGGAGCTCATCGGGAAACTGCTCAAGGAGTGGCAGCCAGATTTGGTCATTGTCGGCTTGCCACTCAATATGGATGGCACAGAACAACCTGTCACCGCACAAGCCCGTAAATTTGCCAATCGCATACATGGCCGGTTTGGGGTTCAGGTTGCACTCCATGATGAACGGCTGACCACGGTGGAAGCCCGTTCACACCTGTTTGATCATGGAGGCTATAAGGCATTGAACAAAGGCAAGGTCGATGCCGCTTCTGCGGTGATCATTCTGGAAAGCTGGTTTGAGCAACAGTATCCATAAGAACCATATTCATGATGTCAATCTGCCAATAATCCCAACGACTCGCGCTGTTGTCGGTTTTGTTCGTAAGTCTGCATACCGCAGGCGGCGCCTGTCTGCATCAATGTTGCTATTTGGTGATTCTTGCTTTCCCGGATCAAATGCCCCACCGCTTGATTGACGACCAGCACTTCATAGATAGCCACCCTGCCACCTTCTCTGGCAGGCAGCAGTTGTTGGGAAATCACTGCTTTTAAACTTCCGGCCAGTTGGCTGCAAATCCAGCCTTTTTCTTCTGCGGAAAAAACATCCACCAGCCGATCTATTGCTTGAATCGCACCACGGGTATGTAACGTTGACAGAACCAAATGCCCCGTTTCAGCCGCAGTCAGAGCCAGCCGAATCGTCTCTTTATCGCGTAATTCACCTAACAGAATGACATCGGGATCTTGCCGTAATGCCCCTTTCAATGCGGTATGATAATCCGGCACATCTTTACCGACCTGCCTTTGCTGTATCAGGCAATTTCGGCTTTGATGAACAAATTCTATTGGGTCTTCCAGCGTGATAATGTGTTTACAACAATGGCTATTTAAGGCATTGATCATGGCTGACAACGTCGTGGATTTACCACTCCCCGTCGCCCCAGTCACTAATATCAGACCACTGGCTTCCTGCAAGATAAGGCGTTGGATAATCTCAGGTGCATAGAGTTGTTCCAGAGTCGGGCATTTATCCGTAATTAACCGCAATACCAACGACAGCCGGGATTGTTGATAGAATAAATTTCCCCTGAGCCGCTGCTTATCCGGCATTTCCAACACAAAATCGACATGGCCTTGCGCTTGTAACTGCTGTTTCTGATCATTCGATAATATTTTTTCGCTCCATGTCACCAAGGTACTTGATTGAATTTCTGCTAATTGAATCTGTGGATATAACACGCCATTGATGCGCAAAACCGGAACTTGCCCGATACAAAGATGCAGATCAGAAGCATTATGCTTTACACTAAGGGACACCCATTTTTCCATATTCATTTTTTATCTCCTGAGTCAATTATGCACAATATCGAACAAAATCTTCACGATGTCAGGAACCGCATTACTCTTGCAGCGCAAAAATGCGGGCGCTCTCCAAAAGAAATTACTTTACTTGCAGTCAGCAAAACCAAACCTGCGGATGTCATCGCAGAAGCCATCACCTACGGTCAGCGGGAATTCGGTGAAAATTACGTTCAGGAAGGGGTGGAGAAGGTTCAACACTTCGCCAATCATCATGATTTGGTGTGGCACTTTATTGGCCCATTGCAGTCCAATAAGAGTCGTCTGGTCGCAGAAAATTTTGATTGGTGCCATACCCTCGATAGATTGAAAATTGCCCAGCGCTTAAGTGAACAACGTCCTGAGCATCTGGCTCCACTCAATGTACTGATTCAAGTTAATATCAGTGGCGAAGGCAGCAAATCCGGCATTTTGTTGGAAGAGTTGGCTGAATTGGCCGCCACCATCAATGCGTTGCCTAAGCTGGTACTTCGCGGGCTGATGGCAATACCTGCACCAGAAAGCGATTTTGAACGCCAAATCGCGGTTTATCGCCACATGGAACACGCATTTATTGAAATGAAAGCGCAATATCCACAAGTTGATACACTCTCAATGGGCATGACAGATGATATGGAAGCTGCCATTACCTGTGGTTCTACGCTTGTTCGGATTGGAACAGCTATATTCGGGGCTCGTCAGTACAGAGCTTAACCTAAGCCTGTATGAAAAGATCCCATATGTGATATCTAAAATTAACTGATTACGCGAGATTACTGAATGGAAAATCGTAAAATTACCTTTATTGGCGCGGGAAATATGGCTCATGCCATTATCGCCGGATTGGTCAGAAAAGGTTATCCTGCGGAACGGATCACGGTCTGCTCTCCCAACACAATCCGCCGTGATGTGCTGGCAAAAGAGTATGGCATTAATAGCCAAAGCGATAATATTCGTCACGCACAGGAAGCCGATGTCATTGTGTTGGCGGTTAAACCGCAAATGATGGCTGAAGTGTGTGAGCCATTACGCTCACAGGTGGATTTCAGCCAGAAACTGGTTCTTTCCATTGCGGCCGGTATTCCGATTGCCCGGTTTTACGCACTGTTGCAGGATAATCTCAATATTATCCGCATAATGCCCAATACCCCTTCTCTGGTCGGGCAAGGGATCAGTGGGCTGTTTGCGCCTGAACCGGTTTCTCACGCTGATCGCGGATTTGCGGCATCGCTGATGAGCAGCGTCGGTAAAGTCTGCTGGGTTGATGATGAAAACGGCATTAACCATATTATCGCCGTTGCAGGCAGTGCCCCGGCCTACTTCTTCCTGTTTATGGAGTCCATGCAGCAAGAAGCAGAACGTCTGGGATTCGACAGCGAAACAGCCAGGGAACTTGTCCTGCAAGCCACTTTGGGTTCAGCTAAACTTGCTGAAACGCAAAAAGATCTTCCTTTTGCTATCCTGCGCGAGCAGGTAACATCTAAAGGTGGTACAACGGCGGAAGCATTGCGCATTTTTTATGAAGGCAACCTGCCTGAAATTGTGTCCCGTGCTATGCAAGGAGCAATCCACCGAGCGCAGGAAATGGAAAAATTATTTTAATTCAATTGGTCTAATTCAATCAGGGCTGCTACATGCAATTCTTAAACTTCATCTTTTTTACGGTTCTGGATTTATATATTGCCGTTTTACTGCTACGCGTTTGGATGCAGTGGGTGCGTTGTGATTTTTATAATCCATTCTCACAATTTATCGTTAAAATCACGCAACCTGTGATACGCCCATTACGCAGAGTTATCCCCGCTATTGGCCCCGTCGATACGGCATCTGTTCTGCTCGCTTACCTGCTGGTATTGGTCAAATTAGAATTACCTGTATGGCTATCAACCGGGCAATTTTTAATCCCTTTCAGCTTGCTACTCCCGATTGGGATCATTGAATTGCTGACGGCGGCCGGAAAACTGGTATTCTGGCTGGTGATCGCCCGTGCTTTATTGAGTTGGGTCAGTCAAGGCCGCAATCCCGTTGACTATGTCCTGATTCAATTAACCGAACCATTAATGGCACCCATCCGCCGTATTCTCCCTTCCATGGGCGGTCTTGATTTCTCCGCCATGATTGTGATCCTTATCCTTTACGCACTGAACGCCCTGCGTAGTGACGTCATGGGCTGGCTGGTTTCAATGTTCACAATGTAATGAACTACATGAATTAATTGAAGATATCGGTTAATTGAATACACAGGTTAATTAAATAAATGGCAATGCAAAAAGTTGTTCTCGCGACGGGAAACTCTGGCAAAGTACGTGAACTGGCTGATTTATTGGCCGATTTTGGCTTAGATATCGTGGCTCAAACCGAGTTGGGTGTTGATTCCGCCGATGAAACGGGTCTCACTTTTATCGAAAACGCCATCATCAAGGCCCGTCATGCAGCCGCAGTCACCGGATTACCTGCCATTGCAGATGATTCAGGGCTGTCCGTTGATGCACTGGGGGGAGCACCCGGCATTTATTCCGCCCGCTATGCAGGCAGTGATGCCTCCGATCGGGACAATCTGGAAAAACTGTTGGAAGCCATGCGCGATGTTCCTGATGAACAACGTCAGGCGCAATTCAACTGTGTTCTGGTCTACTTACGTCATGCCGAAGATCCTACCCCGCTGGTATTTCACGGTCGCTGGTCAGGCTTCATCACTCATGAACCGGCCGGAGAAGGCGGTTTCGGTTATGACCCTGTTTTTTATGCACCAGAGTTCGGCTGTAGCGCTGCCCAACTGAGCCGCGAACAAAAACAGGCGGTTTCACACCGGGGAAAAGCGTTAAAAATGTTGCTGGAAGCCATGCGTAATGCTTAAGTTTCCACCTCTGAGTCTTTATATTCATATTCCTTGGTGTGTGCAAAAGTGCCCTTACTGTGATTTCAATTCACATGCCTTAAAGGGAGATGTGCCACATCAGGAGTATGTTGATCACCTGTTGGCGGATCTGCGCGCTGATCTGCCAATGATTGGCGATCGTGAGGTATCAACGATTTTTATTGGTGGAGGCACGCCGAGCCTGTTAAGCGCCGAAGGGATGCAGCGACTGCTTGATGGGGTCAGGGCTTCACTGCCGCTCTCTCCACACGCAGAGATTACCATGGAGGCCAATCCGGGAACCGTGGAAGCCGAACGCTTCAGCGCCTACCAACAGGCGGGGATCAATCGCATTTCCATCGGCGTACAAAGTTTCGGCTCGGATAAACTCATCCGTTTAGGGCGTATTCACGGCCCGGAAGAGGCCAAACGAGCGGCAAAATTGGCGGATGGTCTTGGATTACGCAGCTTCAATCTGGATTTGATGCATGGCTTGCCCAACCAGACACTCAATGAAGCACTGAATGATTTGCGTCAGGCCATTGAGCTATCTCCGCCACATCTGTCTTGGTATCAACTGACGATTGAACCCAATACCGCTTTCGGCTCCCGGCCTCCGGTTTTACCGGATGATGATGCGTTATGGGATATTTTTTCTCAAGGCCATCAATTACTGACGGAAGCGGGTTATCAACAATATGAAACATCGGCGTATGCCAAACCGGGGTATCAGTGCCAACATAACCTCAATTACTGGCGTTTTGGTGATTACTTGGGGATTGGCTGCGGTGCACACGGTAAAATTTCATTTGCAGATGGCCGTATCCTTCGCACCGTGAAAACCAAACATCCACGCGGTTATATGCAGGGGCGTTATTTGGATCAACAACATCAGGTGGATAATGAAGATCGTCCATTTGAGTTTTTCATGAACCGTTTTCGCCTGCTGGAATCGATGCCACGTCAGGATTTCAGTGATTTTACCGGATTACCAGAAAGAGCCATTCGTCCACACATTGACGAAGCACTGGCTAAAGGCTATATCACTGAAAACGATACCCACTGGCAAATCACTAAACACGGAAAATTATTCCTGAATTCCTTATTGGAACTGTTTCTGTAAAAGCGATTCGTCTAAAAAGTGATTCGTCTAAAAAGCAATTCATCTAAAAAAACAAACTGCACCTGAAAATCAGCAGGTGCAGTTTGTTTATCTTATTTAATTCTGCCGGTCGCACGAGCGTAAGAAAACAGCCCTCCGGCAGAGACGATATTGGCGAGTTCACCAATCGGATCAGTTTGATATTTTTCACCCTTTTTCAGCAGAATGACGGTCTGGTTTTCAACATCAATCTCAATACTGTCTCCCGTGGCTAATTTGTCACACAGGCGCTCTTGGGCTGCCACAGGCAATAACTGCCCGGTTGATACACAATTACGAAAGAATATCCGGGCATAAGATTGGGCAAGGACGACTTTCACACCTGAAGCACCCAACGCAGCAACCGCATGTTCACGCGAAGACCCACAACCAAAATTCTGCCCTGCCACAATAATCGGGTATTTCGCTTTTCCCTTGCTCTCATCAATGAAAGGCAATGACCCTTCCGGCAATCCGCACATTGCCAATGAAGCCAGTTGTGCATACCCTTCAGGAGTGGAAGGATTAACCTTGAGATATTCGGCTGAGAGGATCTGGTCAGTATCAATATTATCGGTCAAGACATAAACCTCCCCCCGAATGATATGCTCCTTTAACTCACTCATAAAAACTCCTCAGGATTTGTAATATGGCCGGTAATCGCTGCCGCAGCAACAGAATAAGGGGAAGCGAGATAAATATTGGCGCGTTTATGCCCCATTCTGCCGACAAAATTTCGGTTAGTCGTGGATATCACGGAGATGGGATCATTGACGCGCCCGAAAGTATCCGGCGGGCCACCACAGCAGGCTGCACATCCCGATTCTGAGGAAAGTTTGACTCCCGCATCACTTAAAATCTGATAGACAGAAACCCCGTCAATTTGGGTCGTGATCGTTTTATGGAAAACTTCTTTGGTTGCAGGGACTGCGTAAGTCGGGATCGTCACTTTATGCCCTTTGATGATACGGGCTGCCGCAACAAAATCCTCCAATTTACCGCCGGTGCAAGAGCCAATATACGCCTGAGAAATGGCAACATTAGCCACCTGTTCAATGGAAACCACATTATCCGGAGAATGCGGTTTCGCAATCTTTGGCTGCATCGTGGAAACATCAATATTTAATACCCGGCTATACTGCGCATCTTCATCAGGATAGACAACCTCAAAAGGGAGACAATTGCGTTCTGCCAAATAATCCAGCGTCGCCTGATTGGGCACCATAATGCCATTTTTCGCCCCGCACTCAACGACCATATTACAAATCGTCATACGCTCTTCTACCGATAACTCATCAATGACATTACCGCCAAACTCTATGGCCTGATAAGTCGCGCCATCAACGGTTAATTCGGACAATACAGATAAAATCATGTCCTTAGCCAAAACATGGGCTGGCTTGTTTCCGGTAAAATTGACGCGGATCGTCGTTGGAACCTTGAGGGGAATTTCCCCCGTGCCTAATGCATAAGCCGCATCAGTAATACCCAACCCAATCGCGAATGCGCCAAAAGCACCGGCAGTGACGGTGTGGGAATCCGTGCCCAATAACACTTCACCGGGACGGGTATGTCCACCTTCCGCAAGCCCGATATGACAAACGCCCTTATAGTCGGGCGTTCCAACATCGTAAAAATATTTTATGTTCTGTTCAGCAGCAAATTCGCGCATGACACGAATGTTCTGATTGGCTTGTGGGTCTGCCGAATAGACAAAATGGTCTGGGATCAGAATAAACCGTTCGGGATCCCATATCCGTGCATCCTGACCGAACTCTTTTTTAAATACACTGGCGACACCGGGCGTACAGGGATCGTGAGACATTAGAATATCCACTTTCGCCCAAACCACTTCACCTGGAGTGACTTGTTCACGCCCACTTGCCCGTGCAAGAATTTTTTGTGTGATAGTTTGGCTCATCTCACATTACCCCCGAAAGATTAAAACAGACTCAATAGATTGCCATCCTAACAAGATTACGACGCCTTATCGTAGGGAAATACGAGGGTATCGTTCACTGTTTCCGTGGTGAGACAGTCGTTCGCAAAATGGGAAAGAAACAACAAAGGAATATTCGCGTGTCCTCACCGGTTATATGGTATGTTGTTCGGCAATTCCCGGAGTCAATCATTAGGTTATTTCATGAATAATATTGATAATCTTACCTCAATGGTCGTTTTTGCCCGCGTAGTAGAAACGTTGAGTTTTACCGAAGCCGCAAAATTGCTCAAGCTGTCCAAATCCTCTGTCAGCCGCGAGATTGCCCAGTTAGAAGTGAGATTGGGCACTCAGTTACTCAACCGTACCACGCGCAAAATTCAGGTGACAGAAGTCGGGATGAGCTATTACCAATATTGCCACCGAATTCTTACCGAAGCCCAAAGCGCTGAACATTTTATCCGCCATTTTCATGAAGAACCGATGGGAAGTTTACGCCTGATTGCCCCGGTATCCTTTGGCAGTCAATGTATTGTCCCTGCCCTGAATAGCTTTATCGCCGGCAATATTCATATCAGCGTTGATCTGGAGTTGACCGACAGAACCGTTAATATGGAAGAAGATCAGTGCGATATTGCCATTGTCGTTGGGCGAGAAATGCCACACCATTCACTGACCAAGCCTCTGATTGATATTACATGGGGGCTTTACGCCACACCCGATTACTTACGTCAATTTTCATCCATAGAGAGACCGGAAGATCTCCCTCGTTACGATTACCTGCTCTTCCGTGGCCCGGCACATACTATCTCCCTCCCATTTCGCAAAGAGAGATACAAACTGGATATTGAAGTACGCAGCCGGTTTCGCATTAATAACAGCGTGGCATTAATGAGTTCTGCACTGGCGGGAGCGGGCATTGCCTATCTGCCGGATTATGTCACCCATGAGGCGGTGGCAGAAGGGAAATTAATCCGGCTCCTGCCAGAATGGAATATGGATATCTATCAAGCCTGGATACGGTTCAAATCAGAGAGCACGCTATCGTCACGTGTACAGCAGTTTGCAAACTCTTTGCAGAATAAACTGAAGCAAGATTTGGAAAACAGGAAGCACACGTAAACGAAGAAGTGCATCGCGGGTGCTATTGTCCCGTACAAAATATAGCACCCGCAAAGAAGAGCAAAATATCAATAGTACAAAATATCAATAGTAGTTGCCGTGGCGGTAATCCCAGGTCGTGAAAATGTCAGACATCATCGCCATGATCTTATTCACATCCAGCCCCTTGCGAATCAATACCGGACACGGAGTAATATCGCGCTGACCCTTTTGCGACGGTACTAATTTACCACTGTCATCGACCATGGAAACCATCACACCCTGTTCATAACGGGTTTGATCCGTTTCATTTGGCTGGATAGATTTAACATAGTCATTAGCCGAAATAATCAGATCCGCCCGCTCTTCGATCCGCTCGCCGATACATTCAACCAACCCACGATTGCCTTTACCGGATGGGTTAGCTGAACTGGCAAAAGAAAACTTACCGTATTTCTCCCACAGCTCTTTCGCCAAAATTTCACCGGGTTTACCAAATTTAATCACAAAACAGCTCGTACCACGCTGATCCATCATCAATTCTTTGGAGCCATCATCAGGGATACGGGCTACCGCTTCTTCTTTCCAAGGCAGGATACAGCCCAACAATACATCTTCATCCCAATGTCTTTGATAAAGTTCTTCAATTTCCGCATTAATCTGGGCCAACTCTTTCAACTGCTCCAGAGATCCACACAAAACAACACCGGGTTTATTGCGGTTACGCTGTTTAGCTTCGAATTTGCGCTCCAGACCTTGCGCATCGGATGTCATGATAATGTAGCCAACTTTGGTTGGGCAGACGATCATTCCTCCGTCATGAGAGAGGATCTCTACCGCTTCCTGCTGTAAGCCATTGTTCCATTGAATTTTTTTGTTGTTCATATTGATCCCCTTGATTAGAAACGGAAGAATTATTAATCAATCAGTTAACGCTGGTAGTAACCGGTAATGGACGCTGTCGCCAGGGTATTGGCCTGGATCATAAAACGCGCAACCGCATTGGTTGTTTCCGCATCAACGCCCAGTTTTTCTACCGATAAGGCATGTACAGTGAAAATATAGCGATGCGCTTTATCTCCCACCGGAGGGCAAAAGCCACCGAAACCAAACAGACCATAATCATTTCTGCTTTGGATTGTCCCCATTGGCAATTTGCTGCCATCGCTTTGCCCTGCATTTGCAGGTAAGGCTTGTGTTTCAATGGGGAGATCAAAAGCGACCCAGTGCCAAAAACCACTGCCTGTCGGGGCATCAGGATCATAGACTGTAATAGCAAAACTTTTGGTTCCGGCGGGTGCATCAGCCCAAGTCAGTTCGGGGGAACGGTTATCACCATTGCCACCAAATTCATTAAATTCATACTCTTTTTTCAAGAAGTCATTATTCTTAAATTCAGTTGAACTGATAATCATGCCGATGTCCTCATTGAATGCTTTTGAAACATCCTAACGCAGTTTTTCCACGCTGCAAGAGCAGGTTATGGTTTTGATTGATTGTTTCAGTTTGGGAACAATAAGTGAGTTGTGAAGCTATTTTAGCTTCATATATGTTTGTTCAATGATCAGCTTATGCAAAACTTCCATAAAAAAACAACCCGTTTCATTTTCAGTTATTTTTTTCTTTTAAATTCATCATTATTCTTAAAAACACTTAATATTAAATCGTTAACTTAAAGAAAATATAAGGTAACTATAAATAATTAGCGTTAGACTATTGCGGCTATCAATATGAACATGTCAGGAATAATATAAACAATGACAAGTGATTTCTGGAAAGTGCGCTATGCTGAATCGCTCTATATACTCTCATCGCGTATTTTTATTGCTATTGTGACACTTTATCTTCTGAGAAGTGATAGCATATGGCTATCATCCTATTTTCTTTTCTTCTATTTTATGTCAAAAAGTCTATTTGGGATCTTTTTTGCACATAAGTTTGAAAAATCAGAAAAAAAACGATTTCTTATCCAATTGATATTTTTATTTATAGGCATATCACTGGCTACTATTATGTTTAACTCCATGAAAATAAGTTCATTGATATTTATGTTTATCGTTATTGGTATTGGTTTTGTTGAGGCGTTTTTTGTACCTGTTGTGAATGCTTTTATTCCCGCTATAGTGGAGAATAACGCTATCGTCGAAGTATTTAGAAAAACGTTTTTAATTCAATCAGTAAATAATTTATTTGGCATCGCTATTGGCATGGTGGGATATCAATCCATTGGATTTGAAAATATGATATGGAGCATTGTAATGCTCTCATTAATTTCTTTGATTATCCTGATTTCTTTAGATTGTAAAGGTGCCCCATTTTTTTCCGAACAATCTTTTCCCAACAATAGCTTGAAGGATTCGATAGCAATATTTATGAATTATCGTTTTGAACCTTGGTGGGCTTTTTGCTCGATGATAATCAATATGTTTCTGGTTTCATTTTCATCACTGATCATTCCTTACTTTATCGTTAAAATTGCAGAAGGAAAACCTATCTCAATGGGTTTAATTGAAGGATGTGCAGCGGGAGGCGCTATTTTTTCATCATGTTATTTTCAAAAGAAAGTTGAATCAATTATTGGAAAAGCTCAGTGTGTTATCTTTTCTTTCTTTATGATAGGATTTTGCTTTTTTCTGCTGTCTTTTACCCATGAAATTTTTATTTGGAGTCTTCTGGCATTTGTGATGGGAATGGCAATAGTGATGAATAATGTTAGTGTAGAATCAAGCCGGTCCATCGCCATCCCAGAAAAAAATCGGGTAAAAATTCAAACTATCCACAATGCCCTCATTGGGATTGGTAATCCCCTTGGCTTATTATTTATTCCCTTTATAATGACAAACTATGGATACATATTTACATTAATCATTTCTTCTTCGATTGTCATCGTCGTTGCTATTTTTGTCCGTTTTATTCCTCTTTTTTATGAGTTATTGACTAGCACACAAGATGATATTGCTAATTTATATGAAAAAAAATACGGTGATTTATGAATACATTATCAAATATTTCACGTTATTATGAAAGACCAGAAGATAAGAATAAAATTTATTGCTTTTATATATCCTAAAATTATCATAGATAAACCAAACATATCTATTATGTTAATAAATAATAGATTCACCCAATAATCTAAATATCCAGATTACCGGGTGAATTCAAGGGAAATAAATATTAATCTGTGAAATTACAATGCACCAGCAACCGCATTGACTTGTTGTGTCATGCTGGTCAAACCGCCACCTGACAAATACCAAAGATCAGATTGTAAATACACTATCTTACCGTTTTTATAGGCATTAGTGGATTTAACTTGATCACTTTCAAACTGCGTTTTTTCCAACTTACCGGCTCCGATTGCTTCACTACGGTCGATAATAAAAATCACATCAGGATTGGCTTGTGCAATCATATCCGCCGTCACCACTCGGCTTTTGCTGTCTGATTTAGCTGGCAATACTGCGCGAGGGGCCTTAATCACATCGTAAACAATAGCTGAATTATTAGGGTATAACTCACCCGCATTATGCAGTAATACCAATACCTTACTGTTCACCGCTTGCGCTTTTTCTTGGGCAGACGCAATAGTTTTTTCCAAATCAGCAGCCTGTGCTTTCATTGCATCCTGCTTATTGAATAATTCACCCAATAACTTAAGATTGCTATCAACAGATGAACGATAATTTTTATTGTCCGTGCTTAAATCAATGGTGGGTGCTATTTGTGACAAACGATCATAAAAAGAACCTTGGCGCCCGGTAATAACAATCAAATCTGGTTTTATTTCTGCTAATTTTTCCAAATTTGGTGTTTTCATTCCCCCTGCATTGTGCATATTTGCGGACACGCCACTACGCACATATTCAGGTACATTATCGATGGGTAATGCAATCACTCGATCGGATAACCCCAATTTTTCCATTGAATCATAGGTTCCGAAATCAAACAAAACGACCCGTTTTGGATTCTTTTTAACCTGAGTTTCACCGGAGAGATGCTTCACCGTCACAGAATCACCAGACTGAGCTATGACTGAATTGGGTGTAACTAATTCTGATGATTGACTGAATGCAGAGTAGCTGGTGGCAGAAAGCAGTGATGCAATAACAATTGGCAGGATCTTTTTCATCGTGACACCTGGATTTAAGCATATTGAGTAAGAAGTGACTCGCATTCTAAGTGGCAATACTAATATGTCAATCAAATAAGAATAAATTTGATATTGATTCTTATTTATTTTAGGTAGCTTAGCCACGATCTCAATCAAGCGAATAGCCCCCACCTATGAACTGACCCCATAAAGTTGGATAAAGTCGCGACTAATACAAATTAACAAAGGTGGGACTTCGGTCCCACTGATTTGTCAGTATCCATATAGGTTTAGAAAGATTTCTCTCAATTTCTAGAAAATAAGATATTGATGAATCACTTGATTTTACTGAGTGAAGGGCATAGAACACAATACTTAATTAATTGATATTAAATATAAATTTTTATTCTATTTTTAATTTTATACAATTTACTATACAACTTACTTTGTGCTAAGAAACATCACCGATCTCATTATACTGTTGGTATAGTTAAGACCTATGATCCGTGCTTCCATAATAAAACGAGGTTAGTTCGCTAACCGTTCCAGCCCTATGAAGAGGTTACAACGTATTACGTCAGAAGTTATTAAGATAGTAGTGACGACTGTCTCTGCAAGTGAGAAGATACCCCGTTACGGCTATCTTCCCGATGATTTTTAAATGGAGGACTGACTACTTTTATAGTGATTTATCTCGAATCTTTCGTTCAATAAGTTTCCCGCTCCGATCAAAATAGCGACTCGGCCAGATTTCAGAGGGATGGATTTCAAGATAGTTAGCAATAATCCACTCACCTTTAGGCCACTGCCTACTGAGTGCATTTGCTAATGTTGATGAACTGAGTCCCGCTTCACGAGAGACAGCCGCCAAGGTTGTACCACGTTTACGTAATGCAGCAATAATGTCGGCCTGATGCCAGTCATTTCTAACGTTATTATTCATTCCTGCTACCCCTTCCATTAATTAATATTGATGGTGGTGATTCAGACAGGGTTAGCAGACCGGCGCTTACTCCGGCGAGGCCGAAGCCTCCCCTGCCTGAATCACCATTGAAAGGGCGAATGCAGGCACACTGGTAAAAATTCTTACCAGTGTATAAGCGCGCACCTTGACCATTAGATTTTGCTAATGGCGGGGTTACTTTAACTGATTGTTTTATCTGACTCAATAACCGAACAACTAAGTTTAACGGTTATAAATCCGTGTAATCTAACGCCCCGTTCATCACACTACTTAAAATCCATTGGAACTAGCGTCCTAACCATTGGACGTTTAAAACCATTTTTCAGGTAAAGGCTCAGCGAGTGTTGTCCCCATTCATCGCACAAACTCAGGGGAGAATACGAAAGGCTAAATCAATCTTTATTGTTTGTTCTCGTTCGTGATCGCTTCGCTATCCGCATTTCTCCTGTAATTTTCAGATCATTTTTATTTATTTCAAAACATTCCCTGCGTGTCGGTTCAGGTTCACCGCTCCTTGGTGCGTCAGATAATGTGTAGCAAGGCGAGGTTTATGTTGAGTTTTTGCAGGAGTTCGCGATGTACTCAGTACGGCGATGGAGTACTCCCCGTTCAGTGCCTGATTTCGGTCAGGATGAACGCCTCATTATTTGACGTGGTGTGATTTCTCCTTTTTTACTGCATCGACCTATTGCAAGGCATCGGGTTAAAAATAAACGGAATAAGTGGATTAAGGCAGAAAAATGCCTGTGAAAGTGTCTGTCACTCAGTAATACAAGGTTCAAAGTGTGCGTAAAGCCAGTCTGGCTGTGCTCTGGACGTTGGCTGCCCGGCAGCGTCACTTGGTAATCGCTACGCTCATGCACAAGTGACGCCGCACAGTTTTCGGGATGTTTGTTATTCTTGATAAGCGTGTAGTTGAATATCGTACCGATGAAACATAATCATGTAGTGATGTTTATTGGTACTTATTATTTTTCTGATTAAAATCAATATTGTATTTACCTTATTCACTGTGGATTGTTTCAGTGTTTATTGACGTTTATCTACTATTACATCACACTTTGTATAAACATTTGCGTAAATAATTTTGGCGATCATGGCTAACGAACTAAATAAACTTAGTGACAAAAAACTTAAAGCTTTACTTGGTAGAGAAAGCAATAAGATAGAATTTTTTGCCGATGGTGCTGGGTTGAGTGCAAAACTATCTAAAGTTGGTGGTATTAGTTGGGTCTTTACATACCGACTTGATGGAAAGAAACTAAGCCGTCTCACCATTGGGCGCTATCCTGATATGCCTCTCAAGCAAGCCCGTGAAACGCGGGATAAATGCCGTAACTGGTTGGCCTCCGGTAAAGATCCAAAGTTGCAATTTAACCTAACGATGCAGGAATCATTAAAGCCCGTCACGGTAAAAGACGCTATTGAATATTGGATCGATGAAAACGGTATCGGTCGGAACATGGCAGATAAAATTCTGCGGATAGTGAGTGATAAGCCGGTGCATAAAAAAACCGGAGAACTTTCATCGTCAGACGATGGGTTATGTGTCCAACGATATCTGCTTCCAAAAGTGTGCAGATGTACCGCAATATTGCTCTCCCTTTCAGGTTACGGGAGTTTTGTTTCGCCACCCGAAGGCGATCCTGACAGGCGATGGATCGTTTTTGTAGAAAAGAATATTAACGGTTAGGTTGGCTGGCGTCAAACCGTGGCTGTTCCCGTCATCCGCATTTTTCCCTGAATGCCCATGCAAATTCCGCCCATCCCCCCACATTCCGCCAAAATCAGACAAAAACCGGACTTAATTGGTTAATTAATTTTATTGATATTTATGTACAATAAACCACCTTGACTGATTGAACATGCATTTTCTATCAACTTTATCCCTAAGTTACCGATTCATTATTCACCCAAACATTAGAAAGAAAATACAACATAATGCAAAACAAAAAAGAATCCCTGTACCTGCAAGAACTGGCCTACCTGCGGGAGCTGGCGCGGCGGGTGGCGAAAGCATCCCCGCATCTGGCGGATTTTCTGGACACGCCCCATGACCCG
>NZ_MUBK01000050.1 GCF_002127545.1 Xenorhabdus beddingii
GAATTAAGATTAAATATGACACCAAGAAAGGTTTTAAATGGGCTAACCCCCATCGAAGCCTATACGGGGCGCACATTGCACTTATTGTGTTAATCCAGCAATTGTGTAAATTGTGTAAATTATTAAAATTTGAACTTCTATTTGTTTTTGACTTGTTTGTCAGGTGCTGAATGTGCAAAAGCAGATCCCACCGCTTGCATGTTTAAGCGTGATTCTTTGCTCATGGCTCGATAGTGCTCAATCAATTTTTGTTCTTCGTTGGATATTGTGGCTTGGATCTGAGGTACTTTATTTCCCGTCAGGATATAAAAAATATCGCAACCATGCTCTGCTAACTTTTGTAGATATGCACCGCCCGGAACTTTTTCATCTCTTTCATAACATGCCTGAGCACCTCGTGAATGACCAGCCAAGCTAGCAAAGTCAGTCTGGTTTAATCCCAAGCGCTTACGTTCCTCTTTTAATCTGACACCTATAGTGATCAATAATTGCCTATTAACGTAACTTAGTGGATCACAATATAACATTATGACACAAGATAAGCATGATCGACGGTCGCGATTGCCAAGAGGTGTTATTTCTAAAAGGCAAGTCGCGTTACGGCTGTCCTTAGAAGAGGATGCTGAGTTAGAAGAAATTGCACGCGAAGAAAATCGCTCTAAAGCAAGTCTGGCTCGCATTTATTACTTGGCAGGTAAACGAGCGGCGCAAGCTCAAACTGAATAGGCAAGATGATAAAAAATATCATTATCAACTATTACGTCACTTCACCATACGTCTCAATTGGTAAGTATGCAGAACTCAGTGGCATACCAGAAAACACTTGCCGAGTAATGGTCAATAGAGGGGAAATAATCATCCGCCCAAAGCAAGGGGCTAAAGGTAAAATTCAGGTCAATATGGTCGCCATGCTGCAAGACGCAATCGAAAATAGCTGAGTATTAGCACATGAATGAAAAACTTTTGAGGCTGTTGTTTCAGATCCCAGATCCAATCACGGTCAATGAATTCCGCCGCCGCACCGGAAAATCAGAAAGCAGCATCCGCAAATTAATTAGCTGCGGTCGTTTGCCCATCAAAAATGAGCGCACACAGCGGGCTCACATCATGATTATGTGGAATGAATGGCTGGAAATAGTTTATGACGCCAATCAGAAAATTCCGTCATTTGAACGTGAAGGATGGAAAGCCAGTTGGTTAGAGGTGAATAAATTGGTGGATGATTAGTTAAATATGTATCAACCGGCAACATAATAACTAGGAGGTAAGAATAAATGCCGATATTGCTACCAACACCAGAGGAATTAAGTAAAGGCCGCGTTAAATTTGGCACGCTATTAATTCGTCCTTTACGCAAGAGAAACCCCGAAGCCTATATCACCACATACCAGGTGAATGATGGCGAGTATTCTTATGGCCGCTTCGATTCAAAAGAGCAGGCTCTCAGTTTTGCAAGACAACTGTATAGGAATAAATCTGATGAACGAATTAAAGAGGATGCAACATAAATACAAAGTTACTGGTGATGATATTAAATGACTTATATGGACACCGACCGAATTCAAGTCGATGAAAATATTTTTCTGACAAAAGTAGTCACAAACATATATTCGGCTTCAAAGAGCCCTGATGAAAATCCGCACTCTCTGTCCTCATTATTTCAACAGTCTTGACAGACTAAGCCATTTGTCAGGTTCACAGAGAGTCGGTACTACCTGTCAGTACATCTATTAATTACGGACTTCAATCACATAATCCCTCCTTGAGGGAGATAAACCGATTGTTGGTTAACCAATGCCCAAGCAATTCTGGCATTCTTATTGGCTAAGGCAACTACCGCCTTATTGACACCACTACGCTCTATCAAACCTTTTAGCCAGCGTTGCAATTCATTACATTGTTCATCAGGCCGCTTATTGAGTCTATACACGACAGAACGGGCACCATGTATCAGTATTCCCCTTAAATAGGAATTTCCCCGCTTACTGATACCGAGCTGTCTGACTTTTCCGCCACTACTATGTTCTTTGGGCACCAGCCCTAAGTAGCTGGCAAAATGGCGGCCATTTTTAAAATCCTTACCATCACCCAGCGTTATCATCAGAACTGAAGCGCCCAATGGCCCAACACCCGGTAATGTTAACAGTCTGCGGATATCTTCATGCTGGGTATTCAGATGGTTAAGACGCTTATCCAGTTCGTTCAGACGTTGCTGAAGGTCGTTTAATTCAAACAACAATTCTTGAAACAACTGACGACTCAATACTGTCAATTCATTTTCAGCATTTTCCAGATGGTCAGGTAAACATTGTTCTACCTTGTGAGCACTTTCCGGTATGGCAATGCCATATTCCAGCCCTAATCCGCGTATCTGGTTAATCAGTGCAATCCGGTTTTTCATCAGCCGCTGACGAACTCTATGCAGGCATTGAATATCTTGTTGCTCTATCGTTTTTTCCGGCACATATCGCATCCCCGGACGACTGTCAGCTTCTACAATGGCAATCGCATCATTTTTATCATTTTTACTGCCCATTCTGAAAGGCGCGACATATTGAGGGCTGATTTGTTTGACTTCATGCCCAAGCCGTTTGAATTGGCGACTCCAGTAATTGGCACTTCCACAGGCCTCCATTACAATTTTTGAAGGGGGTTGTTGCGCAATGAAAGCCGTCAGTTTATCGCGTGAAACCACCGTATTTTTAATCATTTTTCCAAGCGGGGATGCAATATGTAATTGAAACACTCGCTTTGCCAGGTCAATTCCGATAATTTGTTCCATTGGACACCTCTTCATATTTTTGCTGATGTATTCAGCATGGCTCACTGAAGCCGTTTACGGTATGGATGATGTTGATCATGATATGCCGTGCGGATGTTATGACGGATAAAATATGAGGTAAAAATACTGAATGAATAAACCTATTCTCGATATGTGTTGTGGTTCTCGAATGTTTTATTTCGATAAATCTAACCCTGACGTTTTATTTTGTGACATTCGCAGAGAGCAACATATTTTATGCGATGGCAGGAAATTAGATATTAACCCTGATCTGATAGCCGATTTTACAAACCTGCCATTTGATGATGAATCGTTTAATTTGGTTATATTCGACCCGCCTCATTTAATCAGAGCAGGTAAGAATGGTTGGCAAAGGAAGAAGTACGGTGCACTGAGTAGCGATATGTGGCGTGATGATTTAGCTCAGGGTTTTAAAGAGGCGTTTAGGGTATTGCGGCCAGAAAGAACGCTAATCTTCAAATGGAATGAAACGCAAATAAAGACCCGTGAGATATTGGCGTTAACCGATATTAAACCTGTTATTGGGCACCCGTCGGGCAAGCGCAGTTACACGCACTGGATGACATTTTATAAGAGAGGATAACATTACATGAAACACACCGCAGAAATAGAGATAACGGATTTTTCGAAAGGTCAGGATGGTAAAGCCGTAGCATTTGGCAAAGTATTCAACGATAGCAAAAAGCGATTCCCCGCCGGCTCTGAAATAATCACTTCATTAGTTCAGAATGCCGAAACGTATGAATCGGACGGTTATATAAAAACTCAAAATTCCATTTATAAAATTAGGAGACCAATAGGATAATGCCGGATATTACAAAAGAATTAGTATTAGATTCGCTATACGATAAATTTACCCGGAGAAATGAGGATGAACAATAAAAAAGAAATCACGGTAGAAGTAGACGAATTTCTGGTAAATGAAAACGCCCTAAATGCTGTCGTGAACGCGTTGGGTTATTCAAAAGAGCAATTTGTTGCAGAATTGCGAAAAGCGCAAAAGCACCAGGGGCTTAAATATATTACATTCGAAGCCGACGACACGGAATACAATATCCATGAAAATAATGATTGACGCACCAGCCGATGCGAATATCGGTTACGTTATGACTGTGGTTAGTGATTTCGTAAAAAAAAACTGATAGAGATAAAAATGGATTTTATATTGTTCGAATACCCCAAGACGAACGGGTAGTTACGCTAAAAGAAACGAGCGCAGGTAATATTATTGTTCGTGTAAGGTAAGGGTAATTTATGAAGCAATTCACCCCTCGCCCCTACCAAAACATCATTATTAATCATGAAATCGACATCACCCGCTCAAATATTTGGGCGGGAATGGGTATGGGCAAAACAGTAGCAACGTTAACCGCGCTGGAAGATTTGTACATGTCCGGTAGCGAAACTAAACCAACGCTAGTATTAGCCCCGTTACGTGTGGCTCGCTCCACATGGCCGGATGAGGCGAATAAATGGGGCCATCTACACAATATAGAAATGGTTCCGATTGTGGGCAGCGCCAAAGAGCGCACTGGGTCACTCAAAAATACCAATGCCAGTGTTTTTACCACCAACTACGATAACCTCGTCTGGCTGGTGGAAACACTAGGGAATAAATGGCCGTTCGCTACCGTCATTGCCGATGAGAGCACCCGGCTAAAATCGTTCAGGCTGCGTAAAGGGGGTAAAAGAGCCGCAGCACTGGCGAAAGTTGCACATAAGCATGTACGCCGTTGGGTGAACTTAACGGGTACGCCAGCACCCAATGGACTACTGGATTTGTGGGGGCAGTCGTGGTTTATCGATCAAGGCGAACGGTTAGGCCGGACGTACAGCGCATTCACGGGTCGTTGGTTTAACAATTTCCAACGACCCGGGCAACACTGGCCCGATTTAAAACCAAAGGATTTTGCGCAAGAGCAAATCCAAGCCGCGCTGAACGACGTCACTATCTCACTGGACGCGGCGGACTGGTTCGACATTGATGAGCCTATTCACAACGTCATTCATGTTGAACTGCCGCCAAAAGCGCGTACCCAGTACCAAGAAATGGAAAAAGAAATGTTTCTGGAGCTGGAGGGCGTCGGCATTGAAGCGCCTAACGCTGCCGCCAAGACGGTTAAATGTCTGCAAATCTCATCTGGCGCTTTGTACACCGATGATACTGGCGCATGGTCAGAGCTGCATGACGTCAAATTACAGGCACTGGACAGTATTATTGCTGAATCGGGCGGCATGCCAGTACTGGTCGCCTATCACTGGAAACACGATTTAGCACGTTTAATGAAAGCCTGTCCGAAAGGCCGCCATCTGGACGACAATCCACAGACTCTGCGCGACTGGAACAACGGGAAAATCCCCGTGTTATTCGCCCACCCCGCCAGCGCCGGGCACGGGCTGAACCTGCAAGACGGAGGCAACATTCTGGTATTTTTCTCTCACTGGTGGGATCTGGAGCAGTACCAGCAAATCATTGAACGTATCGGCCCTACCCGACAGGCTCAGGCCGGACACGACCGACCCGTTTTTATTTACCACATTATTGCTCGCGGCACGATGGATGAGCTGGTGATGGAGCGGCGTAATTCTAAACGAGAAGTGCAGGACATTTTACTAGAGGCTATGAAGAAGAGGTAGCAACATTCCGCGACAAAATTTTATGCAACACTGTTTAGGCAACGGTGATGCTCAGTCCGAACGGTTAACAGGTAATCGAGGTCAAAATGGGTGTGAAAACCGGCATCATTAGTGATGCCGATATGTCCGAAATCACGGGCTATCAAATCCCGTCTAAGCAGTGTGCATCGCTAAAAGAAGCCGGCATATTTTTTATTGTTCGAAAAGACGGGAAACCACGAACCACGTGGGAGCATTTTAATAACCCCCTGTCACAGCGGATTAGAAACTATGCTCCTGCCCCCCAGGAACCTAATTTCGGAGCGTTAGACTGATGGGTAGAAAACGTAAAAACCCCGCAGACAACTGGATGCCCCCGCGAGTTCGACGGGGGCGGTCGGCGTTTGAATTTCAGACATACGACAATCGGACAGTCCGTCTGTGTGATTTCTCTGCGACTCAGGCGGAAGTGTGGGTTGCCTATGAAAAAATGCTCGCTGATCAGAAAAATGAAGAAACGCTCACCGGTCTAGTTAATGCGTTTTTTTTCTCTGCTGAGTTTTCTGCATTAGCCAACGAAACCCAAAAGGACTACCGTAAATATGCGGGTAAGATTTTACCTGTATTTGGGAACATGTTGCCGGATAACATTAAACCACAGCATGTTCGCAAGTACATGGATAAAAGAGGGTTGAAAGCCAAGACCCAAGCCAACCGCGAGAAGAACTTCCTATCGCGCGTGTTTGGCTGGGGCTATGAGCGTGGGATCGTGCGCAGTAACCCCTGCAAGGGCGTGCGGCAATTCAAAGAAATTCCGCGTGACCGGTATATTACCGATGAAGAGTACAATGCACTCTACTCCATTGCGCCACCTATAGTTAAAGTGGCAATGGAGCTAGCATACTTGTGCTGTACACGACAGGCGGACATTTTAACGATGACCTATGCGCAGGTACAACAAGAGGGGATTTTTATCAAACAGGGAAAAACAGGGGTTGCACAAATCAAGGCGTGGACCGAACGGTTAGATGACGCTGTGGCAATGAGTAAAACCCTGCCTCTTGATAACGGCGTTAGTAGCATTTATGTACTCCACCAGCGTAAAGGATCAAAATATACCCGCGATGGTTTTAACAGCCGTTGGAAAAAAACGAAAGCTATCGCAAAAGACACTTTTCCGGAGCTGGACTTTAATTTCACCTTTCATGACCTGAAAGCAAAAGGCGTTTCCGACCTTGAGGGATCGCTGTCAGAAAAGCAGCAAATTACTGGGCATAAAAACATTACTCAAACGGCAAGATATGATCGAAAAGTGAATGTTGTCCCGGTCGTTGGTGGGCAAAAAAAGTAAATGAGAGGTCAAAAAATATAGTGAAAAAATATAGTGAACAAATAGTGAAAGGTGATTTGAGTGTCTAGTCCTGATATACGTTGACACTTATTTTACTCATCACCGCCTGATGATGTACGTCATCGGGCGTTTGATATTTTAGGGCTAAGTGGGGTCG
>NZ_MUBK01000051.1 GCF_002127545.1 Xenorhabdus beddingii
TGAACTGGTCTTTCGTAAAGGCGGGTCACTTTATGTATCAACCTCATTCCGTGGTGGCACATTGCGTTATCTGCATGTCTCTGAGTTCGGGAAGATATGTGCCAAATTCCCCCATAAGGCGCGCGAAATAGTGACGGGTGCATTTGAAGCGGTATCAACCGATTGTTTCACGACGATTGAAAGTACAGCGGAAGGACGAGCCGGTTACTTTTTTGACTACTGCCAGACGGCCGAGAAAGCACAAATACAAGGTAAGCAGTTGTCTAATCTTGACTGGAAATTCTTTTTCTTCTCGTGGTGGAAGAACCCACTCTATGCCATTGATCCGGTAGAGCCAATACCACAGCGATTGGCTGATTATTTTGCTGAAATTAAGGCAAAGCATGGGATCAACCTGACAGAACGCCAACAGGCTTGGTATCTCGCCAAAGAGAAGACATTAGGCGATGACATGAAGCGGGAATATCCATCTATCCCGTCCGAGGCATTTCAGCAATCAGTTGAGGGCGCTTACTACGCTAAACAGTTCCGCTGGTTGTACGAAAACAAACGCATTGGAAAATTGCCGGATAACTCACATCTGCCTGTCCATACATTCTGGGATATTGGGGTGGGTGACTCAACGGCTATCTGGTTCGTTCGTGAAGTGGGTGAAGAGTTCCATATCATTGACTATTACGAAAACTCCGGTGAAGGCTTACGGCATTACATGAAGGTGCTAAAAGATAAAGGCTACACATACGGTGAGCACTGGGGGCCACATGATATCGATAACCGAGAGTTCGGCTCTGATGCCAAGTCACGTCGCGAACTGGCGCGAGAGGGATATGAGATCGATGGTCAGAAATACTCAATGATATTTAAGGTCGTGCCAAAGGTGGGTGTTGATACCGGCATTGAATCAGTACGTGAAATTTTGCCTAACTGTGCATTTGATGAAGAGAAGTGCGCTGAGGGCATATCTCATCTGGAAAGCTATCGCAAAGAATGGGATGACAAGCGCGGCTGCTGGAAAGATAAGCCGCTCCATGACTTCACATCACATGGAGCTGATGGCTTCCGTTATTTTGCTGTCGCTAAGAACAATCAAAAACGTTTAACCAAGAAAATCAATTTCAACTGGAACTAACATGAATACCAACGTTGATTACCGGCACCCGGCGTACAACGAGTTTCTGCCTGAGTGGAACATGATCGGCGATTGTGTTGATGGCGAACGCGTTGTTAAAAGCCGGAGAGAGAAGTATTTGCCCCACCCGGCAGACAGAAAAGACAAAGACGACCCAAATAACGAGCGTTATAAACGCTATCTTCTCCGGGCGTCGTTTATTAACGCTACAGGGCGGACATTGTGGGGGTTGTTGGGCATTGCCTTTAATAAACCTGTAAAAATCAATATCTCAGGTGGCATTGAATATCTGGAGACGGATATTAGCGGTGAGGGGCAGCCACTAACACAAATGATACGTGACGCTTTATCACAAGTGTTACAGCGCGGGCGAGCGGGCTTACTGACCGATTTTTCAGGCGCAGGCATTCAATCAGAGGCAAACAAAGGCCGTCCGTATATTCGACTGTTCACCGCAAAGCAGATTATCAACTGGCGAGCCACTAATGGAAAAACATCATTGGTTGTCGTTCATTATCAAGAACCCAAAGAATCAGACTATTTTGATTTACAGATGATGGACCGTTGGATTGAGTTGCGGCTCATTGAGGGTAAAGCGTATTCGCGAAATTGGTATCAGGACGGCGGTGACTTAATCGCCGAAGATTGGATTGAGCTTAAAGATTCGTCCGGTCGTCCGTTACCTGAATTGCCGTGGTCGTGGGTTGGGGCATCGAATAATGACCACACCCCCGATGCGCCGCCGCTGGCTGATATTGCCTATGTGAATATCAAACATTATCAGATGGAAGCTGACATCGCTGAGTCCGCACACACAGTGGGTCAACCGATGGTTGCACTGTCAGGTCTCACTGATGATTGGGTGAAAAACCACATGTCAGACGGATTTACTGTTGGTTCCCGCAAAGGCGTTCTGTTACCGCAGGGAGGTGATATGAAATTCGCCCAGCCGGAAGAACGAACCATGCAGATTTCCGTAGCCGAGCGACGGGAAAAGCAGATGGCAATGCTGGGCGCTAAATTAATTGAGCGTGGTACATCCGCGAGAACAGCAACACAGGCTCAGGATGAGGCACAGACGGATAACTCCGTGCTCTCACTGAGCGCCGGTAATGTTGAGCAGGCATTCAACCGAGCATTGCAGTTCTGCATTCAGTTTGCTGGTGCTGGCGAGGCCTCAGTGGAACTCAACAAGACATATGAAATTGCTCAGCTTGATTCGGCAGCAATTACAGTACTTCTGGCATCAGTTCAGTCCGGCAACATGCGGATTGTGGATTTTGTCCGGTATATGCAGGGCGTAAATCTTGTTCCGCAGGATGAGAAGCCTGAGGATGTTGTGGATGAACTGGAACTGACCAGAGGTGCAAATATGTTGGGGGTGTAAGTCATGCAGGCGAACGGCATTCTTGATAATGCGCTGATGGTTCAGATCATGCTGGAAAGGCTGAAATCATCAACAGCAGATACGCGTGATTTAGTGTCAGATATTCGCGCTGCTGTAGCATCTGCGCTGTCTGGATTCTCCGGCAATGTTTCCTCTGTCGGCAGGGTAAAATCAATAGCTCATGCATTGAGAAAATCACTAAAACCTGTTCTTGCCGGTCATTCTGACAGGTTACTTGATGAAGTTATCAATGCCGCCGTTGTGATGGCGAATGCGGAATATCACGGATTTAACTCACTGGCCGGAAGCGTTAATTCGGCTGACGATGACAAAGTATGCAGAGATGTGCAAAACACACCTCTGTCCCTGTCAGGGTGGAATGGCTCCCTGTTTCTCGCTAAGTTTATCGCGTCATGGGCTGATACAGCAGTACAGCAGATAGAAAATCAGGCGGTGATGTCGTTGTCATCAGGAGGCAGCATATCGGATCTGCAATCATCGATTAACGGAACTTCAGTTGAACCTCTGATAATCGCAGCGGCGGTAGTCGGCAGGGTGGCAAGAGGATTTCAGATGGTTGCCAGAACAACACTCCAGCATGCTCACAGCGTGGCGGCAACGGATTTCTACAAAGAAAATCCTGACCTGATTAAGTATGAGGAATTCAGCGCAATACTGGATAACAAAACATCGGCAGTGTGCCGGTCGCTGTCCGGTAACCGCTATCCGCTTGGTGAGGGGCCACGGCCTCCGCTGCATCCTAACTGTCGCAGCCGCTTACTTCCGGTGCTGGATGATAAATACGCAAACCTGTTTGTAACGGAGCCGGTTGGTAATTCTGAGTGGGGTGAAGAGACTTATTACGAGTGGCTTTACCGCCAGCCAGCCAACAGGCAGGACATTGTGCTCGGCAAAACCAGGGCGCAATTGTTCCGTGACGGTGGGTTGTCGCCTGAGCGGTTCGCTAAATTGCAACTCGATAAATATTTCAGGCCAATGACGCTGAAAGAGCTAAAAAAAATCATACCTGACGCCTTCAGAAAGGCAGATATCGAACTCAAATGACCCGCTCCGGCGGGTTTTTATTACCTGTAGTCAGTGACTACATCATCAAAACCCGAGGTTGACGATGTTTAAGTTTTTATTAACAAAAGAAGAATTTGAAGCATTAACTGATGAACAAAAAGCCATGTACAAAGCGCAGGGTGACAAATATCAGTTACAGATTGAGGGCATGCCGGAGATCCCCGATGTTTCCGGTCTGCAAAAGAAAGTCGATGAGCTGCTTTCTGAGAAAAAAACGGAGCAGGAAAAACGCCGTCAAGCGGAAGAAGCCGCCAAAAAAGCCGCAGAAGAACAAGCCCGAAAAAATGGGGATATTGAAGCGCTGGAGAAAAGCTGGTCTGAAAAGCTAACTACACGTGAAAAGGAATTACTGACGCAGCTCGAAGAAAAAGACGGCAATTTGCGCACATTGCTGGTGGATAACGTCGCGCAGTCACTGGCGACAAAACTCGCGGGTGATAGCGCCCCATTAATCATGCCGCATATTAAGTCTCGTCTGACAGTTGAGGACGGAAAAACGCGCGTTGTTGATGCTGGCGGTCAGCCGTCAGCTTTTACCATTGATGAACTCGAAAAAGAGTTTCGCAGTAACCAATTATTTGCTCCGGTCATTATCGGCAGCAAGGCCACTGGAACCGGGGGTGACGGCGGCAAGGGGAAAACACCAGCCGGAGGCGGTGATAAACCCAAAAGCACAAATCCATTAGTTGATCGTGCTCGTGAAATCATTGCTAAATCAGAGGAATAACATGTCGTTACATATTTTTCAAAAACAAGTTTCTACCGCCGCGACTGAGCTGGTTGCCCAGGCTGTTCGTGAGTTTAATGAGGCATCGGGCGGTGCGTTAGTGCTCGGGGATGGTGACCATATTGGTGACTTTGTTGAGCAAACATCATGGCAGTTGCTGGGAGGTTTAGCTCAGCGCCGTAATGCGTATGGCTCAGGCAATTTAACCCCGCAAGAGTTGGGCCAAATCTTGGATCGCATGGTTAAGGTTGATGGTCGTATTGGTCCTGTTTCTGTGACGCCAACCATGATGAAGCGTCTGGGTAAGGATGTTTCAGAGGCGTCGGCAGTTGTAGCCGCTCAGTCTGCTGAAGCTATGTTGCAAGACTACCTGAATACTACGGGTGCTGCGTTGAAAGCTGCTATCTCTGGAAACACTGAGTCCGTTACTGATCTGTCAACAGAGAAAAAAGCGCCTTCTTTGCGTGGTCTGAACCGTGCAACACGTCCGTTTGGTGATGCGTATTCCCGCATTATTGCGTGGTTGATGGATGGCGCAACTTTTAATGACTTCATGGACGAAACGCTGTCCAATGCCAACAAGCTGTTCCAGATTGGCAACGTAGCCATCAAACAGGATGGCTTTGGGCGTCGTTTTGTCGTGTCAGATATTCCTGCCCTGTCTGATGGTGAAAAACAGCATTCATTAGGTCTGGTTGTTGGTGCTGCTGCTGTCCAGACTTCACCGCTCATCATGAAAGCCCAAGATGTTCTGGGTCAAGAGAATATCAAGGCACTGATGCAGGGTGAGTACGATTTTACTGTTGGTTTGCGTGGTTATCAATGGGCGAAAGACAGCATCAAGTCGCCAACGAATGATCAGCTCGGCACCAAGGCAAACTGGAAGCAGATAGTAACCAGCATTAAAGATACTGCTGGTGTTATGGTGACTTTCGGTAAAGATGCCGCAACTACTGCTGGTGACATCAAGTAACCCACAGGGGCGAAAGCCCCTTAACAACCGGAGGAAACGATGGTTATGCAGATCGGCATTGATCAGGTTCATGAGCAGCTTGAGATGATGGGGTTTGAGGCTCCTGACTTTGTGATTACCGCTGCTATGTCTGTGGTTGACAGTATTGACGACTGCCTTGACAAGGCAGGGTACACGGATGCGGTGATGACACTGATTAAGGTGTACTCCGTCATCCTCATTCTGTCCGCTGCTGATGTCCGTAAAATAGCATCAGAACATGCTCCGTCCGGTGCGTCAGTCTCATACCAGTATTTTGCAGACGGCAGGAAATCTTTGCTGAAATTGTTATCCGCGCTGGATACAGCAGGATGCACGGACAATCTGCCGATTGACCGACCTGTCGGTATTATTCAGTTTGACGTGAACCGGGGATGATATGGGTAGAATCCTGCGCCGGTTCTGCAAGGGCTGGGCGACAATCTGGAAAGTGAAGGGTAAGGACGGGTACGGCAAACCGGAGTTCTCGGAGCCAATCCACATCCGGTGTGATTACGGAAGCAGGATGAGCGATGGAACAAAAACTGTCGGTACTGAAATTGTCATCAAAAACGTCATCTGGACGGAATACAGCGAAGCCACGCAGGATGATTATATTGCTATCGGAAAACACAGCGGACGTGATCCGTCAGTGGCCGGTGCCAGTAAAATCAAAGCCGTTGACCGTGATCGCGATATTAACGGCGGAAAGGATGACTACACATTAACAACGGCGGTGTGACATGGGAGTAAAGGTTATTGGCATTAACCGTGCTGTTGCTGACCTGAATATGCTGGTTGGCAACATCACATCAAAGAAAGTCAACAGGGCTATGCATCGCGCACTGGATATCGGCGGGAGACAGGCGGCGGTGTATACGCCGATTGATACCAAGACGCTGATTAACTCTCAGTTCCGTGATGTGGAGGTGAAAGGAACACTGTTTACCGGTCGTGTCGGCTATTCAGCGTCTTATGCTGTTTTTGTCCACGACCCGAATGTGAAGCAGAGTTTCCGCAGGGCTACGGCGAAGAAAGAGTTTTTGAAGCTGGGGTTCGATGAAATGAGGTCTCAGATTGACAAGGCCGTAACGAAGGAATTGAAATCATTATGACCGTATTTGAACAGTTCCGCCATTATTTGGGTAAATCTG
>NZ_MUBK01000052.1 GCF_002127545.1 Xenorhabdus beddingii
GACGCACTGGCTCCCCATGCGTCACATTCACGGACGATCGCCGGAGGTTCCGGCTCCGTCTTTATTGAGGGGAAACCGGCCGCCCGAACCGGGGATGCCGTTGATTGTGGCGGTGTTGTGATTGGCGGCGGCAGTGTGAATATTGGGTAAGGATATTTGAGAAAATCCATTTGTATCTACTTTGAACTGTATGAGAAAGGGTGGCAGTTTATGAACAATAGTTAACCCACATTTTTAATTTATCTTGATTAAAACCAGTTAATTTATCGTTAAAAGGAATATTAGATGAAACCTATCAACGAAAAAGAAAAAACATTGTTAATAGTGCTCAATGATAGTATCTGCTTCAACAAAAAGGAAGAATTAATAAGAAAATTATCTGAGCATGATGAAAATAATATATGGAATGCTGGTAAAGCCTGTGCCATGTGCCCGCCTCCAGAAGCAAGAGAGGATTTTGTTAAGCATGTATTAAGTAAGATCCCATATGTTAATGATAATGGATATTTTAAAAACACTGATATAATTCAAGATGATGTTAGTGCTTTAGAACATGGTGAAATGAGTACAATAAATGCTATAGTATTACATAGGACAGGAGGTTCAAGTATGTCAACAGCTATATCATCATTCAAATCAACGGGTGTTGGGACGCATTTTATTATAGACAAGGATGGTACAATAAAACAAACTGCTAGTTTAAAACAATATACATATCATATAGGAAAAATAAGATCTAAGTGTATAGCAGAAAATAGTTGTGATTCAGATGAAGCAATAAAAATAAAGAATTTTGGATGGAATCCGAAAAAAATTCATGACCACGAAAAACTAAAAACATACCCTGATAGATACCCTATGAATAATGATAGTGTAGGAATTGAGGTTGTTGCGGGCTATAATAATGTATCTAAATCTTGGGATCAGGCAACCATACAACAAAATGAATCCATTAAAAAATTGGTTGGTTTATTAAAATGTAATTATAATTTAGGTAATGGTGATATATATGAGCATGATAAAATATCTTATAAAACAGAAGGCGAAGGTGCTAATCTTTATTTTAATGATATTTAGCCCTTGCGTTTACTCAATAAATAATAAAATAGAGGTGGTTAATATAACAGGTTTAGAGCTAACAAAAAGTGAAGATGAAGATATTGTTAATGAATGTAAAAAATGGAAGATAAGTAAAGAAGATGTGGAGAAGATCTTTAAGAACAGCAAAGAGTATGAATATTATCCATATGATGTTTTTTATCAAACTCCATGTAATATAAATGGAGAAGCAAAGATAAATAATAAAATGTGGAGTTTTTATATCAATGGAGGAGGTATAACTACGCTTGAAAATAATAAGGAATCTATTTATTTAGGTTGCAGTTCGAAAGAATGTGAATCTTTCTTTATTTTTCCTTTAGATGGAATGAATCCATAGTTAAAATATATAATCAAGATTGAAATTAATTTTCGATCTTGATTATAAATAATATTGTTAAAGCCGTTATTTGGTAACTAATTCAGGAAGTTGGCATTTGCGGATATTATGAATTTTCACACAGTGATAAATATCAACTATTCTGTAAATTTAATGCGGATATTGCTGCAATACCATTAATAGGTTTAGAACTACGAGCTGATGTTCTTCAGATATTTTCCGCCTATTTTAAACTTGATACAGTTGTTGCTAAAATACGTGAAGCGGGAGAGGAACTCGAACAAGAGGTCAAGCAAGGTAAGAATGGGGCATTTTATGGTGTGCAGTTAGATTTAATCCTCAGTGGTGACTTGAGCGTTATGTTTGTCTGGGAGTCTAACAGGGCGCTGATTGGGGATGCCACAAATTCCCAAAATGAAAAAGTGTTGGATTTGGTACTTTACCATGATGGTATAAAAGCGATGGTAAATGTAGAATTGGCTTTTGGTGTAGGTAAGAAAGGCGATACAGATAATGATGAACAGAGAGAAGAAGGAATAAACACAAATGCTGAAAAAGAATGGATATTCCACAAACCACTGTCTAAAGAAGAGTCAACATATCGGATTTCGTTGGGCTAGTATTCTATTTTTTACATGTATTGTTTCAAATAACGCATTAGGTAAACCTGAAATGGACTATAAATATTTACTCTCAATGAATACAAGCAAAAGTTTTTGCTATTTAAGTGTAAATGGTATGCCTGCTATGGATAATCGTGGTGCTGGTACGCATGGTGTCCAATCCAGTGGTTTAAATGCGACCGCTTTTCTGGAAAATGGTACTAATACCATAGAATTACTTTTTAAGGATAGAACATCTGAAAAATCAAATAAATTTGATCCCAACGCCCGGTGTGAAACCACATTAAAAAAAGTATCCGCTGTCGGTGATGAGGAAATAATCAGTCATATCAAATTGACTGTGGATAAGGAGGGGAATACTCTAACATCAGAGTCACTAAATCAAAAAGGAAGAACAGGAACAGAGTTTGAATTCACGGGGATGGCAACCGCACCTGGTGATAAAGGCTTTTACAAGGCAAGAAAATCATTTAGCCTGAATGGACTACCCGACTGGATGTGGACTAAAGCACGTCCGGTAACAGAAAATGACCTCCCTGCAATTAAAAATTTCTATCAAGAAATTATCAATACTCTTTCACATAAGGATCTCGATCAATTATGGAAAATGAGTAAACCTGCATGGGATGAATGCAGGGCGCGAGCATACTTTGGTTAATATCTATCCAAAGAACACTTGTGCACGATAATCATCACTCCAGCCTGCTTTTTTAAGTTTATTTCTTTGGCTGGGAGCACCACAGTCACATTGTTTGACCATATTCAACACGATGCGCCGGAATAGCGCCAAATTTTCAATGGCGCCGTCCAGTACAATACGTGAATCATCTTCTTTAAAAACCACATCAAGAATATAATGTTGGCTATTTTCAATCCGCCAATGCTGGCGAATGTAGTGTCCTAATAATTTGTGCCGGGGAGAAAGCGAGCTAATATAGTAGGACGTATCTACCGTGCCTTTACCCTTTTCTGACCGATGCCGTTCAACCGCAATGATACTGCGAATTGTCGGCCATTTTTCTGCCATTTCGGGGGAAAATTGAGGTTTAAGCTGGAAAACATAGCGTTCTTCCTTACGTCCATGCGCTTCTTGCTTAACTTCGGTGACAATCTTTTCTTTACCCGCATCAAACACCGCCTGAAATTGTGACTGGATAGCCGCCCATAGCTTAGGCTGATTTTTCTTTACCTGGACAACCACATGCGCTTTCTTCTCACTGATTTTTTCCAGGGTTTCACGCTGACAGTGCAGGGCATCCAGCGTCACAATACTGCCTTTCAGATTAAGGATATCCAGCATTTGACAAACGACACGGATTTCACCCTTTTTTGTGGCCGTGGCTTTCTGGCTCAATACCAATCCCCGTTCGGTATCATAGGCAGTGACCAGCTGGACCGCATTTTTCTTTTCATTCCGGTAAGCCCGTCTCAGGGCTTTTCCGTCAAAGGCAATGATCGGTTTTCCGTCCAGCTCACGCTGTTCATTGACCCAGTTCAGCAACGCTTCCAGTAACGGATCCAGCTCGATAGCCCGGAGTATTCTCGCAATCGTATGTCGGCGGGGGATCCCGTGAGGAAAGGCGCGGTATTCTCTCAACCACTTAATTTTAGCCCGGCCATAAGTCTCAATGTCTTGCCATCCCTCGGCTCCTGCCATAATGGCACTGACAACGAGGAAAATAACATCAACCAAATCATACTGGCGATTGATATCAGAGCGGGTTTCTTTCACAACGGATAAATGTTCAATGAGAGTCATAGGTGAGTCATGAAGAGGAAAATAAAGCTGATTAGATCATGTCATTCGCCTTCATTCAAGAGACTTTAAAAAAGTATGCTCGCGCCCTGGGATGAATGGGCGATGGCTGATAATAGCAATCCCAGGATATTTTTTGATTCAATGAATTTTGATAGACTGACTGATAATAAAAAATATACAATTAGAACCCTTCCTAAATGGAAAGATTTTGAATTAGTTAAATACAAAGGTGGTCGATTATTTCGTTTGGAAACTGGGGTTTTTGGTCGTTCCCCAATAATAATGGATAAAATAAATACAGATAGACTAGCAACTTACAGCCCCTATTTATCCATTATTGATGGGAGGGTTGTTATTACCAGATAATAAGTTAATTATTATAATCAGGATTGAAAATAGGTGTTTTCGACCCTGTCAATTGTGATTTAATATTATCCGCTAGGAGAGAGGCTCATTCAATCGACTGTTTGGCCACGGGTTATGGCCGTTAAGTTTGTCAGTTTCCAGTAAACCCATTTATTCACAGCATGATAAAACGTTTGATTGTTTATTTGATGATCGCCCTTATTATTCTGAAGGTTCTCCGGTTACAATTAGCCAGAAACAAGCCTTTGATCGTATTATTGGTTATTACAAAAAAATGGGTCTTGTTTTGATGTATATTATGAAGGCAATGAGTATGGTAAATATAAAAGGGTTGAGGGTATTTTTACTTTGACGTTTAAGAGATTTAATTATGATAAAAATACATCGGGCTATGGTGATTGTCTATTTATAGAAAAATACACAACAGATTGTCTGGATGAAATTATTCGTTTGTTGAATGATTTTGTTAAACAGGCAGAGTGTCAATAAAAATATTGGGAACACCGTCAGAAAATAAAAAACCGGATTGCTGAATCCAGCATCCGGTATCCGGCATATTTATCTTTGTGGTTACTCAGGCCAATAATACGGGCAGTTCAGCCCGCAGCACAATCGTGCCATAAGCGGTTTCAACGATAATCGGATGATCGAGTAATCCACTTTCTGCCATCCGCACCATCAAACAACAATACCAGCGCCAGCAAGACCAGCTCAGTGAAATTAAGCTGCGGATGCGGGAACTGATTGGTGACTACAAAAGCAACTAAAGGCAGGGAATGAGCCGCTCTTAAAAAAGAACGAAGCCGGAAGATCACGGGGATCTTTCCGGCTATATTCTGATAGTAAAAACTACTATTGAGGCCCCGGCCATTCAAGCTGGTTTTTCAGATGCTCAGGAACAAGACTAAATAAATTCTTTATATCATTTTCATGAGAATGGTAATTAACGCACTCTTTATCGCGAGCATTTTCTAAATAAAATCTCGCATGATTATTTAAAAAAAACACATCATGCTCTGTCATGTCTTCTTCGGTAAGAGATGTAACAATGTTATGTAATAGTTCAGCCTCCATGTAACAAGATTTATCAAAGGCCTTTCTAAAGCAAGAATGCGTTTGTACATTTCTTATGTAAGACAATGATTTACATAACATATTTGAATATATACTTATTTTTCTCATTCTTAAAATCCTAATTTGTTTCTTAAATTACTAAAGAAACTTCTTGATGGCATAGCCCTAGCATCAGTCGGTGGTGAATTTGTCCTTGTCCATGTACCATTCTCTATTAGCTTATTAATATATTTAACATCGCCTGTTTCTTTATATATTTCTTGGGCTGCAACCATTCTATGATGTCCTTCTCCCATATAATAAGTTCCGCTAGAGTCGACAAAACCACCAACCTGATTTTTTGGAAGAGAAAAATCAAAAGTACCATCGAGCATATCTTTTTTCATGCCATCAATCTGTTTAGGGTTTCTTAATCCGATTTGTGTAGCTTTTATTTCTGGTGGAGGGCAACTTGTTAATCCCAGTGGATCGACCCAAGACAGTGGATTGTGCACATATCCGTAAGGATTCAGCCCTCCCAGCAAGCCTATGGGGTCTGGCGAAATATACTGCCCCGTCTCCGGCGAATAATAGCGGAACCGATTGTAGTATAACCCGCTTTCCTCATCCTCAAACTGCCCCATAAACCGGAAGTGACAATCAACATGATAATCCGGGTGGTTAGAGGGCATCACCTGCGATTTCTCTGCCTGTCCCCACGTTTTCAGCCGCTGCGCCCAGACCAGTACCCCTTGCTCATCCAGCATCTCGCGCGGGGTGCCCTGATGGTCACTGATAATATAGTGTAGCTTGCCTTTTTCAAAGCGGGCCGACGGGGTTAAGGCGCCGGGTTCATAGAGCCAGCGGACGCGCTGCTCTTCTACCGGCGTGCCATCGGCATAAATGGGCACTTCCTCGATCAGCTGATCCCCGCTCCACAGGAAATCCCTGCCCATGATCGCATCGGCTCTTGGCTCGATATCCGGTCTGCCGGCCAGCCATAACTGTAAATTCGCGGCGGCCAGTTTGCCATCGTGCACTTTCAGCTTCCGAATTCTGCGCCCGAACGGATCGTATTGATAGTGCCAGCGCGAGCCATCCGGGGTTTCGAAGTGG
>NZ_MUBK01000053.1 GCF_002127545.1 Xenorhabdus beddingii
ATTAACGCCAAACGCCGTTTAATTGAAACCGTGATTGGTCAACTCGCCGGCCAATTTGCTATCGAGAAGTGCTGGGCACGGGATTTGTGGCATTTGAGTAATCGAATTGCCAGAAAACTGCTTTCGCACACGTTGGGTATTTTTGCCAATTTTCAACAAGGTAAAAGTCAACGCGACTGGCTTCAACAAGCTAACGTTATAGGATGTTAAAGTCGAGCATCGCGTTAAAATTACATGGTTTCTTAATTTAGCGATTATCAAATGACACGTTTATTTGTGGAAAGTGGAAAGTTACAGCTGTAGTTTTAGTATTTTGAATAAGTTGGAAAAATAACGGGAAAATAACTGCTAATGGCAACAGGAATACATACCCTTCACCTCATCGTTCAAGTTCCGCGAGTGCCAACTCCACGCCCTGTAGGGTGATTGGCGCTTCGTCACCCAGGCCGTTGACAGCATCCATAGGAGCAGAAAGCAGGATTTTTGCTGCCTCGTTACAGCGTGTCAGGATGCCTCCATAAGTTTGTGCCATAGGCTCGAGCGCACGAACCCCATGCGCGAGCGGGATCAACGCTGGAAGGAGTTTCTGTCGGGAAATGTGTAGGCTGGCCACAGTGCAAATAATACGGCAGGTTTCATCGTCATCACCAGTTCTGGACCGGATAGTCAGTGATACAGATCCTGCCTGCCGCTCGATTGGGGTTTTATTCAAATAGCATGCTCGCTTAAATTTAACCAATCAGTTGCCCTTGTACGTTTGCGATGCCAATCGACACAATGCAACCTGCATTAAAAAGCAAATAGTCATCTTCGATACCGTCAGAGAAAATGACGCCATTTTCAGGCATCAACGACTCCAATTGCAGTGGTGAATGCTCCTTAATCGCCCCAAATACCAGCTGTACGCCCGTTGTTTTACTGGGAAAAGGTTCCCGCACACTGAACTGAAGTTTTCTCTCTCCCCAATCATATCCCTGAGACAAAGGATGATAATCTGCCCCCATTACGGCCTGAGCTCCCGCTAAGATAGACTGAAACCACCCTGTTGAGCCCAATCCTGTTGAAACTATAATGCCAGATGAGGATTGGAACTCTTGCTGCCCTTGCCACCTTATCATATAGCGTGCTGAAGTGTGGCTTTTTGGGCCAATAAACAAGTCATTCACCGCTAACAGTGTCTGACCATCGTTTGTGGTGGCCTGAGCAAAGGTGACGGATTTCTTCGGCATTTTCTTTTTTATTGTATTCATAACAACATCACGAAGCTGACCGATTTCAAAAGGTAATAACTTACCGTCCCAGCGAGCAGGATCAGGGTTGATGGCAATCACAGGTTGACCATTTAAGTATTTTAATGTATTAGCTACCAGCCCATCCTGTCCTATCACAATCACAATATCGCGAGAAGAAAACTGATAGCTCGGCAGTAATGACCTTTCCAGTAGTTGGAACCGTCCTAACGACTTAAGGACGGATTCCGCTTGCACTAACTGCCTCTGGTAGTGGTCATGCTCTTCAAGATAATCATTGACCTCGACATTGTTATGCTCCAAATAAAACTTCGCTTGCGGCCATGTATTGAAACGCTCTATCAGTTCCTGCAATCGGGTTTTTCGAGTGACTAAGATAAAGCGAATATCCTCTACCCTATTCATGCATTAGCCCCTTTTTTCATCAATTGGCCAAATAAATCAGGAGAGATATTCAACTCACCGATTTTGCCTGCATTCTGTGCCAAAGATTCAAATGCCATCGCCATTAACTGTTCTGGATTCATTTTAGCCAGGGCCATTGCTTTCAAGTTCTCAACGGGCAATTCGCGATAAGCTTTCATTTTCGCTTCGATAGCATAAGCATCTGCATCTGACTGAATTCGCTGATTTTCAACACGTAGCGCGACAAGTTCATTGCGTTTTGCTTCCGCATTCACTTCTGCAACGAGCTTTTCTTGCTCAATTTCAGCTCTTTCACGTAACAGAGCTCGTTCATTCTCCAGGCGCGCTTCCTCAATTTCCTGCTGTTTGTTTTGCACAGATAAATCCGTTTCTAACTCTGCCTCTCTGATCATGCGCTCTTGCTCGACAGAAAATTTTCGTCTGGCGTAAATGGCATCATCGGCTTCCTTCAGGATGGACTCCCTCGCTTCTGCTTCAAGTGCTTTTAAGGTTTCAGGTGAAGGTGTGATCGCAGCAATTGACACATCGATAATATCAATACCGAGAGTTTCCAGTGCTGACTGTGTAGTCAGTTGGTTACTTACCTGAGTCACTAATAGTTGGCTCATTAACAACGCCTCACGCATTGCCGTGGTTTGAATTTTTGCCTGAATCAATGTTTGTGCGTTGCGTACCACTCTATCACTCAGTTTTAACGGGTCTTCAGAAGCATAAGATTTGCCATCTTGTGTTAAATTGTAATTCAGTACATCCGCCGTTTTTTCTGGGTTTTTGATCTGAAATGTGATTTGGCCTTGAATGCGTAAGCTTTGGAAATCCGCCGTTTGCAGATTAAAAATAAACGGCGCTTCCAGGGCATTCAATGGTAAAGCCGCAATAGAGGTTGTTGCTGCGTTATACCAGAAACTAATCCCTTTACCTTGTTTGATCACCTTGCCATTGACCGATTTAATGACGAAGGTTGATGAGTCTGCTTTGAAGTAATTAATGTTAAACATAGTCAGCTCCACTTAGTGTCTTTGTGACAATAAGTATTATCTTATTGTCACTAATGTGTCAAGAATTAAGTGTCTTAATGACAAAATAATTTTTTAACGTATGATCGGCTTCATGGATAACCAAATGGCTCGGTGATAATCAACACAATGAATGAAAGCGAATATTTAACCCACTACGACAAAAAGGCCTACCTTTCACCACTTCTTAGTGTCGATGCGGTGCTGTTCACCTATCATGATGAAACTTTGAAGGTGCTTCTTGTTGAGCGTGCGAATCATCCCGATAAAGGCATGTGGGGGCTACCGGGAGGGTTTGTTGATGAAGAGAAGGACAGCACACTTGAAGAGACGATCTTACGAAAGTTAAAAGAAAAAACAGACGTGATCCCCCCCTATATTGAACAGCTCTGTACCGTTGGTAATAACCAGCGCGATAAACGGGGTTGGTCCGTCACGGTGTGCTATACCGCGCTGATTGCTTATCAATCCTGTGAACATCACATTGATGCCGTCGAATCCGTTAAATGGGTGCCTATCGACGAAATGGAAACAATGCCACTGGCCTTTGACCATGTGCAACTGTATCAGCAAGCCCGAGAGCGGCTACAACAGAAATCACTGTATTCCATTGTACCAGGATTTGCGCTACCTGAAGTTTTTACGCTGACAGAATTACAGCATGTCCATGAAGTGCTCATTGGCAAAACATTGCAAAAAAAATCCTTCAGACGCCGTTTAGAACAAGCCGACTTATTGATTGATACTGGTCATAAACGCCATGAGAGAGGCCGACCGGCTAATTTATATCGTCTCAAGGCGGAATCTGCCGATTACCGCTTTATCCGTAACTTAGAGTTTTAATCTATCTGCAAATACAACAAAGCCTCTTTGAGAGTAGGCGTCCGGTGATCAACACGGGTTATTTAAGGGGTTTGAAGTCCAACGGAACGAAAACATAAAGAAGAATTAGGAAAAACAAAATGGTTTATGCACCGGAATAAATAATCGGTAGATGTCAGGTCTCGTCTGAACTACTACACTTTAGTTGAGGCCATCGTCTCTGTCCCTGATGGAATTCGCTGATCAGGCTCTCATCATTTCGACGCGCTATGAGCGCTTGCACGATACCAGAGTTTCCTGATCACGGTCCGACCTGTCTTGCCATCACTTCTCGATTGCCTGCGAAACCTTTGGAAACTGCTTTTCAATGGGAGCCTCTGCATTTTATAATTTTAGTCGCTTGTTTCCGAGCTCCCATAATTTTCCTCAAACTCCCTGCCGTGTACCAGCAACGCCCAGACAATTCGGGCATTTTTATTCGCCAGTGCCACCACTGCAACATTGATATTACGTCTCAACAGCAGACCATTCAGCCAGTTTGACGTATCGCATTACGGCTCTGGCTCCATGAATCAACAGCGTCCGCAGATCGTTGTCACCACGCTTACTGATGGACAACAGGGTTGACTTACCCTCACTCGAATGTTGCCGAGGGACAAAACCCAGCCACGCAGCTAACTGTCTTCCGTTAGCAAAACTGTTGGCATCCCCTATTGAGGTAACCAGGGCTCTGGCCGTTATCGGGCCGATGCCAGGGATTTCCGAGAGTTTTCAACTGTCCGTATTTTTACAGTGCCATTGTTGACTCCCCCTTTTCCAGTTCATTCACATGACTATCCAATACCTTCAGATTCGCATCCTCCAGTATTTCCGGCAGGCATACTGCAATCTGTTTGATACCTTGGGCCATCACTATCCCAAATTCACTTAACAGACCCCGGAGCGCATTGGTTTGGTTATCATCCTGAAATTTCCTATACTCTGACAGAGACAGATATTCATGGAATGAATTATGGTTATTCTGTACGTCGTTTAACGCCCATTGAATGCGAACGACTACAGGGATTTCCAGATAATCGTATTCAAATTCCGTGGAATGGCAAAATAACTGAAAGTTGTCCAGATGGACATCGCTATCGGGTCATTGGTAATTCAATGGCTGTACCTATTATGCCATGGGTCGGAAAACGTATAGCAGAATCATATTAATATGGCATAATATCTACCTTCAAATAACAAGGCATAAAGTAAGATGGGTTACAGTCTCGATTTTCGAAAAAGAGTCCTGGCATACAAAGAAAAGCATTCGTTGACTTTCGAACAAACGAGCGCCCATTTTGATATCTCTATGCGCACCTTGTTTCGGTGGAGTCATAAAATAGAACCTTGTATGACCCGTAATAAACCGCCCACGAAAATCCGTGATGATGTGCTCATCAAGGATGTACAAAATTTCCCTGACGATTATCAATGGGAAAGGGCAAAACGCTTAGGGGTCTCGCAGTCTGCTGTTCACTACGCGTTGAAACGGCTTAACCTCACCCGCTAAAACACCCCAAGCTGATCCTTAGGCTCGTCAAGCGTTTATCGAGCGCATCAGCGACTATGAACGGGCGAAAAAACCGATTGTTTATTTGGATGAGAGCGTTTTTTCCCAGTCAATGCCCCACCTGCACGGTTATTCAGAGAAAGGGCGGCGTTGTTTCGGTACACACAATTGGCATGCTAAAGGGCGTATTAATGTCATTGGCGCGATCATCGAAAAGACCTTCATCACCGTGAGCTTGTTTACCGGGAATATTAATGCGGATGTTTTTCATGCGTGGGTGACACAAGATTTGCTGCCACAGCTTCCGGGTAACGTAGTGATAGTCATGGACAATGCCCCTTTCCATAAACGACATGATACGATCCAAGCGATAGCAGACAGCGGATGCCAACTGGAGTGGCTCCCCCCTTACAGCCCCGATTTGAATCCCATCGAACCTAAATGGTCCGGAGCAAAAGCGATAAGAAGACGAGAAAGATGCTCCGTGGATGAATTGTTTATGGAACATATTAATTGCGCCAGATTATACTGATTCCGCTATATTTTACTGCAAGTCAAAATATGATTAGCAGCCTTAAGGCGGTACTTATCCCCTACAGATGAATTGTAGTTAACCCGAATACCGCTTAAGCCGTTGCTGGAAAATCTTCGTCTGAGTAGAAAATTTTCAGTGACGGCTTTTTCCATTTAAGGCAGTAAGCAATCAGTCCA
>NZ_MUBK01000054.1 GCF_002127545.1 Xenorhabdus beddingii
TTGTCGGCTGATTTCTCGTCTGTGCTGCTCACAGCGTCCTGACTTCACCCGCTGATTACAGCCCGGATAATGACAGCGCCTTAACGGTTGCCACGGCATTTAGTAGACTCCCACATCACGATAGACAGACCACAATGATTTAATGGTGAAAGGCACCTCTTTAAGATCCGCCTCTGTTGCCATTTCTCTATTCTCATACAGCAAGCCGATATAAAGCAGACAGCCCACTTTGATTGCAGGGGTAAATATCAATCCCTTATCAAACCGTTTGCCGATATGTTGCTGGCAGACTTCCAACGCGGCTTCGGCATAGCCCATCAATAAGGCATCATCAAGGGTGTCACTTTCTTCCAGCCTGCAATGCTGTTTGATTTCACTCAGGGGGATTTCGATATCAGGCATATTTCACGCCTCCCTTGCAAAGCAGTTCTAAGCGGGTGTGTTTTGCATCAGGGATAACCGCAACGATGGCAAAGGTCTTACCGTGGGTACTGGCTCCCTGATAGACAATCCGGTGTGTGGTGGTGATGTCATCACGGTAGCGCAGCCAGATACGTACCGTGGCTTCGGAAAGTACCGCACCAGAAGCCACCAATTCCCGTCCGCCAATCGCGTTCACTTCTGCCCAGACGGTGGCAACGTCCACCCAATGGTTAATCACGGAGCCGTATTCACTGCGGGTCGGTTCATTTTTTTGAATCATCACCCGATGCCGTAATCTGCCCGCTTTCATTCCTTGCCCTCCGGTTGTTGCTTGATTTCCACTGTTTGCTTCCATGCCTGACTGAATTCATCGCCGCCCTCACGGGGGGATAATCCCTCGCGTTCACGGGCTTCATTCGGGCACATCACACCGGATTTAATCGCCGTCTCATAACTCTGAAAACGTTCTTTGGGATTGGCACGCAGCAGGTCAGCAGTATCAAATTCAACCTGATAGCGAATGCCTTTTGTTGGTGATGTCAGCAGCAAGGCCGATTTGATTTGTTGCTCAAAGTTAGCCAGCCACGGGCGCATGGTGATGGTCAGAAAAGCGCGGGACGCTTCACTAAAGTTGCTGTAAGTGCTGTTCGAATATTCTTGCAGGAAGATCGGGCTGACGTTGAACATGCGGGCGATATCGTCAATCGTGAAACGACGGGACGCCAGCCATTCCGCATCCTGATTGCTCATCCCTAATTGCTGGTAGTCCATCCCGCCTTCAAGAATGGGCGTTTTCCCGGCATTGCGGGCACCCTTGTAACGTTCGAGGGCTTCCAGTGCCTTATTGCCCTTGACCCCATCCAGCCAGTCAGTGGACTTAATCACGCCCGCCGCCATCATGCCGTCTTTCATGATGCTGGCACCATGGCGCTGTTGTGCCAGCCCCAAGCCCAGCGTTTCACGGCAAATGGTGACAGGTGAGCGCCCCAGAAAGCCGTCTTCGGTGGCATAGCGCAAATGCAACACTTCTTCTTGCAGGTAGGTTTTGACCTTGCCGCTGTACGGTTCTGTGATGGTGTACGCGAACCGGTGATCGGATAATCGCTGCGCCACCACCGCTGACGGCGGGTAAGGGTGTAGCGATTGTGGCTGACCATCTTTTCCCCAGACTATGACCGCATAGGCATTGCCATTCAGCAAACAATGACGCATCAGGGTGCGCTTGAACTGAAACGGCGTCTGGCAGTCATTCGGGCATTCATTCAGCAAATAATCCACAGGGTGATCACTAAGCCACTCGCGGGACTCTTTACTGTTCTGGTGCTGCACCCGATAGAGGTAGCAAGGCATGGTGGCGACGGCTTCACTGATCACCGTGACCGCATTCATCACCGCAGGTAAACCCTCCGCCGTGGACGGGGAAACATGTTCACCTGATTTGGTGTTAGCCATGCCCGCCAGAGAAAGAAACTCATCAATGCTTATGCTGCGCGTCTCAGGCGATTTTCGCTTAAAAGGCCACATAATCACACCTCGGACAGTTGCAGCCAGTAATGACGCAAATCGGCATCATAAGGTTTGGCGGCATTCAGGGAACGCTTGGCAATCTCCACGCTGCTTGTCGGATAGGCCGGAATACTGGTCAGACTGATTTCCCGTAACTCTGCCTCTAAGACGGTTCTGACATAGGGGTCTTGACCCACATCCCATTGATCTTTAATGGCACGAAAGCCGAAACTAACACCTTCAATATCGCCCCGATCAATCATGGTGAGTGCGTCACGTCCTAATTGAGTATCTGGTAATAACAATTCAAAGCGTAAACCCGTATCATCTTCACTCACGGTCAGGGTTTTAGATGACGTTCTACCCAATAGAGAAGCATGTTCGTGTTCCCACAAGAAACGAATATCAGCGTCATTTTTTAAACAGGTTGCAAAGGCGCTTTTATCGAAACGTTCAATAAATTCACCAAACAGCAATTGTGAATTATCCATCCAACGCACGGCATAACCGGTGATCTTTTTCTCATTAAGTGAAAAGTCAGCCGTTCTTAATTCAATATCATTCATTTGAGAGACTCCAAGACAAAAAAGGGGCGCTGTGCCCCTCTCACTTATTTGCTGGCTGCTTTCACTTCCAGCACCTTGATTGCATTGGAGTCAACCAAGCCGCCGCCCAGATATTTATCTGTACAAACCTTATAAAATCCCGGCTCGGTGATATTGTCGGGACGGGTACGGGTGCCCGTTTGATGGTCAACAATGAAATAACCGCGTTTGAAGTCACCCAGACCGATCACCCCTTCCGGCATAAATTCGAGATAATGGACAGGCAAGCCCAATAACATATCAGGGTCACCCGCCTGTAAACGCTCGCGCCAGATATAATCGTCATTGCCGTTTTTCAGCTTTTGTACTTTGGCGGCGGTCGTGGAGTTCATCACCCACACGGCGTTCTTGCGGTATTTGTTCCTGAGCAGGAATTTCAGGTCAATCAGGCTATCGGCCTCAAGAGTGCTGACTTCCAGCTTTTGCAGTGTGCCGAAAGCGCGTACCTTATCGGCTTGGGGATCACGGGGATAAGACAGGAAGCCTTTCGCTTTCTTGCGGCCGTCACCACTCACAAGGTCGGTTTCTTCGGTATCGACGAACGTATCTGCAATCTCGGCGGTCAGCCAGCCCAAGATATCCACATCGCTAAAGTCGATGATTTCTTGGGTGGTTTTGGGGTAAGCGTAAATCGGGAACAGCTTAATGCTGACTTCTTCCATTTTCGGCGTCGTGGTTTCACCGCGTGCCTGACCTTCTGCGCCGTGTGCGACGGCTGCGCCACCCACCGAAACAAGTTGTTTATATTCGTTGCTGCGAGTGGTCTTGATGGTACAGATCCGACGCATGACCGATTCATCAGCCAATTGCTGCATGATCTGCTTATGCAGTTCGGGGATAACGGTATAGCCACCGTCTGACGGGACGCCCGTAGACAAGGCGCGGGTTTCTCCGGTCAGAAGATAATGGCGCAGTTCGTCATTGCTGAGGGTGTCACTGGTTGGCTGGGTTTTACCTGCCTGACTGCGTTCTTCATCAGACAGCGCCTCATAACGGGCAATTTCTGTGTTCAGGGCGTCGGACTGGCTGCGCAGTTCGTCGAACTGTTTGGCTTCATCTTCGGTGAGTGAGCGCTTTGCAGTTTCGGCTTTGGTCAGCAACGAACGCATTTGTTGGGTTAAATCGGCTTTCTGTTGGCGTAATTCGAGCAGTTTTTTCATGGTGTGTTGTGGTTAATTTATTTTTTCAATGAATAATTTCTAACACCATAGAAAACAATAATAAAGCCTGCTATTTTCTTAGAGCGAACACACAAAATAGCAGCAAAGGTAAGAATGGCGGATTGAATCGCCATTCTTTAATGCAGATTATTCTTTTATTCTTATGCTATAGGTTTTATTAAATTTAGTGGGGGATTTAAACATATTCCCATAGACTGCCCCTGATACATTGACTTTCAAATTACCAGCCTTGATAGGGATACCTTTTACTATAAAACAATTAAAATCCTTTGTTGAAACCGTATCTTCCGTTATTATATCTTCAGGTAGCTCACACTGTTGAATATATAATCCAAGATTATCCGGGATCATGCTATTATTTGGCTTTATAACACGACCTCCGTGTATATCTACAACACTATAATATGGTTTCCCTATTTGAGCATCATTCAAATAGTCTCCTTCAGGTAAAAAGGACACTTTATTACCACAAGCTGTAAGAAAAAAAACAGAAAAAATAAAAGCATATTTATACATATCATTTCATTGGCTTAAAAACCAATCCTCCGAATAGTTGATTTAAAAATAAATCAACCGTAGTATTTTTTCTTACTTGTTTATAAACATCTCCCCATGAAAACAAATTTAGTTCAATGTTTTCATTAACTTTTTCCACAGCATCTTTCCATACAACCCAATGACTTTTATATGACATACCATCATCTCTTCCCCTAGTTAACATGGTATCAGATATCAAGGTTACTACTTTATATCCTTTTGATGCGTAATTATTAAGTGTAATAAAACCATCCATATTGCAATGAGATAAGCCAGTATTATCAAAAACTTTTTCATACCCTGCTTTTTCAAACCATTCTGACAATATCCCCCACATAGTAATCCCCGCTGCGGGTGAATTTACTTCATCATAGCTAAAAATTATATTTTCTGAATCTCTTAAACTGGCTAATGTTATCCAATCTAAACCTGATATTTCGTAATCACCATAAAAAGAACCTTTAGGGTGCCGACAACCATCACCCGGATTAATTTCTAATTTCCCAATTTTAGTTCTGCCATACTTCCATAATTCACGAGCGGCTTGCTCATAAATATCAGGTCTGTCCATCTGCAAACAATAGAAAAACGCAGCAGGCCCACATAAACTTGCTCCTCCTTGAGTTGGGAAAGTTCTTTTAGAAAGCCTATTTTGAATTTGTGTTTCAATCAAATCTTTCTCAAACGGATCTTTTTCGTGCCCAATTGGATATTCTTTAGCAATAAAAGGTCTTTCCGGCACAGAGATCTTTAACTCAACGGTATTATCTCCGTCGCTGACAGGTTTTGTTTCAATCGTGCTTTCAAAATAACACGCATTCTCCCGTTTTTTATCTGAACAGGCTTTACCTGAGACAAATTCACCCAGTGTATACATCTTTTTAAAAGGGGCTTGCAATGCCTGAATCGTATTTGAGCCATGTTTACGGTAAAGCATGATTTGCATAATATACATCACGGAAAGATCATCATCTGTTTCCTGCGTGACATGCCGTTGAGTTTCATAATTACTCTGTAATTTCGCCTGAAAAACATCGAGCAATATATGATGATTTCCTTTTGCGTCTTTA
>NZ_MUBK01000055.1 GCF_002127545.1 Xenorhabdus beddingii
CGCCCGGATTTGGCAAGATTTGCTGGGACTGGATCGGGTCGGTCGCCATGATCACTTCTTTGAACTCGGCGGCCATTCGCTGATGATTGTCAGCCTGATCGAAGCACTGCGCGGCCTCGGCTGGCAACTGGAGGTTCGCAGTGTGTTCGTGACACCGGTTCTCACGGAGATGGCGCAGGCCATTCAGCGTGATGCCAGCACCTTTGTCGTTCCCCCCAACCGCATTCCCGCCGGCTGCACGGCCATCACCCCCGATATGCTGCCTTTGGTTGCGCTGTCCCAGAGCGAAATTGATGCCATCGTCACGACCGTTCCCGGCGGAGCCGCCAATGTGCAGGATATCTATCCGCTGGCCCCTTTGCAGGAGGGTATCCTGTTCCACCATTTGTTACAGACACAGGGTGATAATTATCTGCTGCAAAGTCTGCTGGCTTTCGACACCCGTGAACGCCTTGAGGCTTTCCTGACGGCTCTGCAACACGTCATTGACCGCCATGATATTCTGCGTACCGCCGCCTACTGGCAGGAACTGGCCCAACCGGTTCAGGTGGTCTGGCGTCAGGCACCTCTGGAGGTTAACCTCTTCAATCCCGCCACAACCGACGATGTGGCCGCCCAATTACGCGCTGAGACTGACCCACGCCAACATCGTCTCGACCTCAGCCGCGCCCCGTTGTTCACCGCAGACATCGCTCCCGACCCGGCTCAGGATCAGTGGCTGCTGGCGCTGCGCTTCCATCATCTGGTCAGTGACCATATGACACTGGAGCTGGTCTTCGCTGAGATTGCCCGGATATTGCAGGGAAATGCCGGGGCACTCCCCGCCACGCTGCCCTATCGCAATTTTATCGCGCAAACCTTAAGTACGCCGGCAGACGTGCACGAGGCGTATTTCCGCACCCGGCTCGCCGATATTGACCAACCCACCGCGCCGTTCGGGGTGCTCAAAGTGCAAACCGACGGCGAACGCATCACGGAAGCACGTCTTTCTATTGCCCCTGATCTGGCAAACGCCATTCGCACCCAAGCACGTCGTCTGAAGGTCAGCCCCAGTGTGCTGTTCCATGTCGCCTGGGCGCAGGTGCTGGCACAAACCAGCGGGCGCGATGATGTGGTCTTTGGTTCGGTGCTGCTGGGCCGGCTTCAGGGAGGCGCCGGTGCCGAACGGGTCTTGGGGATGTTCATCAATACCCTGCCAATGCGGGTTTCCCTGACCCACCGCACGGTGCAGGAGGTGGTGCAAGACACCTATCACAATTTGATGCTGCTGTTGGAGCACGAGCAGGCACCCCTGGTGCTGGCACAACGTTGCAGCGGTGTGCCAGCGTCCATGCCGCTGTTCAGCACATTGCTCAATTACCGTCACAGTCAGGCGGGTCAGTCTGACTCCATTGACGCAACCTGGGCAGGCATACGCATTCTGGCCGCAGAGGAACGGACTAACTATCCCATCACGCTGTCCGTGGATGATCTGGGTGACCGTTTCCACCTGACAGCCCAAGCGGTGGCCGGTATCGATCCAGCCAGAGTGACCGCTTATCTGGCTACGGCGCTGGGCGGTTTAACCGATGCGCTGGCCCGTGATCCACAACAACTGATTCGGGATATCTCCATCCTGCCAGCCACAGAGCGGCAGCAATTGCTGGTCGATTTCAACGCTACGCAGGGTGATGTTCCACCGGATGCGCTTGTTCACTCACTGTTCGAAATTCAGGTGGCGCGACAGCCTGACGCCACCGCCTTGGTATTTGACGATCAGATCCTCAGTTATGGTGAGCTGAACCGGCGTGCCAATCAGTTGGCCCATTATTTAATCACGCGGGGCGTGCGCCCGGAGGATCGGGTCGCGATATGTATCGGGCGCAGTCCAGCGCTGATCGTAGGGCTGCTTGCCATTCTCAAGGCCGGCGGGGCTTATGTCCCGCTCGACCCAACCTATCCGGCCGAACGTTTGGCTTATATGCTTGCAGACTCTGCCCCGGTGGTCGTGCTGACTGAGGCAACCCAAGCCGGCAAAATACCCGCCGCTGTACCTGTGATACTCGACATTCAGGCGCCGTTCCTGACGGAGCAACCCGGCCATAATCCAGACGCACAGGCTTTAGGTCTGATGCCAAACGCTCTGGCCTATGTGATGTACACCTCAGGCTCTACCGGACGACCCAAAGGTGTCATGGTTGAGCATCGTAATATCCTGCGCCTGATTATCAATAATGGCTTTACGGATATTGGGCCGGATGACGGTATTGCCCATTGCGCCAACATCGCCTTTGATGCCTCGACGTGGGAAATTTGGTCTGCCCTGCTCAATGGCGCACGTCTGCATCTGGTTCCCCAATCGGTGCTGCTCGATCCGGCACGTTTCTGCGATTCACTGATCCAAGGGCACGTCACGGCGCTTTGGCTGACGGTCGGTTTGTTCAACGAATACCGGCACTTTCTCGAACCGGTGATGGGGCAATTGCGCTACCTGCTGACAGGGGGGGATGTGCTTGATCCCGGCAAGATACAGGATGTTCAGAGGGCTGAATCGACGCCAGCCACCTTGATTAACGGGTATGGCCCGACAGAAACCACGACGTTTGCCACCACTTATGCCATTGACGCTCCGGTCAACGTCGCCCGTTCTATTCCCATCGGCCGGCCGATCGCCAATACCCGGATCTATGTTCTTGACGAATATGGGCAACCTGTTCCCTTGGGGGTCAGTGGAGAGATTCATATTGCCGGCATGGGCGTTGCCCGTGGTTATCTTAACCTGCCTGAACTCACGGCCGAACGTTTCCTTGTTGATCCCTTCACCCCTGAGCCGGATGCGCGGATGTACAAAACGGGTGACCTCGGCCGCTGGCTGCCCGACGGCAATCTCGAATACCTTGGCCGCAATGATTTTCAGGTCAAGCTGCGCGGCTTCCGCATCGAACCGGGTGAAATTGAAGCGGCTCTGATGCAATGCCCCGGGGTGAGTGAAGCGGTCGTATTGGTTCACGAAGAGACCGCCCGTGAGAACCCGGCGGGTCAGAAACGTCTGGTCGCTTACCTGCGGCCGCAGGAGGGGGCGGAATTGATGGCTGCCGATCTGCGTCAGCAACTCGCCCGGCAGCTTGCCGACTATATGCTGCCCGGTGCCTTTATGATCCTTGACGCTTTCCCATTGACCCCCAATGGCAAACTTGACCGTCAGGCATTCCCGACTCCGGATCCGTCTGCCTTGGTGACCCATGACTATGCGCCGCCACAGGGAAGAATAGAAACCGCGCTGGCGCAAATCTGGCAAGAATTATTGGGAGCGGCGCGAATCGGTCGTCACGACCACTTCTTTGAAATCGGCGGTCACTCGCTGATGATCATTCGACTGATAACACGCATCAAAAATCAATTTATGGTCAATATTCCCCTTACCTCATTATTCATTTCGCCCACGTTGATGGCGCAGGCCAACCTCATTTTTTCAGCTCAAATGAATGCGGTAGGAGAAAACGACGTTGAGTCAATCCAACACGATCTTGATTCCATGTCGGCAGAAGAATTGCTGGCCATTTTAGGCGAAGAACATCCCCGTGGAGACAATCAATAATGACAAGAACCAACCTGAATCTCGATGACCTGAAACGTGCGGTTCTGGAGAAAAGAGTTGAAGAGCAGTTGAAAGCACGTGGCGATCAGCAACCACCGTCATTGATTGAACCGGCGGATCGACATCAGCCACTTCCGTTATCCTTCGCACAGCAACGGTTGTGGTTTCTCAGCCAGCTCGATCCGGCGGCCAGTCTGGCCTATCATCTGCCGGTGATCCTGCGCCTCAGCGGTCAGCTCGACCGCCACGCGCTGACGGCATCATTCGACCGCCTGATTGCCCGCCATGAAAGTCTGCGTACCCGTTTTGTGCTGGTTGAAGGCCATCCCTGCCAGCACATCGATCCGGCTGACATTGGCTTTGCCCTGTCCTGCCATGACCTGCGCCAGATCGACCCCGCCCTGCATACCGACCGTGTCAGCGAACTCGCTGACATTGAGGCCCAGACGCCTTTCGATTTGACTGATGGCCCGCTGATCCGGGGTCAATTGCTGCAACTGACCAACGATGAGCATGTGTTATTGCTCACCCTGCATCACATTATCACTGACGGCTGGTCCATCGGTGTGCTGATGCGCGAACTGGGGATCTTCTATCGCGCCGAAATTGATGACTATGAGTCACATTTGCCGCCGCTGCCGATTCAGTATGTTGACTATGCGGTCTGGCAACATACGCAGTTACAAGCAAAAACGTCATCAGAAAATCAACGGCTGGTCACCCCTCTCGCCAAACAGCGTGATTTCTGGTGTGATCAGCTTAAGGGCATCCCGCCCCGACTGACATTACCCACCGACCGGCCACGACCCGCAGTCCAGACCTATGTCGGCGGCAACGTTTCTTTTCACCTCGATCTCCCCTTATTGGAAGCGCTCAAGGCGCTCGGACAGCGCCATAACTCCACCTTGTTCATGACGGTACTGGCCGCCTGGAGCCTCGTCCTTGCCCGGCTCAGTGGTCAGGATGATATTGTCATTGGGACACCGGTCGCCAACCGCCCGCACCATGAACTGGAGGGGCTGATCGGTTTCTTTGTCAATACCCTGGCCTTGCGTGTCCGCTTCAATGAGGGTCGCAGTGTGGCGGATCTGCTGGCTCAGGTGCGGGAACGGGCGCTCGCCGCCTATGCCCATCAGGATCTGCCCTTTGAACAGGTGGTGGAATCCCTACAGCCTGAACGCAGCCTAAGCTACAGCCCGATTTTTCAGGTGATGCTGGCCCTGAATAACACTCCGGCTCAAGCGTTGACCTTACCGGGCCTGCAACTCACGTTCATGGAACAGGCACGTCGTGGTGCTCATTTTGACTTAACCTTATCACTGGCTGAAACCGGAACCGGTTTAGTCGGGGATCTGGAATATGCCGCCGATCTGTTCGACGCCACAACCGTTGAACGCCTGGTCGGTTATTTAACCACGGTGCTGACGGCGATGGTGGCTGACGAAACCCAGGCCATTGCCACGCTGCCGATATTATCGGCTTCTGAGCGGCAACAGCTTTTAGTCAGTTTTAACGCCACTCAAGCGGATTTCCCGCAAGATGCCCTTATCCATCAATTGGTTGAGGTTAAGGCGGCACAACGCCCCAATGCCACCGCCGTGGCCTGCCAGAGCCAAACCCTGAGCTATGGTGAATTGAACCAACGCGCCAACCGGCTGGCCCATCATTTGATTGCGCTGGGCGTGCAGCCGGATGATCGGGTGGCGATCTGTGCC
>NZ_MUBK01000056.1 GCF_002127545.1 Xenorhabdus beddingii
TGAGCTGGTCTTTCGTAAAGGCGGGTCACTCTATGTATCAACCTCATTCCGTGGTGGCACATTGCGTTATCTGCATGTCTCTGAGTTCGGGAAGATATGCGCCAAGTTCCCCCACAAAGCACGCGAAATAGTCACCGGGGCATTTGAGGCAGTATCAACCGATTGTTTCACCACCATTGAAAGTACGGCAGAAGGGCGAGCCGGTTACTTCTTTGACTACTGTCAGACGGCAGAGAAAGCACAGATACAAGGTAAGCAGTTGTCTAACCTCGATTGGAAATTCTTTTTCTTCTCGTGGTGGAAAAATCCGCTGTATGCCATTGACCCGGTAGAACCAATACCACAGCGACTGGCTGACTATTTTGCCGAGATTAAGGCAAAACATGGGATCAACCTGACAGAACGCCAACAAGCGTGGTATCTCGCCAAAGAGAAAACACTGGGCGACGATATGAAACGGGAATATCCGTCGATACCATCTGAGGCATTTCAGCAATCTGTTGAGGGTGCTTACTACGCTAAACAATTTCGCTGGCTGTATGAAAATAAACGCATTGGTAAATTACCGGATAACTCACATCTGCCTGTCCATACGTTCTGGGATATCGGGGTGGGGGATTCAACGGCTGTCTGGTTTGTGCGTGAGGTGGGGGAGGAGTTCCACATCATCGACTATTACGAAAACTCAGGTGAAGGACTACGGCACTATATGAAGGTGCTGAAAGACAAAGGTTATACCTACGGCGAACACTGGGGACCCCATGATATTGATAACCGTGAGTTTGGTGCAGATGCTAAATCACGCCGAGAGCTGGCGCGTGAGGGGTATGAGATCGACGGTCAGAGGTACTCAATGATATTTAAGGTTGTACCAAAGGTGGGTGTTGATACTGGCATTGAGTCGGTACGTGAAATTTTGCCTAACTGTGCATTTGATGAAGAAAAGTGCTCTGAGGGCATATCTCATCTGGAAAGCTATCGCAAAGAATGGGATGACAAGCGCGGCTGCTGGAAAGATAAGCCACTCCATGACTTCACATCACATGGCGCGGATGGCTTCCGGTATTTTGCTGTTGCCAAGAATAACCGTAAGGCGGTGGGCGCATTTTTCTTTTAAGGAGAGACTTTCGTGAATGAAAGCAAACAAGAATTGCTCGTTAATAGTCTGGCTGACACCATCGCCAAGCGGATGATCTATGCGTCAGGCGGCATTAGCGGCAATACGAAACGAACCAATATTTATTCTGAATTTGGTTATCCCACACAACTCCGTTTCAGGGAGTATTACAACGCGTATGAACGCAATGCGGTGGCTCATGCCGCTGTGCATCGCTTACTGGATGGATGTTGGCAGGATAATCCCACGATTGTTGATGGTGAAGAGAAGAAAGAGGCCACGGCAACCAGTTCATGGGAAACGCGGGTCACTAAGTTGTTAAACCCGTTCTGGCCGAAAATCAAAGATGCTGACCGCCGTAATATGATTGGTCATTACTCAGCATTACTCATTCAGGTTCGGGATAGCAGGACATGGAGCGAGCCGGTCGATACCGCGATAGTGTCGCGATTGAAAGAAGAGGCGCTGGTAAACCTGATCCCCGTTTGGGAGACTCAACTAACCGTTGCTGAATGGGATACAGACATTAACTCAGAGACCTACGGACAGCCTGCGATGTTCAACTTTGACGAGCGTCCGGTGGGTCAGGTTGAGATGCAAGGACCTGCGAAGCAGCTAGCCATACATCCGTCACGGGTCATTATCTTGTGCGAGGGTGCTGAGGATGGCGATATCTTTTCCGGTACACCACTGCTCAGGGCGGGATATAACAAGCTACTGGATGTTGAGAAAGTGTCTGGTGGCAGCTCCGAAGGTTTTCTTAAAAACGCTTCCCGCCAAATTGGGGTGGAGTTTGACAAAGAAACCAATATACAAGAAATCAGCACGGCGGCTGTTAAAGCTGGATACAAAGACTTGGGTGCAGCACTGGAAGACAAGATCAGTAAGCTCAATCGAGGGACTGACTCAGCAGCAGTGATGCAAGCTGGCAAGCTGAATGTGTTGTCTGTGGCTCCGGGTGACCCGACGCCAACATGGGAAGTCACGACGCGTGAGTTTTGCGCCTCAGTACAAGTGCCGTTCACCATTCTGTTTGGCACTCAGACGGGAAAATTAGCGGGTGATAAAGACGATGCCACATGGAAAGTTCGCCTGAATGGGCGTCGATGGGGATTCCTGACGCAATATGTGATTCGGCTGATACAACGGTTTTGGGAAATCGGCATTATCGAGCCGCCCAGTTCTGGAGAGGTCACCATTGCATGGTCTGACATGCTGGCAGCCAGTGAGCAGGAGAAGATCGACAATATGATTAAGATGGCTGAGGCCGCACTTAAGACTCAACAGGCGTTCGGTACACCCATTTTCACCCCCAATGAAATTCGTACCGTGGGCGAGCTGGAGCCATTGGAGGAAGAACCAGAGCCGCAAGGTGCAGCAGGAGATCCCTTGACTGATGACCAAGACCCGAATCGGAACCCCGATAATACCCAGAAACAAACGTGACCCCACTCAATCCTATCGCCCGGTCAATAAAATGTTCCGTGATATCGAGCGGCGGTATTACGGTATCAAGGAAACGCTCAGGCGGCTATTCGACGAGAGATTAACAGGCAGTGAGCGGGTGGGCAATGGCGAGCAAAGTTACATTCTCTGCACCGACACGCTCTATCAGATAAACGCCGGAACCTACATCTACGACATGACAGCGGCGCAACTGGCCGATCTGTTACAGCGGGTTCAGGTCATTCTGGATGATTACCTACTGGCAGGCGGCGGCGATAATCTATGGGCACTGGAATATGTGGCGGCTGAGTATGACAGAGGCACGCACCAGGCATACACGAGCCTGTCAGTGCAGTCGCCTGTCTACGCAGCTCAAACCACGCTAACAGCCCTACTGTCATCGCCCGCCTACCAGAACCAGATAGCAGCCGCCTATATATCAACGTATAGCGACTGGACGGGCATTAGCGATAAAGCCAGAGCTGATCTAGCCAACGTGATTGCGGATGCGATAGGGCGTGGCATTAATCCACGCGAAACGGCGGGCATTATCAGCAAGCGGTTGGATGTGTCGATGGCGCTCGCCAAGAACATGGCACAAACGGAGCAGGTTGGTGCGCTGCGTCGGGCGCAATGGCTCGAAGCGGATTGGGCGCGTGAACGACTGGGGCTGAATACCGCCGTGTTGTGGCTATCAGCACTTAAGGCCACGACGCGATACACGCACGCCGCCAGACATGGGAAAACGTACACCACCGCCGAGGTGGAAGAGTTCTATTCTCGCGATGGCAATAAATACCGCTGTTACTGCTCTCAAACCCCCTGCATTCTGGATGATGACGAGAAGCTGTATAACAAGGGGCTGACTGAACGTCTGTCAGAAGAGCGCAAGACATGGCAGGACAGCTTATCTAAGTAAATTCAACGAGGTCAAAGCATGAAGCTATCCAGCGTTCATGTTAAATCACTGGCCTTAAATTCCTCCAATATCTCAACTGAAACTATCGATGGTGATGAACATGTCGTCATTCGTGGCGTTGTGCCCGTTGTTGATGATGTTGTGATGAACGGGGGGTTATATCCCGCCAGTGAGATTAACAAAAGCTACCAATCAATAGAGGGCAAACAGATGCCTCTGGGGCACCCCAGCATTGACGGTCAGTATGTCTCTGCTGATGTTCCCCGTGCAGTCAATCAGTTTCATGTTGGCGCATGGGCTGAGAATGTACGCAAAGACGGCGAACGGGTTGTCATGGACATGAAGATCAATCGTCGGTATGCGGAGTCTACGGAAAAGGGCAAGGATTTATTGCAGCGACTGGATGGCCTGATCGCTAACAAGGACGCCGAACCTATCCATGTTTCCACGGGATTACTGCTCCAGCGGGAACAAAACAGCGGGAAATCAAAGGGTAAAAAATACGCTTGGATTGCTCGCAACATGCAATTCGACCATGTGGCAATTCTGCCTCCGGATGAACCCGGTGCGGCAACGCCTGATGATGGTGTGGGGATTTTCGTTAACGCTGATGGCGAAAAGCTCGAAATTGAGCAGGTTAATCTGTCTGAGGCAGCAAATTGCACCCAAGAGGGCTTGATTGATAAGGCAAAGTTCTTTTTCACCAACGCTGCTAACTTCTCATTTGAGGATATTTATTCCGCACTCAGGGCGAAGTTAAAAGCTACCTATACCGATGATGACTGGCCTTACCCGGAAACTGTCTGGCCTGACAAATTCATTTACTACCGCTCCGGTAAAACCTACCGCCAAAAATATCTCATGAACGATGACGGCACCGCCGAACTCGTCGGGGAACCCATTGAGGTTGTGCGTAAGCCAACTGAATACGAAGAAGTTAAAACCAATCAGGAACACGATCCGATGAAAGACATGATTATTAATGCCCTGAAAGCAGCAAACAAAGAGACTGATGGCAAATCCGATGAGGAGTTGCTGACTGCATATAACGAACTCAAAGATGAAGAGAAAAAGGACAAGGAAGACAAAGGCAAGAAGAAAGAAGAGGAAAAACCCAAGGAGGCTGCTAACAACTCCTCTCAAGCGCCAGATTGGTTTAAGCCGTTCGCGGAGAAACTCACTTCCCTTGAGTCAGGGTTAGCGGCAAACGCAGACAAGGAGAAGTTTGACAAACGCGCTGCGGTGAAAGCCAAGTTCGGACTGGACGATACTGCGGTTAACGCGCTGGATGGTGCTGCACTCGACGGATTCTATGCACAATGCCAGACCTCTACAGGGTTGAACTCATCATTTACAGGCAACAACTCTTCTGAATCATTCACATCTATGCCGGAGTAAGAAAATGGCTACAAATGGAAAACGTGTAATTCATGCTGGTGGTGTGTTTATCAATCCCATGCTGAACCGAGAAGGTGCGGTGGCGGTGGATACACTGCCCGGCACTATTGGGTATTTTGAGGCGGGCAAATTCAAGGCGTCAGTGGATGGCAAGGAAGCGGCGATCCTGTATGTCGCCAATATCGATTACCTCCGCTGCCAGACCGTTGATGACGCTATCACGACCGATTCTGTGGTTGTC
>NZ_MUBK01000057.1 GCF_002127545.1 Xenorhabdus beddingii
CTAACCACCCTAAGTCTGTTTCTTGACTCCAATCTAGCATCAACTGTAACGTTATTCATTTACAAGACTCACTTTAAAGTAGGCCTCATTCTTATCAATCTCCTCATTATTGACCAGAATGCCAACCTTAACAAAATATGTGCCCTCGTATGAGAGCTTAGCCTTAAGAAAACTGAGCCTGATAGATGCCGCGATATCATTTGGCTTTCCCTGCGTATCTTCCGTTTTCATCCAAAAGCCTTTTTTATCACATACTTCTATTTGGTTCGAATCCGCAATCCTAAACAACTGACTTTGTATGTAATACGGTTCATCATGCTTCAGGTTAATCATGAAAACCTTGAAATGGAAATCGACAATAAATGGTAACTCTTCGCAGTCAAAAACAAGCAACGGCTGTTCATCGCTATCAGGATTATACGGGTGAATAAACGCTATTTTTTCATTACTCATTGCTTCCCCCAACGTTAAACATTTTCTACATTTAACCACTGAGATAATGATAAGTGTTACTGATTATTTGATCAGCAATCTCAGAAAGTGTGAGGGGGATTTACAGAAGGTAGAGTAAAAGCACTGGCTGGCATAAATGAAAAACCCGCCGGAGCGGGTTCTTGGGTGGTCATTTAGTTAAGCTGCCTTGTGGCGTTTATTGGTCGATTTTCTTTTTTCACTTTTCATCGCCTTGCTGTGAGTTTCGGCGAGTATCCGTTTTTTCTCACTATTGGCAAAGCGGTTTAAAACCTGTCTGATCAATGGCTGATAACCCAAGCCACTAAGGTCAGCTATCATTTTCAAATCTTCTATCAGGGACTTATTCAGCCTAATTGAAATTGGCTGCAAATCCAGCGCATCATTAATCAAATCTTCCGTTATATCAGATACCTTAACGTGAGCCTCACTGCAACCAAGCTCACCGTTTTCCCATGCCTCATCAGTAGAAGCTATCAGGTCTGTTCGCTTATCAGTTTGTCTGCTCATTTCTCTGTTCCTAGGCCGTATTTTCTGTAAATTCTCAATTCATCTTCGTTAGGTGCATAGGCTGTTCTTATAGCTACCCCTTTATCAGGGTAATAAATAAAGACTACCTTTAATTTAACACCGTAATCAGTTTCAGATATAAACCACTTAGTTGGCGGGTCAGTTCTATTGTCTTCTCTTGTATCTTCAAGGAAGCACCCAACCCGATTAGAAAAGCACTGGAGTATATCCTCTTCATTAACAGGTGGGTTTTTACCTGCTAACTTCAATCTGACGTTGGATGATATTAAGAGTTTCATGTGCCAATGTCTTTAACCTATGGTTAATCTGTATATACAGAATACACTGTGAAAGAGAACTAAACAACTCAGAAAGACTCACGAAATGCTAATGAATTTTGTATCATCAATAGATAAAACATATTACTTGGCTGTAATATTTGTATATACAAAATAGAGAGGCGTTTTAGCCATCCGTGGCTTGGCTTGGTCTTAAGCGTTAAACTTATAACCTTCCAATGCCTTCATCATCGGCTGCATATCTTCTTTATGTATTAATAGATAACCAGCACGTTGAGCTATTTCCATAAAGTCATTTAAGGTTGATACATGGTGACTAGGTGTTAGCGCCTGAGAATAAAGTATCTCGCCGCGTTCAAGTTCCATCAGCAATCTACCAGTAAAGCCAGAGTAATTATTAGGAATTGGTAGCTCCTCTTTACCTAAAAACTCACCTTCAATCGCTTTAGTCGCCAGATACTCTATTGCTGAGGGAAGCTGATCATGATTTAGCTCATCAATATGATTAACACCGAACTCATGATGAACCATCTGGAACAGCTTTTTACTATTTAGCCCGTATTTGCCCATTAAAGTATTAACCAGACCACGAAGAGGTGTCCGATCTTGGACTGTGGTTTTGGTAACTTCTAAATGACTTTTTTCAACTTCCCGATCCAGAATATCCAACACCCATTTACGAAACTCTTTAGCAACACTCGTCTTAGAAAACATAGCGACCAGATGAGCGCCACGAAGAGAGAAGACTCTCACTGTTTTTTGTAAATTATCTTCGTAACCCTTTGATTTCTTCGAGACACTCAATTTGAGGGTCTCGGTCATGGCTGAGGTAAACTCATCAGAATTACGCTCATAAATCTGAGTAACCGCATCTGATTTTTTATATTCCAATGCCTTTGCTAACTCAACGGCAGTAAACCAGATTTTGTTGGCATAGGTTACTGGATTAAACACTGTACTACGGAAAGTTAACTGATTAGTGTTATTCGTTTTGCTAATTGCTATACTACTCATGTCGGTTACCTCGATAAGTTTCTGACAAATTAGAAGCCCTGATTGCCTGCACGCGTTGGGGCTTCGCTGTTTCTGTCTATGTATTCTTTAAGTGCTTTAACGATTACATAGTTCATAGATCTATCTTGTATACTTGCAATGTTCTTCAAACTTTCCCTTACTTCACTAGGCATCCTAATATTTACTTGTGGTGGTCTTCCTATATTACTCATGGCTCCTCCGTATGATATAGCCATTGGCTACTATTGATAGGCTAGTAGTTAATGGCTACCATGTCAACAATTTATTAATGAGATTTTATCTATGAGTCGTGACCCACAAATTAACATTAGATTGCCTCAAGACCTGAAAGAGTTAGTTCAGGAAATGGCATCGGATAATAAGCGGTCTGTAAACGCTGAGATTATCGCTGCTCTGCTCAATGCGGTCAGAAATCATAAAATAATCACTCAGGGACAATCATCATCGGAATTATCTCAAGAATCAAAGGATTGCCTCATTAAGCGCGAAATATTAGAAGAAATTGCGAAGCTCGCCGCAGAAAAAGCAGTGAGGCTTGAAAGAAATGAAAAATAACCCCGAATAGGGTTGGTGTTTTGCGCTTGGTTAATTGCTATACTTGTCATGTCTATATTCCTCGGTAGGTATTAGACGTTTTACAAGAAGCCCCTGACTATTCCAGTAGTTGGGGGCTTCGCCGTTTTGGAGCGACACTATTTATTACGTTATTGTAACGTTTTGTAAAGGAACTTAGCCGCGAATTGCGAGACGCTTCGAATATTCAACTATTTATACGCGCATTACGAGTAATTAACTATTGTTAGTACTGTTGATTATTGGTAAATTAGTTATTCCTCTTAAAAAGATCATTGTTTCGCCGTCCTTGGCGTCAGTCCTTAAGCCGCTTTCTTCACGCTCAACATCTTCGCTAGCTTGGAAATTCCTTTTGCAGTCACAAGAACCTGCTCACAAACTCTCTCGGTTCCATCATCTTTAGCGACAATAGTTATTTTGTGCTCCAATAGCCCTTGCTGTAACTTGTCCTGATAACCAATCCAGTTCTTTTTACCCAAACGGCGATAAATCCACTTGTTTGAAGATAGGGTATTGAAAAGAGTTTTAGGATTAATTTGTAGGTGTTTCGCAGTATCGGTAATGCACATACTGCCAGTCGCTTTTTTGGCTATGCGATCAAATGCGTCTACATCTGGTTTCATGTCCGCAACTTGACCCTCCAGCGCAATCACTTTCTCGGTGTAGGTAAGGAGTATTCCACGCAGCGCGTCGGGATCTCTAAGTACCTTCATTGGGTCAACAGAAACAGACGCTAACTTACCAGAACGGTAATCAATAAAAGTTTGGTTGACCTGCAAACGGAACTTCGGAGAGATCCATCCTGCGTATTCAACAGCTAAAAGTTCATGTGCGAAAGTGCCGCCAGACTTGCCTTCTGAGCTAACTAGACAAATTTGTCCAGTTTGGTTTTCTAACTCAGAAATCAAATCCTTTGCTGTTTTGTTGCGAAAGAACTTAGCTGGCGCTTTTTCTTCCCCAAGTCCACTCGCCTTATGAAGCGCATTCAGGTTAAAACGGCCTTCTGCATCGGTAGTGATTTCTACGCCCGCAATGACAGGAAGGTTTTTATTTGCTACATTATTCATATTGTCACTCTCTGTTATGGGTTGACATAATCTTTAATTACTTTCCACAGCTTGAAGGTTTGGAAGCCCCCGATGGTTGCCGCCGTTGGGGTTTCGCCTTTATTGCGCCACACTTCTTGCCCTCTCACTTACATACCAAGCTAGCGCCTGATTCAAAACTGAATTTTTCGAAATACCATCTTGTTCAGATAACAGACAAACTTGTTCCCTTAGGAACTTCGTTGTTCTTAGTTGCATTACTTCACTTTTCTTTTTTGTATTTGCATTAACACTCATCACTTTTTGCTCCATATCAATAGTGTCATAATGACATGATGTCAGTATGACATGCATTTACATGATGTCAATATGCTATTACCATCTATTTAGAGATCACTTAGAAGGTAATGAAAATGGCAAAAAAACCTGTAGCAGCTCAAGATAAATTCATGCTCAGATTGCCCGATGGCATGAGAGAGGTTATTGCCAAAAGAGCAGATGGAAATGGCAGGTCAATGAATTCAGAGATTGTCCAAATTTTGCAAGATACTCTATATGGCGGTGTATCTATGCCTATGAATGAAGAATTTACCCGTGTTTACATAAGCGTAATCGAAAATGATTGCCATGATGAAAAAGGCAATTTTAGCTATGATAAGTTTGATAAAAATAATGAAAAAATAGACTGGCTGATAGAACGGTTTATGGAACGAATAGATAGCGATAGCCAGAAGTTCAAGAAGTTATTAAACTTGAAAAAAGAACTTACCAAACAAAGGCCGTAGAGCAAATCTAACAACCTACTGATTTTATTCAATTGTTCTGTATTAGAACAATTAGAATTACATTTTACGAAATGGGCTAACACAACAAAAAAGCCCCGTAGGGGCTTTGTGTCTTCCTCATGTAGAGGATTAGCAAAAGTAACTAGGCGGCACAAATGGAAAACCCGCTGGGACGGGTTTAGGCTATTTTTGATTTGGTCATTTCTGTGATTTTTTCGAATACTTTTTTGCTTGTGGCTATTGCCATT
>NZ_MUBK01000058.1 GCF_002127545.1 Xenorhabdus beddingii
TTCGCGGGTCAGTGGCTGGATGAAGAGAGCGGGCTGGTCTACAATCGGTTCCGGTATTATTCGCCGGTGGCGAGTTGCTATCTGACGCCTGATCCCCTGGGATTATTGGGGGGAGAAACACCGTACAGCTATGTTACAAATCCCACGGCAACGATAGATCCATTAGGGTTGGTAGGGTGTTCGACCAAACTGGGTAAAAACCTGATGGAAGATATGGGGTTACCGCGTTCAACTAAATGGAGTGGCTATCAAGCTCACCATGTTATTCCTAAGCAATATGCTAACCATCCGGCGTTGAAAAAAATTAAGTATGATATTGATACGGCCGCAAACGGAATTTTCTTAAGAGAAGTTGATAGTGGTGTCAGCGCAATGGCAAGGCATCAGGGTAATCACAATGGTTACTCTGCGGCTGTTAAAAATGCATTAGACAAAATAGATTTAGGACAATCTAAAGATGCTATAGCAAAACAAGTTGCTGACATACAAAATACAGCTAAGAAAGCAATGACGAATGGAACTCCAATAAGAGCTAAGGATATTCGGAAGGGTAAATCTAAACTAGGTAATGAGCGAGCTTTAGAAATGTGGAATAAAATTTTAGGAGTAGAGTAATGAAAGATTCAGATCATAAGTTTATAACTGAGCCAATGAGTTTTTTATTATCAAATGCTCTCTTATCAGGAGGGGGAAACCTACCTTCTGGAATTATCTTATTGGAAGATAAAGATAAATCATTGACGTTGTCATTGAGCCAAAATTTGCCAGATGGATATTTAGTCTGGCAGGATCTCATAGAAAATAGTGTTGGTGAGTTTTCTTTAGAAGACAAATATTCTGATGCAGAAGAGTATTTAGAAGGTATTGACGAAGAGTTTGGCGATTTACAAGAAGAAAAAACGTTAGTTTATAGAAAATCTAAGATAAAGAAGATAAACACTGAATATGATGATTTTTATTTTGATATTTTAGATGATGTATATTACCAATTAAAAATGTTATCTCTTCAAAGGTATATATTAGGATATCAAAAGGCATCACTCTTAGAAAAAATGTTCGAAATATATAAAGAAGGTTTTTATCCATGTGGAATGACTAAGGATAAAAAAATAGTCGCTTTTAATCCAATGGTATTAAAAAAATAGTTGATATAGAGACATATCATCATGAAAAAGCCGGAAGATCGCAGCGATTTTCCGGCTTTTATTATTATCCTGCCTGATAATCCCCAATCAGTTCGCGCATCCGCAGCTTAATCTCACTGAGGTGGTCTTGCTGGCGTTGGTACTGTTGTTTGATGCTGCGGGTTTCGTCACTGTCGGGGATCAGCACTAAACAACCGTCCATGATTTTAACGGTCAGTGTGCCGCCAATATCAAAACCGGCCTGTTTAAGCCACTGCCCTTTCAGGTGGATCGCGGGCGGGGCTTTCGCTTTGTCATTTTGCGGGACGTATCCCACCGTGTAATAACGTTCTGTTTTGGCGGCTTTATTTTGCACCGCGTTTTGCTTAGAATGCGCCTTAGCCATGATTAACTACCTCCAATAGTTGGTTATGGTCAGCGGCTCCGGCGTGTTGCAAGCGCGTCGGAACCGCATTCTTTACTGTTGTCGCCGGAATCTATCCGACTGGTGTTTGAGAATTAATCCTTCAAGTACTGCTTTGGCGACAGCTTTTTCATCCGCCTCAAATTGGCTGATAGCTTCAAAATGCAGGCTCAGATCATCGGCGGGCTTGCGCTCTTCTTCGCTGAACACCAGCGTATCAAGGCTGACATGCAACGCTTTCGCAATCCTGACAAACGCTTCAAGAGTGGGCTGTGCACTTCCAGCTTCATAGCGTTTTATCTGGTTAACGTGAACTTGCGCAGCATCAGCAAGCTCCTGTTGTGTAAAGTTCTGCGCCTTGCGGAACTGAATCAATCGGGTTGGAAACTGCATAGGATTAAGCCATAAGAAAACAGTTCCCATAATGTACCCCACGGTATCTTAAAGTGGTTGCCATAAGTCTATTATAAGGTACAATGAAAAAACATTAAAGGGGTCTTGACATGTTTTGGAGGAACTTTTTATGGCTCGCATCCCCGACGCAGAATTACAGCACCTGAAATCCGCCGTCTCTTTAGTGGCGGTCATTGAGCAGCAGGGGCGGAAGATGATCCCACGCGGTAAAGACATGACTGTGCTGTGCCCGTTCCATCAGGAGAAAACGCCCTCGATGGTGATCACGCCCGCGAAAAATCTTTATCACTGCTTTGGCTGCAATGCCGGCGGCTCGGTGATTGACTGGGTGATGAAAACGGAGGGGCTGAGCCTGCGCCATGCCTGCGAACGGTTGCGGGCGGTGCTGGGCAGTAATCCGGCCGTGGTGCCGCTGGTTGACCCGTCGGAGCGGGTTCGGGAGGCGGTCGGGCAACAGGCGCTGCTGTTACGGGTGGCTGAGTTCTATCACCAGACCCTGCTGAATGCCCCGGAAGCCCGGCAGTACCTGAAAAAACGCCGCCTTGACCATCCTGAACTGGTCAGCCACTTTAAGCTCGGTTTTGCCAACCGCACCCTCAGCTATCGGTTGCCGGAGAAAAAACTGAAAGCCGGCGCAGAGATCCGCGCGCAGTTGCAGGCCGTCGGGTTGCTGCGTGAGAGCGGCCATGAACACTTCAGCGGCTCGCTGGTCGTGCCGGTGATCGGGCTGGAGGGGCAAATACAGGAAATGTACGGCCGCAAAATCACCGATCGCCTGCGGGCGGGCACCCCGTTGCATCTCTATCTGCCGGGGGCGCATGGCGGCGTCTGGAATGAAGCGGGGCTGGTTGGTTCGGCCTCGGTGATCTTGTGTGAATCCCTGATTGATGCGATGTCGTTCTGGTGTGCGGGGTATCGCCATGTGACCTGTTCGTATGGGGTTCACGGCTTTACCGATGCCCACCGGGACGCCTTCCGGCAGTATGAAATCCGGCAGGTACACATTGCCTATGACAATGACAAGGCGGGCAATGAAGCGGCGGCAACACTGGCGGCAGAGTTGCAACTGATGGGGCTGGATGTCTGGCGGGTGGTGTTCCCGGAAGGCAGCGATGCCAATCGTTTTAGCCGCGAAGTGGCAAACCCGGAAAATGCCTTCGGTCAGTTACTTGAATCAGCGCAATGGCTCGGTGAATCCACAAAAACACCGCTGTCAGACCAAAATGCTTCCATTGCCGTCCCCGTCTCTACGGCGGCATTAGTTCCAGAACCGGGCGTGGTGACGACGCTTGAGGCCAACGGGGATATCGTTATCCGGCAGGACGGGCAGGAATGGCGTCTGCGCGGTGTACCACCGAAAATCGGTGCGGTCATGAAAATCAACGTACAGTTACTGGATAAAAACAGCGGGGCGCTGTTCGTGGACAGCCTCGATATCCTGAGCGCCCGCGCCCGTGCCGGCTTCGTGCGGCAAGCCACGCAGGAACTGGCCTTACCGGAAACGCTGATTAAGCGTGAACTGGGGCGGGTGTTACTGGCGCTGGAACAACGTTCTTGGATGGCAGCAGAAACGGAAAAAGCCGCCAAATCCCTGAATGCCGATGAGCAGCAGAATGCCCTGACGTTATTGCAAGATCCACAACTGGTCAGCCGTATTACTGCGGATTTAGCCGCCTGTGGTGTGGTCGGTGAATCAACGAATCTGCTGGCAGCGTATCTGGCGGCGGTGAGCCGAAAGTTACCCAAACCCTTAGCCGTCCTGATCCAGAGCAGCAGCGCGGCGGGAAAATCGTCCCTGATGGATGCGGTACTGAGCCTGATACCGGCAGAAGAACGCATTCAGTACAGCGCCATGACCGGGCAAAGCCTGTTCTATCTGGGTGAAACTAATCTCCAGCATAAAATCCTCGCCATCGCCGAAGAAGAAGGGGTACGGCAGGCCGCCTATGCGTTGAAGCTGTTGCAGTCGGACGGCGAGCTGACGATGGCGAGCACCGGCAAGGATGAGGCGACGGGCAATCTGGTCACCAAAAGCTACACCGTCAAAGGCCCGGTGATGCTGATGCTCACCACCACCGCCATTGATGTGGATGAAGAGCTGCTGAACCGTTGTCTGGTGCTGACCGTCAACGAATCCCGCGAACAGACCGAAGCGATCCATGCCTTACAACGCCATAAACAGACCCTTGAGGGGTTACTGGCTGAGAATGAGCGGGACTATCTGACGCAACTTCACCAGAACGCCCAGCGGCTGCTGAAACCGTTGAATGTGGTCAATCCCTATGCCAGCCAGTTGACGTTCCTGTCAGACAAGACCCGTACCCGGCGTGATCATATGAAATATCTCACCCTGATCCAGAGTATCGCCTTGTTGCACCAGTACCAGCGGGAAATCAAGACGGCCGAACATCGCGGCAAGACACTGGAATACATCGAAGTGACCCAAGACGATATCCGGCTTTCCAATCAGTTGGCGCATGAAATCTTAGGCCGGACGCTCGACGAAATGCCGCCGCAGACGCGCAAGCTGTTGCTGCTGATACAGGCATGGATACGGGACAGCGGTCAGCCCCGGCATGAGAGGATTTTTACCCGCAAGCAGTTGCGCGATGCGGTGCAGTGGGGGGATACCCAACTGAAAGTGCACCTGTCGCGGCTGGTCGAAATGGAATACCTGCTGTTGCACCGGCGCGGGCTGACGTTCGCCTATGAACTGCTGTTTGACGGCGACG
>NZ_MUBK01000059.1 GCF_002127545.1 Xenorhabdus beddingii
AGTCGAGCCAGAAAAGCATTTGGTGGGAAAAATTTTGACCCAACGTATCGAGCGGCATAATCTCAATTTGCGTATCCATATCAAACGGCTGGCAAGAAGGACAATTTGTTACTCACGCCCGATAGAAATTCATGAAAAACTTATTGGGACATATATCGAAAAACATCATTATAACGCTTTGGAGTCATGACCCCTTTTTTAGTGATCAGTGTTATCGGGCTAATTCATTAGCCCGATAACACTGAGAAGACAAGCGCAGCGCGTCAGTGAGATTGTAATTGTTTTAGGGATTTCCATATCCTCGGAATAAACGTATATTAATATCTTTTTTTGATCATGATCCTAGTTCTCTATATTGCTCTGAAAAAATTTAATTTGTATATTTTTCGGGTTTAAATTTAATATGGCAATATCAATTATAGAGAATGATATTGCCGGGTAATTATCTAATCAAAAATCAAGTCATTTAAATTATTATTGCAAAGTATAATGAACATTATTAATTTTTAAACGGCATGAGATTTATCAATCATATAATGCAGTTAAAATCCGTTTAAACATTAAAATCGATAAACTCCGTTGCGATGGCATACACAGCTCCATTAGACAAAGCTTTTGAACCATGTTTTTTCATCGATGGAAGATAAATAATATCTCCAGCGCTACAGATTTTTGAGCCTTCTTCATAATAGACTTCCATTTCCCCTTCTAAAATAAGTAAAGTTTCATCATTGCTATGAGTATGCCATTTGTGTTCTTTAAAAGGAGAATCTCTTTGAAATTCTAAGCATCCTTGATTTGGAAGCATACTATATAATAACTTATAAGGATTATTTATTTCAATGAAATCAAATTTAATATTCATTCATGATTTCTCTTCGTTATTTGATAATTGGTGAAATGGGCATTTCATTTCATTATTTAGATCATCTAAGAAATATTGCTTCCATTCTCTATTATTATGATTCCCATATTTACCTAAGAATGGGGACTTATTTATAAGATCATATGGCATCAACCTTTTCGTTACAGAATTAAAAGCACTTTGTGCTTTTTTATCTGTATCTAATATTCCATCAAAAACCCACCTAGGTTGAAAAGTTAACATAAAAGTACTACTACGGCGGCTTTGCCTGAATATATGGGCAGGTGTATTACAAACCACAAACATTGGCTCACCATTAAAGCAGAATTCCCATTTAGGATCATCTAATTTTTTAGGTAGATCACTTGGCCACTTGATATTATCAAGAGTAGATAATTGATTTAGTAAATTCCAGAACTTATCATAATAATAATTTACTTCTTTAATAGAAGAAGGTTTTTCAAAAGCAACAAATGAAGTATTTATACCATAGTTCTTAGCATTTTTTAAATAATCCTTTAAATCATTGAAAATACTCTTTGCATTTAATTCCTCATGGAAAGAAAATCTTAGCATATCCTGCTTAAAACCATTTACACCAAATAAACAAGGGAATGGTCTTTTTTCATTGTTCATTAAGGATGAAAACTCAGAAAAAATAACTTTCTCCCATTCTGATAATATGTTTTCATTTTCTTCTATTTGGCTTTTAGAGTATATCATACTATCCTCGCTGTTTTATTATTAAATATTTCCCTTATGATAGCTTCATCATGAATTAAATCATTCAAATTATCGTTGATTAAACAAATTATACCTGGACAAGTAAGTAAATCTTTTGTTAGAGGTAGATATTCTCCTTCTTTATAAAGAATTTTTCCTAAAGAAAATGACTCAACTTTATTGAATTGAGAAAATAGTTCATCTTTATTAATTATTATGGCTTTATCATTTTCATTTATAAGAAATACAATTTTTCCATGTTTTATTTTTTTTGAATGCTTGTTGCTAAGGTTGAGACCTGAATATAGGGATATTGCAGTATTAAGTAAATCATTTTCATAGCATTTTTCGAAAATTAGAGGAGCTATCCCACCATGTAATCTAGCGCCTGCCTCTATCATAACAGGCCCTTTATTAGATAATATTAGCTCCATATGTATTGGACCAAAATAAAATCCTAGAGCATTCGCACACTGCAAACTATATGATATTATAAAATCAAATCTAGAGTCAGAGGGATCTAATATTTCTAAACTTTCATATACAAAATTGAATCCATTATATTTTCCTTTAGAATATTTGCAAAGAGATGATACATATGTTTTTCCTTTGTCGGAAATCATGTCAACAACATATTCATCACCGAAAATAAATTCTTGAATCAAATAATTATCGTTTAACTCGCCTGTTATATTTCTTTCTCCCCATAATATATTTTTGATATTTTCTTTTAAATCTAATTTTGATTTACAAAATATTACACCATCCGTTCCTGCTGAATTGCAAGGTTTTATTACATACCCATTATAATCTGGTAAATGAGAGATGTCATAATTATATCTCGATATTACTTCTGTGTTTATATAAGAAAGGTTTTCTTCCTTAAGTTTTTTTTGCATAAAATATTTATCTCTCCTGAGAAAGGATGTATCAGGGTCATTCCCATATACACCAAACTCTTTTGATAATTTATCACTTACTGCAATTCCTGTTTCTGAACCAGAAATGATTGAAAATATAGAATCTTTATTGAAATTTGATACAGCGTCTTCTGGTGAGAGCATTTTCTTATTAATAAATCCATCTCCGGTATAAGAATTTAAATAATAAGCTGTTATATGTTCGGAAGAACATATGCTATAACAATCAAATCCTTGTTTTGATAATATGGGGGCATAAAATGAACCAGTTGAAAAAGGATCAACTATTAAAATATTTCTTCTTTTCATAATATATGTCTCAATTAATATCTTTGTTTGATTTTATTAATGCAGACAACAAAATAATAATCCCAGCTAAAGGCAATAAATATGGAGCTAAAGATACGCCAATCATATAATCGCTTACAAGAAATCCTACTGCCATTGGCGTAGTTGCTTGAAATATAGAATAGTAAGTTGCACTTAAAGCCCCCATATGTTCTGCTTCTTGGTTGTTATTTGATAATGATATTAAATCATCACGTATATTTATTCTTACGGTATTGATGGAAAATCCAATAAAGAAACATGCTGTAATGCTTATAAATTGATTTGATGAAAAGCAAAATAAAATATCAAAAATAATAATAGATATAGATGGTAATAAATATTTAAATTTATCTATATTTATAAAAGCTGCACAAAATGCACCAACACCAGCTAGACCACTGGCTAAACCAAACATAGTGGAATCCCATAGATTTATTTTCTGGAATATTACGGGTGTTAGTATATTGAATGCAGATATATGTAATCCTATTAGGCCTAACGATATACATAATGGTATATATTTGGACTTTTTACTACTATTTGAATAAGTTACAGAGTTACTACTATCAGTTTGACTAACAATTGGATTTATATAAACCCAAAAACCTAAAAAGCATACAATAATATCCAGAATGGAAATCCAAAGAATAATATCAGAAAAAGAATATTTATTTAACAAATTACCACCAATTAAAGCGCCAGAAAAAGCTCCAACTTGTAATACGGTTTGCATAATACGTGATGCGTATTTTTTAGAAATATACCCACTTATAACTAGCTTAGCATTTGTTGATTCAAAAGTGCTCAAGGTAGACAGATTTAGAATTCCTAAAAATATAGAAAGCAAAGTGAATCCATATTTATCTGTAAGAAAACCATTGTAATAAGAAATTAAAAAAATGGAGTAAATAACTATTCTTAGAAAAAATAGTTTTCTCATTCCGAGTTTTAGCAAATCAATTTTAGGGAAAAATTTTTTTATAGCAAATGGAATGATAATACTGATGGATAATATAATTCCAAGAAATGATGATGAGTTGGTTATTTTATATGAAGCCCATATCATACTTAGCAAGATAGTCATGTCACTAAAATATAAAAATATAAGCAATAAATAAAATCTTAGCACTATATAAAATTTTGACTCTTTCACTTTTGTATTCATGGTGTTTATTTTTTGTTAAATTTAAAGACTTACATTTATAAATTAACAAAACAATTATGTCAATGGTGGAAATGAATTTTCGTTATTTTTACATTAAATTAAGTCATTCGCGGATGTGATTTTTTTAAATTAATTACTGATAGGTATAGTTTTATTTTGTTACTTTCTTAAGTGTAAAAATAGCATTTGAATATGTTATTGTTTAAAATAATAACATTGCTTTATTTGACCATTTTCCTTAATAAATTATATTATGTCATATGATTACATTTGAATTGCATGGCGAGTTAAATGCAAAAATAATTCTTTATTTCATCACATTTTTTTTTCCCCATCCTCCCTGTTTCCATGCTCGGTGTTTCTGTCTGAAAGGCAAAACCGTCAGGCATTATTGGACGAAGCGGTTCGCTTGGAAGCGGATGCCGTCATTGTTCATCATGGGTATTTTTGGAAAAATGAATCTCCTGTGATCCGTGGCATGAAACGTCGTCGTTTGCAAACCTTGCTCTGCAATGACATCAACCTGTATGGCTATCATCTCCCGCTTGATGCC
>NZ_MUBK01000006.1 GCF_002127545.1 Xenorhabdus beddingii
TGGACTGATTGCTTACTGCCTTAAATGGAAAAAGCCGTCACTGAAAATTTTCTACTCAGACGAAGATTTTCCAGCAACGGCTTAAGCGGTATTCGGGTTGAGTAGGAAAACCATTATATTGTACCTAACCTCAGCTTCGTTTAAGAATAGCAATATCAGTCTCCCGTAAATTCAAGCTCGGCTTTTTAGGTTGGAATGTATAAGCAATTAGACCAGCAGCGATTTCCAGCAGAAAACCGAGCTGACTATGATGCCTTGAATGCTCTATCTGAGAAATATTTTTGAGCTGATCAATGACCGTCTCTATCAGAAATCGCCTTCGTAACATCAACTTATCCCAAAGGGATAACGCTTTTGCTTTCATATTACTACGGACATTTGTGGTTAACGTGATCCCTTCTGCTTCCAACTCATCGCATAAAGCCTGTGATAAATAGCCTTTATCGCCATATAAACATCCCGTTAACCCTTTTGCCAGCGTTTTGACAGGATGACGATCATCCTTATTTCTTGCGGTTAATTTCACGGCCAAAAGTTCACCACAATCATTGATAACCCGATGAAGTTTAAAGCCATAAAACCAGCCCGTACTGGTTTTTCCTCGTTGTGCAGCCGCCTCAAATACCTGATGGCGGGGAATACGAAGATTGTGACAAACGGCAATTTTGGTGGAATCAATAAAAGCGATCCCTTGGGTTTTAGCCTTGCGTGACGAAAGAAAAGCGCATAAAGGGATCAGCGCCCTTTTCTTTAGGGTGAGTATTCGGGTATAGCTGATCAACCCGGGGAAATCGGTTTTAAGGTATCGTTTTACATGTTTAATATAAAACATTTTAAAATTACGATAATGGCTCATGTGGAATAAAATGAGGATCGTCATGACTTCACTGAGAGAAAGGGACGCTTCGAGATGCCGTTTGAGTAATCCTCATTCGATGAGCTGTTGATGCCAGAGAGGGATAAATTTTTGGCAAAAGTCATCGACGCAGCAGTAAAGTTCTTCTAAATTAGACATGCCTGAGGGTCTCCATAATTTTGTTTTCTTTGACAAAAACTTTGTTCGTGCCTCAGGCACTTTAGTTCCCTTCTTAAACGAATCTCAGGTTATCTAATAAAATTCAGTTGGAATTCATTTTAATATGAGGGTAAACGGATGTGGATTTTCTATCTGGGGTGATCCCCATAGGGACTCCACGGTAATAAAAAGAAGTGGAGCCAGTGTAATGAAAGGATCAAGCTTAGGTAGGTGTGGTTTGCCGGGCGCTTGCGTTTGATCTGACTGCCAAATATGTTTCAGAATATATGGCAGATTTTCACAGACACAATTAAAGCAACAGGTCTGGTGAACTGTGTCTTATTCAGCTACGACTTTGGTTTGGAGTTTCAAACAACCCTTTCCGGATGGGTGAAAATATTTCCAAGTCTGACTGGTAACGAGACTTTCCTTCAAGTGCCAATTCAACCAACACTCGACCGAATAAAGGTGCGTACTTGAAGGCACGACCGGACTCCATAATACACATCGACGCGCCTGGATAGAATGACTGGGAGCATGGTTCGGTCGGAATACGACCTATGACAAGCTTACCGTCCGGACTCATGGAATAGAGGCAGGTTCCCACACGTTCGAAGTTTGTGGCATCAATGATTTCGGCGTCGAGAAGATGCCCAAGATGTTGCGAGAGCTCCTCCATCAGGCGGTCATTCACGCCTGGACGGATTGCCGACGGCGCGTCAAAGATATCGTAGGTATAGTCCGCACTCATCTTCACCATGTTCTGCATCTCTGGTGAGAAGTTCAATGGAGGAAAACCGTAGAACGTACCGTTGTCACTTGCATCAATGTTGCCAAACTCAAACCAGACGGGAATCCTAGGACGATGTTTCTTTAACGGCCAGTAGGCATAGTTCATCTGCCAGATTTTCCAGTTTCGCGTCTGTTGCAACCCCAGAGGAGTAAGAACTGAATCGGCCCACACACCCGGACACGCAATCAGGTACTTCCCATGTACACTGATCGCTTTGTCTTCTCCTTGTATATGAAGGGTATAGCGATGACTTGTCAGTGGGTTTCTGTGGAAATCAATACCTATTACTGCATGTTTATCCAGAACGTGGAGGTGCCCTGTTTGCTTGGCTGCATAAAAGAATGCTTTTGCAGCGCCTTGTACGTTGATGGATGCGCTGGCAGCCTGCACAAGTCCGACGTAATCGTCAGCTAGGGCTGCACGATTGAACACCGGAAAGCGTCGGTGAATGGCGTCAGGTGAATCAAGATACTCATAGGGCATTCCCATACGATCCATAGTTTTCTTGATTTGCTGGACGTTACCCTCGGTCGTCATGGGAGCGTCCCGATGTCCGAAAAAGATCAGGTCGTCCATCGCAAGTAGTTGTTTGCCGGTTGCCAGCTGCAATTCCATCCAGAGGGCCAATGAGGTCTCAGCTAGGTGCGCTTCGGATTCGTTATCCTGCATCAGTCGAAACATTCTTTCGATGCCTTTGGAACTGTTGACATCGTTATGTATTCCGTACTGGTCAATGATCAGAGTGCGAAGCCCTCTGAATGTGGCGTAATAGGCACTGGCGAGTCCGATGATCCCACCACCAATTATAACCATATCAAAGTCATCCCTAGGGTTGACTGATTGCATCATATTCTCCTTTTAAGCTCATATCTTTTGGTATGTCACTGATAATTTTACGAAATCGATGTTGAGGGTCAGTCATTCTGTCACGGTGCTTTTTGTTGCTGATGCTGTTGTATTTAAGTTAAGCCAGTAACCTGGCTGGTAAGGAATCGGCAGAAAGCGTTTGTGCAGTTCTTGGAAAGTCTCTTCCGGATCCAGGTCTGCGAAACGCGTCGGATGCAGCCATTTCGCAATACGTTGAAGTGCGATAAAGTTGTACGGGTTGTCATAGAATGCATGCCAGATCGCATACACCTGTCCAGTATGAACAGCACGTAATGTCCGATATGCAGGCCGTGTCATCAGACGTTGAAGGCGGTTCTGTCCCTCAACAGGATCTGCTCCGGGACCCAGATTGACCCAGTCCCCGGTTGGTGCATAAAGGGACCAGTTGGCACCTGTCACAATTACAACGTCTGGATCTGACGTGATGATCTGTTCGGGGTGAAGAGTTCCAAAGTTGCTAGGAATAAAAGTGGAACCCAGGTTTTTCCCACCGGCCATGTTTACCATCTCACCTAAGTTGCCGGGGCCGTAACTCATGCAGCAATCTTCATACATACCTGCAGCTCGTTCTATCACTACGAGAGGGCGATGGCTGACATTCTGTAATCGTTGCTCCACGCGGGCGATCTGTTCTTCGCGAAATTGAAGAAAGGCGTTTGTACGCTCTTGGCACCCCAGCAGCTCACCGATCAATTGCATGCTGCGAGTAGCGTTCGCAAACATGTGTGTACGGAAGTCGACAAAAATAAGAGGAATACCGGCTCGCTCAAGACGCTCTATCAAACCAGACGATTGCGCGACTGGAAGAGAACTGAGATTCATCAGCACCAAATCTGGAGCCAAAGAAATGGCTAGCTCCGCGTTAATGGCATCCGTGGTTGTAGCCGGAAATGTCGGGATCGTTGCAATCCCGGGAAAGCGCTTCAGGTAGGCATCGTACCCATTAAGATCAGCGAGGCGAAAGTTTTCTCCCCAACCGACAACATTGCCGAACGGGGCATTGGGTTTTAGTAAGGGTAATACATAGGCTAGTGCACCATCTCCTACCAACAGGCGGCGTACGGGGCGAGGTAGCGTCACAGTACGGCCTGCCAGATCCGTGATCGATATGCTCACGCTCGCGAACGCACGATTATATGTGAGAAGAGTGAAAAATGTTGCCGCAAGCATGCCGCGTAGCATAGTTCGGCGTGTTAGGAAAATATCAGTCAATTGGTACTCCCACTTGTTATGTGTACAATTGTGTCCTCGGACCGCTCCAAGACGCCATTTGTTCAGGACAGCAGACAGATCCATCCCACCCACATCATGCCTGGACACGAATAGGAACAAACGAAAGGAAGGGTATCGAGGCAAAGCAGTATCGTGTGATGCTCACACCCTACCTTCCAACGGGATCCAACTGATATGCTTTACTGCGACAGAAGTGTATAAATATCGCAGCCGAGTAGTTGTGAACGTCTGAGTAACTCTTCGGTTCTAGTCCCTATGAGGATCGAGGCATATTCATTGGCTTGATCCTGAGTTAACGTCTGGAAAAATTCAGGAAATGTTCGCTCGATGCTGTCGCAGATGACCGCTCCCGCGTTGCTGACGTAATCGGGTAGGTAGTTGATACCTTTTGTACTCAGACGCTTCTGGGCTTCAGGACTTTTGAATGGTGAGTTTGAACTACTGATGACCCATCGTGTACTAATCCTATCTACGGTGGGAATATCCAGAATCCCAGAGAGGGATGCAATACATAGAGCATCAGTTTCAACGGACCAGAACTCGTCTTCGTCCAGCATGTGTACTTGTTCCGGAATGTCTGTATCTGGCCGTACATCAAATCCGATCACGTCATAGCCGTGCGCAAGACACTGCCGAGCCACTTCCCTCCCCACCTTTCCCATGCCGTGAATCGCTACCAGTGGAGTGATATTGTCTTCAGGCAAGGATTTTATCACTGAATACAGAGAGCTCCAGACTCCGTATCCTGTTGAGATTGAGGTATTGACTTGTGCGCTTTCTAGAGCATCAAGGATCCAGGGGGTGGATTTTCTGAGATATGCCATATGATCACTATTCGTGTTGATATCGCAGCCGGTATACATTGTTCCGGCATAACGATTAAGTACCTGCGCGATTGCATCAAAAACGTGTGGTGCCTCATCAGGTCCCACCTTGCTGTTGACAACAATCTTTCCGCCACTGAAGCCTGTCTGGTAAAGGTTATGCTTCAGATCCATAGCATGGGCAAGCATAATAGCTTCATCTTTTTGTTTGGATAGAGAATCATACTGATACCATCGAATTCCACCGTTACTGGGCAACGTATGTCTGCGTGGGGAGCATGCAATGGTAAATGAACTTTGGTCGTCCACGACGATGGTTTCAATTTCGTATTCACCGAATTCAGGGTGGTTAACTATGGGCATGGTCAAATGTCCTTCTTTTATTGTTTTTTCCGAATAGTATTTGTAGCCCCGGCTGCAGTAAGGCAGGTATACAGGCCATTGGGAGTGGGTTCGCGCATGAAGTCCGATATATTCACCTTGATACCCAGTTCTGTATCTGCGAGCACGACCAGTTGAATAGCCGCAAGTGAGTCGCCACCATCATCACTGAATGAGCGATGGGGGTTGGAAGGCGAAACCCCTATGGCCATCTCCCAGAGGCCAGTTACAGCTGCTTCCAGAGTTTCATATACGTGCTTCGATGCACGATGAAGTGGTACATCGTCAGTCTGAAGACGGGTGTAATTGTCACTACCGGAGGCTATACCATGGTGCTGCCTGTCAAAAGGGTAAAGAGGTAATGGAATTCGAGAGCCAGGTTTGTCCCATGATGGCCGCCAATCAGGGGTCACACCAGATAGCCACAGTCGTTGCAGTGCCATGTGCCAGACTTCGTGTTCCGGTGATTCATCTCGTTCACCACACATCGTACGGATGGCAAAATCTTTTGGCCGTCGCGCTTTCGTCAATGCGGTGAGTGTCGTACCCGGACCTACTTCGACAAATACGGTTCTTTCACGAACGGGTAACGAATCCAGTGCATCGAGAAACCGTACGGGTTCTCGGGCATGCCGTGCCCAGTAGGCCGAGTCAAGTTGTGTTGTCGAGTTCAGTACAGAACCCAGCAGTGTTGAACAGAACTTGATGTGTGAATTCTGGTTCGATGGAACAGGAGCAGCCAGTTTCAGATCCTGAAGAATCGGGTCCATCATTGAGGAATGAAACGCGTGCGATACGGTCAGTTCACGGGAGCGGATCCCCTTGTCAAATAAAGCGGCCTGCACGCGTCGGATAGAATTCGAGGTTCCGGAAAGTACACTCGCTTCCACTCCGTTGATGGCGGCCAGCGAAACATCGTTCGACAGCCATGGAATGCATGATGTTTCGCTCAGGGCTACTGCGAGCATGGATCCAAATGGCAGTGCCGCCATCAGTTGTCCTCGCTGGGCAGCAAATCGGAGTGCCTGTTTTTCGCTGAATACGCCTGCCACGCAGGCTGCCGCAATTTCTCCCAGGCTATGACCAATTACCATGTCGGGCATGATGCCGTGTTGCATGAGAAACCGCGCCATCGCAATCTGGACAGCGATCAGGGCAGGCTGGGCTACCGAAGTATCTGTTAGCCTTGAAGAAGGTCGATTGCCATGCAACAGGAATGAGATGTCAGTGTTTGTTGACTCACGCAACAGATCAATTATTCCGTTCAGGAGGGAGGCGAAATGGCGATTGGTTTTAGCAAGATCTGTCGCCATGCCGATAAACTGGCTCCCTTGTCCCGGAAACTGGAAGACGATATGTGGGCGATGTTGTCCTCCATCTGAGATGTCACCGAACGTCTGGAGAATGCCCTGAGCATCGGGCAACAGGATTGTGCGATAACGCTGAGCACGTCGGGTGGTCTGTGAACTCCAGGCAAGGGCATCAGTAGCACTTTCGGTGCAATCCTTCCGATACGCCTGCATCAGTCGGTAGCAGGCTGCTTCGCTTTTTCCCGATATCGGAATAGCCGCAGGATAAACGCTTGGTAACTGCTGTGTTCCGTAATCCGGGGTGTACGGACGAGCAAGTACGATATGGGCATTGGTACCACCTATACCAAATGCACTTATTCCAATTGCGGTTCGTGAATCAGATTTGTCCCAGGATTCAGCAGACAGCGGGAAATAAAAGGGGCTTGCGTCAATGCTGATGGATGGGTTGACTTCTTCGATATGGATTTGAGGTGCTATCCAGCCATGCTGGATCTCAAGGACTGCTTTGATCAGCCCTGCCATGCCTGCGCAGGTTTCGAGATGTCCAACATTAGCCTTGACCGCTCCGAGCGCGCATCGGCTAGGAGCGACCTCTGCTTTCGAAAACAAGGTGTTTAACGCATTGAACTCGATGGGATCACCAGCAATCGTGCCAGTCCCATGGGTTTCTATCGCCCGTATATCTGCTGGGGTAAGTACAGCATCCTTCAGAGCGAGATCGACAAGTCGACGCTGTCCATCAGCACTAGTGGTAGTAAAGCCAACTTTGCGGGCACCATCATTGTTGACAGCACAGCCTTTAATTACCGCCAGAATGTTGTCGCCATCAGTCAGTGCCGACACAAGCGGTTTCAGTACAACTACCGCAACTCCACTCCCAAAAACCGTACCACTTGCATCTCTGGCGAATGGCATACAATGACCGTTTCGGGAGTAAATCATTCCCTGCTGCGCTTGGTACGGGATGTGTTGAGGAAATCGTACGGTACAACCACCAGCCATTGCTAAGCGACAACGACCAGCGCGAAGTGCTTCCACCGCTTCGGCGACGGCGACCAACGATGTTGCACAGGCCGCCTGCACGCTAAGCACTGGGCCTTCAATACCAAGGTGCCAGGCTGTACGGGTAACGAGATAATCCTTGTCGTTCGTAATCTGTAGGTCAAAATTGGAGGGTTTAAACTTCTCCATGAGTTCCGAACTGAGCAGTTGCGGCAGATATGCAGAACTACTGCATCCGGCGAAAAGGCCCATATCTTCTAGCCGTCCTGGCTGGATGCCGGCATGTTCCAGCGCATGCCAGGCACACTCGAGAAACAAGCGGTGTTGAGGGTCCATTAGTGCTGCATCCCGGGGTCCCACGCCGAAAAAAGCCGCATCGAAGGATAAAATGTCGCCATTCAACGGCGCCGCGAACGGGATCGTCTGCTTGTCAACGGGGGCGTGGTCGAGTTCCACGATCGATTCGACACCATTGACCAAGTTATGCCAGTATTCTTCCGGATCACTGGCACCGGGAAATTTGCAAGCCATTCCAATAATGGCAATATCGCGGCTGAAAGGCTGGATATTCATAGCATCTCCACCTTACTCAGTCACATAGCCGCAGCGGATGAGATTCTGTAATGATTCATCTGCAGTTTCGAGTGGAATCAGTAGCACAAACGCACGGTAGCGTTGGCGAGGAACTTCCTGAAAAAGCTGGCGAACACCGAACATGCCAGCTACTTCGCCTGAGACCCCAGTGGCGAACAATGACTGCCACTGCTTCTGCCAGATAGCAGAGGAATTCCAGATGCCTGAAATTTCGATTCGGCCTAGTTTCGTCTCTGCCGTTTCCCTGTAATAGGAAAGGATATCCTCACCAAAACGGGCTATCTTCCAACCTTCACCACATATGATCCCAACTTCGTTACCGTCGTCGTCAATCCATCGGTCGGTATGTGAGTTAACATCTCCTACACTTGGGCGATCATCAGCCTTCGCTTGGAATTTGATGTCACTCAGCTCAAGCATCGAGATGATGACAGCTTTGTCATGGCCAATGCGTCTGGCTATGGCTTCTCGGGCTTTTTCAGGTGCACCGGACGTTTCCAGCTCGGTTCTCGCGAGATTGGCAAGTCGGACAAGGCCTGACATCATATCGTTCTTAGCTATTGGCATTCGATATGCTCCCATTGACTTTTCGTTCACTGTTCAGTAACTGTCGGCCTCGCTCCCGATCAGTATTGCTTCCTGCGTCAGCAAATACCGTCACAACAGTGGCATCCTTGCCAAACTTGGCGGCGACATTATATGCAACCACCCAATTAGCTGCTGCCGATCCACCAATAGGAATGCCGGTTTCTTCGAAGAATCGATACATCGCTTTCAGCGATTTATCGTTTGATACGCTCTGGAAAGTGACAGACGAAGGAATTAACGAGACAAAGGGCTGCTTGAAGCCAAAACCAAATCCACCTGCGCCGGCAAATCGAGATAGGTCGTTTGGTGGTTCCATAGTGCCGAATGGCATTTCACTAGGGGTACATCCGACCACGTGCAATTGGGGATTCTGCTGCGAAAGTGCCGCGTACACTCCGGCAAGGGTCCCTCCTGTGCCTACTGCAGAGATCCAGGCATCGGCATGGCTTCCGTCAAGCTGACGACATATTTCAGCGCCAGTGTGATACTGATGCACTGCCGTGTTGACAAGATTCAGATGCTGAGACAGGAGTGTCCAGCCAGGTTCTTCACGTGCGATTTGTTGACTTCTCGCGATGATGCCGAGAAGGAAATGTTTTCGATCGACTTTCGTGACAATTGCCTTGCTGCTGCTTAATGATTGTAGCAATTCATCCGACGCTGAATCCGGAATGACGACATGTACAGGAATATTGCACAGATGTCCTAGGTGTGCGAGAGCTCTAGCCATATTGCCACCCGATGAGTCGAGTAACCTGAGAGGAGCGCTATCGAAGTCATGATTGTTGACAGCATCACAGAAAAGACCAAATGCGACGCGATCCTTGATCGAACCCGAAGGATTTCTTGATTCCAGTTTCGCCAGTATCCGAGCACCATTCCGAGGCCCAGGAACCTCAATGAGTGGAGTATTACCCAATGCCTCGCTGTACTGTCTGAGTTGAGGAAAGATTTGTAGCGCTTTATCAGTAGAGGGAGCGACTGTTTGCGCGTTGAACAGGGAAAAATCCATGATGAAACTCCTGTTACATATTAGTATTTGTTGTCGATGATGTGGGGCTCATCCGACCTTGGCGTAGGATGGCGTCAAGCACGGATTGAACTTGACCACAAAAGTAAAAGTGACCGCCTGGGAAAGTTTCCGGGGTTGCATTCCGCGACAAAAAACAACCCCACTTTTTGAGATTTGATAGCCCAATCATCGGGTCTTCTTCACCGCCAAAAATACGTGTCGTTGGTAATTCACCCACCGGAAGAACCGCAAGTTGTCGCAGTAGTACGAGATCCTGATGTATCAGCATCCCGAGGAAGTTCTGGGTAGTCTCGTCAAGCGTATTCATGCCTGCGACTTCACCAAGTACCAAGGCTCTGTTTTTGAGGCAATCGACGTCGTTATCGGTTTTCAAAAGCTTCTGTAAGGAGGAAGGTGTATGCTGGGACGAGACGATGAGTTGTTCAATACGAAATCTTGATTCTGTCATGGCACTCGCAACGTGCAGTGCCAGAAGTGCTCCCATGCTGTGGCCAAAGAGCGTGATGGGTGCAATACCCAAAAGATTGAACAGACTTCTGGTACAACGCCTAATTGCAGCATGTGGGTCATTCCAGTCAGTGATAGCTTCATCCTGAGGCACTTGTGGGTATTGCATAACAAGCAGATCCACATCCGGTGGTAGATAATCTCGCCAAGAGCGGTAGAAATCGACGCTTCCTCCAGCATGGGGAAATATCACCAGTTGATGCCTAACTGGTGCAGTGGAAGTCATACTGAGCCTGACAGCACTTTCGTTAAGGGTCTCAAAATGCTTCATACTTGACCTACCTGCTTTCCTGATTCGGTGGAAAGGATTGCGTTGTACGCTTTGGTGCGCAGCAACACACGGTCAACTTTTCCGATGCCCTTTCGAGGAATCTCATTGATAAAAAGGAGTTTTTCCGGTAACTTGAACTGAGCAACTCCGGCTTTTTCGAGGTATTGTCGAATTGCTGGGAGAGAAATTTGCTCGCCTTCAGTAAGAGCTAGGAACAGGCAGGCTACTTCTCCAAAGCGATTATCCGGAATACCGATGCACGCAGCATCCTTAACTACGGAATGTCCCTTGCTTAGTTCTTCAATCTCTTCGGGACTGAACTTTTCCCCACCTCGATTGATAGCGTCCCTAACCCGTCCATCAATATATACATTTCCGGCCGTATCGAGGTGGGCAAGATCTCCTGTACGGTAATATCCGGCAGGAGTGAACGACCACGCGGAGGCTTCTGGATCATTGAAATACGTTGTTATTGTGTAGGGTCCGCGTGTAACTAACTCACCCGATCTACCGCAGGGCAACGGCGTACCTATTTCATCGACGATCAAGACTTCATCCCGGTTTGATAGCGGCCTCCCCTGCGAATTGTGGCGAATCTCTGCGTTATCCGTGCTATGGGTAAAACAAAGTAGGCCCTCACTCATTCCATAGCATTGCTGAATATGCATACCAAGCCTCGATTCCGCCCGCTTGGCGAGATCTGTGGACAGCCGAGCCCCTCCCACTTGGATAAGCCGGAGTGTGTTCGTCTCAATTTGCAGATCATCAATACGTTCGAGCCATTGATTCAGTAACGCTGGAACCAGAGTAGTGTGGGTAATGCCGTAATTTACGACGAGTTTCAGGGCCGTTTGGGCCGATGTATCTTGAGCCAGAACCACGCACCCGCCCGAACTCAGGGTACCGAGGATGCCGGGGCAATTAATCACAAAACCATGAGAGATGGGCAGGACCGCGAGATAGACAGAATCACGGCTCAGTTCAAACACTTTACAACCCTCTGTGATCATGTAGCTGTAGCCCCCGTTTAACCGGGCGATAGGTTTAGGCAGCCCTGTCGTGCCGCTGGACAACAACATCATCGCTGTATCTTCGGCATACATTTCAGTTACGCTGTGATCATCCAGATGCACAATGCTGGCATTCGAAGAGCAGAATTCCCTGAGGTTGTTCCAGTCTGAAGATGGTGTTTCTGATGTGTCATCAACTAACCTGAACGTGGCGGGTAAGTTCTCCTCGCGAAGCAAATCATCAACAACACGAAGTGCGCTGAATCGCTGGTTTCCCTTGGTCACCGCAACAATAGTTGGACGAGTTTTCTTCAGAATATGTCGCAACTCCCGCTCTCGGTAGGCGGGAAGGATTGGAACTGGAACTGCACCTGTGATCAGTGTGGCAAGCATCAGTACGACACCCTCGGCACAATTGGGCAGTTGGAAAGCAATACGATCTCCTTTTTTGATCTGTATGGCCCGAAGCCTTGCCGCAGTACTGAAGACAAGTGACATTAATTGTTGGTATGAAATAACTTCACCTGCGGAGACTAGAGCAGGTGCGCTGCCTCCTGTTTGCAATGCGTTGGCGAGTTGCTGGTTCAGGCAAATAGAAAAGTCATCCATTGTACCCCTCGCTGTTATTGATTGTGGACACATTATCCAAAGCCAGAATCTCAGGCACTGCATCAATTAACTGTTCCAACTCTTCCAGAGAGTGATCGTGTGTGTCCCATAGCGAGAATCCGGTACATCTAAGATCCTCCAGTAAGATTTGCAGGTGTAATGTCTCGGCAGAACTGAGACTCAGGTCATCACGAAGCCGCCAGTCATCGCCAGCAGACTTGAGCAGATCGTCCGGTAAGCCTACTGTTGCTAGCAAGGCAATAATGCGTTTTGTGTTCATGCTCTTCGCCTTTATTGTAACTTTATTTTTATTAATATGGGAATGATTATTATTATCACTAGACCGTCGGTCAGTCAATATGCTTTTAGTGAAGAAAATATTTATTACTAAAAGATGAGTAAGTGGCCACCTGTACAGCTTACCAACACAACTGATAATGCTTACGTTAGCGCTTCTACACCCATTTGCCTTTCTATTGAAAATGGTTATTATTATCAACGACCGACGGTCAGTCTATATTTGTGTTCCTTGTTTTTTCAGGGAATCTGAAAGATATTCCATATCCGCTTGAATTAGGGGATGCGACACTGCTTGGGTAAATTCATCGTTCCCACTTATACAGAATCGGATGGACAAACAGACATGTAACAACGTTTCAGAGGGTTACCCAATGGGATACATAGAGGAAATACCCAAGTCCAGTAAGATCTATTCACATCGTCGTCTGGCTATATCTCTCGTACTGGTAACGAGTGCAGCATGTGCCCAAGGACAGGAGACACAGAGTCAGGAATCGCCCAGAGGGGGCACAGCAAAGATAATAGTATTGCCTACGATTACGGTATCGAGCCAACTCCCAGGCCAGGAAAATGGACCAGTGCACGGCTATGTTGCTGAGGAAGCAACTGTTGGTAACAAGACACGAACTCCTGTTATGAAGGTACCTTCGTCCGTCTCAGTCGTGACCCGTGAACAAATGGGAATCCAGCAGTCGAATAGCACAAGTCAAGCCTTGCGTTATACCGTCGGTGCTAATAGTGAGCGTTTTGGCGGCTTCGGCTCGCAATTGGACATTACCCGAATCCGTGGGATTGACGCTGATTATTACTTGGATGGTTTACGGGTCATTGGAAATCCAGGTAGTTGGCTTCCCCAAACTGATCTGTGGACACTAGAGCGTGTTGAGGTGCTGAGAGGTCCTTCGTCCGCAGTGTACGGACAAGGCACTGGCGGTGGCATTATTAACCAAGTTAGCAAACGTCCGGCAGATGAAATGGAACGTGAACTGTTCGTGCAATATGGAAGCTTTAATCGAAAGCAAATGGGTTTCGACATCACGGGTCCTCTGGATGAAGATAACAAACTATTGTACCGCTTAACGGTAAGCGGCTTGGATAGCCGTGAACAGGTTGAGGCAATGCAACATCGTAGGCTCTACTTTGCACCTTCACTAACTTGGCGTATTACACCGGACACCTCATGGACTATATTGGGCACGCATTCCCGCGAACCATCGATACCGGATTACAACAGCCTGCCTGCGGTTGTGCTGGGTCTAGATCACAGTCCTTACCCGCAAGTGGATAGACAACGTAACTTCACTGATACAAACTTCTCGGATTCTTCACGCAGCCAAAATTCCATTACCTCCATTTTTGAACATGACTTCGGCGGTGGCTGGAGCTTTGCGAGCAATGCCCGCTATATGTATGTCTCGTCTGACTTGCAACGGGGAGTCGTATATGGCTATCAGGTAGTATATGCTCACCCCTGGCTGAGAGGGTATAACGAAATTACCCCATCTAAAGTGAACAGTTTTTCGATGGATAACCACATTGGCGGAAAACTCTCAACAGGAGTACTTGAACACACACTACTGGGTGGCGTGGACTATACATCTGGCCGACTCGACAGAGCTCTCTATAGCGTTGGACCAGTTCTTTTCAATCCGTATAGGGAGAACGACTATCGTCCACATATCAGACGCGATTTCTCAGCCAGTCGAGCTGCACCGTGGAAGTCGCATCAGGAGTTCTCGCGAGTGGGGGCCTACTTGCAGGATCAGCTTGCTTACGATAATTGGTTGCTGACTCTTAGTGCACGCCATGATTGGTCTGACACGGAAGATGAGACGCAAAGCTACTCACCAGTTGCACGTAGTACCAAACAGCAAAACCGAAAGTGGAGTGGACGCGCAGGACTAGGATACCAGTTCACCCAAGATTTCATGGCGTACGTAAGCTATGCGACGTCATTTGATCCGCTAATCGGTACAGACTATAAGGGTAATCCCTTTATCCCAGTTGAAGCTAAACAAACGGAAGTAGGCATCAAGTTTCATCCCACAGGTTCAGGCTCTCTGATCACTGCCGCGGTATTCAATCTTGAACAGACAAATGTTAAAACAACGGATACTCAGCATCTTGGGTTTAACAACCAGACGGGAAAAATTAGGAATCGCGGTTTTGACATTGCTGCAACAGTGGAATTAATGCCTAATTTGAATCTCGTTGCGAACTACACCTGGCTGGACAGCCGCGTCGTTAGTGATCCGCTATACCAGAATAAATCGCCTGCACAGGCACCACACCATTCTGCCAGCACTTGGCTTGATTATCGTTTCACTGGGCTTCTAGCCGGATTACGCTTTGGCGGAGGCATGCGATATCTCGGTTCAACCTGGGGTGATCCCGGTAACACATTCAAGGTTCCGGCCGCAACACTGTTCGACCTTACAGCTAGCTACGACCTGTACTATCTCACTGGTCATGATGTAACGCTTTCAGTCAACGCAAGCAATCTTACTGACAGGAAGTACTTAGCCAGTTGCACCTCGGAGATGTACTGCTTCATCGGCCAGGATCGGGTGGTCACAGCAACACTGATGTATTGGTGGTGACATGAGACGCAGCAATCTGCTACACAAAATCATGACAGAGTTCTCAGGAGGTGTACGGTACGATAAACGTGAAAGCTTGCAGTGTTCCTGTCGCGTTAGCCTTGCAAAAAACTACTCCGCAAGAGTTGTATGGTAATTTGGTGTGACTGATCGTGATAAGCCTATTGCTGTACTTAATGCTGCGTCGGTACTATTGAGTCTCCAGCAAATTGAGTCGATAGCGGGCAATAAACTCCACACTCTCTATGGCGGGCAAGCCAGCTTGTATCTATCGCACAGGCACTGGTTCGTGAGCCTTGGATCCTGCGACTTGATGAACCGACCAGTGCACTCGATTTGCAAAGATAAGAACTACTAACATTACTCCAACGATTGGTCCATGAGCACAGATTGTGTGTGCTCATGAACAGTCATGATAAAGTACTCCAATTCGCTGAGCACGTTGCAGTATTGCATGAATGCCGCACACTAATCTCTGGGGATCTACACGATGTAATTACTCCAGAATTGCTCGAGCAAGTCTATGTTAGGCATACGTCGGACAGAGCTCTCTGGGCTATCCGCATCTGATTGTTCAGAGTCGTTAAGCGCGTTCTTGTGACGCGTTTCTTTCATCTTGGCAAAGTCGCTTCCCTACGATACGGCCAGCCAGCAATTGTATTTGCATATTCTGAGGACACTCCAGCAACAATTGCCCCGGTAGCCCATCAGGATACAGGTCTTGCAATCAGTAAGAATGACTACAGAGTGTGCTATCGTCAACAATATCAACCATGCGTAGACAGTTGGCGATGACAGCCTTGATAAAAACTTCTCGATTGGATTGTGATGATACTATGACATCATCGGTGGCACCATGAACACCTGCATAAATTAGCAATGCAGTAATGCGTGGTTGATCTACTCGCCACGCTTTGGCCTGCGTACCACTTTCGAGAATAGTCTGCAGTTGTTCCAGAATCGTATTTTTTTCCTGATTGTTTCTATTATGATGGTGGTGGTTGGTATAAACAATATCGTGTGTTCGGTACGTTTCGACGTAAATTTCAATACTCACTCTAATCCACATACAAAGCCGCCCAAGCCAGTCGTCGGGTTTGCAAGTATCGACAGCCTCCTCAAGCCGCATTAAAAACTGCGCAGTATAGCGCTCACCCATCGCTTCAAGGAGCTTGTTCTTGGAGGCAAAATAATGATAAAAGGTTCCCTTAGCTACCTGTGCCAGCTCAACAATTTCGTTAATCGTCGTCGCATCAACACCCTGTTCTAGGAAGAGCTGTTCAGCTGCCGCCATCAGTTCGTCAAGGCGTACTTCAGCAGGTTTGGTGCGCGGGTTTTTTGGGGCTTCCGGTTCGCGTCGGTTTATCTTGTATCTCATTGTGCTATATCAATCTTACGTGCTGAAAACAACGTTCCAGGTTTTGGTTGCATTCATAGCACCGTACCACAAATACCTGGCTACGTAATGGAGTTGCGATGGCATATAAGTGCCATGCTTGTTCATAGCTTACATGCTTTGATGTGAACAGCAAAGTGATGCTGTTGCACATACGTCAGGTCCGCTTTTAGAGCAGAGGTATCAGCCTCGAATCGGTCACGTTGGCAATTTATTATTATAGTAGCTGAATGCACTTTTCTTGATACATCGATGAACCAAGAGACTTTACAGCAAAATTCCTATTTTTGATTCAGAGGCACATTAGCGATGAATATCGTAGTTGTGCAGTCAGCAAAATTCTTCCAGTAATAAATGACACTATAATAAATGGATCTCGATGGCATTAACCATCAGGAATTTTCATCTCTTATGCTTCACATTTCTTAGATAATTTCAGAGGTTACTAGGAATCACAAACCACCCAGATACCATTAATCAATGGTAATGGCGCTCCTTTTGCAAGTGTTCGAATTATCTAGCCAGAACAGAGTAACCGTGTGGTGTTCACGTGATTACCTCGTCTCTATATCAAATTATTGACCGACGGTCGGTCAATATATATCATAGCAGTTCGAATTCTTGGATACTTGGTGGACTGCTATGCAGAGATTCCGTCTTCATGCCCTGATCGCTGCCGCGTATTTGGGGACATTTCTTGCAACACTTGATATCAGCATCGTCAATGTCGCCCTCCCGACATTGCAGGAGGCTCTCCAAACAGACCTTGGTGGACTGCAATGGGTCGTCAATGCCTACGCGATCGTGTTGTCGGCGCTAATGCTATCGGCTGGTCCTCTGGGAGACAAATATGGTCATAAGCGCATGTGGGTGGCTAGCGTCGTACTTTTCGTTGTAGGTTCCATTGTCTGCGCCTGTGCAACACAGCTTGATTCCCTGTTATGGGGGAGGACTATTCAGGGCGTTGCCGGCGCATTGCTGATTCCCGGTGCGATGCCAATTCTCACGCACGCCTTTCCCGATCCTAAACAAAGAGCCCGGGCGATTGGAGGGTGGTCTGCATTCAGTGCCTTGGCTTTAATCTCTGGCCCGCTTCTTGGCGGTCTTCTTATCGAACACATCGGATGGGAAAGTATCTTCGTCGTGAACGTACCACTCGGGATTCTGGCCGCCTTACTGGGGATGTGGGGTATTCCTGAGAGAAAGAATCCCGAACATGCCGCATTTGACCCGATGGGTCAGATACTAAGTATACTGTGGCTCGGAATGCTCAGCTATGGCCTTATCGAGATCGGTGAGTACGGTGCGTCACCCGAGAAGGTGTTGCTTCCTTTTGGTATTGCTGCCGTGGCGTTCTTAGTCTTTATCTGGGTTGAACTGAACGTACAGCGTCCTCTGTTTCCGGTAGAGTTATTTCGCAATCGAACGTTGGCCTTGGCAAACGTGGCTTCGTTTGTCTTGGGGTTCACCGGTTACGCCAGCCTGTTTTTCTTATCGCTATTTCTGCAGCAAGCACAGACCGATTCGCCAGCACTGACTGGGTGGCATCTCATGCCACAATTCGTTGCCACAACGGCGGTGTCGCTACTCTTTGGGCGTCTGACTGTACGCATTCCTCTCAAACTCCTGATGGTTGGGGGCTACAGTTTGATTGGATTGTCCATGTGTATGATGTTGACCTTTGGTCCATACACGCCATACATTGTTATTGGGGTAGACCTTGCGTTACTGGGGCTCGGAATGGGACTGGCGGTCCCGGCAACTGGCATGATGGTCATGGGTTATGCACCTCCTGAACGGGCAGGCATTGCTTCGGCTACAATGAATGCTCTTCGACAGACGGGGATGACACTAGGGATCGCAGTACTGGGCAGTGTAATGGGTATAAGCGCCATCCATGACATGACCATGGCCATCAATGCATCAGGGGTGGCTGGGGCAAGTGACCTTGCCCATCGTGCGGTCGTTAATCATATCCTGCCTGCAGGTCAGGACTGGCTGAGTGATATTTATCGGGCTGCAATGGCGAGTGGGTTTGGGCTGGCGATGCTGTGTGCTGGCTTGGTTGGCCTGTCAGTGGCATTCTTGTTACTATTTTTCAGCACTGATCTTGTTACATCGCATACAAATTCTGTGAAGAAAGCGGTTCGTAAAAGAGGTGATCTCTAAAGCCATGCAGGTATGTAATGGTCAAGAAATACCGAGCACTAATGAGTAACCGTCTTTCGCTTTAAACCGTATGGTATGATTCGTTCCACGGTTTATTTGTTTTTACCATTGCATTGAGAATGACCAGTAATTTACGCATACAAACAATGATGGTGACTTTATTGGGCTTGCCTGCAACGAATTCTGTTTTCTGAAATGCTCCCTATCTGTACGCCTAGATATGCTTGAAGAAAGAGGTGTTAATTTATGAATAAACTGACCCTAATTTACGGTAATATCTTGGGTCAGTTCAGGAAGATGGTAGGTACTTACACACGTTGAAAGAATTTGGCTATTTCCGTAAACGACGTTGCGTATAAAGTGCATCCAGCGTAAACAGAATCAAGGCAGCCCAGATAAAGCCAAAAGTGATTAAACGATCCGGACCAATTTCCTCACCATAAACCAGCGTTGCCAGTAAGAACATCAGTGTCGGGCCAAGATACTGGAAAAAGCCCAGCGTGGACAGACGCAGATGCGCAGTGGCTGCGGTGAAGAGCAACAGGGGCACCGTCGTAATAATACCGGCAGCAATCAGCAGCAGGTTCAAAGAGTACGAATTGTCCAACATATTGCTGGTCGGGCTATGGGTGAAGAACAGCAGGTAAGTCAGAGCGACAGGGAACACCCAGATTGTTTCAATCAACATACCCGTTTGTGCATCCACTCCCAGCTTTTTGCGGATCAGCCCATAGACGGCAAATGTCATTGCTAAGTACAGGCCAATCACCGGGACGGATCCGAACTGCCATAACTGAATGAGGACGCCGGTAAAGGCCAGCCCCACCGCGATCCACTGCATACGGCGGAAACGCTCCCCCAGAAAAATCATACCCAACAGCACACTGACCAAGGGATTAATAAAATACCCCAGACTCGCTTCCAATAGATGGTTATTATTAACCGCCCAAATATAAGTGAGCCAGTTACTGGTAATCGTGAAGGCAGTGAAGCCTAACAGTAGCAGGATCTTGGGTTGACGGACCACTGCCCAGACCCGACGCCAGTGACGGGTTACCGTCAGCATCAGCACCATAAAGAAAACCGACCAAATAACGCGGTGTGATACGATTTCATCGGGGGGCACATATTGTATGCTCTTGAAGTAGATGGGTGCCAATCCCCAAATAAGGTAAGCCCCTAAGGCATACAGGATACCTTTGGTCGTATGTTGGTTAGTCATAATATCCTTGAATATTCAGAGTCGTGTTCAGAAAACCAGAAGAGCTTGCAAAGATGATAGCCCATAAACCTGTACAATGTGTCATTGGGATGAGTGATTTACAAGTGGTTAATGGCATGAGCAATAAATTAAAATTTTTCACTTATCTAAATAGCACTTTATGCTAAATTGTTATATTCAGGTAAATTAACTCTCTCTATTTATACACACTGCTACCTGTTTCATCTCAAGTTTTGCGTCCACGGTGGTAGATTAAAAAACGAACATTTGATGAATGTTGTGCTATAAGGAAAGTGATGAGGATTCCGTTACGATTCATCATTCAAGGACTTTTTAACTTTTTCTAAAGGCTGTTTAAAAATCTGCAGAATATCTTATGGATCTCGCTGATATAGGGGGAATATATATACTTTATTATCTTTATCTAAAGCCAAATAACGTTTTAAATGGTAACTCCAATTTATCTGGACAATCTAGCCCCCTTACTTTCACTGCGCTATCATTATTTCTTAATATATTACATAACTGTGCAATATCTTTAGGTGTCCAATATATATTTTTAGCATAACCTATTTTTTGAATTGGATTTAATAAATGCTCTACTTCACCTGCTTGTAATATCTTGGCAACCATTGTTGAGCAATTTTTTTTGATAAAATGATAACTATGGATAGTGCGATAATTGCCATATATTTTTCCATTATAGATTTCATTTTTTTGACGTTGCATTTTTTCAACATTCAGGCCAATGAGGTAGTATTCCAAATGGGGGGCTTCTGCAAAATCACTTCGAAGGCTATTAAAAGCTCCTGCGTATGATAACCAACCTCGCGGTATATCTGGTTCTGCAAGGAAACTGACATAATTATCGTTTGTTGGATGCCCTGTATTGTGTGAAGAACGCGGTGGTTCATCATTGATGTCATTTGAATTTTCTGAATTGAAACCCAACCCAAAATGTTGCGGTACTCCACCGACATAAATAGAAGCATGTCCAAAATGAAAGCTCCGGCAGGGATACCAAACATATACAACCGCATCGACAGCTTTTCCTGCTAAGATATCCGATTCTGCTTTGGTTCTTGGATTCATAATTTATTCTCATGTTGATTGATTTATGATGAAATTAAATTAAAAAAACAGTATGTTGCGATATTTCTTGAGGCTATCTGATAATGGTTGAGGTAGGTGCAGCATCGCTGGTATTGGAAATCTGGTTGTGATAGTTGAGTATCATATACCCAGAGTAACGGATTGTTAATAGGTGTAGCGGATGATTGGGCAATCCGCACTGTGATTAATTGATGGATGCTGGCTTATATCGACAATAATGCTTGGCTTATTAGGCTATCTCACAAACGTCAAAAAAAGGAATGTGTTTTGTTGGCACATTCCTTCATTTTATTTTGCATTAGGATTTTGGAGATGCATATTTAAAATTAGTCAGAAATATCAGCCAACCAAATAAGTTCCTGTGGCGCTGGCAATATGTACCTGCTGTTCATTGTGCAGTTCTATTCTGGCGACAGATACCTTGTTGCCCGCGCGGATAATGTTGCTGCTGGCGGTAAACACTTCACCCCGTCCGGGGCGCAGGTAATCCACGCGCAAATCAATCGTGCCGAGAGTCGGCAGGCGATTCTGCATCTCTGCGATGGTGAGTGTTTCCAGTGTCGTTAGGGCATTACCCGCACAAACCAGCCCTCCTGCAACATCCAGTATGGAAGCGATTGCCCCGCCGTGTAGGATCTTCTGAATCATATTGCCGACGAGCTTTTCTTGATTGCAGAATTGCAATTCTGCGTAGTCCTGTTCAAAGCGGAGCAGCTCAAGTCCCAGAAGTCGGTTGAATGGCATGTGGTAAATAAAGACTTCGCCGATAAATTTACGGGCTTCTTCGGGGGTTAATATTCTGTCTGCAGGCTGTATATTTTCCATGAGTGCATTTCCTGATAATGAAAAGTAAACCTATTGAGGTTTAATGATTCTTTATAGTTAATAACTTGTTAAGTTTATGCTTTTATTATCGACCTTGCCAGTCTGTGAAGCGCTTCGAAAAACGATTCATTGAAAAAAAAACGGACTACAAAAAATAACCAGGTAGCGTGTAGAATAAGCGGTAATTTTTCAGTTTGAAATGATGACAATAGGAAAACCAGAAATCATTACGACGGGGCGTGGCGGGTGAGGATCTGTTGCTTGGCGCAGAACGGTAATTGGCAGATGGATTTTAAACCGTGGTATCAGTGTTATGCTGAATGATATGCTGTCATTGCTCCGACAGTGAAATAGATAGTGAAATAATATAGTGAAATAGCATGATATACAGGCGATTAGGCTACGTTTGTATTTTTTACAGCCTGTTTTTAGGCTTTTCAAGTAACGATCGAGGAAAAGCGTGTCTACCGCAGAACTCATCAGCACGGCATCGCTGGCTGAACAAGCATTAAGAAAAACATTCGGATACCAGCAATTTCGTCCGGGGCAGCAGCAGGTTATTGACGCCGTTCTTGGTGGGCGTGACTGTCTGGTGATTATGCCAACGGGGGGCGGTAAATCGCTATGCTACCAAATCCCAGCATTGGTGAAAAATGGGCTGACATTGGTCGTCTCGCCATTAATTTCACTGATGAAAGATCAGGTTGATCAGTTGCGGGCCAATGGCGTAGAAGCGGAATGCCTGAATTCAACACAAAGCCGTGAACAGCAATTTGATATCATGCAACGCTGTCGTCAGGGAACCATTAAACTGCTCTATATTGCCCCTGAACGGCTGGTGAACGATAACTTTCTTGATCAGCTTCACGACTGGCATCCGGTTTTATTGGCTGTCGATGAAGCGCATTGCATTTCTCAATGGGGGCATGATTTTCGCCCGGAATACCGGGCATTAGGCCAGCTTCGTCGTCGGTTTCCTGCGCTTCCGGTGATTGCACTGACGGCAACGGCGGATAAAACCACCCGGCAGGATATTGTGCGTTTGCTGGAGTTGCATGAACCGATTATCCATATCAGTAGTTTTGATCGCCCCAATATTCGCTATACGCTGGTAGAGAAATACAAACCACTCGATCAGCTCTGGGCATTTGTTCGTGGTCAGCAGGGAAAAAGTGGGATTATTTACTGCAATAGCCGTACTAAAGTGGAAGAAACGGCGGAGCGTCTGCAAAAGCGAGGGTTAAGTGTTGCGCCTTACCATGCGGGGTTGGAAAACAATCAACGTGCGTGGGTACAGGATGCTTTCCAGCGGGATGACTTGCAGATTGTTGTGGCAACCGTGGCATTTGGTATGGGGATTAACAAGCCCAACGTGCGCTTTGTCGTGCATTTTGATATCCCCCGTAATATCGAATCTTATTATCAGGAAACGGGACGTGCGGGACGAGATGGCTTACCGGCCGAAGCGGTGCTGTTTTACGATCCTGCGGATATGGTGTGGCTGCGTCGTTGTCTGGAAGAAAAACCGGCGGGTGAGCAACAGGACATTGAACGGCATAAACTCAATGCGATGGGGGCATTTGCGGAAGCGCAAACTTGCCGGCGTTTGGTTCTGCTGAATTATTTTGGTGAGAGCCACCAGACCGCCTGTGGTAACTGCGACATCTGTCTTGACCCACCCAAGCGTTATGACGGTCTGGTGGAGGCGCAGAAAGCCTTGTCCTGCATCTATCGCGTTGGACAACGTTTTGGAATTGGCTATATTGTAGAAGTACTGCGTGGGGCAAATAATCAACGCATTCGGGATTTCGGGCACGACAGACTGCCCGTGTATGGCATCGGTAAAGATCAAAGTCAGGAACATTGGATGAGCGTCTTGCGTCAGCTTATTCACCTGGGATTGATTAGCCAAAACATCGCCAATTATTCTGCGTTGCAATTAACGGAGGCTTCACGGCCTGTATTGCGGAGCGAAATGCCTTTACAACTCGCCGTACCACGTATTCAGAACCTAAAAAGCCGTAATCAGCAAAACAAATCATACAGTGGCAATTATGATCGCAAGTTATTTGCGAAATTGCGTAAATTGCGTAAATCCATTGCTGATGAAAATAACATTCCACCGTTTGTTGTTTTCAATGATGTCACGTTAATTGAGATGGCAGAACAGTGCCCGATTACACCTGATGAACTTTTGCTCATTAATGGTGTTGGGCAGAAAAAACTGGAACGTTTTGGCGATGCGTTTATGGCGCTTATCCGTGAACATTTTGAAGGGTTTGAATAACCGAAGGGCACTTAACAGAGGAAGAGGAATGGCACCTGAGATATTGAAAGCAAGCTGGTTAAACCGCGAACCTCAGTTCTCTGCCTTTACAAATGGATTATTACTGGATTTTTGGCGCACGAGGGAAGAACGGCAATTTATGGGAGTGGATGACATTCCCATCCATTATGTCTCTTTTTGTTCTCCCCATCATGACAAAACACTCGTGATTTTGCCCGGTCGCAGTGAAAGTTACATGAAATACCCTGAAGTGGCCTATGATTTTTACCATCTGGGCTACGATATTTTCATTATTGATCATCGCGGACAAGGGCGTTCAGGGCGAATGTTGGATGATCGGCAAAAAGGCCATGTTGAGAAGTTTGATCATTATGTGGATGATCTGGCGAAATTTGTCGAGCGGGAAGTGACGACACGTTCGTCGCATCGCTGCTACGCATTGGCTCATTCAATGGGGGGAGCGATCCTGAGCCGCTTCCTGCAACGTCACCAAGAACCGGTTTTTCGGGCGGTGGCGTTATGTGCACCCATGTTTGGCATCAACTTACCCATGCCCCGCTGGTTAGCGAACTTTCTGGTCAATCAGGCTGAACCCAATATTCAACGACGTAACGCCTATGCACTATCGACGGGGCAATGGCGACCATTGCCTTATTTTATTAACCTATTAACCCATAGTTATGCACGTTATCAGCGTTATCTACGTTATTATGCTGATTACCCTGAATTGCGCCTCGGCGGGCCGACCTACCATTGGATGCGTGAAAGTATGCTGATGGGAGATAACCTGATTGAAAATGCGGGTAAAATTCAGACTCCACTCATCGTATTACAAGCGAGTGAAGATAAGGTCGTGAGTCATCGGGAGCTACTGGCTTTTTGTGCATCATGCCAAAAAGCAGGAACAGGAAAAGAAGAACAAAAACCTCTGGTTATCCAAGGGGCTCATCACGAAATCCTGTTCGAAAAAGATGTATTGAGGGCGGAAGCGCTCAATGCAATTTGTGATTTTTTTGACCAGAACTGATTTAGTTTAGGAACTATAACCATGTATCATGTTGTTGCTTCAGACTTAGATGGCACGTTGTTGTCTCCCAACCATAAATTAACGCCATATACCAAGGAAACGCTGAACTTGCTGACAGAGCAAGGCATTCACTTTATTTTTGCGACAGGGCGCCATCACATCGATGTGGGGCAAATTCGTGATGGATTGGGCATTGATGCTTACATGATCACTTCCAATGGCGCAAGAGTTCACAATACCCAAGATGAGTTAGTGTTCAGCCACAACTTAGATCCTGAGATTGCCCATGATTTATGTTTACTGGAATTCGACAATCCCAATATCCTGACGAACTACTTCAATAATGACGATTGGCTAATGAATCGTGAATCACCTGAGCAGAAAGAATTTTTTCAGGAGTCTGTCTTCCATTACCAGCTTTTTCAGCGCGATGACTTCCCCACCGATGGAGTATGTAAGGTGTATTACACCAGTGACGACCATGATTATTTGGTGGAATTGGAAGAGAGGATTAAGGCGCGCTGGGGAGAAAGAGTCAATGTCAGTTTCTCACTGAGAAATTGTCTGGAAGTGATGTCTGGTGGTGTTTCTAAAGGTCATGCGTTGGAACAAGTTTGCCAATCGATTGGATACCGATTGAATAACTGCATTGCTTTTGGTGATGGCATGAATGATCGTGAAATGTTGAGTGTGGTCGGCAAGGGCTGCATTATGCAGGGAGCACACCAGCGTTTGAAAGACATTTTACCGGAGATGGAAGTCATTGGTTCCAATGCTGATGATGCTGTTTCTTGTTATTTGCGGAAAATATATCAGGTTTGATGTTAATAGCATGATTCAGTATTCTAAAACAGTATCTTAATGGATGCTGTTTTTTTATATCAGTCTTATTTTTGTATTAACAGAGTTATAAAAATACCAGATATTAATAATAATTTAATTAAAGTTAATTTTATTTTATTACATTAATGTTGAACGAAGCATTGATCATTCTACTATAATTAATATTGATGACGGCGGAGGTTTTTCACATGCGCATTATTTTTTAATTAAAATAAGGAGTGTCTATCATGAGACAAAGTGGAGAAATAGCATTGGTCAACAGTACCGATTCTCTTTGGGTTAAAACGGACCAAAAAGTCAATAAAATTAGATTCAGACCATTTCCTGAAAGGATAGATTCGCAGTCCACAATAAAAATGTTTATTGAACTAGATGATGATATCCAAAATAGTTACATTAAAATAGAGTATCGATTAAACAACGCGGAAAATAATAGTTTTCAAATTATCGGTGAGTATAACGACAGATCTAAAACCTTTGAAATTAAAATTGATTTTAATAATATTATCGTGAACAATAATTATATTGGCTATACAGAAAGATTAGTCTGGGAACCTAATGGGATAGTCAACTTTATACTTTTTGGTAAATCAGGGAGCTATAAAGGGACATATTTAGATGCATCAAAATGGATGACAGACAGTATTAATCTTTTGGGGGATGTGCCTTTGGGTGCTCTCTGTATTCTGGGTTCCCATGATGCAGGGATGGATGAACTCACCACTCATACCCAGCATGGTGCTGAATGTAATACACTGACGCAATCACAATCTATTTTTAATCAATTGTACTTAGGGGTCAGGTACTTAGATATCAGACCCGTTATCAAAAATGGAGCGTTTTTTGCTGGTCATTATAGTCATAATACCAAAGTGCCACAAGGCGGTACTGGTCAACCCATTGAGAATATCATTTCAGACATAAATTCATTTACATTGGCTTCTAAATCACGTAACGAGGTGATCATGATCAGATTATCCCATGATTTAAATGTAGATTTAGATAAATCTTTTACACAAGAAGAGTGGGACCAATTATTTTCTCGTTTGGATCGTGTAAATTATCTGTATGATTTTGATCATCCCATAGATGATAGATTCACAGTTCAGTCAGTTAAATTGAATGATTTCACCAAAAATGGTACGCGGGCTGCAATCTTATTTGTTGTTGAGAATAATCAGGTCAATTTGGGGAGGCGAAATAGAAAAGGCTTCTTTTATGCAAAGAACTTTCCTATTTATGATAGTTACTCTAATACAAATGATATGAATTCAATGGCAGAAGACCAGATAGATAAGATGAAAACAAATGCTAAAGAACACTATTTTTTACTCTCTTGGATATTGACACAACAATGGTACGACCTGTCATGTGATCTTTATGAAGATTATAATAAAACTATCATGAGAATGGCAAAAATAGCCAATAAAAATTTATTTTTTAAGCTGTATCAACATATTAATTTAAAAGAATACATATACCCTAACATCATCTACATTGATAATGTAAAAGATTCCAACCCAGCCGCTTTATCAATGGCAATTAATTTCTCTTTATTATTAGATAAATGATTTTATTAAGTTATTTGTGGAAACCTGACCAGTCTTCCTTTAAGTGAGTCAATGTGGGATCAAATATCAGCGCAATTCGTGTCAATGGACGGAAGATGTATCTTCTTTGAATTTGAATTACAAATGGGTGAATCGTGTGGCTGTAAATCTGGTTTATAGATGTGAAGAATAATGGATTAATTAACGTGGCAGTTCACCATACCAAAAGGACACTGCCACGCTAATCGTAATCTCATTTTTCATTGAATACAGTGAGTTGTTTATCAACGTATCTTCTGAAAAGTAAAACAGTCGGTGCAATGATGCTGATTGCGAAAACATAATTCCAAGCCTGTCGGTAGTCATTAGTGAAAATCAATGGCACAAGTCCTGTTGCAATAATTCTTCCACATAATGTGAAAAACTGTCCGTATGAAAATGCCCGGTCAATCATGGCTGAATCTACTTCACTCAGAATAAGATTCTGGCTTGAAACCCGTGATGCAGAATGACAAAAGCCGAGGAAAAAACTACCGGCCAAAATGACTTCAAGAGTTGGGTATAGCGCCATAATACCCAGTGTCATGGCAAAGGTAGCCGTGAAAATAAAAATCAGACGGCGCTGTGGATAACGATTGGAAAGCCACCCCATGATGAACCCGACCAGTATCGCTCCACAACCATAGATGACCATCAGCATAATCAGAGAAATAAATGCCATGCCTGCCAGCAGCATAAAAATACCACTATGGCTCAATGAATCTGCAAAGAAAATCACCAATAAGGCCGCCAATAGTGTTGAAGATTGTGATTCAATCTCAAGGATCGCGTTAATACGATATAACTCACCCTCCTCAAAGACATCTTTGATAAAACCCTGTCGGATCGTGTAGAAAATAGCCAAATAAATTTGGATAAAGACATAGGCACAGATCAGGGCCTACCAGATAAAATTTTCATGTCATCTCGAATGGTAAGGTGATTGGAAATATGGCTGATTGGATGATAACTTTTTGTTAAATTAATGTGAATTAAATGGTTCATGCAGCCGCATTTTTTGATTTTTTGTTTTTGGATAGTGCGATACGGTATTTTTATCCAGATATTGGTTATTTTATATAAATAACATAGTTGACTATCATTATTAAAAACAAATCATCATCTAACGAATGTTAATGATGAATTAATGAGTCTTGTTTTTCTGATAACTTTATATGTAACTTTGATATGCACTAGGGATATCTATGTTGGATTTGTTTTAAATTTAGCATTTGGAAGAGCTTTTTAACTCACTATCTAATAATAAGGTAAATAATGGATAATTACTTGACGAATGAGGAAGATAGACTTTAAAAGATAAGTCAGTATAAAATCACTCATCCTTTATAGTTTGCCTGTTTTTATTTTATATAAACTCATTTCAATTAAGTGATATTATGAATTGGTATCTTGGTGTTTTAAAAAATTATGCTGAATTCTCAGGGCGTGCCCGTCGTAAAGAATATTGGATGTTCTATTTATTCAATATCATTGTCTGCGTAGCACTGTTTATATTGGGTACAGCAATTGATGATGTTGCCGGTTTTATATTGATTATAATTTATGGCGTTTTGACGCTGATCCCTGGTCTTGCTGTCGTAGTCCGCCGTCTTCATGATACTAACCATTCTGGCTGGTGGTTTTTACTGACTTTCGTTCCACTTGGTGGTTTGATCATCTTGATATTTCTCTGCCTGGAAGGAACGCAGGGAGATAACGAATACGGTGCAGATCCGAGAAAAATTCCTTAAGGTATAGCATCAATTAAGAGTTTAGTTTGCCATGTAATATAAAAGCGCCACTAGACAATCAGTGGCGCTTTTTTGATAATTGTTCTGCCATAAATTTAATATTTGAAATAATCATCTGAATGCGCTCGCTTATCTTTTGAATAAGACAAATGGTTATATTAGAGAGCGGCTTTTGTCCTTTACTTGAATTCACTTCTTATCATATAGTTAGTGGGATCTTAAGATAAGGAGTTGTATTTATGAATAATATGCGCTTGGCTTATTACGATTTATCTCCAGAACTATTGCAAGGTTTCCGTGCGGTCAAACAAGCCCTAGAAAAAAGTCCGTTGGGCGTCCCTCTGGTTGAATTAATCTATCTGCGGGTTTCCCAAATCAATGGTTGTTCTTTCTGTTTAAACAAGCACACCCAATCCCTAAGAGAAAACCAAGAAACAGAACGTCGGTTAGCTGAATTAGCCGGATGGCGGGTCAGCAGTCAGTTTAGCCCTCGTGAAAAGGCAGCGCTGGAATGGGCAGAAGCGCTCACTTATATTGTCACGACACATGCGGACGATGAGGCTTATTTACCTTTGAAAGATTATTTCACGGATCAGGAAATCTCTGATTTGACGTTTGCCATTGCGCTTATGAATGGGATGAACCGGCTTGCAATTGGTATGCGTCATTAATGTGATTTAATTCTGTCATGATGGTTTTATTTCATCTTAAATGTGATCGTTTAGGCGGTCACTGAATTCAATCCTGTTAAATCACTTTTCGTTTCACCCAATGATTGATCTGCTCGCTTGGCATGTTCTATGCTTTATTTATCTCGCCCGCGCATCATCCGGTAAACCGCCAATCCTCCCAGCACCACGACCGCCATTATTTCCAGAATCAGCCACGGAATGGCAATTTCAGTAATGGCGTTTCCCAGAATAGAAACGCCATTCAATGCCAGTAAACCACTAATTTGAAAGGGGATGCGTTTCCTCACGTCAACTTAATCTTATAATTCTCCTGGCTTACGCGGGGGATTGCGTCCCGAAATATTGGCGGTAGAGCTGCGTATTTCCTGACCAAAAATATCAACCCGTGCCTGAAAAGGCGGGAATGGCAAGGTAATATCGTGTTTGCGGAATTCCTGCAAAATGTGTTGGTGTACTTCGTGGCGGGCGGGCATACGATGCCCCATTTCCGCAGCATAAGCACGCAGTTCGTAAATTTGAATCCCTTGCTGCAAATCCACCAAGTAAACTTCTGGCATCGGATTATCGAGAATTAATGGTGAGCTTTTGGCGGCCGTCATTAATATGTCGGTGGCATAGGCGGATTCAATATCCGCCGGGACAGGGACAGTCAGGACGATACGGGTGATCGTGTCAGACAGTGACCAGTTGATGAATTGCTCAGTAATAAAAGCCTTGTTGGGAACAATAATTTCTTTTCTGTCCCAGTCGGACAAGGTGGTGGCACGTGTATTAATCTTCGTGATGCTGCCAGTCAGACCACGGATAGTCACGGTATCACCAATCCGGATGGGTTTTTCAAATAGGATAATCAGGCCGGAAATGATATTGGTGAAAATTTCTTGTAAGCCAAAACCAAGACCCACCCCCATGGCCGCAATCAGCCATTGTATTTTCGACCACTCAATACCCACCAGAGAGAAACCAATTAAACCCCCAATCAGGGTGATGCTGTATTTGGTTAACGTTGTGATGGCATAACCTGTACCCGGTGATAGCTCCAGATGCTGTAACAGAGCAAGTTCCAGCAGTGCGGGCAGGTTACGGACAAGCTGCGTGGTAATGACAATGACCAATATCGCCACTAATATCGAGCCAAGGGTAATTGGCTGGACCGTCTCAATGCCGTTTATGGTCGTACTTACGTTCCAAAGCCTGATATTTTCAAGGAAGGAAAACGCTGAATGTAATTCAGACCACAATAGGATGAGTGAAACGAGCGCAATCATGGTCAGGATCGAACGGACTAGTCCCAATGATTGGGCGCTGATGGCATCCAAATCAATGACGGGTTCTTCAACCTCGATTGAACCTTCTACGCTGCTATTGATATTGCTTGAATCGTCTTCACTTTTGGCGCGTTGAGCCAGTATTTCTGCACGGCGCTGCTTGGCGCGTTCAAACGCAATTTTACGTCGTTGGATCAGCATCCATCGACGGATAATGTGGTAAACGACCAGTAAGAAGAACCAGATGGCAACCGAGGTTTCCAGACGCCCCAGCAGTGCCTGTGAGGTTTGCAGATAGCCGAGGATCGAAGCCAGTGCCGCTAAGATCGGGGCAGAAAGTAATATCCACCATAAGACAGAGCTAACAATATTTTCGCCTGATCCATGTTTGTCCATATAGAGCGGAATGCCAGCGCGTTTTAAGCTACTGGTCACCAGACTCAAGGAAATACAGAGCATCACAAAACAGAGCCTGCCAAGGGTTGAGATAAATTCCCGGTCGTTGTAGTGATTAAAGGTGATCAACGCCATCATGAGAGGCGCGATCAGGAAAATGGACAGGCGATAAAAACGCATTGCCCGTTTGATGCGCTCTTCCGGCCAGCGAAAATGAGCGATAAATAAGCCATTGGGATGGGCAAATGCAGCACTGAGCATAAAGACCCATAGAACCGGCGTGGTTGCACGTACACCATCGCCTATCGCGTTAGCCATCGGGTATTGCCACGCATTTTGCAGGCCATAGCCAATGGCTGACCAGAGCATCGGCAGTGGTAATGCCGCGACGATAGACCAGAAAACGGTACGCAAGGTCAGTGAAAAATGATCTTGGGTCACTTTGCCTATGCGATTGCTGGAACGTTCGAGAAAGGCATGGTATTGGCGGTGCGAGCTAATACTGAAAATCACCAGCAGCAAAGTCCCCAGCAAATAGAGCAGGGTATCCTGTGTGGTCAACATATTATGGATCGCCGCACCTAACTGCGAAAAGGTATCCAGAGACAGTAAGCGCGTCAGATCTTGCACCACCAGCAGTGGATAATGCAGTGAGATGGGGTTGACATCCGCCACCCAAAATAGATAGCGATGGGTGGCATCCCGAACTTCATTCACGGCATCATTTAATTGGCTGGTGGCGACTTTGAGCTTTGTCAGCTCCAGTATTTCGTTGTCATACCCTGAAAGCAGAGAATTTAATAACTCTTTTCGCGTTCGGATAAGAGATTCATAAACTTGCTTCTGTGCCGATGTCAGGGCGTGATATGAGGGTGATGGCTGATCAATCTCATGCTGTGAACGTTCCAGCATATCCTCGTAGTTCAGTCTCTCAATCCGCAATTCGACAATGTTTCTGTCAAGTTGCTGGGATTTTGGCATATCAGGGATACGGGTGACCTGAGCCCTTAAGGCTTCCCCAAGTGCGGTGGAGTCGTTTAGCCATTGTGCCTGTTCACGGATAGTATTCAGGGTTCGGCGAACCAGCAAAACATCGTCGGCGGCTTTGCGCTGTTGCGAACCAATGACGTCCATGTTCTGGGTTTGCTGACTGAGCATTTGCGATAACTGGCGGTTTTGCTGAAGCTCATTGAGTAAAAATTGAGGCAGTTTTCCGCCACTCTGTTCTGCCAGCATCTCGGTATGTTCAAGGGCGGATTCTGCTTTTTGCTGGCGTTGGATATTTAACTGGTTGCGCAATTGTTGGAGTTGGATATCCAACCGTTGATAGCGTTTTTTAAATAATTCGGCGCCTATGCGGGCAATTTCTTGCCGATTGTTGGCAGAAAGTTGTGCCATTTCCAACTCATTGGTCATGGCATTACGGGCATTGACTTCTGCTTGGGCTAAGGTTAATTGAGCCTTGGCCAGTGGGGTAGAAGGTGAACCTAAAGATTGGAGACGGGAAGTCGCTTCCGCTTGCAGACGTTTCGCTTCACCCTGTTGCTGGGGCAACAGGGTAATGGAATCGCTGATTTCCCGGATCTTATCCTGTTCTTGCTGTAATTGGCGCCCTTTTTCCAGTAATTCGCTGCTAATCTGGGTAATTTGTTGTTCTAGCTTATTGATGGGCTGATTGGCAGGAATTGGGGGGACAGCATCGCTTTCGGCAAGAATTTTCTGGCGCAATTCTTTGATGTTGGCGGGAAAGCGATCAATCGACTGTTGATATTTCTGGATACGCTCATTGGCGGATTTGGTCTCGTTAACCCACGTTATGGCCCCTTGAAGTGCCTGCGCGATTTCAGAATCTTGTGAATTTTTACTGCCTTCAACCTGCTTTAGCTCTTGATTCAGTTGGGTTTCGTCCAACTGAGTCACAGAGGCAAAAGCCGGGTTCGCAAGCAACAGGCTGAAAAATAAACTGATCATCAGGCGCACAATAAGGGGCTCCTTGTCTCTAAAATTAGCTAACGATGTCTTTATTCATGGCTTCACCATTTGCTGCTTCATCGGTGTCCACAGCCAATTCTTCTGCCGTGATCGCCTGAGCCATCAAACCACCCATGCGGGTTTGTGAACCACTGTATAAATTATTGGCAAAATTAACCTGATGGGAAACAAACAGGTTGATAACCGTTGAACCCAGTTTGAAGCGCCCCATTTCTTCCCCTTTTTGGAGGGAAATGGCCCCTTCCTGACCTTCTGCCGGATAGGTCCAGCGTTTGATGATGCCTTCCCGTGGCGGGGTGACACAGCCACTCCAAACGGTTTCAATACTACCAACAATAGTTGCACCGACCAGAATCTGCACCATTGGCCCGAATGCAGTTTCGAAGACACAGATGACACGTTCATTGCGGGCAAACAGGTTTGGCACATTGGCTGCGGTCAGCAGATTGACGGAAAACAGATCACCGGGAACATAGATCATCTCTTTGAGTACGCCATCGCATGGCATATGGACACGGTGATAATCTTTGGGCGATAAGTAGGTGGTGATAAACTGACCGTTACGGAATTGCTCTGCGAGTTGATACTGTCCTGCCAAGAGCGCTTCTACGGTGTAGTAATGGCCTTTGGCCTGAATAATTTGATCCTCGCGGATCGCCCCAAGCTGGCTGACGGTTCCGTCTGCCGGCAGAGCCAACTGATTGGTTTCATTGACGATCGGGCGAATATCCTCCTTCAAGGGACGGACAAAAAACTCATTGAATGTTGAGTAGGCGGTGAATGAGGAATTTTTTGCTTCATTCATGTCGACTTTATAGGCTTTGGCGAAAGCCTTGATGACAAACTGGGTGAGCCAGCCCGCCTTTTTACTGGCAAACCAGCCCGCAAAATTTGTAATGCATTGCTTTGGAAGTAAATATTGAAACCTAATCTTAAGATTATCCAGCACGTCAACCTCTTGGATTTTTCTTGGTAAATTGGACAAAAGTCTACCATTGTACCTGCCATTATTTTTAATGTCAGGGTATCGTTAATTATTGTCTTATTTCTGACTGTCTGTGAAATTTCTGCGTGGCTTAACCTGCGCCATGCTTTCCAGAATCCGGTGATAATTCTCGAAACGCTCTTCCGCAATAATCCCTTTTTCCAGCGCTGCCTTTAAGGCACACCCGGGATCTTCTTGATGTTTACAATCACGGAATTTGCATCCCCCAAGGTATTCGCGAAATTCCACAAAGCCTTCTGTCACCTGTTCTGGCGTGAGATGCCATAACCCGAATTCACGGACACCCGGAGAGTCGATTACATCTCCCCCCAATGGAAAATGGTAAAGGCGTGATGTCGTGGTGGTGTGCTGACCAAGGCCGGAATTATCAGAGACGTCGTTGACCAGAATGTCTTTTTCGTTATCCGGTAACAGGGTATTGAGCAGGCTGGATTTTCCCACGCCAGATTGCCCTGCGAAGATACTGATTTTATCCGCCAGCGAGGAAGTCAGCTCCGCGATGCCTTCCCCGGTATAGCTGGAAATTTCCAGTACGCGATAACCGATATGGCGGTAGATATCCATGACACCATTAACCCATTCACGGCTTTCGGCATCCAACAGGTCGATTTTATTGAGTACGATCAACGGCTCGATATTGAGTGTTTCACAGGCAACTAAGTAGCGATCGATAATATTCAGTGAAAGCTCTGGCAATATCGCAGAGACGATCACAATTTGGTTGATATTTGACGCGATGGGCTTGATGCCATCGTAGTAGTCGGGGCGTGTGAGAACCGACGTGCGTTCATGAACCGCTTCCACGATCCCATTGACTTTAACATCGGATTGGAGTTGCAGCGCGGGGCGCCAGACAACACGATCGCCGGTAACCAGTGAGCGGATTGTCCTGCGAATATTGCAACGCTGTATGGACAAATCTGCGGCCTCAATATCGGCGTGTTGCCCGAATCGGCTGATCACCAGCCCTTCCTGCGGCTCACCAAACTGGCTATCATCCATTTCTGGTTTGTTGGCATCAGCCTTGTTCAGCCTGCGCTGATGATTGGCTTGCACACGGCGTTGCTGCCCTTTGGAGAGTTTATTTTTAGCCACCGAACCTCACTTAATTTCACCTATCTTGCTGATTATCGCTGTGAGTGATCAAAAACGTTATGATACACCACCGATACAGACTACCTCTTTTGAAGGAAACTAGGATATATCATGTCAAAAAGTGAGAACAATCTTATCTGGATAGATTTAGAAATGACGGGCCTAGATCCAGAGCGTGATCGCATAATTGAAATTGCGACTATTGTCACTGACTCGGAACTCAATATCCTGGCAGAAGGGCCGGTGATTGCGGTGCATCAGTCAGATGAACAATTGGCATTGATGGATGACTGGAATGTACGGACGCATACTGGCAGTGGGTTGGTTGAGCGTGTGAAAAAAAGTCAGTTTGATGATACTGAGGCAGAAAAAGCGACCATCGCTTTTCTGGAACAGTGGGTTCCGGCAGGAAAATCGCCCATTTGTGGCAACAGTGTAGGACAGGATCGCCGTTTTCTGTTTCGTTATATGCCAGAGCTGGAAAAATATTTTCACTATCGTTACTTGGATGTCAGTACGCTTAAGGAATTGGCTCGCCGTTGGAACCCTGAAATGTTGTCAGGGCTTAGCAAGAAAAATACTCATCAGGCATTGGATGATATCCGGGAATCGATTGCTGAATTAGTGTATTACCGTGAGCATTTTATTCAGAAATAACCCAAAGTGACCGAAAATAAAGCATTGTACGAAAGGTAATCTCCTGATTGATGATTAAGCGGATAATTTGCCGGTTTAATCATCAATCAGATAAAAAACGCGATTTTTTGTGTTTTGGGGCTTGCCAGAAGAATAATTCCTCGTATAATGCGCTCCCCGTACCGATGAATAATTTCAACAGTACGGCACACCAAGATCTAAGCGGGAATAGCTCAGTTGGTAGAGCACGACCTTGCCAAGGTCGGGGTCGCGAGTTCGAGTCTCGTTTCCCGCTCCAAATCGAAAATGATGTAGGTGTGAAAAATCCGGCTGGCAGAAGCCGAAAAAAATGCGGGAATAGCTCAGTTGGTAGAGCACAACCTTGCCAAGGTTGGGGTCGCGAGTTCGAGTCTCGTTTCCCGCTCCAAATTCAGGACGGTGGGTTTTTAGCAAAATCTGCCCGTCATCAAAAAAGCGCCGAAAGGCGCTTTTTTGTTTCTTGTCACACTACTTTTTGCCATTCTTCCAACAATTCTTTCAACAACAATTCCTTCAATAAAATGTCCTTGCGTTCCTGCATATTTTTTATCGCTTTTTGCTTCACATGACCAAAACCTCGTACTTGATCGGGCAGTCCGGCGAGTTGCTGACAGGTTGCCAAATTATGGCGATCCATTTTTTCGATCAAAATATCAATTAATTGCTCATACTCAAGCAGCAAATGTCTTTCCTGCTTACGCTCTTCCTGATAGCCAAAAATATCGAAAGCCGTACCGCGCAGTGGCTTACAGGCAGCAAGAAAACGGAATACCGGAATGAGCCACGTGCCATATTCTCTTTTTCCCCGTTGGCCTGTGCGGGGATCTTTGCGATTGAAGAGGGGGATACTAAGGTGAAAGTGAATTTTGTTGGTATTATCAAATTGCGTGCGGAGATGATCGAGAAAATCCGTTTTGACGAACAGGCGGGCAACTTCATATTCGTCTTTGTAGGCCATCAATTTGAATAAGTTTTCAGCAACGGATTTGGTTATTTCTTCGGCATCAATCTGTTGTGCCAACATTTGCACTTGGGCAACGCGGCTGAGGTAACGCATCGCATATCTTTCATTTTGATAATCAACCAGTAATTGATAGCGATGCATGATGAGGTCGTCCAGGCTTTTTATCTTTCTTTGTGAATAAAGGTTTTGTGAATAAAGAGCTTGTGGATAAGAAACTTGTGGATGAATAGTTAAATGTTCCTGCAAAAGCTCTGGCTGTACAGCCGCGATGCGGCCTATATGGAAAGCCCGCCGGGCATTATCTGCCGAACTTCCCAACCCTTGAATGGCGTCGTTGATAGAACGCAACGTGATGGGAAGTTTTCCGAGTTGCCAGGCATAACCGATTAAGATGATATTGGCTTGTTCCCTGTCACCGACCAGATGAGCCGCCAACATCTCTGCATCAATGGAGAGTAATGACTGAGTGTGCTGGCTAAGGGTATCTAACATTTTGGGATAATCCAAACTCAGCATGGGCGCCCGAAGCATGGCACCAATCTGCGTTTCATGCGTGTTCAGGAGACATTTTGTCGAACCCCTCGACATCACTTCCAGAGCATTTTGTCCTGTCGCCGCGACTAAATCCGCCGCAATAACCAAATTGGCCTGCCCCCGATCAATCCTGACCTGATGCAATTTAGTTGCGTCATGGCATAACCGCACATGAGTGATGGCTTCTCCCCCTTTTTGAGCAAAGCCCGTGAAGTTAAGCAAGCTGACGGCACAACTATCTGATTGCGCAGCATTGGCAAGTAGGTGCCCTGCGGTAACGATGCCTGTACCGCCGACACCCACTAACAGGATTTCATAAGGTGTTGTTGCTGTAGCGAGGGTTGGCAGTGGCAATTTAGGGATGATTTTTTCTAAATCGGCTTGTGAGATGATCTTGCTGAGATCGGGACGCGGATGAGTATCTTCGACGGTAATGAAGCTGGGGCAAAACCCTTTTAAACAAGATAAGTCTGAGTTACAAACGTGTTGGTCTATCTTGCGCTTAATGCCCAAAGGTGTTTTTGTCGGGATGACGGCCAGGCAATTCGATTGTATTTGGCAATCCCCACACCCTTCACAAACCAGCTCGTTAATGACTGCCCGTCGCGTCACTTTGGGGACTAATCCCCGCTTTCTTTTGCGGCGAAGCTCGGTGGCACACGCCTGATCGTAGATTATCACTGTGACGCCAACGATTTCACGAAGGTGTTTCTGTATCTCTTCGAGATAGTCCCGATCATAGAGTTTTACATTGGCGGGAAGCAGGCTTTTATCTTTATATTTATCAAGATGGTTGGTCACGATAACGACTTCTTTGACACCTTCTGCCAGCATCAAAGAGGCCATTTGGAATAGCGTAATGTTTCCATCCAGTGGCTGCCCGCCTGTCATTGCCACGGCATCATTAAACAGTAACTTATAAGTAATGTGGCTTCCCGCCGCAACAGATTGACGGATGGCTAAATGACCCGAATGAAAATAAGTACCATCACCCAGATTCTGAAAGACGTGGGATCGATTCACGAACGGCGCATGTCCCACCCAATCAATGCCTTCTCCCCCCATTGGCAAAAGGCCGCTTCCGGTGTTGCGATCCATCCACGCCGCCATGACATGGCATCCTATGCCGACTTGGGCCTGGCTACCTTCCGGTAAGCGGGTAGACGTGCTATGAGGGCAGCCAGCACAAAAATAAGGTGTACGTTTAGGCAACTGGAGATCGTGCGGAATAATGGCTGTTGACCATTCTGGTGGCACGGAGAGGAAGAGATTGAATGGTTGTAACCAGCCAGAAAGCGGGATTGCGATCCGTGAAGGGCGCAATTCAACGTCAGCAGGCAACAATTTTTGCCCAAGATGATTGTGTTTACCGATCAGATTGACACTTTTCCGTAACTTAACCAATTGATGTGCCAGCAACATCTCAACAATGGCCGCTTTTTCTTCAATGACAAAGATATCGGTGACCTGTGCAGCCAGCTCGATGAGAAGTGGTGATAAAGGATAAACCAAACGGACATGGAGAAAAGCGACGCCTTGTTGTGCCAGTTCGCAAGGCGTCAGTCCCCCGGTACGCAGGGCTTCCATGACATCTTGATGGGCCTTGCCAACGGTGACCAACAAGGCTTGTGGCTGACGGCAAGGTGTGAGGAGATAATCAATGGGGTTAAGTTTGGCAAAATCTTCAACGGCTTTCAGTTTATAGGCCAAACGCTTTTCAATCTGCGGGCCGGGGAGATCGGGCCAACGCCAGTGCAGCCCATCAGGGCCGGGATCAACTTGAGGAATTTGATAAGCAGGAAAAGGTTTACTTTCTCTGATGGCTCCGCTTTCCACAACTTCACTGATCGCCTTGAATCCAAACCAGGCACCACTGACTCGTGACGCAGCCCAACCCCATAAGCCAACATCAAGATAATCCGCAACCGATGCGGGATGCAAAATGGGCATACTCCATGCCATCATGCTGAGATCAGACTGGTGGGACATAGAGGAAGAGACACAACCGTGGTCATCCCCGGCGATAACCAGCACGCCACCGTGTGGCGAGGAGCCATAGGCATTGCCATGTTTGAGTGCATCACCGGAACGATCCACTCCCGGCCCTTTGCCGTACCACATGCCAAAGACACCGCTGACTTGTCTGTCAGGGTCAGATTCTACTTTTTGCGTGCCAATCAGTGCATTTGCCGCAAGATCCTCATTGATCGCCGGTTGGAAACGAATATTGGCTTGGATGAGTGCTTTGCTGTGTTGCCATAATGTTTGATCTAAACGGGCTAAAGGGGAACCGCGATAGCCTGAAACGAATCCTGCGGTATTGAGATCATGCATTTCATCCAATTCAGCTTGAGCGAGTAGAAGGTCAACCAGAGCTTCAGTGCCCGTGACAAATTTAGATTGATAATATCGAGCCATGTTTTTGACCCTCTCTAAAGAGAATAATCATCTAAGTAACGACCAAAACTGATGTTAATCTATTGCCCTCAACGGCTTACGACAAGCATAAATCTTATTAGATGTTGGTTATTTGTTTATTAAATGTTAAATTATGTGGTCGTTCAGGTATTCTAAATAATTATAAGGGGGATGGCATGTACTTTTTGTATCGGAGCCGGGCGAATATCTTTTGAGCGTTTGGCATGAGGATAGCTGCAAAGGGCTTGCCATCTTATCTGAACACGTTCATAATGGCGCCCGTTCCTGATATGCAGATTGGAATAATTATCTTGTTACTCATCGAGTTAGCATCACTGAGTTAACGAATATTCAGAATCCGCATTCAGATACCTCAGGCTAATATTAGCCATCAGCGACGCGGGAATAGCTCAGTTGGTAGAGCACGACCTTGCCAAGGTCGGGGTCGCGAGTTCGAGTCTCGTTTCCCGCTCCAAATCTCTTCATTCTGTTACTACTTCATTTTTCTATTACCTCATTTTTCCCTAATAAAATATTTACACCAGAAAGTGTTTATCCTTGTATTTATTCATTTTCTCGCTCTATTTCCTGCCAGCAAGACACGATCCAATCCATTAATACCGAGATCCGATTGGGCACCACTGGGCACCACACCACCTACACCACATAGTGGCTTTTTATTCTCACTTCCACCCAATATATAACCCCTATTAAAAATACAATTCCCGTCAAAAATAAATTGTCGATAAAGCGCTTGCTATCCTGCCACAACAAGTCCATAATGCCGCCTCATTTTTGAAGAGGCAGAGGAAAATTTCTCCACCAGCGTCTAGAATAGATGGGGAGTTTTTATTTCGCTGCTGATTTCTGGTGTCTTCTACTAGAATTCAATCCTTGTTTTTTATCCACAGTATCTTAGATTTCAGCCATATTGAGTCACCTGATGTCACTCTAGTTGTTACACAGAGTTATCCACAGGAAGGCTTTGTCGTGCATGAATTTTTTAAGTTATCACTCAAGGCAATGGTTTGCGCTTAACTTATTGATTAATTAAAATAATTAATTTCATTCAAAAACACATTGATTAATATTTGTTCTTGGTTTGTTTGTTGATTGGGAAAGCATTTTTATTTTATTCACAAGGAAACAGACGGCCTTTTTAACAAGAAATTCGATTGGTTGCTTATTAAGCATCTCTGGGTAAGCCTTTTGTAATTGCCCGTATTAATCGTTTTTGTTGTGACGTTTGCACTTCGATTGCGTTAGCATTACGGCGGGTTATTTGTTGAGCAATGGCCCAGCGGATATGTTCATCCAAAACATCACTTAATCCCATTCTTTTTTCCAATGCGAGCACGATATCATCCTGATAAGGTGCATTGCCCAAGGCAACGGAAATGTTGCGTAACCAGCGCAAGTACCCGATGCGGCGAATGGCTGACCCTTCTGTGATACGCAGAAACTTTTCTTCACTCCAATGGAACAAATCAAGTAAGTCTGGGGTATGCAGTGCTGCGCGTGGGCTGAAATCGGCCTCATCCGTTAATTGTGAAAAACGGTTCCACGGGCAGATAAGCTGGCAATCATCGCAGCCATAAATCCGGTTGCCCATCAATGGGCGAAACTCTTCCGGGATCGCGCCTTCCAATTCTATGGTCAGATATGAAATGCATCGCCGGGCATCAATGGTGTAAGGCTCAACAATCGCACCTGTCGGACACGTTGTCATGCAGGCCACGCAACGTCCACATTGTTCCTCTTGAGGCGTGTCAATCGGCAGGGGCAGGTCAATCAGCAATTCACCCAGAAAAAACCAAGAGCCGGAGTCTCGATTTAATATAAGTGAGTGTTTACCAACCCAGCCAAGACCGGCTTTTGCTGCCAGTGGGCGTTCCATAATGGGGGCAGAATCGACAAAAGGGCGAAAGTTCAGAGTGCCCTGATAGTCATGAACGGTGCAATAGTCTTGAATCTGATCGCCGAGTTTTTTGAGACGTTGGCGCAGCAGTTTATGATAATCTCTGCCCAGTGAATAACGGCTAACATAGCCCATTTGTGGATTGTTAAGCGTACTGGCAAATGCGGCCTTAGCCGGCAGATAATTCATGCGCACACTGATTACCCGCAAAGTTCCGGGCAACAGCTCATGAGGACGGGCGCGCATCATGCCGTGACGTGCCATCCAGTCCATTTCGCCGTGGTATTGCTTATCAAGCCATGCTTGTAGTTTTGGTTCTTCTGCCGATAAATCGGTGTCACAGATACCGACTTGTTGAAAGCCAAGGGAAATGCCCCATTGCTTGATATTTGCGGCCAGAAGATTCAGATCGAGAGGGGTTGCCATGGAATATTAATTTACTGCTGCAAGAGAGGCGTAGATTAACACAGTGTGGAATGAATACAAAAAATGCGGTATACGGCATGACAACGATGCATAAGATGTTCAATGATAATGCCTGAATGATGGTTATCTGTTAAGCTATTTTGCTGATATGTCTACCTGTTTAGGCGTTTAATTCAATAAATAAAAATAGATATTTTTCGATGAAAGAACTCGTTTTATCACTTCCAAATGAAAATGCCACCGTTGCATTGGGCAATGCAGTGGCGTCAGTCAATGATCGCGGCTATGTTATTTATTTATATGGTGACCTTGGTGCCGGAAAAACCACATTTAGTCGAGGCTTCCTACAGGCACTCGGCCATCAGGGGCATGTAAAAAGTCCAACTTATACACTGGTCGAACCTTATGCTTTACAACCCCGGCCTGTCTATCATTTTGACTTGTACCGTCTGGCCGATCCTGAAGAGCTGGAGTTTATGGGGATCCGTGATTATTTCCACCAAGAGGCTATTTGTCTGGTGGAATGGCCTCAACAAGGCGCGGGGGTCTTGCCTGATGCCGATATTGAGTTGCACTTGAGTTATGACAATGACGGTCGACAGGCGCGTTTTGTTGCCTTATCTGAATATGGTGAAAGTCTGTTGGATAATTTGAAGTCCTTATGAAGGAATACCCGACCATGATGAGTGCCTTTTCCGTGAATGTGGTAAAAAAATGGCATACCCGCTGGGTGGTGGCCTGTGTTTTATTTGTCATATTGAGTCAATGGGTCATGGCGACGGCTGTGGCGGCGACGTTATCGAATGTTCATGTGAGCAATCGCCCATCTGAAGCGACAGTCACATTGGAATTCACTGGCGGGCATCCTGATTATCGATTTTTTCCTTTGCATTCTCCTGAACGCTTGGTCGTGGATATTCGTCAAGCCGGCAAAATCGTTGGGTTACCGATGCGTTTATCCGGCCAGGTTCTGGTAAAACAGGTACGTTCCAGCCAGCCGCCTGATACACACCATCAGAGGGTGGTGCTGGAGTTGGCACACAACGCCACCGCAACGTCCTCAGTGAAGAAGTCGGGTAGTACATATCAGGTGGTTCTTGCCCTGAAAACCCAGGGAGCAGTGAATAGCAAAACACCTATTTTCAGGGATAATGTGGCTAAAAACGAAAGTAAGCAATCACTGACTTCTGACTCCCCGTTAATGAAACCGGACACAATACCGGAGACAATACCGGATAAAAAACCAGCATCTCATGTTCATAAGCCAGCGAATACCCATGAAAACAGTGTGAAGAAACCGGCTGCCCAAGTTGTCCAAGGGCGGGGTATCCGCCCGATTGTGGTTGCCATTGATGCGGGGCATGGTGGGCAAGATCCGGGGGCGATGGGGTTGCGGGGGTTGAAGGAAAAAAACGTAACCATTAGTGTTGCACGTAAATTGGAAGCACTTTTGCGCAATGATCCCATGTTTAAGCCAGTGCTGACACGGGAGGGTGATTATTTTATCTCTGTTGCCGGACGTTCCGAAGTCGCCCGTAAGCATCGAGCCAACATGCTGATATCCATTCATGCGGATGCGGCTCCCAATCGCAGCGCCAGAGGTGCTTCTGTCTGGGTGCTCTCTAACCGCCGTGCAAAAAGTGAATTGGGAAATTGGCTGGAGCAGCATGAAAAACAATCGGAGTTGCTGGGCGGTGCAGGAGATGTCCTTGCCAATGGTGCCGATCCCTATTTGAGTCAGGCGGTGCTGGATTTGCAATTCGGCCATTCTCAGAGAGTCGGTTATGATGTTGCAGAGCAAGTGTTAAGTCAGTTAACCCGAATTGGCTCTTTGCATAAACGTCTGCCAGAACATGCAAGCCTCGGTGTGTTACGTTCGCCGGATATTCCGTCTATTTTGGTGGAAACCGGTTTTATCAGTAATCAGTCTGAAGAAGAATTATTGGGTTCCAATCAGTATCAGGAAAAATTGGCACAGGCCATCCACTTGGGCTTACGCCGTTATTTTCAGGCCAATCCACTACAGACAGCACCAAAGTAATCCGTATATGCCTATCAAAATAGGCTAAAAAAATCGTAAGTAAGGTCGAATAATGGCTATCAAGATATTACCCCCACAGTTGGCGAATCAGATTGCTGCCGGTGAAGTGGTTGAACGCCCCGCATCGGTGGTGAAAGAGTTGGTGGAAAATAGTCTTGATGCCGGTGCTACCCGCATTGATATTGATATTGAACGGGGTGGCGCAAAGTTGATCCGAATCCGTGATAACGGCTGTGGGATCAGTCAACACGATCTGACATTAGCCTTGGCGCGTCATGCCACCAGTAAAATTGCTTCATTGGATGATTTGGAAGCGATCATGAGCATGGGCTTTCGTGGCGAAGCGCTGGCCAGTATCAGCTCTGTTTCCCGGCTGACATTGACCTCTCGCCCTGAAAGTCAAACAGAAGCATGGCAATCTTATGCCGAAGGCCGTGATATGGAAGTGACGGTTAAACCTGCCGCACATCCGGTGGGGACGACGGTTGAAGTGTTGGATCTGTTTTATAATACTCCCGCCCGTCGCAAGTTCCTGAGAACGGAAAAAACCGAGTTTAGTCATATTGATGAAGTGGTGCGCAGAATTGCACTGGCCCGTCTGGACGTTGGCATTAATCTGAATCACAACGGAAAGTTGGTGCGTCAGTACCGTCCCGCTAAAGAAGAGTCCCAGCATGAACGGCGTTTGGCCGCGATTTGTGGTACGGCGTTTGTACAGCAGGCTTTGGTGTTGTCATGGCAGCATGATTCGCTGTCGATTAAGGGCTGGGTGGCTGACCCAATGAATGCAGTGGCAGGAAGCGATATTCAATATTGCTATGTCAATGGGCGCATGATGCGGGATCGGTTGATTAATCATGCGATTCGTCAGGCTTATCAAGATTTGATTCAGGGAGAGCAACAACCCGCTTATGTGCTGTATTTGGAGATTGACCCGCATCAGGTCGATGTCAATGTCCATCCGGCCAAACATGAAGTGCGGTTCCATCAAGCCCGCTTGGTACATGATTTTATTTATCAAGGCGTATCAGCGGTATTGAAACAGCGTAGCAAGGGAGTGGAATTAGCGCTGGGCTGTCAGGAACCTGCGGCAAACTGGGTGCCGGAGAATCGCCCTTCTGCCGGCGAAAACCATTTTCTGCGGAAAAGCGTTGCACCAACAGATGCCGGGTCTGCCCGACGTCATGATAAGGATGATCTCGATAAAAAACCGGGGTCGGGCGAACACCTGCATTCAGGTCGTGAAACGCAACGTTCACCTCATGGGGAAACACCTCACGGGGAAACATATCACGGGGAAAGCTACCAGAAAAAACAGGGGGAGCTGTACCAGAAACTGATTCAGTCTTCACCGGAAGAAAAGCGTCCCTTATTCCCAGAAAGAATCCCTTCAATGCCAAATTCGTCAAGTTCTGGCTCAAAGTCTACTCCTGCTACACCGAGGCAACCGGGGCAGGGCAATAATGATGGTGTTGAAAAATATCATTCAGGGAAAGCATATAGTTTCGGAAAAGTATTGAGCATTTATGCGGGTTGCCATGCTTTGATTGAATCGCCATCAGGGATAGGTTTACTCTCCCTGCCAGTGGCTGAACGCTGGTTGAAACAGGCACAACTGACACCGGGGGAACAAGGGCTTAAATCCCAGCCTTTGTTGATCCCACTGAAACTTGCCCTCAGTCAGGCTGAAATAGATGCCTTAAAGCAGAATAGTGAGCTATTAAGAACTTTTGGCATTGAATCGACAGTCGCGCATGGAAAAGTGACCATTCATGCGGTATCGTTGCCTTTACGTCAACAGAACCTCCCGAAACTTTTACCGGCGCTGTTGGGTTACCTTGGTGAGCTGTCAGCCGCTTCTACTGAGCAGGCAGCCCTTGTTGAGCAGGAAGCTCTTGCTGAACAGGCAGTCCTTGTTGAAAAAATAGCTATTTGGCTCTCCCGTCATGTGGGTAGCGAGCATGAAATGTGGAACGTCGCACAAGCCGTCCAACTTTTGGCTGATGTCGAACGTCTTTGTCCTCAACTGGTGGGATCGCCACCGGAAGGGTTATTACAGTTAATTGATTTACAAGCAGTGGTGGCACGCCTTAATCATGAGTGATTTAAAAACTCAACATCTGCCGACAGCCATTTTTATCATGGGGCCTACGGCTTCAGGAAAAACGGCGTTATCGATCGCCTTGCGTCAGCATCTTCCGGTTGAATTAATCAGTGTCGATTCTGCATTGATTTACCGTGGAATGGATATTGGAACCGCAAAACCTTCCGCAGAAGAGCAGGCTCTGGCTCCTCATCGCCTGATTGATATCCTTGATCCTACCGAAACGTATTCTGCTGCTGATTTTCGCCGTGATGCCTTAAAAGCCATGGCAGAGATCACGGCGGCGGGGAGAATTCCACTCCTAGTTGGTGGAACCATGCTATATTTCAAAGCATTGCTGGAGGGATTATCGCCCTTGCCTTCCGCAAATCCTGAAGTCAGAGCGCAGATTGAACAGCAAGCGGCGGAGCTTGGATGGGATACATTGCATCGGCAGTTACAGGAAATTGATCCGGTTGCGGCGGTAAGGATCCATCCCAATGATCCCCAACGTCTTACCCGTGCACTGGAAGTTTTCCGGATTTCGGGTAAAACTCTAACTGAATTGACTGAAACGTCTGGAGAAATATTGCCTTATCGCGTTCATCAATTTGCGATTGCACCTGCAAGTCGTGAGATCTTGCATCAGCGTATTGCTGCCCGTTTTGAACAAATGATCAAATCAGGGTTTGAAGATGAAGTGAAAGCGCTTTATGCTCGTAGCGATTTGCATACAGATTTACCCTCCATTCGTTGTGTTGGTTATCGTCAGATGTGGTCCTACCTCGCAGGCGAAATATCTCATGATGAGATGGTCTATCGTGGCATTTGTGCGACACGCCAACTGGCGAAACGTCAGATCACGTGGCTTAGGGGTTGGGACAATGTCACTTGGTTGGATAGCGATCAACCTAAACAATCACTAAACACAGTCATGCAGGTTATTAGTACATAAATTCATTGATTGTGTACAATTGATCGGTACAAAGTGTCATTTTTGAGTAGTTACTTTTTCGAACCAATCGGTTCTTAGTTAAAAACAACAAAATAAGGAAAATATAGAATGGCTAAGGGGCAATCTTTGCAAGATCCATTCCTGAATGCTTTACGGCGTGAAAGGGTCCCGGTTTCTATTTATTTGGTCAACGGCATCAAATTACAGGGTCAGATTGAATCTTTTGACCAATTTGTCATTTTACTGAAAAACACGGTTAGCCAGATGGTTTATAAACACGCCATCTCGACTGTTGTGCCTTCCCGTCCTGTGTCTCATCACAGTAGCAACCCGAATGTGACGACGAGTGTTGGTAATTATCATGCTGGCGCTAACCCAGCAGCACAACAGGAAAGCGATGCTACTGAGTAAATCAGTGGTTGTGCCTGACGTAAATAAAAACATAGGTAGGGAGACTTTACCTATGTTTTTCCTATGGATTTTTACTTAGCCTAAGGGGTTGCACCGTTGTTTGATCGTTATGAAGGCGGAGAACTGGCCGTTCTGGTGCATGTTTTCTTCTCACAGGAAAAAGATACGGAAAATCTCAGTGAGTTTGAGTCATTGGTCAGTTCCGCGGGTGTTTCTCCTGTGCAAATTGTAACGGGAAGCCGAAAGGCGCCTCATTCGAAATATTTTGTCGGAGAGGGCAAGGCAGAGGAAATTGCCGAAGCAGTTAAAAACAGTGGCGCAGATGTGGTTTTGTTTAACCATACACTCAGCCCTGCCCAGGAGCGTAATCTTGAACGCTTGTGCCAATGCCGTGTTGTTGATCGCACGGGGGTGATCCTGGATATTTTTGCTCAACGAGCAAGAACGCATGAAGGTAAGTTGCAAGTCGAACTGGCACAATTGCGCCACTTGTCTACCCGTCTGGTTCGGGGCTGGACTCACCTTGAACGCCAAAAAGGGGGGATCGGTCTGCGTGGTCCCGGAGAAACCCAGTTGGAAAGTGACCGCCGCATGTTGCGTGACAAAATCAAACAGATTTTGGGACGCCTCAGCAAGGTTGAAAAACAGCGTGAACAAGGGCGTCAGGCACGCAGTAAGGCAGATATTCCCACCGTCTCCCTTGTCGGTTATACCAATGCAGGGAAATCAAGTTTATTCAATAGGATCACCTTGGCTGAGGTTTATGCGGCTGATCAGCTTTTTGCCACCCTGGACCCGACGTTGCGCCGAATCGACGTCAATGATGTTGGTGCCGTGGTTTTAGCGGATACAGTGGGTTTTATCCGTCACTTACCCCATGATCTGGTTGCCGCATTCAAGGCGACTTTGCAGGAGACCCGGCAGGCAAAGCTGTTGCTGCATGTCGTTGATGCGGCTGACTGCCGCCTTGATGAAAACATCATCGCGGTTAATAGCGTCCTTGAAGAGATTGAATCCAATGAGATCCCTTCGCTACTGGTGATGAATAAAATCGATATGCTGGAAGATTTTGTTCCACGCATCGACCGCGATGAGGAAAACCGTCCTGTCAGAGTATGGTTATCGGCTCAGACGGGTGAAGGCATTCCGCTGTTATTGCAAGCGTTGACTGAACGCCTTTCAGGTGAAATCGCACACTATGAATTGCATCTTCCACCAGAAGCGGGGCGTCTGCGCAGCCGTTTCTATCAGCTTCAGGCCATTGAGCGTGAATGGATGGAAGAAAACGGTCAAGTGGGTATTGAAGTTCGGATGTCGATGGTGGATTGGCGCCGCCTGTGTAAACAAGAACCAAATTTACCTGACTATGTTGTCTGATTGATTGGCGCAGGGCGACAAACAAGGTATCATTTTATCCGCCATTTCAAGGTGCTTGTGATCATGGAAAAGTGTAGTGGAATGGCGGTGATGAAATGACTGTGCCAAAATTGCAGTGGTTGAATTGCACTGTCAAGTGGTTGAATCGCATTGTCAACAGTATCACCCAATAATATTGGTTGCTTACAAAAACGACGAAATTCGTTGTTTCTGCCCATGGAGGCCGCTGTCAGGAACGGTCACGGCCTGTGAAATGGGAAGCCTCACCCGTCAGGGTGGAGAGCAGTCACCTCTGAAAAACCAGTAAAAACTAAAAAGTGGAGCTAAAACATGGCGTGGAATCAGCCCGGTAATAACGGACAGGACCGCGACCCGTGGGGAAGCAGCAATAATAATGGCGGCAACTCCGGCGGCAACAATAAAGGTGGTCGAAACCGTGGGGCAACTGATCTCGACGATCTGTTCCGTAAACTGAGTGAAAAACTCGGTGGTCTTGGTGGGAACAAAGGTAAAAATGGTTCTGAGCAGGGGGCTAAATTTGGCGGGCGCCTTATTGGTCTTGCCGTTGCTGCTGCAGTTGCTGTCTGGGTTGTAAGTGGTTTCTATACGATTAAAGAAGCAGAACGTGGTGTGGTGACTCGCTTGGGTAAATTCAGCCACGTTGTTCAGCCAGGCTTGAACTGGAAAATGACGTTTATCGATAAAGTGCGTCCCGTCAATGTCGAAACGGTTCGTGAACTGGCGACAACGGGTGTCATGCTGACATCGGATGAAAACGTTGTGCGTGCTGAGATGAACGTCCAGTACCGTGTCACAGACCCCGCCGCCTATCTTTTCAGTGTCACCACACCTGACAACAGTCTGGGTCAGGCAACAGACAGTGCTGTGCGTGGAGTGGTTGGCAAATTCACAATGGAAAAAATTCTGACAGCAGATCGTACCATTGTGCGTAATGATACTCAGAAAGTACTGGAAGAAACCATTCGTCCGTACAACATGGGGATCACGCTGTTGGACGTTAACTTCCAGACTGCGCGTCCACCAGAAGAGGTGAAAGCCGCATTCGATGATGTTATCGCCGCTCGCGAAGAAGAGCAAAAAACCATTCGTGAAGCAGAGGCTTACAAAAACTCAGTTCTGCCAATCGCCAGTGGTGCTGCCCAGCGAATCATTGAAGACGCTAAAGCCTATAAAGTGAGTGTGGTATTGAATGCACAGGGTGAAGTGGCAAGTTTTGCCAAAATTTTGCCTGAGTATAAAGCTGCGCCAGAAATTACCCGTGAGCGCCTTTATATTGAAACCATGGAGCGTGTTCTGAGCCATACCCGTAAAGTCATTGCCAACGAAAAGAGCAACAACATGCTGGTACTGCCGTTGGATCAGGTTCTGGGGAATAGATCTGAAGCGCCAAAGCGCCATCAGGATATCAAGGTAACACCAGAACAGAGTAATGCGAAACAACCTACACCGACACAAGGGCACTCAAGTTCCGGTTATGACAATTCTAACTATGGCAATTCAGGCTATGATAACTCAAACAGCCTGCGTGGTGAGACGCCAAGACAAGGGAGACCATAATCATGCGTAAGTCGTTCGTCTTTGCTATTGCCGCCATATTGGTTGTGCTGTATTCGTCGGTATTCATCGTCAATGAAGGTCAGCGTGGCATTGTGCTGCGTTTTGGCAAGGTTATGCGTGACGCTGAAAATAAACCTATGGTTTATCAGCCTGGTCCGCATTTCAAAATTCCATTTGTTGAAACGGTTAAAATGCTTGATGCCCGTATCCAGACAATGGATATCAAAGCTGACCGTTTCCTGACCAGTGAAAATAAGGACCTGATTGTTGATTCTTATCTGAAATGGCGCATTAAAGATTTCAGCCGCTATTATCTGGCAACCGGTAATGGAGAAATTCATCAGGCCGAGCTGCTGTTGAAACGTAAATTCAGTGACCGTTTGCGTTCTGAAATTGGTCGTTTGGACGTGCGTGGCATTGTGACAGATTCCCGTGGCCGTTTGACGACAGATGTGCGTGATGCGTTGAACCTGGGAACCAATGAGGATGATTCAGCCGCAGACGACGCGATTGCTTCGGCTGCGGTTCGTGTGGAGAAGGAAACGAAAGGCAAGCAACCTGCCCTGAACCAGAACAGTATGGCTGCACTGGGGATTGAAGTTGTAGACGTTCGTATCAAGCAAATTAACCTGCCGGATGAAGTCTCAGGTGCAATTTATCAGCGTATGCGTGCAGAACGTGAAGCTGTGGCGCGTCGCCATCGTTCACAAGGTCAGGAAGAAGCTGAGAAAGTCCGTGCAACCGCAGATAAGATGGCGACTGAAATCAAGGCCGAAGCGAAGCGACAGGCACTGGTTTTACGTGGTGAAGGTGATGCGGAAGCAGCTAAGTTGTTTGCTGATTCATTCAGCAAAGATCCTGAATTCTACGCATTCATCCGTAGCTTGCGAGCTTACGAAAATAGCTTCCAAAATGATGGCAACATCATGGTACTCAGCCCAGATAACGATTTCTTCCGTTATATGAAAGAGCCACGTAAGCAGGGTCATAATGCGAATGATTAAGTGATATTGGCAGCCAAACCGCTTTCAATCACTTCAATCGGCAAAAATAAACCTACCGCGGCCAGCAAGTCTGGCCGCTCTCTATACCTCCTTTTCATTACTAATGCTGACTTTCCCGCCCATTTATATGACGAAACGAAATAACAGAAGTAACAAAAAATACTGAAAGGTGCTAAATGAGATGGTAGAATCCATTTTTAAGCAACCGAGTGAACTTTTGAAATGGGTAAGAACGTTGTCGTATTGGGCACCCAATGGGGTGACGAGGGCAAGGGTAAAATCGTCGACTTGCTGACTGAACGGGCTAAATATGTAGTTCGTTATCAAGGGGGCCACAACGCGGGCCATACACTAGTCATCAACGGTGAAAAAACCGTTCTCCACTTAATCCCATCTGGGATCTTACGTGAAAATGTCATTAGCATTATCGCAAATGGGGTCGTTTTAGCACCAGATGCTTTGATGAAAGAAATGAAAGAGCTTGAATCACGTGGGGTTCCTGTACGTGAGCGCTTGCTTATTTCTGAAGCCTGTCCGCTGATCCTGCCTTACCATGTTGCACTGGATAATGCTCGCGAGAAAGCGCGTGGTGCCAAGGCGATTGGTACAACGGGTCGTGGTATCGGCCCTGCATACGAAGATAAAGTCGCACGCCGTGGTCTGCGTGTGGGTGACCTGTTCGATAAAGAAACTTTCGCCGCCAAACTGAAAGAAATCATCGATTATCACAACTTCCAACTGGTTAACTACTACCAAGAACCTGCTGTTGATTACCAGAAAACGCTGGATGATATTCTGTCTGTGGCGGATATCCTGACCGGCATGGTGGTTGACGTTTCTGACCTGCTTTACAAAGCCACTCAGAAGGCTGAGCTGGTGATGTTTGAAGGTGCACAGGGTACGCTGCTGGATATCGACCACGGTACTTATCCTTACGTAACCTCTTCCAACACCACTGCGGGTGGCGTTGCAACGGGTTCTGGTCTGGGTCCACGTTACGTTGACTATGTACTGGGTATCATCAAGGCTTACTCCACCCGTGTTGGTGCAGGTCCATTCCCGACTGAACTGTTTGATGAAACGGGTGAATACCTGCGTCAGAAAGGTCAGGAATTTGGTGCCACTACAGGCCGCAGCCGTCGTACTGGCTGGTTGGATATCGTTGCTATCCGTCGTGCGATCCAAATCAACTCCCTGTCTGGCTTCTGCATGACTAAACTGGACGTACTGGATGGCTTGAAAGAAGTCAAAGTCTGCGTTGGCTATCGTCAGGCTGATGGTTCTGTCATCGATACTACTCCGCTGGCCGCAGAGAACTGGGAAGGTCTGGAAGCCGTTTATGAAACGCTGCCAGGTTGGGATGAAAGCACCTTTGGTGTGAAAGATCACAGCCAGTTGCCACAAGCCGCATTGAACTACATCAAACGTGTAGAAGAGCTGACCGGCGTTCCTGTTGATATTATTTCCACAGGCCCAGATCGTGCAGAAACCATGATCCTGCGTGATCCCTTTGATGCTTAATTGATAAGTAATAATTTAATCTTTTAAGTACACCTAACCGGGCTTAATGCCCGGTTAAGATCCCTCTCTTTTGATTAGTATTTTCTCTGACATGCCCCGTTGCAGGGGGGCTTGTGACTAAACGTTAAAACCGTAGTGAGTGCCATCAGATAGCTCGATATCAAGACGCAGTTTGCCGCCAGAAGCCTCAACGTAACGTTTGAGGGAAGATAGCTTCAGGTCTCGGCCAGGTTTTTCCATGTCAGAAACTGTAGGCTGCTTGATACCGAGAGCGGTAGCAATGTCGCTCTGGGTCATGTTTACCCGCTCGCGAAGCTCTGCCAGGTGGATATTGAGTAACATCTCTGTTGCCGCTGCCTCTGCTTTGGCAATCACTTCGGGCTTCTCATTCGCCAGCATTTGCTCAAGAGTTCTTGCCATAATACCTACTCCTTCTTTAGTTTTTCTAGATGTGCCGTGAATTCATGATCAGCTATCGGGATCATCACTTCATAAAATCGTTTCTCATTTCCAGTTTTGTTACCGGCGCAAAGAAGAATTCCTTTTCGCTTGGGATCGAATGCAAAGAATGCTCGGATTGGATCCCCTTTGCTTTGTACGCGCAATTCTTTCATGTTGCTGTGAGATGAACCATATACAGAGTCTGCGTACGGTCTGGACAACATAGGGCCTTTTTCACGAAGCACCATCATTGAAGCCAAGACATTGGCTCTATCGGTATCGTCCAGAACATCAAACCACTCATCAAAAGTATCCGTCGTTTCGATAGCCCACATGACTACTCCTTACTGAGTATAGATTAAACACTATATAGATCAAATGCTATATAGATAAAAATCTATAGTCAAGAAAATCGGTGTCCTAAAATGAGGCTATCAACTTCCATATGTAAAATTCCATCTGTAAAAGTCGTGGATTCGGTTTTGTCGCTGTGCTGCGGGTCGGTGATTCCGTGGGAAACATCGCCACAAACAAACGGCTCGTTTTGCTTAATTTTTAAAATACCCACATAATGATAAACAACTAACGAAAACCAACAAACAGACATTTTTTGGTTCCAAATAACCCCCATTATATTCAGTCTCTCAGAGGTGAGTGTGCAGTTAACCAGTTTTACCGATTATGGATTACGTGCCCTGATTTATATGGCGTCTTTACCGGAAGGCAAAATGACGAGCATTACAGAGGTCACTGACGTTTATGGTGTATCCCGTAACCATATGGTAAAGATCATCAATCAACTTAGTCACTTAGGATTGGTGAATGCTGTCAGGGGAAAAAATGGTGGTATTAGTCTGGGTAAACCTGCCAGCGAGATCAGAATTGGCGATGTGGTTCGTTCATTGGAACCACTGTCATTGGTTAACTGTAGTGCCTGTCAAATAACGCCAGCATGTCGTTTGAAATCAGTCTTGAATCAAGCGGTAGAAAACTTTTTGGAAGAGTTGGATAAACATACTTTGGCCGATATGGTTAAAGACAATCGTCCCCTTTATCAATTGCTTTTGACTCAGTGAAGCGAGGGGATAAACAGCTTGCTGATGACAACAGAGGAATGAAGATGTCAAAAGATCCTTTTCAGGAACGAGAGGCTGAAAAATACGAATCTCCTATCCCAAGCCGTGAATACATCTTGGATATCATTTCTAAACACACCACCCCGGTAAGCCGTCAGGAATTAGCACGAGAACTTCAGTTAACCAGTGCGGAAGCACAGGAAGCATTGCGCCGCCGTTTGCGGGCAATGGAACGCGATGGGCAGTTGGTTTTTACCCGCCGTCAATGTTATGCATTGCCAGAGCGACTGGATTTGTTGAAAGGCACGGTGACCGGACACCGTGATGGATATGGCTTCCTGCGGGTGGAAGGCCATAAGGACGATTTTTATCTGTCTGCCGAGCAGATGAAAATGGCGATCCACGGTGATGTTGTACTGGCGCAGCCTTTGCAGCCAGACAGAAAAGGCCGGATTGAAGTCCGCATTGTGCGGGTGCTGGAGCCAAAGAACAGTCAGATCGTCGGTCGGTATTTTATGGACGCAGGCATGGGTTTTGTCGTCCCTGATGATAGCCGTTTGTGTTTCGATATCTTGATCCCCAAAGAAGAAGTTTGCGGGGCAAGAATGGGGAGCGTCGTGGTGGTTGAATTGACCAGTCGCCCGACCCGCCGAACCAAAGCCATCGGTAAAATTGTTGAAGTGCTGGGTGAAAACATGGGAACGAACATGGCGGTTGATATTGCGCTGCGTACCCATGAAATCCCGCATAGCTGGCCACCCATGGTAGAAAAACAGGTGGCAGATCTGGATGAAAATGTGCCGGAATCGGCCAAGCAGGGGCGTGTTGATTTGCGTGAATTGCCGTTGGTGACGATCGATGGCGAAGATGCCCGTGATTTTGATGATGCCGTGTATTGCGAAAGAAAACGCGGGGGTGGCTGGCGGTTATGGGTTGCGATTGCTGATGTCAGTTACTACGTTCGCCCACAAACGCCGTTGGATACAGAAGCACGCAGCCGTGGTAATTCGGTCTATTTCCCTTCTCAGGTTGTACCGATGCTGCCAGAGGTACTGTCGAATGGTTTGTGCTCCCTCAATCCAGAAGTAGACCGCCTGTGTATGGTGTGTGAAATGACGGTTTCTGCTCAAGGCAAGCTCTCTTCCTATAAGTTTTACGAAGCCGTGATGAATTCCCATGCGCGTTTGACGTATACGAAAGTTTGGAAAATCTTGCAGGGCGATCAGGAACTGCGTGATCACTACAAACCGCTGGTGAAGCATATTGAGCATCTGCATGAAGTTTATCAGGCATTGGAGCTGGCGCGTGAAGAGCGTGGCGCCATTTCGTTTGAATCTGAAGAAGCCAAGTTTATCTTTAACGCAGAACGTCGCATTGAGCGGATTGAGCCAGTGGTGCGCAATGATGCCCATAAGCTGATTGAAGAGTGCATGATTCTGGCGAATATCGCGGCAGCCCGCTTCGTTGAGAAACATCATGAACCTGCGTTATATCGTGTTCATGATCGGCCAAGAGAAGAGAGTATTCTGAACCTGCGTTCGGTTTTCAACGAGTTGGGACTGAGCTTATTGGGTGGCATGACACCAGAACCGAAAGATTATGCGCAGTTGATGAAGCTCGTCGCAGATCGACCGGATCGTGAGTTATTGCAAACCATGCTGCTGCGCTCCATGAAACAGGCGATCTATGAGCCGGAAAACCGTGGGCACTTTGGTCTGGCGCTGCGTGCATATGCTCACTTTACTTCACCCATTCGCCGCTATCCCGATTTGGCCCTGCACCGGGCAATCAAATACTTATTGGCGCAGGAGAGTCAGGAAAGTGATGTTGCTGAACATCACTGGACGCCAACAGGCGGCTGGCACAACGATATGGATCATATGTTGCAACTGGGTAGCCATTGTTCCATGACCGAACGCCGTGCTGACGAAGCGACAAGGGATGTAGCAGACTGGCTGAAATGTGATTTCATGCAAGATCAGGTCGGCAATGTTTTTACCGGGTTGATTACCAGCGTGACCGGCTTTGGCTTCTTTGTCCGCTTAAATGATCTGTTCATTGATGGTTTGGTGCACGTTTCGACGCTGGATAATGATTATTACCGATATGATAATGTCGGCCAGCGTTTGATTGGTGAATCTTCCGGGCAGACTTATCGTCTGGGTGATGAAGTCGAGATCCGTGTGGAAGCGGTTCACATGGATGAGCGTAATATTGATTTCACTTTGCTTTCAACGACTCGTAAGGCGCGTCATCAAGGTAAGACCGCGCGTGATAAAGCGAAAAAAGGTAGGCCGGAGCGTAAAAATAACAGAAAAGGCCGTGATGATAAAAAATCAGCCAATTTTGAGCCAGACAACGCTTCCCGTAAAAAGAACCGTGCAGAAAAGCCTAAATCATCCAAGCAGAGAAATGCGACTAAGCAGAGAAATGCGACGCCAAGCAATTCTGCACCCAGCAACGCTACACCAAGCGATGCTATACCAAGCGATGCTACACCAAGCAACGCTAAACAAAGTAAAAAGAAAAAACCGTCAGACAAAACCCAAAAAATTACGGCAAAGCTGAAAGCGAAACGTGCGAAAAAAGCGCAGGTCAATAGCCATCACACCGCCAGTAAAAACAGTTAATCAGTGAGTTAGGTATTCGTCAGTCATGAGTGAAATTATCTACGGTATTCATGCCGTTAAAGCCTTATTGGAACGTGATCCACAACGTTTCATGGAAGTTTATGTTTTGAAAGGGCGTGAAGATCGCCGTTTAACCCCATTGTTGCAGGAGTTGGAAAGTATCGGCATTGCCGTGCAACTTGCCAACCGCCAATGGTTGGATGCCCAGACCGAAAGCGCGGTACACCAAGGGATCATTGCACGGGTTAAACCAGGGCGTCAGTATCAGGAAAATGATTTGCCTGACTTGCTGTCCCAGTGGGATCGTCCATTCCTGCTGGTACTGGATGGTGTCACGGATCCACATAATCTGGGTGCGTGCCTGCGCACGGCGGATGCGGCGGGTGTTGATGCGGTTATCGTTCCGCGCGATCGTTCAGCACAACTGAATGCGACCGCTAAGAAAGTGGCCTGTGGCGCCGCAGAAAACGTTCCCCTGATCCGAGTCACTAACCTTGCCCGTACCTTGCGTTTGCTACAGGAACACAATATCTGGGTTGCCGGAACAGCGGGTGAAGCCACTCATACGTTATATGAGAGCAAACTGACTGGCCCGATGGCTTTGGTCATGGGGGCGGAAGGGGAAGGTATGCGCCGACTGACGCGCGAACATTGCGATGAACTGATCAGTATTCCAATGGCAGGCTCCGTTTCTTCCCTGAATGTCTCAGTGGCGACCGGGGTATGCCTGTTCGAAATCGTGCGTCAGAGAAACATCCGGTAATGCTTAAACCCTGTTATGGGGAAGCGTTCGGAAGACGAATAAACAGAATAAACGCGTTTTCTTTACCCGCGCCTTGAGTTTTTTATATTGTACGGGTATAGTGACGCGTCGATTTTTCAGCCGTACTAAACACGTTCCTTGCCTCCATGGGCCACGGCTGACCCTGACAGGAGGCTGAATAATCCGTAAGGAGCAACTCATGCGTCATTACGAAATCGTTTTTATGGTCCATCCTGACCAAAGCGAACAGGTTCCGGGCATGATCGAGCGTTACAGTGCGACTGTCACTAACGCGCAAGGTCAGATTCACCGTCTGGAAGACTGGGGTCGTCGTCAACTGGCTTACCCAATCAACAAACTGCACAAGGCTCACTACGTTCTGATGAACGTTGAAGCGCCACAAGAAGCGATTGATGAGCTGGAAACTAACTTCCGCTTCAACGACGCCGTTATCCGCAGCATGGTTATGCGCGTTAAGCACGCAGTAACTGAAGCATCACCAATGGTTAAGGCTAAAGACGAACGTCGCGGCCGTGATCTGGTCTTGGAAGAAGACCTGGCTGATGATGCTGATGAAGCTGGGGATTCTGAAGAGTAATTACCGTGACAACCAATCGTTTGGTGCTTTCTGGCACAGTGTGCAAGACACCGATACGAAGAGTCAGTCCATCCGGCATTCCACATTGTCAGTTTGTGCTTGAACATCGTTCACAGCAACAGGAAGCCGGATTCAGCAGGCAGTCATGGTGCAGAATGCCCGTCATTGCCAGCGGACAGTTGTTGCAGGAATATACTCACAGTATAACGGTCGGCAGTCGAATCACTGTTTCCGGATTCATTAACTCCCATCATGGGCGCAATGGTCTTAGTAAACTGGTTCTTCATGCCGAGCAGATTGAATTGATAGATTCTGGAGACTAGCCAAATGGCACGTTATTTCCGTCGTCGCAAGTTCTGCCGCTTCACAGCGGAAGGCGTACAAGAGATCGATTATAAAGACATTGCTACGCTGAAAAACTACATTACCGAAAGCGGTAAAATTGTACCAAGCCGTATTACTGGCACCCGTGCAAAATACCAGCGTCAGCTCGCTCGTGCTATCAAGCGTGCTCGCTATCTGTCTCTGTTGCCTTACACTGATCGCCATCAGTAATAGGCTCAGTCCATTAACGACTTTGAGAGGATAAGGTAATGCAAGTTATTCTGCTTGATAAAGTAGCGAACCTGGGTAGCCTGGGTGACCAAGTTAACGTTAAAGCGGGTTATGCCCGTAACTTCTTAGTACCACAGGGCAAAGCTGTTCCTGCAACTAAGAAAAACGTTGAATTCTTCGAAGCTCGCCGTGCTGAACTGGAAGCTAAGCTGTCTGACGTTCTGGCCGCAGCAGAAGCCCGTGCAGAGACAATCAATGCACTGGGTTCTGTCACCATCGCTTCTAAAGCGGGTGACGAAGGTAAACTGTTCGGTTCTATTGGTACTCGTGATATCGCTGATGCAATTACTGCGGCTGGCGTTGAAGTATCTAAGAGCGAAGTTCGCCTGTCTAACGGCGTTCTGCGTACTGTCGGTGAGCACGAAGTTCACTTCCAAGTACACAGCGATGTATTCGCGCAGTTGATCGTTAACATCGTTCCAGAAGCATAATCCCTGATTAGCTGAAGAACCATGTGACAAAAAACGCTGGCATTGCCAGCGTTTTTTGTATCTCAATAACAGACCTCGAAAATAATTTTCCTCAAAAATCAGGGCAGCAGATCAGCGATATCTCAATAATGGATATCCTGGATGATTATTGATTGCCTTCACGCGTTTACCCATCCGGGCAGTGCTGTTATGCTTGAGCCTTTACTCATTTAATAACAGGTATTTTCATGACAAAACCTTCTTTTGAGTCTATTGAAGCACGGGCAAGTTACGGTATTGGCTTGCAGGTTGGGCAACAATTACAGGAATCTGGCTTGCAAGGTCTGGAACCCGAAGCGCTGTTGGCAGGGTTGTGTGACGCGCTGGAAAGCCGTTCTCCTGCTATTCCCGTAGAAGAGCTGCATCGTGCACTGCGTGAAATACATGAGCGGGCTGATGGCGTTCGTCGCGAACATCAGCAAGCGATGGCAGAAGAAGGCAAAAAGTTCCTGATGGAAAATGTTCAGCGTGAAGGCGTAAGCAGCACGGAGTCCGGTTTACAGTTTTCTGTCCTGACGCAAGGTGAAGGTTCTATCCCAGCCCGTACTGATCGTGTTCGCGTGCACTATACGGGTCGTTTAATCGATGGCACTGTCTTTGATAGTTCAGTAGAGCGTGGCACCCCCGCAGAATTCCCCGTCAGCGGTGTGATCCCCGGTTGGATTGAAGCGCTGACCCTGATGCCAGTGGGTTCTAAGTGGGAACTCTATATTCCTCACAACCTGGCTTATGGTGAACGTGGCGCAGGCGCGTCCATCCCGCCTTACAGCACCCTGATTTTTGAAGTGGAATTATTGGAAATCCTGTAATTTTCCACTGGATTAAAAAAATAGCCGGATAACCGGCTATTTTTTTGCGTGTGTTCTGGGATCATGGCGTTCTGAGATCATGGAGAGAATAAAGTATTCGCTATTCCAGCAAAAAATGCGCTAAAAATGGGGCTACCAAGTGATATGCCCAAAATAGTTTTCAATTTGAAAACATAAGGGATGGCTGAACAATGAATGCAGAGGTGTATGATGCTACAACAGATCTGCCAATTGGCACGGGAAGCAGGCGCGGCAATCATGGAGATTTATCAGGCTGAACAACCGTTGCAAGTGGAACATAAAACGGATAATTCACCGGTTACGGCTGCGGATATTGCTGCTCATAAGATCATTAAAGCAGGATTATCGCGCATTGCGCCTGATATCCCCTTGTTATCAGAAGAAGATCCGCCGGCATGGGAGGAACGGAAAGCGTGGCGGCGTTATTGGCTGGTTGATCCACTGGATGGCACGAAAGAGTTTATTCGTCGAAATGGTGAATTTACCGTCAATATTGCATTGATTGAAGAGGGAGCACCTGTCATGGGCGTTGTTTACGTCCCTGTGCAGAATGTTCTGTATTCAGGGCAGGGGCGCCATGCGTGGAAGGAAGCCAATGGTCAGGTTCTGCCCATTAAAGTGATCCCTGCGACGCCGCCAATCGTAGTGGTCAGCCGTTCTCATAGGGATGATGAGGAGTTGAAAGATTATCTTGCCCAATTAGGGATTCACAATACGCTTTCCGTCGGATCTTCACTTAAGTTCTGTATGGTTGCAGAGGGAAAAGCCCAACTTTACCCACGTTTTGGGCCAACCAACATTTGGGATACCGGCGCGGGCCATGCTGTTGCCATGGCTGCGGGTGCCCATGTAACGGATTGGGAAGGGAAAACCTTGAATTACGCGCCGCGTGAATCTTTCCTTAATCCAGGATTCAGGGTCACGATTTTTTGATGTTAAGGTTTTAATGGATTTTAATGTTAGCGTCTTAATATTAAGGTGATAATGGTTCACAACCGTGGAGCCATTATCACCGTACAAGGGGTAAAATTACCGTGACTGAAAATCTGATTGAGATTCAGGTTATTTTTTCAGTTCATCTTTGATTAGGCTGATAACGTGGGTAATTTCTTCGTCACTGAGCTTGCCGTCCTTGACAAATTTCACGCTCCCGTTTTTATCCAGCACAATGATGGCTGAACTGTTGGGTTCCAGCCCCCAGGTTTTTTTAGAGACCCCGTTGCTGTCGACAATAAATTGTGACCATGGAAACTGTTTTTTACTGTCTTCGAGGCTGCTACGGACAAAAACGCTGGTGCCAAAAATAGCATCATCGGTATTCACGATGCTGGTTGTTTGATATTGATCCTTGGGTAAGTCCGCATTTTTTAATGCCTGAATCAGGGGATCATTCATCTCTTTTGCGGAACTCCGGCCAGCAATATGTTGGATAGTTCTGACTTTTCCCGGAAGTTCAGCCGTGCTCCAACCTTGGTAGCTGAACTTGCCATCGTTAAGCAACAGTTCTCCTTTATCTGTCACACTCACTACGGGAACGTGTTGTCCCAATGTGAGGTTATGGGCGAAAGCAAATATTGGCATTAAACTCAATAATGCAGATAACACAATGTTTTTTATCATATTTATTCCTTACTTGACAGGGTGTGGCATGTTATCAGGGAACAGCTTACTCAGCATAGCGCTTGTTAACTGGTCTGTCCTCAATGGAGTAAACAATTTGGTAACATTCAGAATAAAATATAACTTGTTGGCTACATTCTCAATACATAGTTCTATTCGTTTTCATTGTGTTATATCAAAATAGTGATTGAATCCTCTCGTTTGAGGGGAACAAATTTCTATAAACGTAGTCTATACATTTTGCATGACAGTGATGTCTCTTTTGTTTCACTGATTATGCGATGCAATAGAAGAGTATCGTAAGAAGCATGGGAGGAAAAAAACAGAGATGAAAATCTTTCACCACTATAACCCACTGAAAATTGCTCTCTACGTAAAAACCCTGTTTCGAGGGCGCTTATATATTAAGGACATGGGTGCTTTTGAATTTAACTACGGGAAAATTTTACCACCGAAGATAAAAGATAAACGTCATTTCCATGTCATGAGTGAAGTTAACCAGCAAGTGTTAAGGTTACAGACCGAAATGGGGTGATTTTTCACTGATGGATAGGCATCATTATCGACAGCATATTATGATCGATAACATATCATTAGTATAATAAACGGCCTTGCGGCCGTTTTTTGATCTTCACCCTTTTCAGGCTTTATGGAGCGGCTCGGTGCTGGATTGGCTGGACTGAACCAGAGGGTCAACAACTTTTGTGACCAGCAATTGATCGATTTTGTAGTTATCGATATCAACCACTTCAAACTTATAGCCGCCGAATTTTACCGAATCTGTGCGTTTCGGAATTTTCCGCAAGCGGAACATCATAAAGCCCGCGATGGTTTCATAATTACTGGAATCGGGAAAATCATCGATATCCAAAGCCCGCATGACATCTTCAATTGGCGTGCCACCTTCAACCAGCCATGAGTTTTCATCGCGGATAACGATTTGCTCTTCTTGTCCCTGGCCGATTAAATCCCCCATTAACGTGGTCATGACGTCATTGAGGGTAATAATCCCCATTACCAAGGCATATTCATTGAGAATAATCGCGAAATCTTCCCCTGCCGCCTTAAAACTTTCCAATGTCACAGACAGCGAGAGAGTATCCGGGATCATCAAGGCATTACGGATTTGGACGCCCTCTTTCAGATTGAGGCTCTGCCCGTTCAGGACGCGATTGAGTAAATCTTTTGAGTCCACGTAGCCGATGACATGATCAATATCACCATCACAAACCAGAAATTTTGAGTGGGGATGGGTGGAAATCTTCTCTTTAATGCTGTTTTCATCTTCATTTTTATCAAAATACACCACGCTTTCGCGGGAGGTCATGGCGGAAGGGACGGTGCGTGATTCCAGTTCAAAAACATTTTCAATCAATTCATGTTCTTGTTTACGCAGTACACCTGCCACGGCACCGGCTTCAAACACGGCGTAAATATCATCGGATGTGATGTCTTCATTACGCTCCATCGGGATCTTAAAGATTTTGAAGATCCCGTCAGCGAGGCCATTGAATAACCAGACCAGCGGGCGGAAAACCGCCAGACAGAAACGCATTGGGTTGACAATTCTCACGGCAACGGCTTCAGGCGTCGTCATACCAATGCGTTTAGGGGTTAAATCAGCAAGCAGGATAAAGGCGCTGGTCACCATGGTAAAAGAGCAGATGAAACCGAGCTGGTCTGCCCATTCCGGGCGCATGAACTTGATGAACAGGCTTTTTAGCGCGGGAGAAAAAGCGGACTCTCCCACCACCCCTGCGAGGATCGCTACGGCGTTTAGGCCAATTTGCACGACAGTAAAAAACATACCGGGAGTTTCTTGCAGCTTAAGGACATGGGCGGCATTGAGGTTTCCTTCATCCGCCATGAGCTTCAGTTTAATTCTTCTTGAAGCTGCCAGAGAAATTTCCGATAACGAAAAAAATGCGCTAATCGCACAAAGCAAAAGTATGATTAATAAACTGTTTAACATAAAGTATCCGTGTTTTATCTCCAGCGACAGGGCAGGTTTTGTTTGAATAGCACTGGAAGAGAGATGAAAAAACATACAAACAAAAAAATGACGGCAGTCTGCCGTAAGGTAAATAAAGTTAGCCCAACGATTATAGCATTGGGCTAACTAAATCGGCTAGTTTCTGTGCGTTGGTGGGAAGCAGATCCCCGTCCCGCCTAACCCACAATATCCTTCAGGATTTTTGTAGAGGTACTGCTGGTGATAATCTTCCGCAAAATAGAATGGCCCGGCCTCACAGATATCTGTAGTGATAGTGCGTTGGTCACCATTTTGTCGCATCGCTTGTTGGAACTGGTCGCGGCTGGCGATCGCCTGTTCATGCTGTTGTGCTGAAACGGTGTAAAGGGTTGAGCGATATTGTGTACCGATATCGCCATGCTGACGCATACCTTGGGCAGGATCGTGATTTTCCCAGAATAGCGTTAATAATTGTGCGTAAGTGATTTTGGCCGGATCAAAAACGATCCTGACCACTTCCGCATGTCCGGTTAAGCCAGTGCAAACTTCTTCATAAGTCGGATTTGGCGTTGTGCCGCCACTGTAACCCGCAGAGGTCGTGTAAATGCCTTCCTGTTGCCAGAAAAGGCGCTCGACGCCCCAGAAACAGCCCATCCCAACATAGGCTATTTCCATATTTTCCGGAATGTTGTTTATCGAATGCTGTGTGATGGCATGGTAGGGTGATACCGTTAATGGGATGGCTCTACCTGATAAAGTATCTTGTGAAGAAACATGTTGGCTTTCATTGGCTGAATTTGGCAAGATTCTCTCCCGTTATGTCCGAGTTTTATGGTTATATATGGCTTGTATATCTTTAAAACTTTACCAGAATTAACTTATTGCAGCATTTTTATATTGTTGGATCTTCCCTACAGTACAGATAGATAAATATTAGGAGTTCGAGTGTCGCGATATCCCCTCATATGTGCGCTTTTGGTCTCTATCGTAACTCCATCGGCTTACAGTGCAAATTTACGATTGAAAGTAGAAGGGCTTTCTGGCGAGTTGGAAAAAAATGCCAGAGTGCAACTTTCAAATATCAGTACTGATGAAGTGTCTCCTGATGGCCGTTTCCGGGCGCGTGTGGAGAAAGCGATACGGCAAGGGCTTCGTCCATTGGGATATTATGATCCCACCGTTGAATTTACCTATCAAGAGAACATTCCACCAGCCCGTCCCGTTCTGACGGCAAAGGTCACGCTCGGCGAACCGGTGCGGGTGGCTGAGGTCAATGTTGATTTGGCCGGGGGCGCAAAAACAGATAAAGATTATGCCGCCCTGATCAAAAAAAAGATGCCCAAAGATGGGACGATCCTGAATCACGGCGAATATGAAAGTTTTAAAGGGGCATTGACCAATCTGGCCGTCAAAAAAGGCTATTTTGATGCCGTGATGAAAAAAAGTGAATTAGGGGTATCAGAAGGGCGACATGAATCCATTTGGGATTTCGATTTTGATAGCGGGCAGCGTTATCGTTTTGGTCCTGTGATATTTCATGGTTCGCAAATTCGTGATACGTACCTGAATAACCTTATTCCCTTCCAAAAAGGCGAGTATTACACGTCGGAACAGTTGGCTGAATTTAACCGCCGTTTGGTCGATACCGGGTGGTTTAACTCTGCGGTTGTCGTGCCTGATTTCAAAACCGGGCGTGAGAGTAAAGATAAGCTCTTGCCACTGGAGGCTTCTTTAGTTCCCCGCTCCGCCAACTATGTTGAATTGGGGGGGGGCTATGCAACTGATGTCGGGTTGCGTACTCAGGCAAAATGGAAAAAACCGTGGCTCAATTCCCGTGGGCATAGTCTGAGCAGCAGCCTTAACCTTTCTGCGCTGGAACAAGTCATTGATGCATCTTACAAAATGCCGCTCAAGGTCAACCCGCTCGAAGAATATTATGAACTGCAAACCGGTTATAAACGCAAAGATGTTAACGATACCACGTCGGACACTGCAACGTTGAATCTTGCCCGTAACTGGGATCGTTCCACGGGCTGGCAGTATGGCGTTAATCTCCGCTGGAGCCTTAGCCACTTTACTCAGGCCAACGTGACAAATACCACCATGCTGCTTTATCCGGGGGTGAATGCCAGCCGTATCCGTCAGCGTGGTGGCACGATGCCTTACTGGGGAGATAGCCAGCGTTATTCGATTGATTTCTCTGACACGACTTGGCAGTCAGATGTGGATTTTCTCGTGCTACAGGCGCATCACGTTTGGATCAGAACCTTGCGGGAAAATCACCGTTTTGTCGTGCGGGCGGATCTGGGCTGGATAGAAACCAATGAATTCGACAAGGTGCCACCGGATCTCCGTTTCTTCGCGGGGGGCGATCGCAGCATCCGTGGTTATAAGTACCAGAAAATCTCACCAACAGACAGCAAAGGGAAATTAGTCGGGGCATCAAAGCTGGCCGTCGGTTCGTTGGAATATCAATACAATATTTATGGTAATTGGTGGAGTGCCTTGTTTGTCGATTCAGGGGAAGCCGTTGATGATATTAGAAGGAGTAATTTCAAAACGGGCGCAGGCATCGGTGTGCGCTGGGCTTCACCCGTTGGGCCGATAAAATTTGATTTGGCAACACCAATCGGAGACCCAGATAGTCATAATGTTGAATTTTATATCGGTCTGGGGGCTGAACTATGAAGTGGGTAAAAAGGGTCAGTATTATTTTTCTGCTGATGGTTGGCCTGTTATTGATGACGGTTGTCGGGTTGGTGGGGACGCAAACGGGTTTGCACTTTGTGATTAACAGTGCGGCACGCTGGGTTCCCGGATTGGATATTGCCAGTGTCAGCGGGGGCTGGCGTGATTTAACGCTAAAGGGCGTGAAATATCAGATGCCGGGCGTCAATGTCAGTGCTGACAATTTACACCTCTCGTTACGGCTTTCCTGTTTGAAACACAGTCAGGTGTGTGTCAATGCGCTGACGACCGAAGGCGTTACGGTTTCTGTGAACACCGCAGAGCTTCCTCCCCCGGAACCGTCTCCGGCATCAGAACCCTTGACCGAATTGAAAACGCCCTATCCTGTCTCACTGGATCTGCTTTCCCTGAAAAATGTCTACGTCAAGGTCGATGATATCGCCATTGCATTGGATGAGTTTAAGTCTGGTGCTGAGTGGCGGGAGAAACAGTTACGCTTGAAACCGACGGAAATCATTAACCTGTTGGTGGCACTGCCCAAATCGCCCTCTGAACCCATTGGCACAGTACAGAAAACCGTTCATAAAACCATCCATAAAAACAAGCAACAGACTCAACAGCAGCCAGGGTCTGATCAACCGCTGGGTGAAACCTTGAAGGCGTTGTTTGCCAAACCTTTGTTGGCGGAATTGCCTTATATTCCGATCCCCCTTGATATCACCGTAGCCGGTCTGCATGGTCGTCAGCTTCGCCTGACGGGAGATACCGACATCACGATCAATGATCTGAGGCTACAAGCCAGCAATCAGGGGCAACAAATCGATGTCAAGGCGTTGAATGTGTCGGCACCAGAAGGGGCATTGACGATACAGGGTACGGCAAAGCTCGCTGAACAATGGCCGGTCAGACTGACCGTCAAAGGAAAGGTCGATAATTTACAGCATCTGGCCGAACTGAAAGGGCAAAAAGTCGATTTAACATTAAGCGGGGCCTTGCGACAACAGCTTGATCTTGCACTGCATCTTTCCGGGCCGGTTGCTGCTCGTTTGGATGCCCGGACTGAGCTGGCAAGGGCGGGTTTGCCGCTGCGCCTGACATTGGAAAGTCAGCAACTGCAATGGCCATTGGCAGGTAAACCGGAATATCAGCTTGATGGACTCAAATTGCGTTTGAATGGTCAAGCCAGCCGTTATGATCTTTCCCTGCGTTCGGATATTAAGGGGAATGATATTCCCCCGGCATTATTGACGCTGGATGCAAAGGGTAATGAAGAATCACTCAGGTTGACACGCTTGCGTCTGGCGGCATTACAGGGCAAGGCGGAAGTCACGGGCATTGTTGACTGGAGTAAGGCTGTGAGTTGGAATGCCAGGTTAGTTCTGAACGGCATTAATACGGCCAAACAGTGGCCACAATGGCCTGCCCAAATGGAGGGCAAAGTGGCGGTGCGGGGGAGTTTGTATGGCGGGAGCTGGCAACTCCGGATCCCCGAAATTGCCCTTAATGGTCATGTGAAACAGAACGCAGTCAAAGTTTATGGCAAGGCATCAGGCAATGCGGCCGGGCAGTGGGATATTCCTCAATTTGATCTGGCGCTTGGGCGTAATACGCTACATGCTCAGGGGCGGCTTACCGATAGTGCCTGGAAACTGGATGGGGATATTCATGCGCCGCACTTGAATGGATTGCTGCCGGGGCTGACCGGTTTTATCACGGGCAATGTCAAATTGCGCGGTAATATGAAAGCGCCTCAAATCGTCGCGGATTTGAATGTGCGTGGGCTGCGATGGCAGGATGATCTGCGGGTGGATAGCGCGACGATTAAGGGGAATCTACGTTCGGCAGAACAGATCCAAGGCCAGTTATCGGTTGTCGTCCGTCAGTTGAAACAGGCAGACCTGACCATCAATAGCCTGATACTCAATGCCAAGGGCACAGAAAAGCAGCATGATTTACTGCTGAAAGTTGCAGGTTCACCGATATCAGGCCAATTGGCACTCAAGGGGAGTTTTGATCGTCAGCAGGAACATTGGAAAGGTCATATCGATCATACCTATTTCGATACCCCCGTCGGTGAATGGCGCTTAAGTAAAGCGATGGCGGTTGATTACTTAAATCCCCAGCAGAAAGTCAAAATCGGGACGCATTGCTGGCTCAATCCCAACGCCCGTGTCTGTATCCCAAAACCGATCGAAGCGGAGAAAATTGAAGCGGGTCAAAGCGTTCAGGCACAAATAGCGCTGGAACGTTTTGACTTAGCCATGATCCAGCCATTCCTTGATAAAAGTACCCAGCTTAAGGGGGAATTCAGCGGTGATGCCGACGTCAAATGGGCGGCAGGGCAAGGATTACCGCAAGCCAAAATCGCCTTGCGCGGGAAAGGTGTTCAGGTGCGACAGGTGGTGGAAGGGATGACATTACCGATTGATTTTGAAACGTTGACATTGAATGCCGGGTTGTTGAACGGCAAGGCAAATTTGGCCTGGTTATTCAAACTGGCCGGTAATGGGCAGTTGAACGGCAATGTTCAGGTGGCGGATCTGGAAAGCAGCCGTAAATTATCCGGGAACGTCGATATCCAGGACCTCTCTTTGCAGTTGATTAAACCGCTCTTGGATAAAGGAGAAAAAGCGGCAGGGGGATTGAATGCCCGTCTGCGTCTGGGAGGGAATGCAAAGAACCCGCTGTTATTTGGTCTGCTTAGTGCCGATAACCTGCAAATGACCAGTCATTGGCTACCCTTTGATATTTCTCAAGGTCAGTTGGCTATTCATTTTGATGGTGGCCGCTCTGATTTGCATGGCATGATTAAAACCCCCAAGGGGCAATTGAACCTGAATGGTCATGCGGATTGGCGTAATTTGAATGCCTGGTATGCCAGAATTGCCGCCAATGGCAATAAATTACGGGTGGTTGTTCCTCCGATGGTAAAAGTCGATGTCAGCCCGGATCTGGTGCTGGAAGCGACACCAAACTTATTGAAACTCAATGGCAATGTGGATATTCCCTGGGCGCGCATTACGGTTCAGGAATTACCCGAATCAGCGGTTGGCATCTCTTCTGATGAAGTGATGCTGGATAAAAATCTCCAGCCGATAGGCCAGAAAAAATCGACTATTCTGATTCAAAGTAACCTGAATGTTCATATTGGTAATGACGTGCGTTTGAGTGCATTTGGTCTGGAAGCACAGCTTAAGGGCGCGTTAAAAGTCCTGCAGGATAAACAGGGAATCGGGCTGAATGGTCAGATTGATATTCCTGAGGGGCGCTTCCATGCTTATGGGCAAGATTTGCAGGTACGCAAGGGAACGATTATGTTCTCAGGCCCTCCCGATCAGCCATTGTTGAATATTGAAGCAATCCGTAATCCCGAATCGACGGCGAATAATGTTATCGCGGGAGTAAGGGTGACGGGGCTGGCGGATAAACCGAAAGTGGAAATTTTCTCTGATCCGGCAAAATCACAGCAGGAGGCTTTATCCTACCTTTTACGTGGGGAAGGTTTGGAAAAGGGAAATTCTGACAACTCCCAGATGACCGCCATGCTGATTGGTTTAGGTGTCGCCCAGAGTGGTCAGTTAGTGGGTAAAATTGGCAAAACATTTGGCGTCTCTGATTTGGCTCTGGATACTCAAGGTGTGGGTGATAAATCTCAGGTGGTCGTCAGTGGCAGGATTACCAAAGACTTACAAGTAAAATATGGCGTGGGTATTTTTGACTCTTTGGCCACACTGACGTTGCGCTATCGTGTTATGCCAAGATTGTATCTGGAAGCCGTATCTGGTATTGATCAGGCTTTAGATCTGCTCTATGAGTTTGAGTTTTAAAAATGCGAGTTATTGTTTATGGCAGCCTGAGGCGCCAACAAGGTAATCATCACTGGATGACGGATGCCCAACTGTTAGGAGAACACACATTAGAAGGTTATGAGATTTATGACCTTGGGCATTATCCGGCGGTTATTCGTGGTGAAGGAACGATTGAATGCGAAGTATACCGCATTACGCCACCGATATTGACAGAGCTGGATGAGTTGAAAAAAAACTCTCAGGAATATCGAAGGGAACTCATTGAAACACCTTACGGCAAGGCATGGATCTATCTCTACAAACTGCCTGTAGAGGGATTACATCGGATCACAAGTGGTGATTGGTTAAAACGCCGGGAAGAAAAATAAACATCAGCCATTCGCTGGATGATTTTCTGTTTTTTCATGAAACCTCTCTCCCGATAAGGGACAGAGGTTTTTTTGCATCAAAAACTGCACTTATTCGTCAGGATTATTTTTTTGCTGCACGTTCGAAAGAAGACAGGATTTCGGCTTTAGCCGCTTCAACATTGTCCCACCCGTCGACTTTAACCCACTTGCCTTGTTCCAGATCTTTGTAATGTTCAAAGAAATGGGTGATTTGCGCCCGCAGCAATTCAGGCAAATCAGTCACATCTTTGATGTGATCGTATTCTTTGCTCAATTTGGTATGAGGAACAGCAACCAGTTTTGCATCTTCACCCGACTCATCGGACATTTTCAGAACACCGACCGGGCGGCAGCGGATCACGGAACCCGGCTGCAATGGATAAGGTGTTGGAACTAATACGTCAACCGGGTCACCGTCAAGGGACAGCGTATTGTTGATATAGCCGTAGTTGCATGGATAGAACATCGCCGTTGACATGAAACGGTCTACAAACAGAGCGCCGGATTCTTTGTCTACTTCATATTTGATGGGGTCTGCATTTGCCGGGATCTCAATGATGACATAGATATCTTCTGGCAGTTCTTTTCCCGCCGGTACGTTGTTCAGGCTCATAAAAGGTTTCCTTCAATTTAAAACCAACATGGAGTGCGGAGCATTATAGACAAAACAGGTTTAAAGTTCTCTGATTTTTCGGTTGAAGGTCACTACGGATAAGCAAGATGACGGGCAATTTCATGTTGGATATTCAATGCGGTAAGAATACGGTAAGGGAGAAAAAAGCACAGCCCCAATCATGATTGAGGCTGTGCTAATTAAGGGTTATTCAGTCACGTTACATCACTGCGCTGAAGGCGTTCCTCCTTCTAGGTCTTTCAGACAGAGTAAGTATGTCAAATCATCAGGGGCCTCAATTATAGGGAGGTTCCTTTTATGACGGTTATAGAGCAGATATTGAGTTCCCGTTTTGGCGAATGTGTGTTTGATTTTAACGTATGGATACACCGGCTTTTTGGGGTCGAAAACACCATAGAGAATGAAATCCTTACTAAATTGCCTACCGTAAGCAGTATCGGGATTTGACGACTCTATTCCCAGATCAGTGTAGTCCGGAGTGATTTCTGGACCGGAACGAAGCGTTTCACAAGTAGCATCTGGGCCTGTATCCTTTTTGTATTGAGCCACTATATACGACGGATTCGATGGGGTTCCAGTTGTAGCAACATGTGCATAATATTTGGGCTTCATAGTATAACTATGCACAGTTATTTCGCCTGTCGCTTTATCCGTTAAATTGGCGATAATCTTTGCTTCATTAGTGATTGAAATAAGCACTTGCGGTACCTCTATCGTAAGTGCCGTATTGTTAAGGGCAAGCCCAAGGCCGTTAGAGTCGATTTTCAGGTCTATATCCATTTTTTCGCGTAGAGCTGGGGTGATTTCCTGCTTATCCCCTGCTCTCAACAGTGAGAAGTAGGATTTTGGAGTCAGGTAGCGAGGGAATCCGGTACCGCTATCTTCAGGTTGATAATCCTTGTATGGATCAAACGGTTCACCTTGTGCCTTTAACCGTAGCCCTGCCGTTTGTTCTATCGGCTTGATGCTGATAGTCGCATCGGACTGCAATGGCTGGTTAGAACCGAAGGCGACGCTGACCGCTAAGTCGTTAATCCCACCTTTCTTGCCTTCTTTTCTGGCCAGATAAGCGGTCAAATAACCCTCGCTATCGGTCACCCAGCCCTCACCATCCTGAGGTTTCTGGATTTCAAGGAGTTCCGGCAAATGGTTGGCTTCCTTCTTCCACATCGTACTCCAGGTGATATCCTTAATACTCTGATCTTTCAGCAGGTCTCCCGTTTTATTGTGAACGGCTTTTACTTTAAGTGTATAGAGCCTTCCTTCATTGCCGCCCTTCTCTGAATCAGGGATGGCGATGACCTCTACCGGCCCTACAAGTTTAGCAGCTAATGTTGCATCGTCAGGGGCAGTAAAATCGAAGGGTTGAGAGTAGAAGACCGCTCCGCCATCGATTGAAAAGCCCAGGCTAATACCGTTCATGGCATGGCTATTGGTGAAAGTTGCCTCAAGGTCACCGTTTCCATTGGTGGTGGCATCGGGTTTAACCGTAAATCCTTTATCTTTCAGATCACTGGGGTTAATGAACCACTGAAGATTTGGGATCGCTGTTTTCGGGGCATAGGGGGTGCCATCCGCTTTCACTATCTTGACTGTAACCTTGTGTTGACGGTCAGACACTGCGATGTAAGGGCCAGGTTTATCAAAGTTGATTTCTGTCACACGCGTGCTATGGGAATCATCGATAAAACTGACCGGATCAAAAGATATTTGTTGTTTACTCCCATTCAGAACAAGCGTCACGATGATATCTTTCACCGCCTTTTGACCTATCAATTGGGCAGTCAATTGACCTTGATCGTCGGTGGTCATGTTCGAGCCGAACGTGGTGTCAACATTACTTTGAAGAACGGTATCACCCTGTTTCATAATCCATGTGGCATCTATCTCCTTGTTTTTAACCGGATATCCTTCTTCGTCTGAAATAATAGCCTTAAAGAAATAAGTCGGTGGCGATGCCGATTGCGTTGAAAGCGGGCCTGTAGGCTCCACCGAATGCGTTTTAATGTTGTATCCGTTTGCAAACACAAGCGGGCTGTCGCGTTTTATCTCCACTTTAGGCATTCCGTCCATAGCCAGATAAATCTTGGTATCCTTCTGGAGAGGATCGCGACTGGTCAGGGTGGCGGTGAGCTGCCCCTGTTCATTGAGTGTTCCGGTTGGCTCCCAGGTCAGTTTTGCATGATCATTCGGGGGTTCAAGGGTCCATTTGACATCTGGAATGGCCACCTCTTTGAGCGGCGGGTTGTCTTTATTGCCGTAAGTGATGGTCGCTGCCAGATCGTAGGATGAAGGATCTTTGGCATTTGGCTTGATGCTTTGGTCTTTAATGACAAAAGGCTCAACCAGCAGATTCATGTGGGCGGCCTTCGATTTACTGCCTCCCTCTTCTTCTGCGATGGCAGACAGGATATAGTTGTTTGCCCCGTCGCCCGCGCTGGCATTATACCTCGGCAGAATGACACCAGCTTCATGGGCATTCGGGAGAGAGGTAATCAGCCCGCCGTTTTCTTTGAACCCTTCACCGGGTGTCCAGTGAATAGATTTCAACGACGTATTGGTGGTCACATTGGGCTTGACCTGAACGAGCTGGCCACTGTACCCGCGTAAATCACTGGGCAGGCCAAGCGTTAATTCGATCTTCTTCTTGTAGTCCAGCACGATATTGTTGTTTCTCTGGACTAAATCATAGCGACTGCCGGCCAGGGTGCGCATGGAAGCCACGCTGTCAGGTGAAACCTGTGTTCCTAAAGGAACGCCAAAACGGTAATTCAGATTGGCCCGGAAGAGGGTTTCACTGTGATTATTGCTGCCGAGCTTATAATCCACACCCATCGTGATCAGTGGGATTGGGGTATAATTCAGCCCGATTCTGGCAAGGGAAGGGTTTTTCTGCTTGGTATCGCGATTGAACAATGCGACATTATCGCCGAAGTATTGTTCATAGCCCAATTTACCGCCCAGATTCGGGTAAGCCGGCAAGAAAAATTCGCCATTGAGGTCAAATCCGTTGGCCGGGCGTTCTTCATAGTCTTGCTCTTTCGGTGAGTGATGCCACTTGCTCAGGCGCCAGTAGGTATTGGCCGAAAGTTTGACGTAGTTTGTCCACGCCTCTCCCCCTAAACCCAGACGTTTATTTTTCCCTGTAACGTCATGGTCAAAGAACGTATTTAATCCATACATCCAATCGGGGGTGAAGTAACGTCCTCCGAGACCGAGGTTTACGGTATGGCGGCTGTCTTTATGGCGATAACCCAATTGGGAGAATACCAGCCAGTCTGCATGATTGTCGTAGAGGGGTAACAGCAGATCAAGAGAGCTATTATCCAGCTTGCCTTTGCGGTCGAGGGAGAAATCAATTTTGGCCGTACCAAATTGAGACAGCCATCTTTGTGTCTCACTGGATATCGTATTATTGATTTTACCCAACGCGTAGGACTTCGCCTGCTCGGTTAACTGGGACGGAGAAGAAGACAGCACATTACTGACCCGCTGGATATTGTGGGCAATGACTCCCCCGTCAATACCATCTTCGTTATTGGCTTGATCTTGCGATTTATTTAAAAACTTCCTCTCTGTTTTGGTTTCATCATTTTTTTCACCTGCCGAAAAGGCATTAATTGGCGTAAAAGGTAAAAAAAGAGAATATACCAGCACAGAAAGTCGAAAAACTTTATGACTAATATACGAGTCCATATATGAATTCCTCATGAAATATGGGCTTTCGCCAGTGCTTAAGCATCACGTCTTTGATGTTTCAAGGTTAAATGTTGGTTGAGTCTAGATATCCAATTAATTTAAAAGAGATATTGCTATCCCGTACTTACATACATTAGAAAGTTTTTTGTTATCTTGCGTAATGGAAAATTATTATCGGCTGATAAATAAAAGTAATCACATGAATGACACTGGGTTGGGGCTTATTGATAAGGAGAAATTGGAATTTTTTATAAAAGAAACAATGCGGGATAACTCTGTGGGTGAAAACGCAATAAAAAAACACAGCCCCAATAAGTATTGAGACTGTGCTTAATTAATATTAACAATAATTCAGTATCTTACTTTCTATTACATCCCCAGAGAGTGTAAATCCGACATGCTTATCAGACAGAATAACAATGCCTTGTCGTCTTCTCCGGGCTCAAGTTTCCACTCACTAAGCGAATAGGCCGAATAAGGGGTGTCTGAACTTCCGCTTAGGTTTCTGATTTTAATCAGATCCCAATAATTATTAAACGTCTTGTTGGGGCCATTTCCCCGGATGATTAGCGGTGGATAAATGCCAGCCCATTTGTATCTTGGGCCAAATTGACGAACGTAGGGCTCGGATACCGAGCTACCCGGTGATCCAATCTCATAAATTGTCGGTGTGACTGGTATAAGCAGTTTCAGCTCATTCAGTTGTATGCTCATGTTTTCACAAGTCTCATTTTTTCCTTTCCCGTTCAGGGGAACCGTGAAATGATTGTCGTTGAAGGAGGCGCTATTATCAGTAGGATAATTAGGCAGATATGCATAAAAGTAGGGCTGGAGCAGATAACTGTACTCAGAGCTTTCGCCCGTTGTGTTATCCGTTAAGCTGGCGATAACTTTTACATTCCAAATGCTAGCTGGATTCTTCTCTATCGCAGCTACGAACACCGTAAGCTCCGCATTGTCCACGATGAGTCCATTTTTTGGAGGGTCGGTTCTCAAACTTATCTGCATCCCTTTTCCTTGTTGGCGCAGATCTGGGTTGATCTCTTGCCCGTCCTCTGGCCTGAGCAGCCTGAGGGTGGTTTGGGCGGTCAGGAAGCCAGGTAGATGTTGTTTAGAATCTTCAGGGTTATAATCCGTGTATACGCCATTCTCTCTGTCACCTTTTGCACTTAACCGTAACCGTGTCGGCTGCTCTACCGGCGCGACATTCATCGTATGGGACTGCAATGGCTTGTCAGAACCCACGGTGACGCTGATCGCCAAGTCGTTAATCCCCCCTTTCGAACCTTCTTTCCTCGCCAGATAAGCGGTCAAATAACCGTCGTCATCGGTCGTCCAGTCTTCAGCATCTTGAGGTTTCTGGATTTCAAGGAGTTTCGGCAAATGGTTGGGCTTATCCTGCCATAGCGTACTCCAGGTGACATCCTTAATGCTCTGATTCTTAAGCGGTTCTCCTTTTTTATCGTCAACGACTTTTACCTTAAATTTATAGAGCTTGCCTCCCTTTTCTTGATCTGACGCCGGGATGGTCAAGACGTCTATCGGCTCTTTAAGTTTAGCCGTTATGATTGGGGCAGTATACTCGAAGGGTTCAGAGTAGAATACCGGCCCGTCAGCGATTGAAAAGCCCAGTTTGATATCTTTCATGGCATGGGTATTGGTGATACTCACCTCAAGTATACCGCCCGGACCGGTGGAGAAAATTGAGGCACCGTTAGCGGGTTTAATATGAAATCCCTTGTCCTTCAGCTCACCGGGTTCAGTGAACCATTGAAGATGCGAGATGCTTGCATTGCTCTTATAGGGATTGCCGTCCTTATCCACTAGCGTGACTTTAACCGTTTGTGGAGTGTCAGCCGATGCGACGTAAGGACCCGGATTATCAAAGCGGATCGCTGTAATATGATCTCTACGGGAATCATCGACAAAGCTGACCGGATCAAACGATTCTTGTTGTTCACCCAGAGTGAGCGTAACGATGACATTGTTCAGCTCTTTGGTACTTTGCAGGGTGGCAATCAATTGACCTTTGTCATCGGTGGACGTACCCGGAGTGAATGTGACTTCATGATCATTTTTAAGATCGTCATTACCCTGTTTTACACTCCATGTGGACATGATCTTCCTGTTTTTAATCAGATATCCTTCCTTATCTGAGAGAGTGGTCTTAAAGCGATAAATATTATTTTTGTCCCGCGTTGAAAGCGGGCCTGTAGGCTCCACCGAATACGTTACAACGTTGTATCGGGTTTCAATATTGGAAAAAACCAGCGGGTTGTCGCCTTTGATCTCCACTTTAGGCATACCGTCCATAGCCAGATAAACCTTGGTATCCTGATGGAGAGGCTCGGTACTGGTCAGGCTGGCGGTGAGCTGACCCTGTTCATTGAGTTCGCCGGTTGGATCCCAGATCAGTTTTGCCTGATCATTCGGGGGATCAAGAGTCCATTTGACATCCGGAATGACCGCCCCTTTAACCGGCGGGTTATTTTCATTGCCGTAAGTGATGGTCGCTGCCAGATCGTAGGAGAAAAGATCTCCGTCACTTGGCTCGATGCTTTGGTCTTTAATGACAAAAGGCTCAACCCGCAGATTCATGTGAGCCGCTTTCGATTTAGTGCCGTTTTCTCCTTCCGCGATGGCAGACAGGAGATAGGTGTTCGCCTCGTCGCCCGCGTTGGCATTATACTTCGGCAGAATGACATTAGTATCATGGGAACTCGTGAGGGAGGTCATCAGTCCGCCGTTTTCTTTGAACCTGTCACCGGGTGTCCAGTGAATAGATTTCAACGACGTATTGGTGGTCACATTGGGCGTGACCCGGACGAGCTGACCACTGTATCCGCGTAAGTCACCGGGCAGGCTAAGCGTCAGTTCGGGCTTCTTCTTGTAGTCCAGCACGATCTTGTTGTTTCTCTGGACTAAATCATAGCGGCTGCCGGCCAGAGTGCGCATGGAAGCCACGTTGTCAGGTGATAACTGTGTCCCTAACGGGACGCCGAAACGGTAATTCAGGTTGGCCCGGAAGAGGGTTTCACTGTGGTTACTGTTGCCGAGCTTATAATCCACGCCCATTGTGACCAGTGGGATCGGGGTATAATTCAGCCCGATCCTGGCAAGGGAAGGGGATTTCTGTTTGGTATCGCGATTGAACAACGCGACGTTATCACCGAAGTATTGTTCATAGGCCAAGTGACCGCCCAGATTCGGGTAAGCCGGCAAGAAAAACTCGCTATTGAGGTCAAACCCGTTGGCCGGGCGTTCTTCATAGTCTTGCTCTTTCGGTGACTGACGCCATTGGCTCAGGCGCCAGTAGGTATTGGCCGAAAGTTTGACGTAATCGGTCCAGGCCTCTCCCCCTAAACCCAGACGTTGATTTCTTCCGGTGACGTCATGGTCAAAGAACGTATTTAATCCATACATCCAATCGGGGGTAAAATAACGCCCTCCCAGGCCCAGGTTTATGGTGTGGCGGTTGTCGCTATTGCGATAACCCAATTGGGAGAACAGCAGCCAGTCCGCTTGATTGTCGTAGAGGGGTAACAGCAGATCAAGGGAACCCCTATCCAGCTTGCCTTTGTGGTCGAGGGAAAAATCAATGTTGGCCGTACCCAATTGAGACAGCCATTTTTGTGCCTCACTGGAGATCGTATGATTGATTTTGCCCAACGCATAGGACTTCGCGTAGGACTTCGCCTGCTCGGTTAACTGGGACGGCGAAGAGGACAGCACATTGCTGATCCGCTGGATATTGTGGGCAATCATCCCTCCGTCAATCCCTTCCTCATTGTTGGCTTGATCTTGCGATTTATTTAAAAACTTCCTCTCTGTTTTGGTCTGATCATTTTTTTCACCTGCCGAAAAGGCATTGATTGGCGTAAAAGGTAAAAAAAGAGAATATACCAGCACAGAAAGTCGAAAAACTTTATGACTAATATACGAGTCCATATATGAGTTCCTCATGAAATATGGGCTTTCGCCAGTGCTTAATTATCACGTCTTTGATGTTCCAGGGTTAAACATTGATTGAGTCTAGATATCCAATTAATTTAAAAGAGATATTTCCACCCCATGTTTACATACATTAGAAAGTTTTTTGTTATCTTGCGTAATAGAAAATTATTATCAGTTGATAATTAAAAGTAATTGCTTTAATGACGTCGGGGTTATTTTTTTGTGAGGCAGAATGATTAAAAAGGCAGGGGAAGTTCTGTGTTTAATTCCGCATACATATACCCAAAATAATTCGAGTTGCATCGCGGCGGCAAGGGAGCGAATCCCCGGGAGCATAGATAACTATGTGACCGGGGTGAGTGAGTGCAGCCAACAAAGAGGCAGCTTGAAGTATGACGGGTATAGATATGGACGGGAATAAATCGACGGTTTGAAAGATGAAAGAAGTGATTAAAGAGGCGGAAAAATCACCTCTTTTTCGTTATAAGGATGGCTTAATCAGATGGCTTACTTATCAGGAAATTCAGCCATGAAACTTTCTGCTTTCTCTACCATCGATCTTGTACCCACAAAGAAAGGAACACGTTGGTGTAGTTTATTGGGGACGATATCCAGAATGCGGTTCACCCCATCACTGGCTTTACCCCCCGCCTGTTCTGCCAAGAACGCAATGGGGTTGCATTCGTACAGTAGACGCAGTTTTCCTGTCGGATGGCTGGCTGTACTTGGGTAAATATAGATGCCGCCTTTCAATAAATTACGATGGAAATCTGCAACCAGAGAACCGATATAACGGGTGGTGTAAGGGCGTTGAGTGGCCTCATCCTGCTCCTGACAATATTTGATGTACTTTTTCACCCCCAGCGGAAATTTGATGTAGTTTCCCTCGTTGATAGAGTACATATTGCCTTTTTCTGGAAATTGGACTTTTTCATGGCTAAGGCAGAAAACCCCAAGGGAAGGATCATAAGTAAAAGTGTGAACGCCACAACCCGTGGTGTAAACCAACATGGTGGATGAACCATAAACCACATAACCTGCGGCAACCTGACGATTTCCCGGTTGGAGGAAATCTTCTTCTGTCACGGGTTGTCCAATCGGCGTAATTCGATGGTAAATGGAAAAAATAGTCCCGACGGAAACGTTTACATCAATATTCGAAGAACCATCCAGTGGGTCCATCAAAACAACATATTTCGCGTTTTCTGCCCTGTCGCCATCAAAAACAACGATCTCGTCTTCTTCTTCGGAAGCAATGCCTGCCACTTCGCCGCGAGCCTTGAGTGCTGCCTTAAGTTTTTCGTTGGCGTACAAGTCCAGTTTCATCTGAACTTCCCCCTGAACATTGGAGACGCCACTCGTCCCTAAAATATCCACCAATCCGGCTTTGTTGATATCCCGATGAATGATTTTGGCACCTAACTTGATGGCAGATAGCAGGGCTGTCAGTTCACCCGTAGCATGAGGAAAGTCTTGCTGTTTTTCGACGATGAATTCGCCTAATGTTTTCATGACAAAGGCCTTGAATTTGAGTGTGGTTTGAGGAAGCGTGCTTCACGTTTGTGTTGCACTTATGCGCGGGCAGTTTAGCTAAAGAATCAGATGATTAATAGGCTATTGCATTTCTAATCTCGGATTAGAGGGTTAGAATAGTGACACAGTTCATGATATTGGGTAGAAATAAATGCGTATTCATATTCTTGGCATCTGCGGTACTTTCATGGGGGGGCTGGCTATCCTTGCCCGTTCACTGGGTCATGAAGTCACTGGTTCCGATGCTAATGTATATCCACCAATGAGTACTTTGCTGGAAAAACAGGGCATTGAGCTGATTCAAGGATACGATCCTGCGCAGCTTGATCCGGTGCCAGATAGAGTGATCATTGGTAATGCGATGACGCGTGGCAACCCCTGTGTGGAAGCCGTGTTGGATCGTGGTATTCCTTATACTTCCGGCCCGCAATGGCTGCATGAGCATGTCTTGCCGGAACGTTGGGTACTGGCTGTCGCGGGAACCCACGGCAAAACAACAACGGCGGGTATGCTGGCATGGATCCTGGAAGCCTGTGGCTATAAACCGGGATTTTTAATCGGTGGTGTGCCGGGTAATTTCGATGTTTCAGCGCAAATAGGTTCAAGCCCATTCTTTGTGATTGAAGCGGATGAATACGACTGTGCCTTTTTTGATAAGCGTTCAAAATTCGTTCATTATAGCCCCCGTACATTGATCATGAACAATCTTGAATTTGATCATGCCGATATTTTCGAAAATCTGGCCGCCATTCAAAAACAATTCCACCATCTTGTCAGAGTGGTTCCGGGGACGGGTAAGATCATAGTTCCCGATAATGACGTTAACCTGAAGCAGGTACTTACAATGGGCTGCTGGAGTGAGCTGGAACTGATGGGGGAAAGCGGAAACTGGCAGGCAAAAAAAGTGAGTCAGGATAGCAGTCACTACCAGGTCTTCCATCATGGTGAATTAGTTGGCGAAGTGAATGGGTCATTAGTGGGCGAGCACAATATGCACAATGGATTGATGGCGATTGCCGCAGCCCATCATGTTGGGGTTCAGCCCGTAGATGCCTGTCAGGTATTGGGTGAATTCATTAATGCCCGCCGTCGCCTTGAGTTCTGTGGAAAAGTGAATGAGATCTCGGTTTACGATGATTTTGCTCATCATCCCACCGCGATCTTAGCCACAATGGAAGCATTAAGAAGTAAAGTGGGCGGAATGGCGCGTATTCTCGCCGTATTGGAACCGCGTTCGAATACCATGAGAATGGGGATGAGCAAAAATGATATTGCGCCTTCCATGGGGCGTGCCGATGAAGTCTTTCTCTATCAGCCCGCCAATATTCCGTGGCAGGTGATTGAAATTGCTGAACAGTGTATACAGCCTGCTCGTTGGAGCGCGGACATTGATGTTTTAGTGCGGATGATTGTTGAAACGGCACAGCCCGGCGATCACATTCTGGTTATGAGCAACGGGGAATTTGGTGGCATTCATAAAAAGTTGCTGACCGAATTAGCTAAAAAAGAACAAGCGGCCTAATTGGAAAGTTCACACGCGCAAGAGGATCGCCCTTGCTGGACGTTCCTCTTTATTAATCTGCCATTTCTATTTTTTGGTGTTTAGGGATAGGCCAGAACCCTTTAAAGTTCTTGTTCGAACAGGTTGAGAATGGCTTCATAGAGCTGTTGTGTCGTCAGGTTCTGAGCAGGGGTGGTAAAAATGGTGTCATCACCTGCAATGCTGCCAAGAATACCTTCTGCTTTACCCAATGAATCCAACAGGCGTGCAATTAACTGTGCTGCACCCGGGCTGGTACGTATCACCACGACACTGTGGTTATAATCGACATCCAATACCAGATTTTTTAATGGGCTGGTGGCGGTAGGAACCCCCATTTCTGCCGGCAAACAGTAAACCATTTCCATTTTTGCATTGCGGGTTCTGACCGCACCAAATTTTGTCAGCATTCTGGAAACTTTAGATTGGTTGATATTTTCAAACCCTTCGTCCTGAAGTGCTGAAACAATTTCACCCTGAGAGCTGAATTTTTCTTCTTTCAATAATGCCTTGAACGCTTTTACCAAATCTTCCTGTTTCGAAGGAACACGCATATTTCACCATCGTTGCATCCGTTATGAGGGGGTTATTATGCAAAAAAGTGAATTTTTATTCAACAAAGAGACGAAAAAAGCCAGATTAAGCGGAGTGAATGTATTGTTAATTAAATGGTGTTTTTGGTATGGAAAGAAAATGTCAGTCAATCACGTTGACGATAAATCCTATTACAAGAATAATTCTCAAAAAAGTGTCCGTTATCTCATTAACAGATAAGACTTTTGTCTAGAATAAACAACTTTGGTGTTCCATCGTTAAGCCATTAAGTGGATAATCTGGCTGTTAACAGATTGTTTTTAGAACGTAGTGATGAATGGGATTGAGAGCTTGCCTTGTCATGGGTTTTGTCATTATCACGATGATGGGAAAATGAAAGCACGCTCTTCACCGCACAGGTTTCTACCCAATGGATTTCAAGCTGCCGCGCGGCCGACAAAGCGGCAGCTTGAAAGACGAAGGGTTTCGGTTTTTTTACAGCACTTATTTAAGGAGTATCAGGATGAAAGTTGCAGTTCTCGGTGCAGCCGGTGGTATTGGTCAGGCACTTGCCCTTCTACTCAAGACCCAACTTCCTTCAGGTTCAGAACTTTCCTTGTATGACATTGCTCCGGTGACCCCGGGTGTGGCAGCCGATCTGAGCCATATCCCAACGGAAGTCAAAGTCACTGGTTTTGCTGGTGAAGATGCAACCCCTGCTTTGGCAGGCGCAGATGTGGTATTGATTTCTGCGGGTGTGGCACGTAAGCCGGGTATGGATCGTTCCGATCTGTTTAATATCAATGCCGGGATCATTCGTAATCTGGTTCAGCAAGTTGCGAAAACATCACCAAAAGCATTAATCGGAATTATCACTAACCCAGTGAATACGACTGTGGCGATCGCGGCTGAGGTTCTGAAAAAAGAAGGTGTTTACGATAAAAACCGTCTGTTCGGTGTGACAACATTGGATATTATCCGCTCCAATACGTTTGTTGCTGAACTGAAAGGTAAAAAAGTAGCAGAAACGGAAGTGCCGGTGATTGGTGGGCATTCAGGCGTAACCATTCTGCCATTGCTGTCTCAAATTCCAGATGTCCGCTTCACTGATGAAGAAATTGAAGCATTGACTAAACGTATCCAGAACGCCGGTACTGAAGTGGTTGAGGCAAAAGCGGGTGGCGGATCGGCAACGTTGTCTATGGGACAGGCCGCAGCACGTTTCGGGCTTTCTTTGATCCGTGGCCTGCAAGGCGAAAGCAACGTGATTGAATGCAGCTATGTTGAAGGTGACGGTAAACATGCCCGTTTCTTTGCCCAACCGGTTCGTTTGGGTAAAAAGGGTATCGAAGAGCGTTTAGATATTGGTAAGTTGAGTGACTTCGAACAGAAGTCACTCGCTAATATGCTGGATGTTTTGAATAAAGATATTGAGTTAGGCGAAAAATTTATTAATGGTTAATTTATTTAATTCGTAATTTATTAATATACGAATTAAGTTAAATATATTAGCTAACTAAAACCGCTAGTTCAAAAATAACTAGCGGTTTTTTTTGAACACGTATAATTATATTGTTAGCTAATTATTTTTTTTATCTCGAATTTTTCTTTCTAATAGCTCTCCTGTGTGTGGATTGAAATAACGGCTTGGCCATATTTCAGACGGATGCAATCCTAAGTAATTAGCTATTATCCATTCTCCCTTAGGCCATGGGCGAGAAAGTGTATTCGCCAAAGTAGATGAACTCAGACCCGCTTCACGGGAAACCGCAGCCAGTGTCGTTCCTCGTTTACGTAAAGCAGCAATAATATCAGCAGGATGCCAATCCGATTTCATAGAAATCATTTTTTTAATCCTTTCCTATTAAATTTGAAGCCACATTAGTGGTATAACTAAAGCGTTAGTGTGAAATTAATAACGAACACGAATCTGTTATTAAGAAAATAAAATACCATTATTTTTTCTAAAAATATTTCTAATTTTTTCTTAATAACGTCTTTTTTGAACTTGGTTACAAAAATAGAGAAACATTATGAAAAAAGAGTGGTATACGGCAATGGAGTTGACCGGTGTAGGGGAGTTACCTAGATCACCACAAGGAGTTAATGCCAGAGCAAAACGTGAAGAATGGTTACGGCAGAAACGAGCGGGTGTTCAGGGAAGAGCAATTGAATACCATTACTCTTGTTTTCCTGAGACAACTCTGACGGCTTTGGAACTTCATGAAACACCAGCGGAATATCAGGTTCAGAAGCAAGATCCTTTGTCCATTTGGGTAAGTGCATTCAATTTACTCAGCGAGGAAGAAAAGGAGGTAATTACCGAAGTGATATTACGAGATGGCATCAGAAGTTTTTTGGAAAAAATCACAGCTAATTGAGACAGCTTTTGAAAAGCCAAATGTTTAAAATTTGGCTTTCTCTTCACTGTTCCAGTATAAAGCGAGGAGAAAAAGATGAAAAAAGAATGGTATTCTGCAAAAGAGCTCATCGGCCTCGCAGGGCTGCCATCGTCTCCCCAAGGAGTCAATCTGATGGCAAGACGCGAGGGTTGGGAACAACGCCGTAAGCGTGGAGTGCAGGGAAAAGCATTGGAATATAGTGTCAACAGTTTGCCAGAGGAAGTGCTGGGTGTACTGACTGTCAGTGAAAATTCGGTCGAGTACTACCGGAATAAGCGACAGGACCCCTTTATGATTTGGGTGGAGGCTTATTATCAGTTGACCAAATCCGAAAGGGAAAGAATTGTTAAGTTTATTTTGAGAAAAGGGCTGGCCAGCCTTGTTCAATACGCCGTCATTCAGGATATTGACAATAAAGACAGCATCCCGGACTGAACAATCCGGGATGCTGATTATTTAGGTCTAAAAAAACAGGTTTAAAAAAACAGGTTCAAAAAAGCAGTTTCAGACCCTGTTTCAAAAAAGCAGGCTCAAGAAAGTCGCTGTACTGCGACATGGGCCAATCCCACAAGGGCCGCCTTGTATGGAGAATCATCCAGTATTTGCAACGCTGAAATAGCCTTATCCGCTTCTTCCTCCGCCCGTTGGCGGGTGTATTTAAGTGAACCGCACTGTTTCATTGTTGCCAGTACCGCATCCAACAGATGGCGGCCATTGCCTTGCTCAATCGCGCGGCGTATCAGGGCCGATTGCTCTGGCGTTCCGTGGTTCATGGCGTGCAAAAGCGGCAATGTTGGCTTGCCTTCGTTCAGATCGTCCCCGGTATTCTTACCGAGCGTGTTGTCATCAGAATCATAATCCAGCAGGTCATCAATGAGTTGAAATGCCGTACCAAGATAACGGCCATAATCGCGCAACGCTATTTCTTGTGCCGGGGTGGCATTGGCCAGAATCGCGGCTGAATGTGCAGCGACCTCAAACAGGCGAGCCGTTTTACTATAAATGACCCGCATATAATCATCTTCGGCAATATCAGGGTCATTGCAGTTCATCAACTGCATGACCTCACCTTCAGCAATCACATTGGTGGCATCAGACATCAGTTTTAATACACGCATGGAGTCAAGATCCGTCATCATCTGAAATGAGCGTGTATAAATAAAATCCCCCACCAGGACACTGGCGGCATTACCATAAATGGCATTGGCGGTTGCTTTGCCCCGTCGCATGTCAGATTCATCAACCACATCATCATGCAGCAGAGTGGCGGTGTGAATAAACTCGATCAAAGCGGCCACTTTGATGTACTTTTCTTCTTTGCAATGCAATGCCTTGCCAGCCAGCACAGCAATCATTGGGCGGATGCGTTTGCCACCACCACTGATAATGTAGTAACCAAGCTGGTTGATCAGTGCAACCTCGGAATTTAATTGGTTAAGAATGGTTTCATTAACCGCTGCCATATCCTCAGCGGTGAGCTTTATTATCGATTCTAAGTTCATGTTTTGGCTTCGGACTCTGATTCAGAGATGTGCTCATTAATTAGCATATCAATAGATATCACAATATATCGATTGTACTTGAAAAACCGTTCAAATAAATGACAATCGAAAAACTCTGTTTTTTTCTCATCTGTTCTAATTCTGCTCTTGTCTTCCAAGCGGTTTTTGCGTAGAATTCGCGCCCTATTGTGAATATTTTATAGCGCGCTCTGGAAAGAATTATAGGGGGTGCGCGGAAAGCGGAGTTTATATGTACGCAGTTTTCCAAAGTGGTGGTAAACAACACCGAGTAAGCGAAGGCCAAACAATTCGCTTGGAAAAGCTGGACATCGCAACGGGTGAAACTGTCGAGTTTGACCAGGTGCTGATGGTCGCTAATGGTGAAGACATCAAAATCGGCGCTCCAGTAGTTGAAGGCGTTAAAGTTAAAGCGGAAGTTGTTGCTCACGGTCGTGGCGAGAAAATTAAAATTGTTAAGTTTCGTCGTCGTAAACACAGCCGTAAGCAGCAGGGCCACCGTCAGTGGTTCACCGATGTTAAAATCACTGGCATCGCTTAAGATTTTAGGAGAGCAGATTAATGGCACACAAAAAGGCTGGCGGCTCGACTCGTAACGGTCGCGATTCTGAAAGTAAACGTCTGGGTGTAAAACGTTTTGGTGGTGAGTCTGTTTTGGCAGGCAGCATCATCGTTCGTCAACGTGGTACTAAATTCCACGCAGGTAACAACGTAGGTTGTGGCCGTGACCACACCCTGTTCGCATTAGCTGACGGGAAAATTAAATTCGAAGTTAAAGGTTCAAAAAACCGTAAATTTATCAGCATCGAAGCTGAATAAGTTTTCTGGATCTTGATCGAATCGGAAGCCCTGCAATGTGTTGCGGGGCTTTTTATATTCTGGATTACGCCATCTCTGGGTACTCGCTGCCATCCAGTTTTACAGTGGCTATCCTACGGAGAAAAGTGATGAAATTTGTAGATGAAGCCAGGATTCTGGTTGTAGCGGGAGATGGTGGCAATGGTTGCGTCAGCTTCCGTCGTGAGAAATATATTCCAAAAGGTGGGCCGGACGGCGGTGATGGTGGTGATGGCGGTGACGTCTATCTGCTGGCAGATGAAAACCTCAATACGCTGATTGACTACCGTTTTGAAAAATCCTTCCGTGCCGAACGTGGTCAAAATGGACAAAGCCGTGATTGTACCGGCAGACGTGGTCAGGATATTACCATCAAGGTTCCGGTCGGAACTCGCGTGCGCGACATTGCCACAGGAGAAGTGCTTGGGGATATGCTGCGTCATGAACAGCGTTTCATGGTGGCAAAAGGGGGTTTCCACGGCCTTGGCAATACCCGCTTTAAATCCTCTGTTAACCGTGCCCCTCGTCAAAGAACGATGGGAACGCCGGGAGAAAGCCGCGAGCTGATGCTGGAGCTGATGCTGCTGGCTGATGTGGGTATGCTGGGAATGCCAAACGCAGGTAAATCCACCTTTATTCGGGCGGTTTCAGCAGCCAAACCCAAAGTAGCCGATTATCCCTTTACAACGTTGGTGCCAAGCCTCGGTGTTGTGCGTATGGATAACGAGCAAAGTTTTGTGGTCGCGGACATTCCGGGGTTGATTGAAGGTGCGTCAGAAGGTGCCGGTCTGGGTATTCGCTTTCTGAAGCATTTGGAACGTTGTCGCGTATTGCTGCACTTGATTGATCTCTGCCCGATTGATGAGTCTGATCCGGTTGAAAACGCTCGCATCATTACTCAAGAGCTGCACAAGTACAGTGAAAAACTGGCAGAAAAACCACGTTGGCTGGTATTCAACAAAGTGGATCTGACCGATCCCGAAGAAGCAAAACAGCGGGCTAAAACCATTGCTGATGAGCTTGGCTGGGAAGGTGATTATTACATGATCTCAGCGGTAAACCGTCAGGGCGTGAAAGAGCTTTGTTGGGATATCATGGAATTCATGAAGACGCAGCCTCGTAGCATGGAAACGTCAGAAGAATCCCAACCTGAAAAAGTTGAATTCATGTGGGATGACTACCATAAAGAACAGTTGCAGCAATCACCGGATGATGAAGATTTGGATGATGACTGGGACGAAGAAGACGACGAAGGCATTGAGTTTATCTATAAACACTAGTCTTCACGTCAGAGGTTCGGACATGAAAAAAGGGCGCTATTTTGGCGCCCTTTTTGTTTGTTTAAATAATCGTTTTTTATCAATGACTTAGGTATAACGATTTATATAAATGATTTTCGAAACGTGACAAGGGAACACGGCGGGTTCGCTGATTGTCAGGAGAAACAGAGTAAGCAGAAACAAACTGGACGAAAGCGATTTGCTGCCCGCTGGCGGCGGTCATGAAGCCTGCCAGATTATAAACGCCCTGTAATGAACCTGTTTTGGCAAATATCTTACCATCCATCCCCGCTTCATGCAGCCCCGGACGATAAGCCAGAGTGCCGTCATATCCGGCTCTGGGCAGCATGGAGATGAAATCCAATTCATCATTGTGCTGACCAATAAATTGCAATATCTCCATCATGGTTGCCGGTGTAATTAAATTATGGCGTGAAAGGCCGGAACCATCCACCATGACCGTATTGCCTAAATCCACTCCCGCTTTTTGTTTCAAAATCTGCCGCACCGCGTCGGAGCCGGTACGCCATGTTCCGGGAACATTAAAATAGCGATGACCGAGGGTACGGAAGAGGGTATCCGCAATCATGTTGTCCGATTTTTTCAGCATGACTGAAAGCATATTGTGTAACGGTACAGATTGATTCAGGGCGAGAATTTTTTCTGGGTGATGAGGAAGTGATTGGCGTCGTAGAGAACCTTTTAACTCAATGCCTGCGATAGCCAGTTCATTTTTCAGGATGGTGCCGGCATAGCTGGCGCCATTCTGAATGGCGAATGCCAATGGGAGTGGTTCATCGCGTTGAGTCAGGCAGCCTGTGAGCGTATATCGGTTGAGATCACCGGTTGTGACATCCAGTTCACAGTATTTTGCTTCTGGCGAGCCTTTGGCTAATGTTTTGACTTCACTGAATACATTCACCGGATAAAAAGAGGGAACACGGACGAATGCCAATTCGCCGGGTTGCTCTGAGCTGTAAAGTGAAACCGAAAAACAGTTTTTATCCACAATGGCGGCCGCCGGAGGAGAACTGAAACACTGGGTCATATCGTTCCAGACCCAGCCGGGCGCTTTATCGTGGCTGGCGAAAATTGAAACGTCTATGATAAGGTCACCCTCAATCTCTTTTATGCCGGATTGCTTTAATGTCTCAACCATACTGCGCAGTTGTGAACGTGTCAGCATCGGGTCACCGACAAAACGAGCCGTCAGATTACCTTTTACTGCACCCTCAGAGATATCGGCATCACTTTCCAGTGTGGTTACAAAGTGATAATCCTTGCCAAGCTGTAGCAGGGCTGCCAATGCGGTCACAATTTTTTGGGTGCTCGCAGGTAATGCCATCTGTTCCCCGTGATAATCCACTAACGGGGTTTTTGAACCCACTTTCTGGGCGATGAATAGGGCATTCGTCCCTGTAGGCAAATACTGAGCGCTTTCCTCAATGGAAGAGGCAGTTGCACTGAAAACACTCAGACTCAAACTGAGCATACAAGCTATTCTGCTGGTCATTTTTAAAAGAGCCATAGATCTCGCATATGAAGGTGGATGTATTCCAATAATATTTGTATTAATAATACTAAGGTGCAATTTAGGGAAAAGTAAACGATGATCCATCATCAACTCTACGTTAGAATGATAGATTAGTAGTTAAAATATGTCTGTGAACCTCAGGTTATGCTGGGTTTGCGCTCCTTTTATTGTCTGAGTGCCCGCCTGATAGGGTGTGCTCATTGTGCTGTTATTAAAAAAATCAGGAAGATGTGTTTGGGCTTAGGATTGATTTAGAGGTTTTATAAATGAAACAAATTCCGATGACGGTACGTGGCGCGGATAAATTGCGCGAAGAATTAGAACATTTGAAAAATGTACGTCGCCCTCAAATTATTACTGCAATCGCTGATGCGCGTGAGCATGGTGATTTGAAAGAAAATGCGGAATATCATGCCGCTCGTGAGCAGCAAGGTTTCTGCGAAGGCCGTATTCAGGAGATTGAGGCCAAACTTTCCAATGCACAGGTGATTGATGTCACGAAGATGACCAACAATGGTCGTGTGATCTTTGGGGCAACGGTAACGGTACTGAATGTGGATTCAGATGAAGAGCAAACTTACCGTATCGTGGGTGATGATGAAGCGAATATCAAAGAGAATCTTCTTTCCGTGAATTCACCGATCGCCCGTGGCCTGATTGGTAAAGAAGTGGATGATACGGTTGTTATCACCACACCTGGCGGCCAAGTGGAATACGAAGTGCTGAACGTAGATTATCTCTAATGGACACCATGGTAAGCGCTTATCACGCTTATACCCGTCATACTTCAAGTTGCCTCTTTGTTGGCTGCACTCGCTCCCTTGCCGCCGCGATGCAACTCGAATTATTTAGGACGGGACACATGGAATAAAAAAGGCCAGATCTGGCCTTTTTTATCATGGTAAAAAGATATGGCACTTTTGTATAAGTATGCCGTGATTATTTAGGTAAACTGATTTTGCGTTCTTTTGATGGGCGGTAGAGAACGAGCATTTTCCCTATGATTTGCACATTATGTGCACCAGTTTCACGAACAATCGCTTCAGCGATCAAAGTTTTTAGTTCGCGCTCTTCGCCTGCAACTTTGACTTTGATAAGCTCGTGATGCGAAAGAGTTTGTTCGATTTCAGCCAATACGCCTTCGGTCAGCCCGTTGTTGCCGATCATAACAACAGGTTTTAATGAATGAGCGAGACTTTTCAGGTATTGCACTTGTTTCTTGTTAAGGGTCATCGTTTTTTTGCTTAGTTGGGATTGAAAACGACATATTCTACCGCCATCTCATATCTATCACCATAAAAGTGTGGTGTGGTTTGATAAAAGAGTGTCAAAAATAAGGCTCTTTATTAGTATAGTTGGAAAGAACAATGGCCAATAAAAAACGCTCAGCAAGCTCAAGTCGCTGGTTACAAGAACATTTTAGTGATAAATATGTTCTTCAGGCACAGAAAAAAGGGCTTCGCTCTCGCGCTTGGTTTAAACTTGATGAGATACAGCAAAGCGACAAAATCTTTAAACCGGGCATGACCGTTGTTGATTTAGGCGCTGCTCCGGGAGGGTGGTCTCAATACGCAGTCAGTCAAATTGGTAATGGCGGGCGAGTCATTGCTTGCGATCTTTTGCCGATGGACCCGATAGTGGGGGTCGATTTCCTTCAGGGAGATTTTCGTGATGAACTTGTATTGAAAACATTGCTTGAAAGAGTAGGTGGTAATAAAGTCCAGGTCGTCATGTCGGATATGGCTCCCAATATGAGTGGAACCCCCGCGGTCGATATTCCCCGATCCATGTATCTGATTGAGTTAGCGTTGGATATGTGTCGTGATGTGCTGGCCCCTGGGGGGAGTTTTATTGTCAAAGTGTTTCAGGGAGAAGGCTTTGATGAATACCTGAGGGAAATACGCTCCCTTTTTACGAAAGTAAAAATTCGTAAACCAGAAGCTTCGCGGGCACGATCACGTGAAGTATACATTGTAGCGACAGGGCGGAAAGTGTAGTACCCTGACTACTATTTGTTAACACAGTTGTAATATGAGGTTAATCCCTTGAGTGACATGGCGAAAAACCTGATTCTCTGGTTAGTCATCGCAGTTGTCTTGATGTTATTGTTCCAGAGTTTTGGTCCCAGCGATTCTAGCGGTCGTAGGGTTGATTACTCTAATTTCATCAGTGAGATATCGCAGAATCAAGTAAGCGAAGTACGTATTTCGGGTCGTGACATTGATTTCACTAAGAAAGACAACGGTGGAAAATACAGCACTTATATGCCAATTCTGGATGAGAAGCTGCTGGATACCCTTCTCAATAAGCAGGTAAAAGTTGTTGGTGAACCACCAGAACAGCCTGGTCTGTTGGCGTCCCTCTTTATTTCATGGTTCCCAATGCTACTGCTGATTGGCGTCTGGATCTTCTTTATGCGCCAAATGCAAGGTGGTGGCGGTAAAGGGGCAATGTCTTTTGGTAAAAGCAAAGCCCGAATGTTAACTGAAGATCAGATCAAGACCACATTTGCCGATGTTGCGGGTTGTGATGAAGCAAAAGAAGAAGTGGGCGAGTTGGTTGAGTATCTGCGTGAACCCGGCCGTTTCCAAAAACTGGGTGGCAAGATCCCGAAAGGTATCCTGATGGTGGGGCCTCCTGGTACAGGTAAGACATTACTGGCAAAAGCTATCGCAGGTGAAGCCAAAGTCCCATTCTTTACCATTTCTGGTTCTGACTTCGTTGAAATGTTTGTTGGTGTGGGGGCTTCCCGTGTTCGCGACATGTTCGAACAAGCGAAGAAAGCTGCACCTTGTATTATTTTTATCGACGAAATTGATGCAGTAGGGCGTCAGCGCGGAGCGGGTTTGGGTGGTGGACACGATGAACGTGAACAGACACTTAACCAGATGCTGGTTGAAATGGATGGTTTCGAAGGTAACGAAGGCATTATCGTTATCGCAGCAACCAACCGTCCTGATGTATTAGATCCTGCATTGCTGCGTCCTGGTCGTTTTGACCGTCAAGTTGTCGTTGGCCTGCCTGATGTCCGTGGTCGTGAGCAAATTCTGAAAGTCCATATGCGTCGTATCCCTCTGGATACTGATATTGATGCCTCTATCATTGCTCGTGGCACACCGGGTTTTTCCGGTGCGGATCTGGCAAACCTTGTGAATGAAGCGGCTTTGTTTGCGGCTCGCAGTAACAAGCGCGTTGTATCTATGGTTGAATTCGAAAAAGCCAAAGATAAGATCATGATGGGCGCGGAACGTCGTTCAATGGTGATGACGGAGGAACAGAAAGAAGCTACCGCATACCATGAAGCCGGACATGCCATCATCGGCCGTTTGGTGCCAGAACACGACCCTGTTCATAAAGTCACGATTATTCCTCGTGGCCGTGCGTTGGGTGTCACGTTCTTCTTGCCAGAAGGCGATCAAATCAGTGCAAGTCGTCAGAAATTGGAAAGCCAAGTTTCAACTTTATACGGCGGGCGCTTAGCTGAAGAGATTATCTATGGTGTAGACAGTGTTTCCACTGGCGCGTCCAATGATATTAAAGTGGCAACATCCATTGCACGTAACATGGTGACACAATGGGGCTTCTCAGAAAAACTGGGTCCATTGCTGTATGCAGAAGAAGAAGGTGAAGTTTTCCTCGGTCGTTCGGTTGCTAAAGCGAAACATATGTCTGAAGACACTGCTCGTTTAATTGACCAGGAAGTGAAAGCTATCGTCGATCGTAACTATCTGCGTGCACGTCAGATTCTGATGGATAATTTGGATATTCTTCACTCAATGAAAGATGCATTGATGAAATATGAAACCATTGATGCTCCTCAGATTGATGATTTGATGAATCGAACGACAGTACGTCCACCGGCCGGTTGGGAAGGTGGCAATAGTGGCGGTAATAGTAATAACGGCAATAGTAATAACAGTAATAGTAACAGTAATAGTAACAGTAATAGTAACAGTAATAGTAATAACAGCCATACGCCATCAGCTTCGCAACCAACGGCGAAACCAGCGGATGATAATCCAACGGCGTAACGAGGTTAACAATCTTACAAAACAAGGGTGATGGCAAATGACTGCCCTTGGATTTGACGGACTGAACTTCTTAAATTAAACCCCAGGTTCTGCCTGGGGTTTTGACATTAAAGGCACCCTAGATGAAACTGACAGCCAGAGGCCGTGTCCTCGATCTTTCCAGCCCGCAAGTGATGGGGATCTTGAATGTGACTCCCGATTCCTTCTCCGATGGCGGAACCCATAACACCCTTGATACGGCCTTGAAACATGCGGCTAAAATGCTTGATGAAGGTGCAACCATCATTGATGTAGGGGGAGAATCGACACGTCCTGGTGCACATGAGGTGAGTGAGCAGGAAGAACTGGATCGCGTTGTTCCGGTGATAGAAGCACTGGCGCAACGTTTTGACGCCTGGATCTCAGTGGATACGTCAAAAGCCGTTGTGATGCGGGAGTCAGCCAAGGCGGGTGCCCATATCATCAATGACATTCGTGCATTGCAGGAACCGGGGGCACTCGACGCGGCGGCACAAACCGGATTGCCAGTCTGCTTGATGCACATGCAGGGTCAACCTCGCTCAATGCAAACAGAGCCACATTATGAAGATGTCTTGTCAGAAGTAGAAACATTCTTGGTAGGGCAAATTGAACGTTGTATTGCGGCAGGAATCGCAAAAAATAACTTGATCCTTGATCCAGGCTTCGGTTTTGGTAAGAACTTGTCGCATAATTATCAGCTATTGGCTCATCTGCAAGAGTTCCATCGTTTGGGATTGCCGATTCTGGCGGGAATGTCACGTAAGTCTATGATTGGTCAATTACTTCATGTACCCGCGCAAGAGCGTGTGACAGGAAGTGTTGCCTGCGCTGTGATTGCCGCCATGCAAGGTGCTCAAATTATTCGGGTGCATGATGTAAAAGAAACCGTTCAGGCAATGCAAATCGTTCAGGCAACACGGTCTGCGCGGAACGCGATGTCAGAAAACACGCTGTGAGCAAAGAATACGTTCAGCAAAGGAAAAAGAAATTTATGAGTAGCCGTAAATATTTTGGTACTGACGGTATCCGTGGCAAAGTGGGTAATACCCCAATTACCCCAGACTTTGTTTTGAAACTTGGTTGGGCTGCGGGAAAAGTACTGGCCCGTCATGGTTCTCGCAAAATTATCATTGGTAAAGATACCCGAATATCAGGCTATATGCTGGAATCAGCGCTGGAAGCGGGGCTGGCCGCAGCAGGATTATCCGCATCCTTTACTGGCCCGATGCCAACCCCTGCCGTGGCATATCTGACACGTACTTTCCGTGCAGAAGCAGGCATTGTCATTTCTGCTTCCCATAATCCTTACTATGATAACGGCATTAAATTCTTCTCCATTGACGGGACGAAGCTGCCTGATGATGTTGAAGAGGCGATTGAAGCCGAAATGGAGAAGCCACTGACGTGTGTGGAATCTGCCGAATTGGGGCGTGCAAATCGCATCGTTGATGCAGCGGGCCGTTATATTGAGTTTTGTAAAGGGACATTCCCTAGTGAACAGAGCTTAAATGGACTGAAAATTGTTTTGGATTGTGCAAATGGTGCGACCTACCATATTGCCCCCAATGTCCTCAGAGAGCTGGGTGCGGATGTCATTACCATCGGTTGTGAACCGAATGGCATCAATATCAATGAAGAATGTGGCGCGACAGATGTTCGCCTGCTGCAAAAGCGGGTATTGGAAGAGCAGGCCAATATTGGCCTGGCATTTGATGGTGATGGTGATCGTATCATCATGGTTGATCATTTGGGTCATAAAGTGGATGGCGACCAAATCCTTTATATCATCGCGCGTGAGGCATTAAGACAAGGGCAATTACGTGGTGGTGCCGTGGGTACGTTGATGAGTAATATGGGGCTGGAGCTAGCGTTGAAGCAGCTTGGCATCCCATTTGAACGTGCAAAAGTCGGTGACCGTTATGTACTGGAAAAATTGCAGGAAAAAGGCTGGCGCTTGGGCGCGGAAAATTCAGGCCATGTGATTTTGCTGGACAAAACGACGACAGGCGATGGTATTGTCGCCGGATTGCAAGTCCTGAGTGCAATGGTACGCAATGACATGAGCCTGCATGACCTGTGCAGTGGCATGAAACTTCTGCCTCAGATTCTGGTTAATGTTCGCTTTTCCGGCAATTCCGATCCTCTGCAATCAGAACCTGTGCTTGAGGCCGTGAAATCCGTGGAGACTGAATTGAATGGCCGGGGTCGTGTTCTGTTGCGTAAATCGGGTACAGAACCATTAATTCGCGTGATGGTGGAAGGCGAAGATGAGGAACAGGTTAGCGCATTGGCGCACCGTATCGCGGATGCCGTGAAAAAAATGGGTTAATTTGTTGATTTTTTCTTCAATCAGCACCAGTATTTAAAAATAATCTTGCGTGTCAGAAACGCTTTGGTTAGTATTCACACCCGCTCAATAAGTTAATTTTTCTAATTTTGTGAGCGGGTGATGCAGAATAACGTCGCTACGAAATTAACGTTGCAACGAAATTGTGGTAAACCCCACGAGGAAACGGGTACAACATATGTATGAAGCTCTTTTAGGTATATTCTTGCTAGTTGGTATCGGGCTAATTGCTCTGGTTCTGCTACAGCAGGGTAAAGGTGCTGATATGGGTGCTTCTTTCGGTGCGGGTGCATCTACAACACTGTTTGGTTCATCGGGTTCCGGTAACTTTATGACCCGTATGACAGCCATTTTGGCAACGCTGTTTATTATTATCAGTCTGATTCTTGGTAACATGACGACTAATAAAACAGGATCAAGCAGTAAGTGGGATAATATCGCCGAACCTGTGAAAGTTGAAAAACAAGCAGAAGTTCCGGCAGCGCCAGCAAAGCCAAATAGCGATATCCCGCAGTAACTTTCAGTAACAGAATTAAAACAGGGTTGTTGATTTAAGTCGTCAACATAAACAACAGCCTTGAAAATCAGTGCCGAGGTGGTGAAATTGGTATACACGCTACCTTGAGGTGGTAGTGCCTAAACAACGGGCGTACGGGTTCAAGTCCCGTCCTCGGCACCAATAATCTAGAAACTTGCGTTTTTAGTGTGATCAGCGTAAGATTTGCCACGTTTTCGAACGCGGGATGGAGCAGCATGGTAGCTCGTCGGGCTCATAACCCGAAGGTCGTCGGTTCAAATCCGGCTCCCGCAACCACTTCTTAATAACATATATCTTTTCCAGAGTAGTCGTCCAGCAGTCGTTAAGATATCGATCCTAATTTGCAAGGTTGCTTTGAAAGGTATGGAAAGAAGTTGGTTGAGACCACTGGCAGTAAACAGGGTCCAGTTGCATAAAGCCCCGAGTATCGGGGTTTTTTGTTATTTGACAGCAGAACTACTGGGCTAATATAGCCCTTTTTTTATGTCTTGGGGGTGGGCTTGTCCACATTAGAGCAAAAATTAACAGAGATGATTTCAGCACCCGTTGAAGCTTTGGGTTTTGAATTAGTTGGCCTGGAGTTTATTCGCGCGCGCGTGTCAACGCTGCGGGTCTATATCGATAGTGAAGAGGGTATCACTGTTGATAATTGTGCTGATGTTAGCCACCAGGTCAGTGCAGTGCTTGATGTTGAAGATCCGATTTCAGTGCTTTATAACCTGGAAATATCTTCACCAGGGCTTGAGCGTCCACTGTTTAAAGCTGAACATTACCTGCGTTTTATGGGTGAAGAAGTCAGTGTGGTGTTACGCATAGCAATGCAGAACCGTCGCAAATGGCAAGGTATCATCAAGGCTGTTGATGGTGAAATGATAACGGTTACGGTGGATGGAAAAGACGAAGTGTTCGCACTGAGCAACATCCAGAAAGCGAACCTGGTACCCCACTTTTAAAGTTCGGATGAGGCAACTAGGATGAATAAAGAAATTCTGGCTGTTGTGGAAGCGGTTTCTAATGAAAAATCTCTCCCTCGTGAAAAAATCTTCGAAGCATTAGAGATTGCACTGGCGACAGCCACCAAGAAAAAGTATGAGCAGGAAATCGACGTTCGTGTTTGCATCGATCGTAAATCCGGTGATTTTGATACCTTCCGCCGTTGGGTGGCTGTAGAAGAAGTCACTCAGCCAACGCGCGAAATTACGCTGGAAGCCGCAAAATATGAAGACCCGGAGATTGAAGCGGGTGGTTATATTGAAGATCAAATTGAATCCGTAACTTTTGACCGTATTACGACTCAGACTGCCAAACAGGTCATCGTACAGAAAGTACGTGAAGCTGAACGCGCTATGGTTGTTGATCAGTTCCGTGAACAACAGGGCGAAATCGTGACGGGTCAGGTCAAAAAAGTGAACCGCGAAAATATTACCTTGGATTTAGGTAATAACGCTGAAGCGGTCATTTTACGTGAAGATATGTTACCACGGGAAAACTTCCGCCCAGGTGACCGCGTGCGTGGCGTCCTGTATGATGTACGTCCTGAAGCACGCGGTGCACAGCTTTTCATTACCCGCGCTCGTCCTGAGATGCTGGTTGAACTGTTCCGCATTGAAGTGCCAGAAATTGGCGAAGAGATCATTGAGATCAAAGCGGCTGCCCGTGACCCTGGCTCCCGTGCAAAGATTGCAGTAAAAACCAATGACAAGCGTATTGACCCGGTTGGTGCTTGCGTAGGTATGCGTGGTGCAAGGGTACAAGCCGTTTCCAGTGAGCTGGGCGGTGAAAGAATTGACATCGTGTTGTGGGACGATAACCCTGCACAGTTTGTCATTAATGCAATGGCTCCGGCGGATGTTGCATCAATTGTGGTTGACGAAGACAATTGCACAATGGATGTTGCCGTAGAAAACAGTAATCTTGCTCAGGCGATTGGCCGTAATGGTCAAAACGTGCGTCTGGCAGCACAACTGTTGAAAAAGCATCGTGGTGATGACACGTGGGAACTGAATGTCATGACTGCGGAAGAGCTACAAGCAAAACATCAGGCAGAAGCTCATGCTTCTATTGATATATTTACTAAGCATCTCGACATTGATGAAGATTTCGCCACCGTATTGGTCGAGGAAGGTTTCTCTACACTGGAAGAGTTGGCTTACGTGCCAATCAATGAACTTTTGGCAGTAGAGGGCCTTGATGAAGCAACTGTTGAAGTGCTTCGTGAACGCGCAAAAGCGGCCTTGACGACGCTGGAACTGGCTCAAAAAGAGAGTCTGGGTGATCAGCAACCTGCCGAAGATTTATTGAATCTGCCTGGCATGGAGCGTACTTTGGCGTTTGACCTGGCTGCCCGTGGCATCTGTACTCTGGAAGATCTTGCCGAGCAGGGTATCGACGACTTATCTGATATCGAAGGACTGAATGATGAGCAAGCAGGAGAACTCATTATGGCAGCCCGTAATATCTGTTGGTTTGGCGATGATGCATAAATAAACTGTAGCAGGAAGGAACAGAATGACAGAGGTAACCGTAAAATTACTGGCAGTAGAGATCCAGACATCGGTAGAACGTCTAATCCAGCAGTTCGCTGATGCTGGCATTCAGAAAACCGCAACTGACTCTGTTTCCCAGAAAGAAAAAGAAGCTTTGTTGGCCCACTTAAACCGCGAACAAGGCGGTTCTGGTGGCCAACCAGGTAAATTAACACTACAGCGTAAAACGCGCAGTACACTGAACGTCCCTGGCACCGGTGGCAAAAGTAAATCGGTAGCGATTGAAGTCCGCAAAAAACGCACATATGTAAACCGCGATGCTGTTGAACAGACTAAAGCGGAAGAACAGGCGAAGCGTGAAGCGGAAGAGCAGGCTCGGCGCGAGGCAGAAGAGAAGGCGCGGCTTGAAGCTGAAGCGAAAAAACTCGCGGAAGAGCAAGCTAAACGTGAAGCTGAAGAAATAGCGAAGCGTGAAGCAGAAGAGAGCGCTCAACGTGAAGCAGAAGAAAAAGCCAAACGTGAAGAGACGAAAGGCTCTCAGCGTGAGGCGGCGGAAAAAGAAAAAGTGACTAAGCAACATACCGAAAACAAACCAAAATCAGTTCAGACTGAGTCTGCCGCGCAAAATGAAAAAGCGCGTCGTGAAGCCGAAGCTGCAAATTTAAAACGTAAAGCTGAAGAAGAAGTGCGCCGTAAGGTGGAAGAAGAAGCGAAACGTGTTGCAGAAGAAGCGCGTAAAATGGCAGAAGAAAATAAAGACAAATGGTCTAATGATTCTGATACCAGTGAAAGCACCGACTACCATGTAACCACTTCCCGCTATGCCCGCGATGCGGAAGATGAAAATGACGCCAAAGTTGAAGGCGACCGTCGTTCCCGCACTCGTGGCGGCAAAGCTGCCCGTCAGAAGAAGAACAACAAACATTCTGAATCTAAAGCTGATCGTGAAGAAGCGCGTGCAGTTGGCCGTAACAAAGGCAAACATCGCAAGCCAAGCACTTTACAGCAAAGTTTCAATAAACCTGTTGTTGCGGTTAACCGTGATGTTGTGATTGGTGAAACAATTACCGTCGCTGAACTGGCTAACAAGATGGCAGTCAAAGGTGCCCAAGTCATCAAGACTATGATGAACATGGGCGCAATGGTGACCATCAATCAGGTTATCGACCAAGAAACAGCACAAATGGTTGCTGAAGAAATGGGGCACAAAGTTTTCCTGCGTCGTGAAAACGAGCTGGAAGAAGCGCTGATGAGTGATCGTGATACGGGTGAAACGCTGGCAGAATCTCGTGCACCGGTTGTCACCATTATGGGTCACGTTGACCACGGTAAAACCTCTCTGCTGGATTATATCCGCTCCACGAAAGTGGCGTCTGGAGAAGCAGGTGGCATTACTCAGCATATCGGTGCATATCATGTGAAAACTGAAAAAGGCATGATCACCTTCTTGGATACCCCAGGCCATGCCGCGTTCACCTCCATGCGTGCCCGTGGTGCGAAAGCAACGGATATCGTTGTTCTGGTCGTTGCTGCAGATGATGGCGTGATGCCTCAGACCATCGAAGCTATCCAGCATGCTAAAGCAGCCAACGTGCCTGTTGTGGTCGCGGTGAACAAGATCGATAAGCCAGAAGCTGATCCGGATCGTGTGAAGACTGAATTGTCACAGTATGGCATCATGCCAGAAGAGTGGGGCGGCGAAAACCAGTTCATGAATGTGTCTGCGAAAGCAGGTCTTGGCATTGATGAATTGCTGGAAGCCATCCTGCTTCAGGCAGAAGTGCTTGAACTGAAAGCCGTCCGTACCGGCATGGCAAATGGTGTGGTGATTGAATCCTTCCTGGATAAAGGCCGTGGCCCGGTTGCGACCATTCTGGTTCAGTCTGGTACGCTGAATAAAGGCGACATCGTCCTGTGTGGCTTCGAATATGGCCGTATTCGTGCGATGCGTAACGAACTTGGCCGTGAAGTGTCTTCGGCGGGTCCATCTATTCCAGTGGAAATCTTGGGCCTGTCCAATGTTCCATCTGCGGGTGATGAAGCGACAGTTGTGCGTGATGAGAAGAAAGCGCGTGAAGTGGCACTGTACCGTCAGGGTAAATTCCGCGAAGTGAAGCTGGCTCGTCAGCAGAAATCCAAGCTGGAAAACATCTTTGCTAACATGGAAGAAGGTAAGGTATCTGAACTGAACATCGTTCTGAAAACCGACGTTCAAGGTACATGTGAAGCAATTTGTGACTCCCTGCTGAAACTGTCTACTGATGAAGTAAAAGTGAAAATCATCGGTTCTGGCGTGGGTGGTATCACTGAAACTGATGCGACATTGGCTGCGGCATCCAACGCTATCATTCTGGGCTTCAACGTTCGTGCTGATGCGTCTGCACGTCGTGTCATCGAAAACGAAAGTCTGGATCTGCGTTACTATTCCGTTATCTATAACCTGATTGATGAAATCAAACAGGCTATGAGCGGTATGCTGGCACCAGAATACAAACAGCAGATCATGGGTCTTGCAGAAGTTCGTGACGTATTTAAATCACCGAAATTTGGTGCTGTCGCGGGTTGTATGGTGACAGAAGGCACCATCAAGCGTAATAACCCAATCCGTGTTCTGCGTGATAACGTGGTCATTTACGAAGGTGAGCTGGAATCCTTGCGTCGCTTTAAGGATGATGTTAACGAAGTCCGTAATGGTATGGAATGTGGTATCGGTGTGAAGAACTACAATGATGTTCGCGTTGGCGATATGATTGAAGTCTTTGAAGTGATTGAAATTAAACGCTCCATCGATTAATACCATTATCTATCAAATAGATTCATTCCATTCTTGGGGGGCTTAATGCCCCCCAAAATGTCAGGAGATATAACAATGGCAAAAGAATTCAGTCGTACTCAGCGCGTTGCACAAGAAATGCAAAAAGAAATTGCCATCATTTTACAGCGTGAAATTAAAGATCCACGCATTGGCATGGCAACCGTTTCTGGTGTTGAGGTTTCCCGCGATCTGGCCTATGCCAAAGTATTTGTAACCTTTCTGAATGTTCTGGTGGAAGGACATGATACAGAGATGGTTAAAGAGGGTATCAAGGCATTGAACGAAGCCTCCGGTTTCATCCGTTCCCTGCTGGGTAAAGCGATGCGTCTGCGGGTCGTTCCTGAACTGACATTCTCTTATGACAGCTCTCTGGTGGAAGGGATGCGTATGTCGAATTTGGTCAGCAACGTTGTAAAAAATGACACGCAGCGCCGTGTCACTGCGGATCGCAACGAGGAAGAGTAATGGGTCGCCGTCGTAGGGGCCGTGCGATACACGGTGTACTGTTGCTGGATAAGCCACAGGATATTTCCTCCAATGATGCGTTACAGAAAGTAAGGCGGATCTTCAATGCCTGCAAGGCAGGCCATACGGGTGCGCTGGACCCACTGGCTACGGGCATGTTGCCGATTTGTCTGGGTGAAGCGACCAAGTTTTCCCAATTCCTGCTGGATTCTGATAAACGCTATCGGGTCATTGCCCGTCTGGGGCAACGCACAGATACTTCAGATTCACATGGAACCCTCATTAGTGAACGTGAAGTACAGCTTACCCAATCCCAGCTTGATGATGCGCTGGAGACATTCCGTGGTGATACCATGCAGGTTCCTTCCATGTACTCTGCACTGAAACATCAGGGGAAACCGTTATACGAATATGCCCGCCAGGGTATTGAAATTGAGCGGGAAGCGCGTCCTATCACTGTTTACGAATTGCAATTCATTCGCTGGGAAGGAAATGAACTGGAATTGGAAATACATTGCTCGAAGGGAACTTACATCCGTACCATCATTGATGACTTAGGTGAACTTTTGGGCTGTGGCGCCCATGTTATTTATCTACGCCGTTTACAGGTTGCCAATTATCCCAATCAAAGAATGGTAACGCTGGAACAGTTATATGAATTGAAACAACAGGCTGAAGATCAAGAAATGGAAGCGGGTAAGCTATTAGATCCATTGCTATTGCCGATGGATACCGCTGTTGCTCATTTTCCTGTGATTCACTTGGCATCCGTGGTTGCGTCTTATTTCAAGCAAGGGCAACCCGTTCGCAGCAGGCACGATTTGGCTTCGGGCGAATGGGTGCGCGTCACTGAAGGCGATGAAAATAAATTCATCGGCATCGCGGTGATTGACGATGATGGGTTGGTTGCTCCCCGCCGTTTGGTTGTTGAAGATGAAATCGAATAATGAGAGCAACCGACAAGGAATTCGAAGCAGACAAAAATTGTTTGGAAGCAGAGAAGGACAGCGATTGTGCTGTCTTGCGCTTCACTTATTTGCAGCGTAGAATACCGCGTCTACATGAGTTGCTGAATTAGAGATCGGCACTTGTCATTTTAAATTACATATTTGGAGTTATACTATGTCTCTAAGTACTACTGCAAAAGCGCAGATTATTGCTGAGTTTGGCCGTGGCGCTAACGACAGTGGTTCCAGTGAAGTTCAGATCGCACTGCTGACAACTGACATCAACCAACTGCAAGGTCACTTTTCAGAGCACAAAAAAGATCACCACAGCCGTCGTGGTCTGCTGAGAAAAGTTGCACAGCGTCGTAAGCTGCTGAACTACCTGAAGCGTAAAGATTTAGCACGTTACACTACGCTGATTGAGCGTCTGGGACTGCGTCGCTAATCGATGAGTTTCGGTGGAAAGGGGCCTAATCAGGCCCCTTTTCTTCTAGGAAACGGGATTACCTGAAAACGGGATTGAAACGCTTTAATACTGTTTATAAAATTTATACCGTTTCTAAGACTTGAACCTCTTCCGCTGCAGTGACTCGCGCGGCTAATGAGAGTCCTTAAGGGAATAAGCACTGTCATTAGTCGTGAGGGTGTAGCAAGAAGAGAATCTCTATGTTGCTGAGTGTTAAAAATCGGCAACACTAAACAAAGGAAAATTATTTTGCTGAATCCGATTGTTCGTAAATTCCAGTATGGTCAACACACTGTGACCATCGAAACCGGCATGATGGCTCGTCAGGCGACGGCAGCCGTTATGGTAAATATGGATGACACAGCGGTATTTGTTACTGTTGTTGGTCAGAAAAAAATGAAAGCAGGTCAGGATTTCTTCCCCCTGACCGTAAATTATCAAGAGCGTACTTATGCTGCGGGTCGCATTCCGGGAAGTTTCTTCCGTCGTGAAGGTCGTCCGGGAGAAGGTGAAACCCTCGTAGCCCGTCTGATTGACCGCCCTCTGCGTCCCCTGTTCCCGGAAGGTTTCCTGAACGAAGTTCAAATCATCGCGACAGTGGTTTCTGTTAACCCACAGATTAACCCTGATATCGTTGCTATGATTGGTGCCTCTGCGGCATTGGCGCTGTCTGGCATTCCGTTCAATGGCCCGATTGGTGCTGCCCGCGTTGGTTACATCAACGATCAGTATGTACTGAACCCAACCAGCGATGAACTGAAAAACAGTCGTCTGGATCTGGTGGTTGCAGGTACCGAAGGTGCCGTATTGATGGTGGAATCCGAAGCGGAACTGCTGACCGAAGAACAAATGTTGGGTGCGGTGGTATTTGGTCACGAGCAGCAGCAGATCGTCATTGAGAACATCAATGCCCTGGCCGCTGAAACAGGCAAAGAAAAATGGGATTGGGCTCCAGAGTCTGTTAACCAGCCACTGCATGAGCGTGTTGCTGAACTGGCTGAAAGCCGTTTGGGTGATGCCTACCGTATTACTGAGAAACAAGAGCGTTACGCTCAGGTCAATACCATCAAAGAAGAAGTTTCTGCGATCATTCTGGCAGAATCTGCGGAAAAAGGTATTGAACTGGATGAGAGCGAAGTTCTTGACGTGCTGTCCGTTCTGGAGAAAAACGTCGTTCGTGGCCGTGTCCTGCGTGGTGAACCCCGCATTGATGGTCGTGAAAAAGACATGGTTCGTGCTCTGGATGTCCGCACTGGCGTACTGCCACGTACCCACGGCTCCTCTCTGTTCACCCGTGGTGAAACTCAGGCACTGGTTGCGGCAACTCTGGGTACAGAGCGTGATGCGCAAGTCATTGATGAACTGATGGGTGAGCGTACAGACCGCTTCCTGTTCCACTACAACTTCCCTCCATACTCTGTTGGTGAAACAGGCATGGTCGGCTCACCAAAACGCCGTGAGATTGGCCATGGTCGTCTGGCAAAACGTGGTGTGTTGGCTGTTATGCCAAGCATCAACGAGTTCCCGTATACCGTTCGCGTTGTGTCTGAAATCACTGAATCCAACGGTTCCTCTTCTATGGCTTCCGTTTGTGGTGCATCTCTGGCACTGATGGATGCCGGTGTGCCGATTAAGGCAGCCGTTGCGGGTATCGCGATGGGACTGGTGAAAGAAGGGGATAACTTTGTTGTTCTGTCTGACATTCTGGGTGATGAAGATCATCTGGGCGACATGGACTTCAAAGTTGCAGGTAGCCGTGATGGTATCAGTGCATTGCAGATGGACATCAAAATTGAAGGTATTACCCGTGAAATCATGCAGGTTGCCCTGAATCAGGCAAAAGGTGCCCGTTTGCACATTCTTAATGTGATGGAACAGGCAATCCAAAGCCCACGCAGCGATATCTCTCAATTTGCACCACGCATCCATACCATCAGAATTAATCCGGACAAGATCAAGGATGTGATTGGTAAAGGTGGTTCGGTGATCCGCGCATTGACAGAAGAAACGGGCACCACCATTGAAATTGAAGACGATGGTACTGTGAAGATTGCAGCCACTGATGGTGATAAAGCACGTCACGCCATTAGACGTATTGAAGAAATCACGGCTGAAGTTGAAGTCGGTCGCATCTATGCGGGTAAAGTGACCCGTATCGTTGATTTTGGTGCATTTGTTGCTATCGGCGGTGGTAAAGAAGGGCTGGTACACATTTCTCAAATCGCGGATAAACGTGTAGAGAAAGTCACCGATTATCTGCAATTAGGCCAGGAAGTCCCTGTTAAAGTCTTGGAAATTGACCGTCAGGGCCGTATCCGTCTTAGCATGAAAGAAGCGGTCACTGTGACCGATGAAGCACCTAAGGCACCAGAGTCATCTGTAGAATAAATTTGACGTAAAGAGCGGCGTCCTGTAAAAAGGGCGCCGTTTATCCCTAATTATATTTCGAATTGCAGTTAATAAATCTACGGCTCGAAAAATGAAGGGAAAAGTCAGTTTTGGGCAGGATGCCTGAAATATACAATGTGGGTGGAGTAACAGGGCATTCTGATTAATGTCTGACTTCGGGAGTGGGAAATGAATTCTTTTCTGCGCTGGTGTTATGTTGCAGCTATTTTTCTCCTGGTGGGATGTGGCAGCACGGGATGGCGTAAAAATGAAGTTATTGCGATTCCATTACAACCGACATTGCAACAAGAGGTTATTCTGGCTCGCATGGAACAAATACTTGCGAGTCGGTCACTTACGGAAGATGAGTACGCACAGCTTTTATATGAGCGTGGTGTGCTGTATGATAGCCTAGGACTGAGAGCATTAGCGCAGAATGATTTTTCAGTAGCTTTGTCTATCCGTCCTGATATTCCTGAAATTTTTAATTATCTAGGAATTTATTTTACGCAGGCAGGCAATTTTGATTCTGCCTATGAAGCGTTTGATTCTGTTTTAGAGCTTGATCCAATTTACAACTACGCGCGAATGAATCGCGGCATTGCACTGTATTACGGTGGCCGCTATCGATTGGCGCAGGATGATCTGCAGGCGTTTTATCAAGACGATCCAAATGATCCCTTCCGTTCGTTGTGGTTGTACCTTGTGGAAACGAAAATCGATCCTAAGGTTGCAATGATTAATTTGTCGTACCATTTTGACAAAGCGAACCGGGGGCTATGGGGCTGGAATATCGTTGAATTCTATTTGGGCAAAATCAGTGAGAAAACATTGATGGAGCGCTTACAACAGAATTCGGCGGATAACACTTCGCTCGCTGAGCATCTCAGTGAAACTGACTTCTATTTAGGTAAACATTACCTAAGTCTGGGGGATGAGGATAACGCAGCTGCGTTATTCAAGCTGACGGTAGCTAACAATGCACATAACTTTGTTGAGCACCGCTACGCATTGTTGGAATTGGCGCTACTAGGCCAAAGACAAGATGATTTATCGGAATCGAACCAACAATAGCTGACGAACATTTTCACGACAGATTTTTAAGTCCACATCTTGCGAGGTGGGGGCTTGTTTGTTCGTTTAATAACATAATTTGAGCCAGTTCACATTTTAAATGAAAATGACAGAAATTCTTTTCACTGTGTTATGTAGACTGGCCGCCACGATTAATGAGGCACCATTACATGACCACTGAGACTGAAATCTCTTTTGCTGATTTAGGTTTATCGGCACCTATTCTTTCTGCACTGGGAGACCTGGGCTATGAGAAGCCTTCTCCTATTCAACAACAATGTATTCCCCATTTGCTGAATGGTAGTGACGTGCTGGGCATGGCACAGACGGGTAGCGGTAAAACCGCAGCATTCAGCTTACCTTTACTCAATAACATTGATGCTGAACTTAAAGCTCCACAGATCCTTGTGTTAGCACCAACCCGTGAACTGGCGGTACAGGTTGCTGAAGCGTGTTCAGATTTCTCCAAGCATATGCGCAATGTAAATGTTGTTGCGCTTTACGGTGGACAACGTTACGACGTCCAATTACGTGCCCTGCGTCAGGGACCACAAGTTGTAGTGGGAACACCGGGCCGTCTGCTGGACCATCTGAAACGCGGAACTTTGGATTTGTCCAACCTGAAAGGTTTGGTACTGGATGAAGCCGACGAAATGTTACGTATGGGCTTCATCGAAGATGTTGAAAACATCATGAGCCAGATCCCGGCTGAACATCAAACCGCACTGTTTTCAGCAACGATGCCTGAAGCGATTCGTCGTATTACCCGTCGCTTCATGAATAACCCACAAGAAGTCCGCATTCAGAGCAGCGTAACAAACCGTCCTGACATCAGCCAGAGCTACTGGTCTGTGTACGGCGTGCGCAAAAATGAAGCGCTGGTACGCTTCCTTGAAGCAGAAGATTTTGATGCTGCGATTATTTTCGTGCGTACCAAGAATGCAACGCTGGAAGTGGCAGAGACTCTGGAGCGCAATGGCTACAACTCTGCGGCACTGAATGGTGATATGAATCAGTCTCTGCGTGAGCAGACTCTTGAGCGCCTGAAAGATGGCCGCTTGGACATTCTGATTGCGACCGATGTTGCCGCCCGTGGCTTGGATGTTGAGCGCATCAGCCTGGTCGTTAACTATGACATCCCAATGGATGCCGAGTCCTATGTACACCGTATCGGTCGTACTGGCCGTGCAGGACGTGCGGGTCGTGCCTTGTTGTTTGTTGAAAACCGCGAGCGTCGCCTGTTGCGTAACGTTGAACGCACCATGAAACTGGCAATCCCAGAAGTTGAACTGCCGAATGCAGAGCTTCTGAGCCAGCGTCGTCTGGAGAAATTCGCGGCTAATGTTCAGCAACAATTGGAAAGTAGTGACCTGGATCAATACCGTTCACTGCTGTCTAAACTGGGTACCGGCGATGAGCTGGATATGGAAACACTGGCATCAGCCCTGCTGAAAATGGCACAGGGTGAACGTCCTCTTATTCTGCCACCTGATCCAGTACGCCGCCCACGCCGTGAATTCAACGATCGTGATGATCGTCGTCGTAACGGCAACAGCACCAGCAATAGTAATGGCTTTGGTGATCGTGACAGAGGTGATCGGGGTGATCGTCCTCGTCGTGAACGCCGCGATGTGGGTGACATGGAACTGTATCGCATTGAAGTAGGTCGTGATGATGGTGTTGAAGTTCGCCACATCGTGGGTGCTATCGCGAATGAAGGTGATATCAGCAGCCGTTACATCGGTAATATCAAGCTGTTTGCAACTCACTCTACCATTGAATTGCCAAAAGGGATGCCAGGAGAGTTACTGTCTCACTTTACTCGTACCCGTATCCTGAACAAACCTCTGAACATGCAATTGATGGGTGATGCACAGCCATTTGAACGCCGCGAGCGTCGTGGTGGTGGCCGCAATGGTAACGGCGGTAGCGCTGGCAATGGCGGTAACGGCGGCAATGGCTCACGTCGTGATCGTGATGGTTCGAGCAATAACGGTGGTGGCCGTCGTTTTAGCAGCGAACGTCGTGGTGGTGAGCGTGGTTCTTTCCGCGGTCGCAGCAACGATGATTTCAATGGTGGCGCTCCACGTCGTCGCCCAAGCAACAGCACCAGCAACGCATAAGCAACACGTTAACCGCCTTGCTTGATTGGCGGTTAAACGTTGCATTGCATTGCAATGTATTGAAAAGCAATGTATTGAAAAATGTATTGCAAAATGTATTGCAAATAGTGCAGCCAATAGCGCGATGATGCATTAAATAAGACCCTTTCTCTTAACGGAGAAAGGGTCTATTTTTATTTGCGTCATAGCGCTATGTCATAGCGTGTCATAGTACTTCACATGAAATTTATTTTATGCTGGTATGCTTGGAAATACGTTTGCTCAGTTCACCCTTGGCCTCAATATCTGAAAGTAAGCGCTCACCTTGATGAGTCACCACTTTTCTTAACCTGCCATTGAAACCAGAATGAACGACTTCCTGCAAAATGCGCTCTTCTACCATACTCAGTCCTCCCTCACTTTGGTCTAATGGATGAACCAATACCCGGTGTTTACATTCAAAAAGCTGCTTAATTCCTTTCAGAAAACCCTGTCTCTTGAGCAGCCAAGAGAATTTCCTTTGTTTAGTTGTCCATAAAATGGCGAAATAATGCCTTAAAGGGTGATTAATTTAACCCCAATTCTTCTTTAAGGGGCTTCAAATAACGACGGCTAACGGGAATACGTTCATCATTACTCAGAACCAATTCCGCTTGTCCATTTTCGCCGAAAACAATTTCCCGCAATTGAGTCATATTAACCAGATACTGACGATGACAGCGGGTCAAAGAGGTACGGGTTTCCAGAGTGCGCAGCGTTAGCTCAGTAAAACCTTCCTGACCATTGGCATTCATAACATACACACCGCTCAAGCGAGAAGTGACATACAGAACATCATCCAACGGCATGAGCCATATCCGGCTATACCCTGTACAAGGGATATATTTCAATTGTTCATCTTCGCGTTGCAGATCCGCCAGATTTTGCTTTTGATAGCCAGAACGTAAGCGTTGCAAGGTTTTGCTCAGGCGCTCTTTTTCCAGTGGCTTTAATAAATAATCGAAAGCATGTTCTTCAAAGGCTTGCACGGCATATTCATCAAACGCAGTTAAAAAAACAATATAAGGACGATGCTCAGGATCGAGCATGCCTACCATTTCCAGTCCGGTAATGCGAGGCATTTGAATATCGAGGAAAACCACGTCCGGTTTCAGGCGATGAATGGCACCAATCGCTTCCACGGCGTTGGCACATTCACCGATGATTTGAATATCGGTTTCCTCTTCCAGCAGACAACGCAAATTCTCACGCGCCAGGGGTTCATCATCAACAATCAATATGTTCATATTTATGCCGCTTTTTTAGCCTCTTTTTCCAAGGGTAAACATAAAATGACACGGGTAAATTCGTCTGGTTGGCAATCCACTTTTACACCATACGGTTTACCATAACGGAGCTGTAGACGTTTATCTACCAGACTCATCCCAAGTCCATCGCCGACGTGTTTGGGACAATAGAGACCGGCATTATCCTCAATCTCCACCAAGAGCAAATTGGCTTCTTGATGAGCCCTAATCGTAATTTTTCCTGTATCAAGTAACTGTGATGTGCCATGTTTAATCGCATTTTCCACCATGGGTTGTAGGGAAAATGCAGGTAGTCTGGCATTGCGCAGGGAGTCAGGTATTTCTATCGCAATTTGCAAACGCTCACGGAAGCGAGCCTTTTCAATTTGTAAGTAAGCATTCACATGCTCTATCTCATTCTCCAGCGTGGCAATTTCTTCGGGACGTTTTAAATTCTTGCGGAAAAATGTCGAAAGATACTGCACAAGTTGGCTGGCCTGCTGGCTATCCCGGCGGATCACGGCTTGTAATGTATTTAGGGCATTAAATAAAAAGTGAGGGTTCACTTGCGCGTGAAGTAGCTTAACTTCTGATTGCAGTAAAGATTGCTTATTTCGCTCATATTGTCCGGCAAGGATTTGGGCTGAGAGTAAGCTGGCAATTCCCTCACCCAAGGTACGATTGATGGAGCTGAATAAACGATTTTTGGCTTCGTAGAGTTTGATGGTCCCGATGACCTTCTGATTTTCTCCCCGTAAAGGGATCACCAGAGCAGAACCAAGTTTACAAATGGGACTCAGGGAACAGCAATAGGGGGTTTCATTCCCATCGGCATACACGACTTCGTTATTTTCAATCGCACGGCGCGACTGTTCGGAAGCGATGGGGGTAGCGGGTAAATGATGATCAGAACCAATTCCAATAAAGGCCAGTAATTTTTCTCTGTCAGTGATGGCGACCGCGCCAATCTCCAGTTCCTGATAGATCACTTTTGCTACACGCATGCTGTTATCTTCATTAAACCCCTTGCGTAAAATCCCTTCTGTACAGACGGCAATTTTTAACGCCTGAGCAGAAAAAGCACTGGTGTATTTTTCAAAAATGGCACGCCTGTCCAATAAAATACGTATAAACATCGCTGCGCCAATACTATTGGCGATGATCATGGGGGCGGCAATATTTTTAACCAGATTTAGCGATTCATTGAAAGGCTTGGCTAACAGCAGGATAATGCCCATTTGGGCACATTCAGCAAAGAAAGTCACAATGGCCGCAGTCCAGGGGTTCAATAAGTTATTAATCTTTCCTCGTTTCATCAGATAAATATGCACAAGGCCCCCCAGTATTCCTTCTATAATGGTCGATACCATACAACTGAAAGCCGTCATGCCACCGAGAGAATAACGGTGTAACCCGCCGGTGAATCCGACCATTGCCCCTACGGTTGGCCCTCCGAGAAAACCACCAAGAACAGCACCAATCGCTCTGGTATTGGCAATTGAGTCATTCACATTCAACCCAAAATAGGTTCCCATAATGCAAAAGACGGAAAAAATGACATAACACATCATCTTATGTGGCAAACGGACAGTCACTTGCAGCAAGGGAATAAACAGGGGGGTTTTACTCAGCAGCCAGGCGATCACCAGATAGATACACATTTGCTGGAGTAATAACAAAACGAGATTAAATTCGTACATATTTTTTCATTATGTGATTAATAGTAATTAATATATTTAAAGCGCCATTATCAAAGGTTGAATTTAGCGCCGTCAATAGTCGGTGGGTAGGATAATGTATTTGTCGGTATGAAAGTGTTAGAAAGGTATGAAAGTGTTAGGCATGGAAAGGATAATCCGCCCCGATGGGAGCGGATTGATGACATTAATCTACACAGATCACGTAATCGTAGATCTTGTAATCGATAACGTGTTCGAGTCCGGTGTCTATATTCACGCTATAATAGGTATCTTTACCCTTTCCATCTATCTCCGGACTTGAAGAGCGATAGGAGCGGCCTTTTGGCCAGCCGTACTCGGTATACATCGCATTGTCTGGATGGGCCAGGTAAAGGTTCTCCAATTGATCTTTTGTCGGTAATTTTTTACCTGCCACCTTACAAGACCATTCTGCACCTTTGGGAGCGCGAGCTGACCAGATTTCATTATGTTCAGTATATGGGTGTGGCTTTTTTATTGTACTTGGAATACCTAGCTCTGATTGCAATACGGGTCGGTAAAAGACAGTACCATCGGCACTGGTGACCGTGTTAGGCATATGTCCCCAAAAATTAGCCTCAGGGATATCCGGACTGGTTACGACAGTAAAAATCACATTCTGAATTTGTGGGGCAGCCGTTCCCTCCGCTGTGATGGAAAACAGCGTCTTTAAGCCCATCGCATTCGGGTCGGTTATGGTAATAGATAGCATACCGTTATTATCCGTAATGCCTTGATATACATTTAATTTACCATTGAATAATGCAGTGGCTTTCTGAGGATCTCCGTGGCGATTCTGCGCACCGGTGGCTTCAATTCTGATCGCCACATTTCTGACCGGTTTCCCATGGTTCAGCGCTGTGATTTTGAGTGTGATAGCGTCGCCCTTTTTGACCTTATCGGCACTCAGTGTAGACGTGATATTATCAGCCAGCCCTCTGACTGTTCCCCCTTTCCCGCCATCGTGGGTATGGTTGCCTTGCTCGACACTCATGCTGGTATCAACGACTTGGGTATTCCCGATAAGGCCAAGTGCGTTTTGTGCCTGCACAGCAATCTCTTTCACTGTGCCGGCATCTGACTGTGTCAATATATAGTCTGGGATCTTGCCGGATTCGGTGATCGTATGGCCTTTGGTCACATCAGTACTGCCTTTATTACCCCATGCATAGCGGGATTTATCGGTTGTATCACCGTGATTGGCGTTAAAGGTATAAGTCGCACTCAACGTTTGCCCCATCTCTAATTTGCCCTTTAGGGTCAGATTTTTGACGAGCGGTATCGTTGCGTGTACGAAGAGAATGTCCACCGGTTTGACGATAATCCCATCCACTTCTGGCGTAATGTTTAATACTCCAACCTTTCCGCCAGCAGTCAGCAAGGATTCATAAATACCCGGCTGAGTCTCTTTCATTTTGGCGATCGCTGGATCGCTGTCTTCCCCACTTAAGCCACTGGAGACCAATTTGATATCAGAGGCAACTCCACTAATGGGGTTGCCCTCTTTATCTTTCAGGGTCAGTGTCAGAAGCGTTGTGGAGTGACCATCAGCCGGCATCTCTTTATCTTTTGCTGTAAAAGTCGAGTTATTGGCATTCACTTCTGCGGGGAGCACGTGTACCTGCATTTCTGCATGTTTGGAAGCGTTACCTTGCTCATCGTAAGCCACGGCTCCGACAGTGTAGGTATTGTTAGTATTGGTGCTGCCCTGTGTTTGATATTTCGGTAGGGTCAGCAGATAGTGTGTCCCACTTTGATGTTGAATTTTTCCACCATTGGCAAAAAGGTTTGTTGCTTCCCATTGAATATCTTTAAACCCATATTTGCTGTTAATGCTGATATGCAGTGGCTTGTTCTCACCCGCATGGCCGATAATCTGGTTATCCATGGCAAGAGAGATCACTTCACGTTTGCGGTATTCCAGAACAATCTGATTATTGCGCTCGATCAAATCATAGCGTCCGCCTTGCAGAGAACGCCGGAACGTCACGGTGTCCGGATCAATCTGCTTTGCCCACGGAGTGCCAATGGCATAATTCAGTTCCATATTGAACTGTGTTTCTCCGTTACCGGACATCTCTTGTTTGCGTTCAATACCGAAAGTCAGCAAGGGAACCGGAGTATAACTCACCCCGGCCGTCAACATGGAAGGGTTCCGGCTTCGGTGATCTTTATTGATTAACCCAACTTCATTTCCGAAGTATTGTTCATACATTAACTTACCACCCAGTTGTGGTATGGCCGGAGCATAACCCTGTATTCTCAGGTCGAACCCGTTGGCTGGGCGTTCATCATAATCAGTCAGAAGGCGGGACTCTTTCCAGTGACTTAAACGGAAGTAGCCGTTTGCACCCAATTTCAGATAATTACGGGCATATTCTGCACCGAGGCCAAATCGGGTGTTATCACCGGTGAAATCATGGTCAAGGAAGGCATTGTAGCCTAGCATCCAGCCATCAAAAAAATGACGTTGCCCCAGCCCGAAATTGGCGGTAGTGCGTTTATCAAGACGGCGTAAACCAAACTGAGTAAAAACTATCTGGTGGCGGGTATCATACAGGGGCAACAGCATATCTAGCTGGCTGCCATTCAGGTTTCCACGGTTATTCAGATTGGCTTGCACACGGACTGTACCGTAGCTTCCCAACCAATTTTTAATTTGCTGATTGGCCTCACTCATTACCAGATTGCTTAACTGGCTGGTGGCTCCATTCTTAATATTATCAGTGGCTAATAGGTGACCAAGCTGAGAGGCAACCTCTGCCAGATGGCGAGAATTTTCATTTGCAGCCGCCGTTTTATCTAATGAAGTTTTATCTAATGAAGAATAGTTAAAAGGCAGAAATTTATTGTTTCGAGATTTAGGAACTTCAATTTCGCTACCGGCACCAAGTGCCATAAAAGATTTGTTAAAGGTACGTAATTGATTGATTTTTTGTAGATCAGAGACAGTTAAACCATAGCGTTTAGCGATGGTATTGATGGTTTCCCCTGATTTCAGGATATAAGTCTCTGTGGGTAGCGCCAATGGTTCATTTTGAAAAGTCGCCTGTGTTTTGGCAGTCGCGATAGCGGGAGCAAATGTGCCAGCAACTGGAAACACAAACTGAGTGATAATGTTCACCCATGCTACATTTTTCAGCAAATTTTGCTGATTCTGTAGCCACGGCTTGTCGAATTTTTTGTTCATAGCTATAAACCTGTAACAATAAAAAAACATCAGGCGATAACTAGCAGTAAACCTATCCATTTCAGAATATTATGGTTTATTGACTGTCAATCATGAACCGTGTAATCAGGGGAACATCGCCAAATAATGACGGAATAAATAGATGACAACACGGAATTGCCTGATCTGAAATATTACAAAATAGTTAACAAATTCTGTTTGATGGTTAACAATTAGATAATTGATCTAGAATTTGGTATTTGTAAGGTTTTTTATTCCAACATAAAATCAATAATTGATCAATATGACTTTTATTGTCAATCGGTTTCATAAAAACAGGAAATAGAGGTGAAAAAGTCAGTTTGGTGGGATCAGGTGTTATTTTTATGGTTAAAGCGTATTTGATTTACTTATTTTAGTAAAAACAAATAGTTATCGTTTTCCTTTATATTATTTCGATATTCTTGATTAGATTAAAATAAAAACAGCTTTAAATATAAGAGAATATGATTGGTTAATTAATTGTTATTATCTAATATTTGCTTTCGCTTTTTGTTTTCGATCATATATGGTTTAATAATGTACAGTAAATTCCCCATATATTGATGTATAAAATTAATCTTTATCATTCATGATCAATTTCATGGTCAATTATGATTGATAAGTTTTTTTAAGATCAAAAAACAAACAAGGAATAACATTGGTAATTTATTATGCAGGGGCGGCAGCATTGTTCATTGTGTTTTTTGTGATTTAGATATTATTTATATTCTGCAAAATCGCGCATAGGTCATATAATTAATAAAGTTAAGACTCGTTATGCGATAGATTGAAAAGTGATCGCCAAATCATTATTAACTGATATTTGTTTATCAGGGGAATCCTATTGCCATAAGAATGACAGGTATGACGATGTTTTTATTCTGTCTAAACAGAAAGTGTGAAATTGGAGTAGTGCCAGGTTCGTTTTATTGGAGATTGTTATGAGAAAATACATCACACAAGACGAATGGAAGCGTGTTTTTGCTGTGTTAACCGATTCTGTAAATAAAGAACGTGATCAGTGTTTGTTGTACTTAACTTATATTCATGGCCTACGTGTGAGTGAGCTGACTTCATTAAAAGTCTCCGATATTGATATCGCAGGAAAAACCATTTATATAAAGCGATTGAAGAATGGTTTTTCGACAACACATCCTATCTCTGTAACAGAAAAAGAGCTTATCTTAAAATGGTTGCAGATCAGGAGTCTCAATTCGGTATATCAGGTCTCTTCATGGCTATTTCCTTCGCGTAAAGGGGGTAAGTTATCACGCCAGTGGGTTTATGTATTAATGGGGAGATATGGGGAACAGGCGGGGCTATCCATAAAGTTACATCCGCACAAATTGCGGCACTCTTGCGGATTTGAACTTGCCAATCAGGGGTTGGATACCCGACTGATTCAGGATTATTTAGGGCATCGTAATATACGCCATACCATGCACTATACTGCCAGTAATCCAGAGCGCTTTCAGAAAGCCTGGCAACATAATCAAAAGTTGAAAATTGATGGTGGAAAATATCTCATTTCTTAGTAGTTTGTTGAAAATTAATGATTTTAAGAGCAAATTTGTTCTTTTTCCGCAGTGGAACTATCAAATTTTATCCGTAAAGCGTGCATTACCTGACTAGGGCAATATTCTATCGCCTTGCAAGATGACGGGCATATCTATATTGAAAAATCAAACCGGAAAGATCATCGTGATCTCTCCGGTTTTTTGCCTGTTCTTTCGAAAAGACCATAATAATAAAGAGGAAATAAGAAGCGTGGTTCTTACACAAAAATAATTATTTCCCATTGTTAACTATTTCATTGATATTATTCCATGTGGTGATAGTTATTGTCTTGTAATGCGAAATCTCATTATTTACAAAAAACTTTTATTTTGTCCTAAAGTTAACTTAACAGATTATTTAGGATAAAAAATACCAGATTGAAAATGATGACACGACAAAACGACATTCATTTGTCCTGAAAAATTAATATGTGAATTTTTAAATTTAATAAACAGAGAACATGATTGTGTAATTTTATTGCACAATCATAACTTACCTTGAAGAGAGATTATGATGGTGACTTTTTTCTAATCAATATTTTCTTTTAATAAAGATATGACATTAATATTAATATATATAATTAAGAAATTATATCATTTAGAAATAATACTTTATTGTTATCAATGGCGCTTGTGCTTCTGTAACCTGCTGTGAACACTTACTTCATTAATTAAATTAATATAAATGACTTTTGGCTCACCATTTAGTCATTTATCCTTTTTCATTTGCATGATGTTGTGTTAAATAGTTTGCAGTTAGTCAAAATATAATCCCGATATTTCTTTATTTTTCATTATATGATTTTAGTTGATTGTTGAAATCTTATTTATGTCAATATTTATAGCTGAATCAAAGGGGTGGTTTGGCCGAGAGATGCTAAAATTTAGTGAGTGTTAAATATTTGGACTGAATTTTGTTGTTTTGCATGTTTTGAGGGGGGATTTTCTTTTGTCAGTGATCAGACGCACGGATCTCTAAAAAGAATTGTACTCAGGAGTGTCACACTACATCGTTAACTTTATCGGCAACTTTGACCTGATAGTACGCTTGGGGCTTACAGAACAGAATGAAGAAAAGAACACTTTTCACCATACTATTAATTATTTTCCTGATCGCCATGGCCGTGCTTTTCCGCTCCCACCATCAAGAATTATTGTTGCAGGGGGAAGTTGATGCGCCAGAGGTCATTGTAACTTCCAAAGCGACGGGTCGGGTTGTTAATCTCCATGTGGGGCGCGGGGATGATATCAAAGCAGGGCAACTGATGGTCACCCTTGACAGCCCTGAGTTAGAAGCCAGGGTCGCGGCGGCGAAGGCGGTGCGTGATCAGGCTAAAGCGAAACTCGAATTATCCCTGCATGGGACACGTGAGGAGAGTATCCGCAATTTAGAAGCCACTCTTGCGCAGGCTCGGTCAGGGTATAAAAACGCCCAACGTGAGTTTGATCGTCTCAGTAATATGTCAACCAAAGGTTATGTCTCTACCCGTGAACTGGATAATGCGCGTAATGTGCGGGATATCGCTTATCAGAAAATGCAGGGTGCCAAAGCAGAGTTGGATGCAGGGAAAAGCGGGGATCGCATTGAACTGCGCCAACAATATCAGGCTGCATTGAATGAAGCGGAAGAGAAACTGCGTGAAGTGAAAGTTCAGAGCGAGGATTTACAGGTAAAAGCCCCTGTTGAGGGTGAAGTCGGGCCACTGCCGGCAGAAATGGGGCAATTTTTTAATGCCAATAGTCCATTGGCGACGCTGGTACGCCTTCAGCAGGCTTACTTCGTTTATAACTTGCGTGAAGATATTTTGGCGAAAGTTCGCAAGGGCGACAAAATTCAATTGCGTGTGCCTGCATTGGGTAATAAAGAGATTGACGCTGAGGTTCGCTATATTGCGCCGATGGGGGACTATACGACAAAACGCGCAACCCGTGCGACGGGGGATTTTGACCTGAGAACGTTTGAAGTTCGCTTATATCCTTTGCAGCCTGTAGAGGGGCTACGTCCGGGCATGAGTGCCTTGTGGCTTTGGGATAAGTAAGGTGGCGGTTTGATGAACAGAAAAGCTGCGTGGGGCAGTTTTGAACAGGCTTTCACGCGAGAACTCAAAGATGCACTTCGCAGCCCGGTTTTTCACTGGTTAAGCTGGTTGTTTCCCCTGTTGCTGTTTATCTTAATCAGTGCAAATTTTTCAGAGGGAACACTGTTTAATTTGCCGGTTTCGGTTGTGGATAATGACCTGAGTCCGTTATCACGCAACTTGAGCCGTAACCTGAATGCTGCCCCGCACGCAGAGATCAAATCTTATGACAATAGCCTGCCGGAATCCTTGGAACGCCTTAGCAGTGCTCAGGATTATGCGCTGCTTTATTTCCCTGAAAACTTTGAAAAAGACGCCTTAAGTGGAAAACAGCCCACGGTCAGTATGTATTACAACGCCCTGTTTTATGGTGCGGGGCGTTATTCAACCCTGGATTTCAGCGGGCTGATGGCGGAAACCAATGCAAAATATCGTGCCATTATTGCATCCGAAATAGGCCATAAGCTGCCCCCGCTGGCTAAGGCCACCTTGTCTTATGACAGCCTGTTTAACGCGAGCGGCAGCTATATTTATTACCAACAATTTGCGGCAACCATCCACCTATTACAGCTTTTTGTTGTGACATCCACCATTTACACGATGGCCAGAGGAAAGTCGCTTTTAAGCTCGACATCTTTCGTGGGAGCGTTGTTGGGAAAATTAGCGCCTTATACCTTGATCTTCACTCTGTTATTGATGGTGGAAATTACCGCACTGGTTGCTTTTTCTGACGCCAAAGTGACGGGTAATCCTTTGTACATGCCGATTGTTGGGTTTTTCTATGTGATGGCAGCCCAAAGCGTTGGCTTGCTGTTATTTACTTTCACCAGCAGCGCAATAACCGCCTACACCTTGATTGGGCTGTTGGTCAGCATTGCGATGGCTTTTTCCGGCATGGTTTTGCCTGAGCTGTCAATGGTATTGCCCGCCAGGATTATTTCTCATCTTGAACCATTGACCCATGCCTTGAATGCCATGTTTGACATCTTCCTACGAGAAGTCTCACTACAGGTTATCCTGAAGGTTTGTCTGATATTGATGATCTATCCTGCGGTCTGTAGTTTTTTGATCCACAACCGCTTGTGGAAACGGCTTAACCAATAAGGGGTGGGCGCATGATGCCGGACAATGGGCAAACCGATTGGAAGCTGTACTGGCAGACATTTCGCAACGTCTTGTTGGGAATGTTGGAAAAGCCCATGTGGTTACTTTTGATCGTTTCATTGTGTGTAATGAGCCTGGTCTATGTTCATCCTTCCTCGTGGGACTTGCCTGTCGCGATCATTGATCAGGATAACAGTCATGCGAGCCGTTCCTTGATCCGCCATATCAATGCGACGGCGAAAGTTGAAACCCAAGGCTATAACAATCTCGGTAATGCCCGCCATGATATGCTACAGCGAAAAATCTTTGCCATTATCATTGTGCCCGTGGACTTTGAAAAACGCCTGTTGAATGGTCAAAATGTGACAGTTCCTGTTTATGGTGATGCAACTAATCGCCTTGCCAATGGGCAGATTCAACAAGATTTGGCGTCAGCCTATCAGCAGCTCTTGTCGGAGTATAACGGGATACTGCTTTTAAAAGCGGGTTTCAGCCTAGAACAGGTGAAAATCTTACTCCAACCGATTAAAGGGGAAACTATCGGATTATTTAATCCGGGTGTCAGCTATGCCGCGATCGTGTTCCCCGGTTTGCTGGTCATGCTGTTGCAGCACTCTTTATTAATTACCTGTGTCCGCGTCAGTGTTGCCACCCGTGAAACGCCCACCAGCAAACCGCCACTCCCTGTCTATTTGGGATCATTGTCGGCCTTGATCCCCATTTGGCTGTTTTTGTCAGTGATCTTTTTTGTCTTGTGGCCGTGGGTCTTGGGATATCGTCAGGATGCGCCGATTTACCTCTTGCTGCTGCTGACATTCCCATTCTTGCTGGCGGTACTGGGGCTGGGAAAACTGGTGACGGAATGCCTGCGCAACATCGAAATGATCTACCTGACACTGGCCTTTATTACGACACCCATCTTCTATATTTCAGGAACGATCTGGCCGATCCAGGCGATGCCCGATTGGGTCAGGATCATTTCATCGGCTTTGCCATCCACATGGGCAACAAAAGCGATCGCGGGTGTCAACCAAATGGGATTGCCATTGCACAGTGTGTTTCTGGATATCGGCATGATGCTGCTTCTTGGCGTGATATATATGCTTCTGGGCATTTTGGTTGGTATGCTGCGCAATCAGGAATTGCGGGGTCTCTCCCGGCGCATTAAGCGATTTTTTTCGCCATAAAATTTTCTCCCCACGAACAGAAAAAACCTCACGACCTTAAGGATAACGGTCGTGTTATGGGCTAATTCAAAAAATAGCTTTCTCCGCAATTTGTTCTGTAGACGTTTTGTGATAAGGGATTTATTATCGATCCTTGATGTAGGATCGGGGAAATACAGCAGGATTTTGGCTGAATAGCGCGTCACTTTGCACGAAAAGGAGTCTGAGCTGTGTTAAGTAAAATCCACTTCTATTTAGTAAATCAAGAGCCTGAATTTGAATTTATCAAAGCGGGACAGAAAGAGGGCGCCGATCCGCACGATCGCGCGTTATCGTCATGTTAATCAGGGTCGAAATTCCCGTCGATGCCATGGGGATTGATCGTTTATTGCGTCAATCTTTTGCAACATCGGCAGAAGCTGAGTTAGTTCATCAACTAAGAGAAGATGGCTTGTTGACACTGGGCATGGTTGCGACTGACGATGAAGGTCATGTGATTGGCTATGTCGGTTTCACCCCAGTTGATATCAATGGTGAAGATCACCAATGGGTAGGTCTGGCATCCTTGGCGGTGGAGGAACAGCACCGTTGTCATGGGCTTGGTGAAAAATTGATTTATGAAGGGCTGGATAGCCTGAACGAGTTTGGATACGGGGCGGTTGTGGTACTGGGAGATCCCGAATATTACCGTCGTTTTGGTTTCAAACTGGCTAAAGAAGATCAATTATATTGCCAATGGCCTGATTGCGAGGATTACTTCCTGATCTACACCCTGGCTGATATTTCTCAGAGGGATTGTCATGGTCAGGTAACTTATCCCGCCCATTTTGAGAATCTGTGGTCTTTGCTTGGGTGAAAAACCGCTCAAATACACCGTTTGCCATCAAATAAAGTCGTTATACAGGGAGGCTGGTTTATAATCAGCCTCTCTTTTTGGTGCTTACTGAGTTGTTTTGCACGGTCTCTGGTTTTGTAAGGTGGGACCATGGTCCCATGTATTCTGATTAGAACAGGTCAGAGTGGGTTCCTGTTCGCTTAGAGTTAGATGCGTTAATATTCATTATATAAATTTAACAATTATAAAAGATTGCAATTCACATGGAAATTAATATAAAACTCAGTTTCAAACTGACATCATAATGTTTTTTCAATTTAACATGATGAATTTATTATTAATATAGACTGGTTGGCATCTTGCAGTGGTGATATTTATTCAAAATAATTGAAAGATTGTAGCAATAATTGCTAATTATCATGTTCTGAACAAGCGTATAACATGATCGGCATCACGAGATATGAGTCATGTTTTAAAAATGTTCAAAGGAGCATAATATGAAAAAGGTAAAAAATATCACCGCTATTTTAGCATTATGTGCGGTTTCATGGGGTTCATTTGCGGCAACTGAAGTACAAGTTGCTACGGGAAATAAAATCGGGGTTGTCTCAGTGACGGGGGCCGCTACACTGGATAGTCTGACTACAGAATTATCCAAAAAAGCTGACAAAGCTGGCGCGAAATATTTCCGCGTTATTTCTGCAACGGGCCAGAATAGACTCAATGGCGTTGCCGAAATTTATAAATAATTTATCGTGTTCCATGCAGTCTCCTTGGTATATTTAGTCGAACCTAGAACACGTTACTGGAAAAATACCCGTCGTGTTCTGTTGTCAATGGGATAAACTAACGGCATGGAACTATATGAGTTTAAATAAAGAAAGATTAATAATTTGTCAGTATCTTGCCAAACAACATGTATTCACCCTCTGCACTGCCTCTGCCCAAGATTTATGGTGTGCGAGCTGCTTTTATGTCTTTGATGCCGATAGCATGGCATTTTGGTTTATGACTGAGCCTGATACCCGACACGGGCAAATGATGCAGCAACATCCCGTCGTTGCAGGTACTGTTGCCGAACAGACCCATAACATCGCTCAAATTAAGGGTATCCAATTCCGGGGTGAGGTGATTCCACTGACAGGCGAAGCTGAAACGGTAGCCAGAGCGCACTATTGCCGCCATTTTCCCATCGCTTCAACCGCCAAATCGCCTATCTGGCAACTCAATCTGAATGAAATCAAAATGGTGGATAACAGCCTTGGCTTCGGCAAAAAGCTGCATTGGCAACGTTAATGCTAATATTCTTCATTGATTGTGATCAGCGAAAGTCAGCGTACTTTTTACCGTCAGTCATTTACCGTAAGTAATGAATGACCTGATTATGGCTGCCTCGCCAGATTAACGTGGGATCATGTCGCGTTTGTTCAAATTTCCCATCAACCAAGACATGAATATGGCTGATAACTTCTTGCTGGATCTCACTTAATTCATTGAGTACATAGCCTGTCCATAACCAGATATCCTTATCCGGGCATTCTTCTCTTACACGCTTAACCAACGGTAAAATTACGGGTAAATTATGGGGATGCAGAGGATCGCCACCGGATAGTGATAAACCTTGCCGTTTAATCCGCCGATCTTTCAAATCAGCGATGATTTGGTTTTCCACCTCCAACGTAAAAGGCTGACCAGAATCAACCTGCCAGGTGCTTTGGTTATAGCAGCCCCGGCATTGATGCTGACAGCCTGATACAAACAACGTGCAACGAGTTCCGGGGCCATTGACCACATCAACCGGATAATACTGATGATAATTCATGGTATTAACCCATTCGGCCATTGCTGAGATGCTTCACGCGGCGTTTCACTTCTTCCTGTTTCCCGCTGTTGAACGGGCGTGCATCCGGGCTGCCAAGATAGCCGCAAACACGGCGAATGACAGAAACCTGCGCTGAGTCATGATTGCCACAGTGAGGACAAGTGAATCCTTTGCTGGTACAGGCAAATTCTCCGGTAAAACCACATTGGTAACATTCATCAATGGGGGTATTGGTGCCATAGTAAGGAACACGCGAATAGCTATAATCCCAAACATCCTCCAATGCTTTCAAATTATGTTGCAGATTGGGATACTCGCCGTAACAGATAAAACCGCCATTCGCCAACGGCGGATAGGGCGCTTCAAAATCAAGTTTATCGTAGGGATTGACCCTTTTTTCCACATCCAGATGGAAGCTATTAGTGTAATAACCTTTATCGGTGACGCCGTGAATCAAACCAAACTCGGCGCTATCCAGACGGCAGAAACGATCGCATAAATTCTCGCTTGGCGTACTGTACAGACTGAATCCGTAGCCAGTCTCCTGCTTCCAGTGATCAACCGCCTCACGTAGATGTTCAATAATGGAAAGGGCTTTCTGTTGGCGCTGTTTATCATCAAACAGGTGGGCGTGATGACCATATAACGCATTGATCGTTTCATGGATACCAATATAACCCAATGAAATAGATGCGCGGCCATGTTTAAAAATCTCAGCAATCGTGTCATCGGCTTTCAGGCGTATGCCACAGGCGCCTTCCATATAGAGGATTGGAGCTACGCGAGCCTGGGTATTTTCGAGTCGGGAAATTCGGGTCATCAGGGCTTTTTTCGCGAGTAACAAACGTTGATCCAAAATCTGCCAGAAGCGGGTTTCATCACCGTTGGCCTCCAATGCAATACGGGGCAGATTCAGGCTAATGACCCCCAGATTATTGCGCCCTTCGTGGATTTGCTGACCATTTTCTTCATAAACACTGAGAAAACTGCGACAGCCCATGGGGGTTTTAAATGACCCCGTTACTTTGATGACTTGATCATAATTGAGAATATCGGGGTACATCCGTTTGCTGGCACACTCCAGCGCCAATAACTTGATGTCATAGTGAGGATCGCCAAATCGGTGATTCAACCCATCACGAATGGCAAAAACTAATTTAGGGAAGACAGCGGTCTTACGATTTTTTCCCAATCCTGCAATGCGGTTGCGCAGAATCGAGCTTTGAATCAGGCGGGACTCTTTTGACGTACCCAGGCCGAAGCCAAATGTGACAAAGGGCGTTTGCCCATTGGCGGTATGCAGCGTGTTTACTTCATATTCCAGAGATTGAAAAGCGTCATAACACTCTTTTTCGGTGCGAGATTCTGCGTAGGCTGCTTGATCCGCAATCTCCCACTCTTTGGCAATGGCCAGATGCTTGTCATAACTGGCTTTCACAAAAGGAGCGAGTACTTCATCAATGCGGTTAATGGTCGTGCCACCATAAATATGGCTGGCAACTTGCGCGATAATTTGGGCCGTGACCGCCGTGGCGGTGGAAATGGACTTGGGTGGCTCAATTTCCGCATTACCCATCTTAAAGCCATGGGTCAGCATGCCTTGTAAATCGATCAGCATACAGTTGAACATGGGGAAAAAGGGGGCATAATCCAGATCATGGTAGTGAATTTCGCCCCTTTCATGCGCCATAACCACATCATGCGGCAGCATATGCCGTTTGGCATATTGCCGGGCGACAATTCCCGCCAACAAATCACGCTGGGTCGGGATGACTTTACTGTCTTTATTCGCATTTTCATTAAGTAGAGAGAAATCATTTTGCTCGATCAAGCCACGAATTTCCTGATCTAACTGATCATGCCATTGATGGGAATTCACGATAAGGCTCCTCAATGAGTTATCCACAGACGAAAATGACATGAAGGCTCGCTTTTTGTTGGGTGTGGATAATCTTGTGTATAAATACTATATATAGTAAATTTCGTGTATTTAAACACAATATATAGATCATTTAAGCCGATTTACCACCAACAAAGTTGATCTAAGACAAAGAAAGAGAGGGTTAACCCGGAAGAGGGAGAAAAAACCGGCAGCTTGAGTATGACGGTATAACAACCCTGATAGCGACGTTATCAGGGTTGAGAAAACAGCAAATTAACCGCGAACGGCGATCGCTTCGATTTCGATTTTCACATCTTTTGGCAGACGGGCAACTTCAACACAGGAACGGGCAGGAAATGGCGCATTATGTTCAGCAAAGAAGGCTTCGTAAGTTGCATTCACGGCTGCAAAGTCATTCAGGTCTTTAACAAACACGGTGGTTTTGACGATATCAGCCACTTTCAGGCCGGATTGTTCGATAATCGCTTTAACGTTTTCCAACGATTGACGGGCTTGGGCAGTAACCTCTTCAGGGATCGCCCCGGTTTTCGGATCAACCGGGATCTGGCCGGAAGTCATCACCATGCTGCCCAGATCAACACCCTGAACATAAGGGCCGATTGCCGCTGGTGCATTTTCGGTATGAATAGAACGTGACATTAAAAACTCCTGTTTAGCGTCTGAATAGAATTAACATCTGAATAAAAAATTTTGCCGGATCGCTTGAGGCGGCGGTTAATCGTTATTGATAACCGCTTGGCGATCAAACTCTTTTTCACAATATTTACAGCGCAATACAACATCATCTTGGTCTGCCATCACGCGGAAGCTGCTGTTGACGGGTTCATTGTGGCTGATGCAATTGCTGTTTGGGCAAACAAGGATGCTGTCGATTTGTTCTGGCAGATTGATTGGCATCTTTTTCACGACGACATAATTTTCAATATTATTGATGGTCGCATGAGGGGCATACATCGCGAGCTGGTTTGCTTGCTGCTCCGTCAGGAAAGTGTTTTCAATCTTGATCAAATCCTTCTTACCCAGATGATTGGAAGGCAGATTCAGACCAATGGTAATACGCTGGTCTGTTTCGGTGAGTTTGAACAGAGACAATAACTTAAAGCCGACATGAGCCGGAATGTGGTCGATAACGGTGCCACATTTAATGGCTTCGACTTGTCGTTGATGATCTTGAGTCATATTGTGTCATGAATACCGGTTCGGTATTCGTCCTCCAGATATTAGGGGATCAAGGGAATCGGCCTATTTTGTCACAGACCATTTGGCATTTCATCTGATTAACTCTTTAATTTAAAAGATGATTTAACTTGTTGATAGAAAATAAATAAAGTCTGATGAAGCGCATTTTTGTTGTTGATTTGTAAAAATACTGTTGATTTGTAAAAGGACTGCTGATTTGTAAAGATGTTATTGATTTATAAATACCGTGTTGATTTGCTAAAACATTGTTGTTTGAATGCTGTTTGTCCCATCGATTTTAGGTTGCGGTATAGTTGACAAGGCCGCAGCATGAAAAATGAAAAGTATCAATGCGGAGGAAAATACAGTGGAAACAATCGCAGTAGAAAAAGACTTTGATTGGCTGATCATCAATAAAATCCCTATTTATGAATGTCATGAACCTTTAGAAATCATCACGAATACTAAGAGATTAAAATGGCAGCCTGTTTATTTTCTTGCGGGGATAAAAGGCGCCATTGAATATTGCCTGCTGAGAAAAAGCGTCGCTGAAAAATTAATGATGGCATCACAATTACTTCCTGCCCATTTAGGTCTTTTGGTCTTGGATGGCTGGCGTTCAGTTGAAACCCAACAGGCATTGCAAGATGCAACGCAGGCAAAAATAGCGGCCCAATATACGGATTTATCACCGGAAGAACAGCAGCGATTGCTGCAACAGTTTGTTGCTCCGGTTCCCGTGGAAAAAAACCAGGTCAGCCCCCATTTGACGGGCGGTTCCGTGGATGTAACACTCTTTGATATGGCATCCGGCCAAGCACTGTTTTTGGGAACTGAGTTTGATGAAGTCAGTGAACTTTCTTACACCGCAGCATTAGAAAAAGCCCCGGAAAAAAATAGGCCGGCCACGTTATATCGCCGATTATTATATCAAGCCATGACGCAAGCCGGATTTACCAACTTACCGACGGAATGGTGGCATTATGATTACGGTAACGCTTTGTGGGCATTTTATAACAATCAGTCTGCCATTTATGGTGCGATAAAGGGAACACGACACGATGAAAATAACTAAATTAATCAATAAGTGTGTGAATATCCTCTTTTTAATTTGACAATATCAGGGAAAATAATGAAAAGCACATTCATTACCGCCGATAACTCATTAATGCTCTGGGCTTTCATCATGATAACCGTCGCGGCGGCTATTATGGCAGAACAGCGTCTTAAATGGGCCGCTAAAATACCCGGATCGGTTATTGCACTGATTATTGCTGTGTTGGCTTCCAATTTAAATATTATTCCTACCGAAGCGCCGGTGTACGACGCTATTTGGGGATATATCCTGCCATTAGCGATCCCTTTATTGTTATTCAAAACCAATTTGCAGCGTATTCTTAAAGAAAGTGGACGATTACTGATATTGTTCCTGATTTCTTCTGTGGCAACCATGATGGGGACGATCCTCTCTTTCTGGATGTTCAAAGCACACATTCCAGAGCTGGATAAAATCAGTGGCATGATATCGGCTTCCTATACGGGAGGCGGTGTTAACTTTGTCGCCATGGCCGCTAAATTAGCGCCTTCCCAAAGCATGGTGGCATCTACCATTGTCGCCGACAACTTTATGATGGCAGCCTATTTTATTATCTTAATGGCCTTGTCCGGCTGGACGGTGGCGAGGAAATTCTGGGGGAGTCCACATACTGATCAGGTAGAACATGATCCCAAGTTGGATAAATCCCAAACGCTGGCGGCGGCGTATTGGAAACCGAAAAACATTGCCCTGAAAGACATTGCCTTATCGCTGGCATGGTCGATCTCTATTGTCGCTCTGTCATTTCATCTTTCATCATGGCTGAAAAACGGGCTTGGGCAACCCAACAACATTTATCAGGAACTGATTTTCAGCCTGATTTCCGATAAATACCTGCTTCTGACCACTGTAACTTTTATTATCGTTTCGATCTTTAAAGAGACATTTAGCAAACTGAATGGCACTCAGGAATTGGGCACTTACGCCATTTACATGTTCTTTGTTGTAATCGGGATACCGGCATCCATTAAAGCCATTATCAGCCATGCATTACTCTTATTTGCTTTTGTTTTTGTCATTGCGATGGTCAACCTGATACTCACCTTTGCCGTTGGGAAAGTGTTGAAATTCAGCCTTGAGGAAAATATCCTTGCGTGCAATGCCAATATCGGCGGACCAACTACGGCGGCAGCAATGGCAATTAGCCGTGGTTGGATCGACCTGGTCGGACCGATAATGGTGATTGGTACTATCGGTTATGTGATTGGCAACTATGTGGGGACATTTGTTTATTTTGTTGTGGCATGAATAACTAATAAATGCACGACGTTATGGATAAGTCGCCTGAAAAATCTATGAGGTTGAAACCAACGCCTTTTGATATTTTGACGCTATCTATAGCCGGTAGCCATTGGAAGACAACGGCGGGAGCAACACAGGTTGTCATGGTATTATGATGCCAAATACGTGCAGTGTGTGCATGTCCGCTGCCGATAAACTTAACTTGATGTTTCTCACAAAGATCTAATAAATCTTTTCCATTATTCAACATGCAGTTATCTACAATGGGTGTCCCCACTGGAATAGCATGGTGATGCATGAATATGGCAGTATTAAAATGGCTGTTTTCAGCCATTTCTCTTGCTAATTCTGCTAAGTTATTGTCGGATATAAAACCGAAATCCTCACCTTCGACAACGGTATCGACTGAAGTAATATGCCAAGATTTATTTTTATACCCACGGCTCTTGATAATATACTGACTTTCTTCTTCTGTAAGAGCGATATCAAAATTATGCTTGAGATCATGATTACCGAGTATAGCAATATAAGGTGTTTTTAGTGATTCCATTTTTTTAAAAAAGTATCTGTAGGCTTCGACATCACCCTCATTGGTAATATCACCGGATACGATAATTAACTCTATTTCAGTAGAGTCTTTTATTCTGGCTATCTCCCCACAAACAAAATCAAAGTTGTCATAAGGATTGACATCAAATACTTTTTGATCTCGGCTTTGGGTTAAGTGTATGTCTGTTAAGTGAATAACTTTCATTTTTTATTACCTCCGGAAAAATCCCATTGATGATCTTTATAATACTGTTCTATGTAATCCAATCCATTAATAACTTAATTTATTTGTCATTAAAAAAATAGCTTTCGATGAGGTTTGTCAATCGCGGTATTCAGCTAGAAACACCAAAGTGCGATAGATCGGTTTTTTCGTGATGTAACCACGGAATAATGACCGTAATGGAAGGATAGGAGTATGATTATAGAAGGGTGATCATCGCTTGATTTTTGCTTATATCACAAGCAAGACAACCTGGTTCGCCCTATGATGAGATCGGCGTTATTGGTTCACCTGTAAACCCGTGGTGAGTTTGGATTGGCCACGACATAAAAAATAGAGATTTTTATGAAATTCAAATCAAAAATAAAACCTTATCACTCGGCTGCCGGTGGTTGGGGTTCACTGGAGGCAACAACTCGCTTTGTCTTTGATAGTAAACAAGCACTGAAAAATATGGTTAACCTGATGCGCATGAACAAGCCCAGAGGCTTTGATTGCCCCGGATGCGCATGGGGGGATGATAACAAAGGTCTTTTCAGTTTTTGTGAAAACGGTGCTAAGGCCGTCACTTGGGAAGCGACCCGCCGGTATGTTGATCGGGAATTCTTCGCAACCCACCGTGTGAGTAAACTTTATCAACAAAGTGATTATTTCCTTGAATATCAGGGACGGGTTGTTGAGCCGATGAGCTATAACCCGCAGACGGATCATTATGAGCCGATCAGTTGGGATGATGCTTTTGCCTTGATTGCCAGCCATATTAAGGCGATGGATAACCCCAATCAGCTTGAACTGTATACCTCTGGACGCGCCAGTAATGAAGCCTCATGGCTATATCAATTGTTTGGCCGTGTTCTGGGGACAAATAACTTCCCTGATTGTTCCAATATGTGTCATGAAGCCAGCGGCTCCGGCATGTTGAAAAGTTTGGGAGTGGGGAAAGGCACTATTCGGCTGCAAGATTTTGATCAGGCTGATGCCATTTTTATATTCGGTCAGAATCCCGGTACAAACCATCCACGGATGCTGCATAGCTTACGCCATGCTGCCGAACGCGGCGCCCGCATTGTCACTTTTAATACCCTGCGTGAGCGTGGCTTGGAACGTTTCGCTGATCCACAAAAACCACTCGAAGTCATCACCCCAATGGCCGGGGAAATTAGCCATCGTTACTATCAGCCCAAACTGGGCGGAGATATGGCAGCGGTGCGTGGGATGGTTAAGGCGCTTTTGGAAACCCATAACACCCTGCTGGCTGAAGGCAAATCCGGTATTTTTGATTTGGAATTCCTTTCAACTTATACCGCAGGCGTGGATGCTTACCTGCAAGAAGTCGCAGCAACCGAATGGTCATTTATCGAAGATCAATCGGGCTTGAGCGAAGCACAATTGCGTGAGGCAGCCACCCTTTATCAGAACGCAGAACGGGTTATCTGTACTTGGGCAATGGGAATAACTCAACATAAACACTCATTGATTACCGTGCGTGAAATCGTCAACCTGCAATTGCTTTTTGGTCAACTGGGTAAACCCGGTGCAGGGCTTTGTCCGGTGCGTGGTCACAGTAATGTACAGGGTAACCGGACGATGGGAATTAATGAGAAACCGGCCAAACCTTTCTTGGATAAAATGGCGGCCCATTTTGATTTCGAGCCACCTCGTGCTCATGGGCATAATGTTGTCGAAGCATTGAGTGCCATGTTGCGCGATGAAGTCAGGGTTCTGATCGCATTGGGTGGCAATCTTGCGGCGGCGGCGCCAGATAGCCCACGTACAGAAGAAGCGCTTAGGCACTGTGATTTAACCGTACACATCAGCACAAAATTAAATCGGAGTCACCTTGTCACCGGTAAAAAAGGGGCTCTTATCTTGCCGACATTGGGTCGTACTGAACGAGATATGCAGCTCACAGGATCACAATTCGTCACGGTAGAAGACTCTTTCAGCATGGTTCATGCCTCAGAAGGGGTGAATAAACCGCTATTTGATAGCCAACGTTCTGAGACCGCAATCGTTGCCGGCATTGCCGATGCGACAGTAGGCAATACCGCGACGATTAACTGGCTGGCATTGGCTGGGGATTACAATAAAATTCGCGACCATATTGCGGCGACCATTCCAGGGTTTGATGGTTTCAATAAAAAATGTGAACACGCTGGCGGCTTCTATCTTGGCAATGCGGCAGCCGAATTACGCTTTGCTACACCGAGCAAAAAAGCGGAATTCAGCCATGCCGCCCTACCCAAAACACTGTTTCCACAAATTGAAGGTACTGACGTTCCTTTCACGTTGCAGACCTTGCGTTCGCATGACCAATACAACACCACGATTTATGGACTGGATGATCGCTATCGTGGCGTTTATGGTCAGCGGGAAGTGCTGTTCATGAATCCAGAAGATATTGCTCAATTGGGATATCAGGCTGGCGATCGGGTCGATATCGAAACTGTGTGGAATGACGGTATCAAACGCATTGTCTCTGGCTTCAAGCTGGTTCCTTACACTATTCCACGTGGGAATCTTGCTGCTTACTATCCGGAAACTAATCCATTGGTCCCAATGGAAAGTGTGGGTGATGGAACAGGTACGCCCACTTCAAAATCGGTGCCGGTGAAATTATCCCGCACCGAACCGGATGGGTCTGAACCTCAGCGTCTGGTATAGGGTGCTTAGGGTTTTTTTGCTTAATACAGTAACAAAAAGTACGTCGATTCAGGCTCGGTTTTGGAGATAACAATACGATCTTCATTCAAAACCGAGCTGGATAAAATGCCAGAATGGAATTAAAGGTGGTTAAATTTATGGTTGGTCTGACGTTCCGGATGGGTCTTCCTGTTCATTGCTATTGTGTTTATCCAGTTCCGCCAAAATAAGTTCAAGTTGCTGATCAAAATCAGCCGGTTTTTTATCCTTGAACAAGAACAGGGCAGGGAAGCGTTTATAATCGGTGGCGGCAACGGCGTCTTTTCCTTGCAACAGGTATTTGACGATAAAGGCGTGGGCTTCGTCTTGCCGTAGTTTGGTATTAAATCCCCACATAGAGACATAGGAGAGGCACATCTGAAAAGCCCGCCGAACCAGAGTGTTATTATCATCCAGCCGATTTCATAAGAACAGGCGTAAAGTCAGATCATCGTATGACCGAGCATAACAATAATGCAGATAATTTATCTGGTTAACTTAAAAGAAATAAAAATCTTTCCTGAGGGAAATAATATTATGACCAAGGGATAATTTCCTCAATCATAATATTACGGGCTGTTTTTTATTGCGCTATAACAACCTCTTCATTCAAGACTAACGACAACAAGGCTTGACGGGCAAAAATGCCATTACCTGCTTGCTGGAAGTAGTAAGCATAGGGGGTTTTATCGACATCAACCGTAATTTCATCAATGCGTGGCAGCGGGTGCAGCACTTTCAGGTTCTCTTTGACCTGCACCAGATCTGCCGCGCGCAGAACAAACTGAGCCTTGATATTGGCATATTCTGAAGGATCAAGACGCTCTTTCTGGACGCGGGTCATATACAGAATATCCAGTTCAGGCAGCACATCTTCAAAGTGAGTGTGGAGGCTGTAACTCACCTGTTTTTCATCCAACATATGCAGGATATAGCTTGGCATAGCAAGGGCATCCGGAGCGATGAAACAGAAATGGTTGCCATCGAATTTCGCCAGCGCTTGTGTCAGTGAGTGGACAGTCCGGCCATATTTCAAATCACCAACCATAGCGATTTTCAGGTTTTCCAGTCTGCCCTGCGTTTCCTGAATAGTAAACAGATCAAGCAAAGTTTGGGTCGGATGCTGATTTGCACCGTCGCCGGCGTTAATGACCGGGATATGGCCGGAAAATTCAGAAGCCAGTCGCGCCGCGCCTTCCTGTGGGTGACGCATGACGATTGCATCGGCATACTGGCTGATGATAGAAATCGTATCAGCCAACGTTTCTCCCTTTTTACCCAATGAAGTATTGCTGCTGTCAGCAAAGCCGACGACGGAAGCACCGAGTCGCTGGATAGCCGTTTCAAAAGAGAGACGAGTGCGCGTTGAAGCCTCAAAGAAGCAACTTGCGATCACCTTGTGTTTCAGTAACTCAGTCTGTGGATTGGCTTTCAATGCAGCGGCCGTTTGCAATACCCGTTCCAGATCTGTGCGGCTCAGATCGTTAATTGAAATGATATGCTTGCGATATAACGGATTAGCCATGTTTACGTTCCTCTCTGATGACTTCTAGCCTTGGACTGGGCAGCAAAAAAAAGCCCCTCAATTGAGGGGCTTTTTTAATGTTCGGTTGAGCAATGGGAAAAACAATGCGCTTACGCTGCCAGCAGACAGTGTTTCGTTAGCTTGATGTTTTGTAACGGCCTTTACAGCGCAATCTTTCATGTTTTCTCCCGGCAAATCGTCGCGCATTATACTCACGATAGCATTCACCGCAAGGTTTGCCGGAAGAAATTTTTGTTTTGATGGCTTGTCAGATCCAAGAACCGAAACAAAGAGGTGATTATTCGTTTCTGTCACCCAAACTGACGGCCATTCTGTTGAAGGCGTTCATAAGGGAAATCGCGGCAGTCAGGTCAACAATCTCTTTTTCTGTGAAAATGGCATCAAGGCGTTCTTTGATATTATCCAGTGTGCTTTGTTTGAGATCGGTTGTCAGGGCTTCACACCACTCCAATGCCAATTTTTCTTTGGTACTGTAGATGCTGGAATTGAACCATGCAGGCAATTTATCCAGTTTGACTTGTTCTATACCATGATTTTTGCGAATTTGTTCGGCATGAAGATGACAACAATAGGCACAGCCATTTATTTGAGATACACGAGTTTCTACCAGCAGAATTAAGGCTTGATCCAGTTTAGAAGCATGTATTTCTGCGTAGCTTTGATATAGGGGATTAATGACGAGGGGAGAAATTTTTGCGTAATCCATATTTATTTTTCAGACCTTTTATTTTTGTTTAATGGTGTAACTATAAATAGGCGATATTTTCTTTCTTCACGATATCAAGAAATATTATATATCAATGTTTCCGCCAATACCTGTATATATATCATGTTTTTCCCCTCCGTTTTCATTTGTATTACTTAATTATAAATACCGAAAAATCGTTGGCCAGATCGGTATTGGGGAATATTTCCCGGCATTCCGCCAATAATCGCGGGCACTCTTCGATACCATAGCGTCCGCTGATATGGGTGGCGATAAAATGTTTTACCTGAGCATCACGCGCCAGTGTTGCGGCTTGTTTGGTGGTGGAATGCCCCCGTTCATTGGCTTTTGCAGCGAATGCATCTTCCAGCGTCGTTTCATGCACCATCACATCCACATTGGCGGCCATTTTCAGTGCCTCCGGCGTAGGTTCGGTATCCCCGAAAATAGCCAGTGATTTTCCACGAATCGGGGTGCCTAAATACGCTTTGCCACAAATTGTACGACCATCTTCCAGCGTTACCGTAGCGCCTTGCTTTAAGGCCTGCATCCACGGGCCACGGGGAATGCCATCCTGATCCAGCTTTTGAGCATCGAGCGCACCGGGTTTGTCGTGTTCTTCAATCCGATAACCATAACATTCCACCCGATGATTCAAGGTATAAGCCGTAACGCTGAGTTCACCATCATCAAACAGTTGCCCTGGCTGGATTTCGATAATTTCCAATGGATAGGTCAGAAACGAGCTACTCAGTTGCAATGCCGTTTCTACAAACTGACGTATGCCGGTTGGTCCATATAAAGTAAGGGGATCGGTAGAGCCGCCCATGGAACGGCTGCACAATAATCCGGGCAGACCGAAGATATGATCACCATGCAGGTGAGTGATAAAGATTTTCTCCAGTTTGGCTATCTTGATAGGGGAATGAAGGATCTGGTGTTGGGTTCCTTCTCCGCAATCAAACATCCACAGTGCGTTACGGATACCCTGTAAATCGAGTATCAGGCTGGTCACATTGCGCGCTTTGGTGGGAATGCCTGCGCTGGTGCCTAAGAATTTCAGTTCCATTTTATTCTTCTCCTAGTCATGTTGAATGCTTTCCCAATCCAGACCGAATCGGGCAAGGTACTTACGTAATCTATCGGCATCATTGGGCTGTTTTTTCTGTTGGCGTGAAACGGCAAATAACTTGCGGCCTGCTTCCGATAAGCTGGTGGATCTACGGCAGATCTTAATCACGGTTTCCAATTGTTGGCGATCAAATAGATCGATTTCCGGCAACCCCTGTGGCAGCAGGGAAGCATGTTCCTCCCCGCCCCAATTTTGCTTGAGTCTGATGATTTCTTCTTCAACTAACGGTTGGTTGATACGTCCATTTTCGGCAAATGTCGCCATCCGCGCTACGGACGCGCTGAGTTCACGAAAATTTCCCCGCCACTGCGCCTGTGCAGAACAGGCAAAATGCAGGTAAATTTGCCGTGCTTCTTTATCAAAGCGCACTTGCGTTTGTTGCATTTGTGCATAGCGAGCAAGTTCATAATCGATGTTTGGTTCAATATCTTCGCGGCGTTGCGCCAAACCGGGCAGTTGATAAGTCCACATATTTATGCGGGCATATAAATCTTCGCGAAATTTTCCCTGAACCACCCAATCACGCAGGTCACGGTGTGTGCCGGCAATTAATTGAAAATCACTGTGCACTGCCTTATCCGAGCCATAAGGCAGGAAACTCTTTTCTTCAATGGCTTTCAACAGCATGGCTTGTTCATCCAATCCCAATTCTGCCACTTCGTCAAGAAACAGAATGCCCCCATCGGCTTCACGAAGCAGCCCGGTGCGTGGCTGAATCGCCCCTGTAAATGCGCCCTTGACGTGACCAAATAGCGTGGACATCGCGTTATCACCGCGCAGAGTGGCACAGTTCACCTCTACAAATCGCCCTTTGATTAAATAGCGTGATTGCCGTAGCTGATAGATTCGGCGGGCAAGAAAGGATTTACCTGCACCCGTCGGCCCGGTCAGCAAAATGGGCGCCGTGGAACGAAAGGCGACGCGCTCCACTTGGTCGATCAGGCGGTTGAAATTGGCATTGCGTGTAGCGATGCCCGCTTTCAAGAATGCGACCTGTTCCTGTTGTTCGCGCTGAAAGCGGCTGGTCAGAGTGGTATAACGGCTGAGATCTAAATCGATGATCGTATAAACGCCGGCGGGATGGCTTTCATCCCCCTCATTTTTGGGCGATGTCTGGAGCAGTTGTGCTGGCAGATAACGGGCTTCGGTCAGCAGGAACCAGCAAATTTGTGCAACGTGGGTCCCGGTTGTGATATGTACCAGGTACTCTTCGTTTTCGGTATCGAAAGGGTAACGAACGGCAAAATCCAGCAGCGCGGTATAAACTTCTTCAAAATCCCAGGGATCTTCGATGTGAATTTCATTCAATACCACTTCTGTCTGTGGTGAAGTGTGTTCAATATCCTCTTTCACTCGCGCTGCCAAAACGCAGTCATTGGTTTGATAAAGCAGTTCCAGTTTATCGATTGGCAACTCCGGCTGTTGGCACATACCAATAGTAGGGCGCCATTTTGCCCAGCGATTGGCCTTCTTGCCTCGCCTATCTAACTTTGTACCCAAAATTCCAATAGCCACTCTGCGTTTCATCGTCTTCCCTGCATTTTGGTTATCTAAATTTATAAACAACGATATAGAAAGATAAGTAATTTAATCTGCAAAAACAATAATCAAAATGAGTCGAAAATAAAAACAGCTAATTTTCAAATAGATAAATAATATTTCTGTTTTTTTTCAAAGTTGGCACGCAATTGGCAATAACCAGAGGGTCTATACACTGAGATAGCATGAGTGTTAAACGCATGGGTAAAAATGAAAGGAGAACAATAATGACAACAACTGAAATGAAAACCAACGCTTATAACTTATTGACGCAAGAAAATGGTGTACCGGTAAAAATGTGGACGAATGGCGTACCAGTCGATCCCAAAGCCATTACCCAATTGCAAAACACGGCGAAGATGCCTTTTATTTTCAAACATCTGGCGGTAATGCCGGATGTCCATGTCGGTAAAGGTTCTACCATCGGTAGTGTGATCCCGACTCACGGCGCGATTATCCCGGCTGCGGTTGGGGTGGATATTGGTTGCGGAATGATTGCGGTGCGTACTTCGCTGGTGGCATCTGACTTACCGGATAGCCTGTTGAATATTCGTCATGCCATTGAGTCTGCTGTACCGCATGGACGTACCGTAAACCGTGGCGGCCGTGATAAGGGGTCTTGGTATAACGCGCCGGAGATTGTGGATCAACATTGGGCGACATTGGCGGATGGGTTCAAGTGTATTACCGATAAATACCCAAAACTATTGACCACCAATAACCACCAGCACCTAGGAACGCTGGGAACGGGGAACCATTTTATCGAATTGTGCCTTGATGAAGCGGATCGCGTTTGGATCATGCTGCATAGCGGTTCCCGTGGTGTGGGTAATGCCATCGGTAACTTATTTATCACGCTGGCGCAGCAAGATATGCAGCAGCATATCGCTAACCTGCCAGATCGCGACCTGGCGTATTTCGAGGAAGGAAGCCGTTATTTTGACGATTATATGGAAGCGGTAGGTTGGGCGCAGGATTATGCCCGCCAGAACCGGGAAGTGATGATGCACCGAGTGCTTGAGGCGTTGTCACGTGAGATCCCAAAACCCTTTACCACCCAGCAGGAAGCGGTGAACTGCCACCATAACTATGTACAGCGTGAGCAGCATTTCGGTGAAGAGGTGCTGGTAACACGTAAAGGTGCAGTATCTGCCCGCAAAGGCCAAATGGGGATCATTCCGGGTTCAATGGGGGCGAAAAGTTATATCGTTCGTGGGCTTGGAAACGAAGAGAGTTTTTGTTCATGCAGTCACGGAGCAGGCCGGGTCATGAGCCGTACCGAAGCGAAAAAACGCTTCACCGTCAGTGATCAAAAACGAGCAACAGCCCATGTGGAATGTCGTAAAGACAGCGATGTGATCGATGAAATCCCGATGGCATACAAAGACATCGACGCTGTGATGGCAGCGCAGTCATCGCTGGTGGAAATTGTGCATACCTTGCGTCAGGTGGTGTGTGTAAAAGGGTAAACATGAATAAATAGGAAAATAGAAGAAATGGAAAGGGAAATAAAAACACGCGCAGTCAGCCCTGCCATGCGTTCCCGCATCAAACAGGAGCTGGCTGACATCGAAAAAAATTATGGCGTGCGGATACTGTACGCCTGTGAATCCGGCAGTCGTGGGTGGGGTTTTGCCTCACCGGACAGCGATTACGATGTACGGTTTATTTATGTCCATCCTGTGGACTGGTATCTCAAAGTGGAAGCGGGGAGGGACGTGATTGAACTGCCGATCAGTGATGAACTGGATATCAGTGGGTGGGAACTCCGCAAGACTCTAAAATTGCTGAAACAGGCGAATCCAACCTTAATGGAGTGGTTGGATTCTCCCATCATTTATCATGCTGATCCGGCGGCAACCAATGGATTGAAAACGATGGTATCGCATTTCTTTTCGGACATTAAAGCGCGCTATCACTATCTCTCGATGGCGAAGAAAAACTTTAGGGGTTATCTGCAAGGTGAAGAAGTCCGGTTAAAAAAATATTTTTACGTATTGCGTCCCTTGCTTGCTGTCCGCTGGATCGAAATGGGTAAAGGTGTGCCGCCGATGGATTTTGAAACACTGATGGCGGGAACGGTGGATGATCCGCTATTAAAAATGGAAATTGATGATCTGCTGCGAATTAAACGGTCAGCAAATGAGGCAGAATATGGCCTGCGTAAACCGAAAATTCACGCTTTTATTGAATCAGAATTAGATGAAACATTGATGCGCTGTGAGTTTAAGGATAAGCCTGAACGCAGCCATAAGTTGTTGGATGATTATTTAAAGCGTTGGGTAATGAAACGCGGATTTCTGAGTTAAGCGTCATCAAATATAGGGAATTCAAATCAACAGGTAAAAACATGGATCAGATCGATACTAAAATTAGCCGATTTTTAAGTTATGTATTACGCCATCAACCGGAATCCATTGGTTTGACTTTGGATAGTGAAGGGTGGGCGGATATCGGTACGTTGATAAAATGTGCTGTTAAGCACGGTAAGCGATTGAACTATGCGCTTATTGAGAAAGTTGTCGATTCCAATGATAAAAAACGGTTTGCCATTTCAGAGGACCAAAAACGCATCAGAGCAGTACAGGGGCACTCAACCAAGCTGGTGGATATCGGTTATCAAGAAAAAATTCCGCCGGTGATTTTGTACCACGGCACAGCCACCCGTTTTTTGGATTCGATTTTTAAACAGGGATTAGTGGCAGGAACACGGCACTACGTGCATTTATCGGCGGATGAATCCACGGCGACCAAGGTGGGGCAACGTCACGGCAAGGCGATTATCTTGAAAATTGAAGCACAATTGATGTATGAACAGGGCTTTAAATTTCATCAAGCAGATAACGGGGTGTGGTTGACAAAATCCGTACCTATTGAATATATAGGTTTCGAGTAGGTGCTTATTTCTTTCGGAGATCAACATGTTGGTGACTGATACTTTATTGGCGTTTACCCTTGCCGCCGCATTACTGACCTTAACCCCGGGGTTGGATACTGCGTTGGTATTAAGGACTGCAACCGTAGAGTGTCTAGTCCTGATATACGTTGACACTTATTTTACTCATCACCGCCTGATGATGTACGTCATCGGGCGTTTGATATTTTAGGGCTAAGTGGGGTCGGTATCGATTATAAATCTCTATCGATTCACTCACCATTGTCGTCGCTTCTTTAAGATTAGCGGGCTTACAGAGTAAAAATTCGTTTTTCAGTATCCCATTGACCCGTTCTGCCAAAGCATTCTGATAACAATCGTAGCCGTCTGTCATTGAGCACATGACGGCATGGTACTCATGTAACGCCTGATAGGATTTTGAACAATATTGCAATCCCCTGTCTGAATGATGGAGCAGTGATTGTCCGGTCAATTTTCGGCCTCTTAAGGCCTGTTTATACGCCTTGATGACCGAGTCTGTTTTTAGGTTATCGTGGACATGATACCCCACGATTTTACGTGAC